>JADGEJ010000065.1 GCA_016744435.1 Lentibacter sp. | reverse complement strand
AGGGGATAAATCGAAGGCCAGCTTTGGCAAACCATTTTAGCGGTGTGATGAGCTTACCCCACCCAGCCGCAGACATGCCTAAGACGCCCAGACGACTAGGGGGCTCATGATGTAATTTGGGGATGGTTAACACTTCTGTTCCCGTTGCCACCATGCGTGAATTGCGGTTTTGCTGACACGTCGCTTTGCAGGGAAATAGCCGGCAACTGCGGTTGCTATTTCGAGGTAAGTCAGGCGGTCAATTCGGGCGCTAATAAACGCTTTCAACTCGAGGTCCGTATCAATTCTGGCAGGTCGCCCAGTTTTAGCAGGTCGCCCAGTGCGGTGCTTTTCCCGATGCTCTGTGATGGGCGTGTCGCAAGCGGCAAAGCATCAATTGCAGCCTTTGAAGCGACGTTAAAAGCACCTTTCAGAGCCGTTGAAACTCGGTTTAGCTTTCACTTTCGGCTTGTCTTGCTGGTGATCGTAATCAACGGGCAAATCAACGCCGCCCATTTGAAACGCGCTTTGATGGCCTGCGGATCCGCGAGATTAAACACGCGGCCGTCACGGCCAGCCATCACACCGCTGGGGAAAAGTGCGCCCACTCAGGCGCGCCCGTACGAGCGAGGTAGCGCCAGGCGGAAGAATGCCGAGGCAATCAAAGGTTTGCTGGCAGACGCTATGCCCGCCTCTCTGCGCTTCCGGAGGTTGAAGGGCAATGAACGGTAGAAAAGGTGCGGTTTGGATTTGGATAGCAGCCCTTTTTTGCAGTCTTTTCTCGCGTTTCAGTCGTATATTGCGAGTGATTTAGGCGTTTCAGTCACAAATTCCATTCCAAAATAGAGCATGCTCCTCCTTCCAATTTACGCCGCTCCCCCCCCATCAGGTCGGATTTCGCGCAGCGAAATTCGAAGTTACGCCTCGTAGTGCTCTTTCACGCGCTTCACTTCGTCGCTTGAGCCAAAGATAAAGGGCGTGCGCCCGTGCAACTCAGGCGCGGTCTTGTCCAGAATACGCGTGGTGCCATCGTGGGCCAACCCGCCCGCCTGTTCGATCAGAAAGGCAATCGGCGCGCATTCGTAAACCATGCGCAGGCGGCCCTGCGCATAGCCTTCACGTGCATCAGCCGGATAAAGGAACACACCACCGCGTGTCAAAATCCGGTGTGTCTCGGCCACAAGGCTCGCCACCCAGCGCATGTTCATATTCTTGCCCTTGGCACCAGTCTCGCCCGCCTCACACTCTTCGATATAGCTGCGCGCGCCCGCCGCCCAGTTGCGTCGGTTGCTTGCGTTAATGGCATATTCCTTGGTGCTCGCCGGAATGCTCTTACCGTTTTCCACCAAAATAAACTCACCCGTCGCAGGGTCCATCGCGTAGATCAGCACTCCGTCGCCGAACGTCACGGCCATGCCTGTTTGTGGGCCAAAAACAATATAGCCGCCCGCGATCTGCTCATGGGTCGGGCGCAGGAAACTTTCCTCAGCGCCCTCTTTGGCTTCAAAAATCGAAAAGATCGTCCCTATAGACACATTCACATCAATGTTTGACGAGCCATCCAGCGGGTCAATTGCCAGCGCGTATTTGCCAGCGCCCAAGTCGAGCACCGTCTCTTGTTCCTCAGAGGCATAATACTTCACCTCAGTCTCGCGCAGCGCGGCTTCAAACATCTCGTCAGCCATCACATCAAGCGCTTTTTGGCCATCGCCATCGCTGTTCTCACCCACCTCTACAGAAAGCGACTCGCCCAGCGCACCGTGCGCGATGATGCCTGCAACGTCGCGGCCAATCCGCGTGAGAGCTTCCATCACTGGCAAAAGGTCAGCGGGGATGTGGTCGGGCGTAAGCGACATGGGTGATTCCTTTATCTGGCGTTGCACCACGTATCCCAGATTTGGAAAGGGAATTGAATCCCTCTCTTATTCGGCGCAGCATGAGCGTGCGAACGGGAGGTCGTGACATGGGCTATAAGTTCTTTTCAAGCCGCAAAAGGCCGGTGCATCTTGGCCCCTATCCGCTTGAAACCCTCAAGCGCGTTGATGCCTTGCCTGACCTCGCCAGCCTTGCGCCGCGCCCCGAGCTGAGTTTTCGTCGCCCCGAGCAGCCCGAAAGCATCGTCAATGCGATGGGCGAGTTTGCCGCCATGCTCGACGCCATTCGCGACGGCTTTGTAAACCCTGCCAAGGCTGGCATTCCCGACAGCCCCGTCGAGCGCGCCGATCACCTCAAGGCTTTCGCATACTTCAACGATATGTCGATGGTCGGCTGCGGCCCCGTGCCTGCGTCTGCTTGGCTCGCAACACCCCGCCACAACCCCGACATCGCCCGCCTCTCGAAAGCCTTGCAAACCCGCCAGACCAAGACGCTCGCCTCAGGCATCGACGTGATCATGGCCGACTTACGCGAGAGCATGGCCGCCAAGCCACAGAGCATCGCGGGGCACACCAACACGCTGGTGTTTCTCGTCGAATACAACCGCGATCCGCGCGCCGATGAGGCAGGTTCTGACTGGATCATCGGCGCACAGGCCCACCGGGCAGCCTTGCTCGGAGCCGAAACAGCCAATGTGATCTCAAACTACATTCGCCTGCTCGGCTTCTCCGCGCGCGCCCATACCGAAACCTCGACTGACCTTGACTTAGGCCAGCTCGCCGTTGCCGCCGGGCTTTGCACGGTGCAAGACGGGCAGGCGCATGCGCCGTGGCTTGGCACGCGCTTTGGCCTTGCCGCCGTCAGCACAGACATGCCCGTCGCCCACGACAAGCCGCTCGCGCCTTGGGCCGAGCAAGCCAGGTTTGCCCCCGGCTGGTGGCTCGGCAAGGGCCATTCAAAGTCAGCGCTGGGGCGCGACCCCTACGCGCGGCGCGACTATGTCAAAGGCGCGCACCCTTTTGAGCGGCTCAAGCGGGTTGAGACCCCGACAACCTACATCGACGAGGCCAATGTCGCCCGCGTCCCCAAGCGCGCCGACTTGTTCGCGCGTGCGCAGTTTGGCGACATGGGCAAGGCCCCGCAAGACAACGCCAAGGGCGGGCACTATGTGCGCAAAGCCGCGCCCGCCTTCGCCCAGCGCCGCGCTTTGGGCGCCTTCGTGCTGTTGCAAGACGGAGAAAGCAAAGCCGTAACAAAGCCAACAGATGCCGAACGCAACGCCGCCAATGTAAAAGCCGCGAGCTACTTTCTCGGCGTTGACGCTGTCGGCACATCGCGCTGCCCTGACTGGACATGGTACAGCCACGACGCGACAGGCGAAATCCTCGTTCCGCCGCACGATCAAGCCATCAGCATGATCATCGACCAAGGCTTTGACACCACAGAAGGCAGCTCGGGCGATGACTGGATCGCCGTGGCGCAGAGCATGCGCGCCTACCTGCGGTTCTCACTACTCGGCGGCGTCATCGCGCAGCAAATCCGCAACCTTGGCTACAAGGCCAAAGCGCACACGGTGATGGACGGCGAAGTGCTGCAACCGCCGCTGCTTTTGCTCGCCGGCCTTGGCGAAGTCAGCCGCATCGGCGAGGTGATTCTCAACCCTTACCTCGGCCCGCGCCTCAAGTCGGGCGTTGTCACCACAGACATGCCGATGAGCTACGATAAACCGATCGACTTTGGCCTGCAAAGCTTCTGCGAAAGCTGCAACAAATGCGCCCGTGAGTGCCCATCAGGGGCAATCACAGCAGGGCCAAAGCGGATGTTCAACGGCTACGAGATCTGGAAGTCAGACAGCCAGAAATGCACCAGCTACCGGATCGGCACGCTCGGCGGCGCGATGTGTGGCCGCTGCATGAAGACCTGCCCATGGAACCTTGAGGGCCTGTTCGCAGAAGCCCCCTTCCGCTGGGCGGCGTCCAATGTGCC
>JADGEJ010000016.1:64038-81695 GCA_016744435.1 Lentibacter sp. | reverse complement strand
GCGCTGTGTCTGCTTGAGGCCAAGAGAAACGCGGCGCTTGGCACCATCGATTTCGAGAACCATAACTTCGACTTCTTGGCTCGTTGACACGATCTTGCCCGGGTGAACGTTCTTCTTCGTCCATGACATTTCAGAAACGTGTACGAGGCCTTCAACACCTGGCTCAAGCTCAACAAATGCGCCATAATCCGTGATGTTTGTCACGCGGCCAGTGTGTGTGCTCTCGAGTGGGTATTTCGCAGCAACCAGATCCCAAGGATCGTCTTGCAGCTGCTTCATGCCGAGGCTGATGCGGTGTGTCTCTTTGTTGATCTTGATCACCTGAACCTTCACCGTCTCGCCAATGGCAAGAATTTCCGATGGGTGGTTCACACGGCGCCATGCCATGTCTGTGACGTGCAAGAGGCCATCAACGCCGCCAAGGTCAACGAAGGCACCGTATTCAGTGATGTTCTTAACAACACCGTCAACAGCCTGACCTTCTGCGAGGTTGCCGATAACTTCGGCGCGCTGTTCGGCACGGCTCTCTTCAAGGATAGCACGGCGTGATACAACGATGTTGCCACGGCGACGGTCCATTTTGAGAACTTGGAACGGCTGCTTGAGGCCCATAAGCGGGCCAGCGTCGCGCACTGGGCGCACGTCAACTTGTGAGCCGGGCAGAAACGCAACTGCGCCGCCAAGGTCAACTGTGAAGCCGCCTTTAACGCGACCAAAGATAGCGCCTTCAACGCGCTCTTCGTCAGCGTAGGCTTTTTCAAGACGGTCCCAAGCTTCTTCACGGCGTGCCATCTCACGTGAGATAACAGCTTCGCCGCGTGAGTTTTCTGCCGAGCGCAGGAACACTTCGACGACATCACCAACCGAGAGCTCTGGCTCTTCGCCCGGGTCTGCGAATTCTTTGATGTCGACGCGGCCTTCCATCTTGTAGCCTACGTCGATGATGGCTTGGCCCGCTTCGATCGCGATAACCTTGCCTTTGACAACCGAGCCCTCTTCGGGCGTGTCCAGTTCGAAGCTTTCATTCAGGAGGGCTTCGAATTCCTCCATAGATACGTTGCTAGCCATGTGGCGTTTCAATCCTTTAAAGGTGTTTCTGGCCGTGCGGTTGTCTCCGCCGGTCTTTAAGAATGCCCTACCACTTCGTTACTTGAGGGCAGGACGGGTTACATTTGTCAGACGGCGCTTGCAGGCTTTAAAACAAAGAGGGCCGGAACGTCCCGACCCTGCTCACTTTTGCCCAACGGTAGCCCCGCCTTGTTCGACAAGCGCGCGTATAGTGTGGATTCTAACGGATTTCAAGCGCAATCACTGCCTTCCCAAAAGAGCTAAAGGCTCTCTAAAAGCAACTCAAACCGCGGCTCTTCTCTTAGCGGGTTCATATCGGTATCGGCGGCTAGATGAATTTTGAAGGCAATGTCTCATCTTTGCGACAAGCTTCAAGCTCATCAAGTGCTTCAGATACGTCGCCCAAGGTGCGCATCACCTTGCCATAATCCTTACGCTCCTCATCAGTGAGCCCGCTCAGACAGTGACCATACTCTTCGTTCACCTGCTTAATGAGAGTGTCAGCCTTCGGAATACCGGCGGTGATCGACGCACCCGCCCCCAAGATAATGGCAATCTGATCTGCTTGCCGCAAATATCCGGCGACATCTCTCATATGCATGTTAAAAATCCGGTTTTGTTTTTGAAAACATAGGACAAACCTGTAATGTCGTCCATAGGTGCCTCGCTCAACCATGAGCGATTGAACCTCTGCAATGTCAGTGGTAATTTCCCTCCATCCAACCGCAGAAAGCGCTCCATTGTATACTCTCGGCCTCGCCACGATGGACAATTCCGCCGCCGCCTTGATGAAGGATGGCGTTCTCATCGCCGCTGTCGAAAACGAGCGCCTCACGCGTGTCAAAAACGATGGTGCCTTCCCTTTTGAGGCAATCGGGGAAGTGCTGCGTATCGGAGAAATCGGCTTTGCGGACCTCGGCCTCATCGCCGTTTACTGGCAACCGTGGCGCTTGCGGGGGCGCAGCTTTGGCACGCTCGCTAAGATGATCCGCAATCCCTCTGGCGCAGCCGCCCCTGCGGCGCGTGCTTTGCAACTTTTCAAGCGCTCGGGCCGCGATGATTCCGCCCCTGCTGGCTCTTGGAGCGATCTCTTCCGCCTGCGCCGCAAGCTCAGTGAGCGGTTTGGCGACTTCCCAGCCGCCATCCGATATTACGACCATCACCTCACTCACCAGCTCTACGCCGAAGCCATGCGCGACTGGGACAGTTGCATTTCCCTCTCCTATGACGGCGGCGGCGAAGATGCGTCTTCCGTATTGAGCATCGTGCAAAACGGGCAGCGCACCGAGCTGTCACGCCACCGCTGGCCCAACTCACTGGGGCATTTTTACTCTGTTTTCACAGGCTTTCTCGGCTTCAAAATGCTGGAGGGTGAATACAAGATGATGGGGCTTGCGCCCTACGGAGAGCCGGTCTGGAAAGACGACATTCTCAACCACATCCTATATCTGCGCAGTCATGGCCGCTATCAACTCAACACCCGTCTGGCGGACTACCACGCAGCCCTGAAAGGCCGCTTCCACCCGCGCCTTGAAGCGCTGTTTGGCCCACCTCGCCAACCCGATGCCCCCCCCTCTCAAGCGCATATCAATTTGGCGGCTTCCGTGCAGGCCGCCTTTGAGGAGGCTCTTGCGCACCTCACAGCCCCTGCTCGCGAAAGACACCCTGATATCAAACACTTGGTTCTTTCCGGCGGCTGCGCACTCAACGTCACGGCCAACGGGAAACTGTTGGAAGCAGGCCTGTTTGAACAGGTCGCGATCCCCCCTGCGCCCCACGACGCGGGCTGCGCCATAGGCGCTTGCCTCGCAGCGCTTAAAGATAGCGCGGCTCAAGGCAGCCCCGTTACGCCTGACTTACCTTCGATCCGCTCGCCATACTTGGGGGCTGCGTTTGACGACGCTGACATCAAGGCGGCCCTTAAGCCGCATGTCACAACCCTGCCCGCCGCCATGTCTGACACTGAGCTAACCGCCAAAACGGCTGCGTTACTCGCAGGCGGCCAGATCATCGCATGGTTTCAAGGCCGCGCCGAGTTTGGCCCGCGCGCCCTTGGCACGCGCAGCTACCTTGCAGACCCGCGCCGCGACGCGATCCGCGAAGAAATCAACCAAAAGATCAAAAAGCGCGAGTTGTTCCGCCCCTTCGCGCCGTCGGTTACCGCCGAAGCTGCTGCCCGGTTTTTCGAGATCGACCAGCCCAGCCCGTACATGAACATCGTCGCCAAGACACGGCTTGAGCACCGTGCGACGATCCCTGCGGTTACTCACACCGACGGCACCGCGCGGGTGCATTCTGTCACCGCAGAGGCCAACCCGCTCTATCACGCGTTGCTGACAGAGTTTGGCGCTCAGACAGGCGTGCCCGTGTTGCTCAACACCAGCTTCAATATCCAAGAGCCGATCGTCTACACACCTGCTGATGCGATCACAACGTTCCGCGCCAGTGGTGTAGATGCACTGGTGATTGGGCCCTATGTCATCTCGCGAGAGTTACTCACATGAGTAAGCTCTTCCTTAGCATTGATTTTGAGGATTTTTCCCATGATCTTGGCCGTGATCTTGGCCTGTGGATAACTCGCCCATTGCGCGTTAAAGCCCTCACGCGCGCCTACGAGGTGATCAACACGTTTCTCACGGCTCACGGCAATGCCCGAGCGACTTTCTTTTGCACCGGGATCATCGCTGAGCACGCACCAGAGCTTGTCGCGCGCATCGCACAAGACGGCCATGAAGTTGCCTGCCACTACCACTTTCATGATTGTATTGACCTTGAAAGCACCTCCCTCTTTGAGCACAATCTGCAAACCGCCCTTGGCCATTTGCGGGCTGCCTCCGGCCAACCAGTGCAAGGGTTTCGCGCGCCGAAGTTTCGCATCAACCAACAATCTCCCGAGCAGTACCAAACGCTTGCCAAGCATGTCAGCTATGACAGTTCCTTTCTTACTGGCACACAGCAGTCCGCGAAGGCGTTTGCGCAGAGGTTTAGGGGCCTGAAAATCGTGCCGATCTATTCTGGAGCGGTGCTCCCCAAAACACCCGCTCTCAGGCTTGGTGGCACCTACCTCAAGCTCTTCCCAACCGCGCTCACGCAAAGGCTCATCACGCAGGCGCAAGGTGCGGGCATGGTGCCGCATATTTATCTGCACCCATATGAGTTTATGTCAGACGCGAGCTTTGCTCTCAGCCGTGAGGAGCTTGCTCCGCTCGGCGCGGCCAAGGCGACATACTGGCTGGCGCGCCAGCACCAGTGGCACAACGTAGGGAATGCCACTTTGGCGGGCAAGCTCTCTCGGTTGATTGGCGCTCAGGGTCTTGGCGGGCGGCTTGATGAAAACCTCAGCAAGCTCGCGGCTTAGCAGTAGCGCTCGGGCCCAGCCCATTGCGCCTCTGAGTAACGGTCGCCCTGCGCCCACCGATCGGCAAAACTGCCTCGATACGGGCAAGATCATCTGCCGTGAGATCAAGGGCCTCCCCTTGCAAACAAGCCTCAAGGTGCGCAACCGAACGTGTGCCCGGGATCGGGATCACGTGGTCGCCTTGCGCCAACAGCCAGGCGTTCGCTAGCCCCGCTGCGCTTACGCCCATCTCGGCGGCCAAGGTGCGAAAGGCCTCGACCCTGCTGATGTTCGCCTCATAATTCGGGCTCATGAACCGCGGGTTGAAGCGCAGGAAACCAAGCTCTTGCACGGCTGCGTGCGACAGCGGCTGATCTGTCAGCATCGAGCGGCCAACCGGGCTGAACGCAACCAGTGCCGTGCCAAGTTCTGCACAAGTCTGTACAAGGCCCATTTCAGGGCTGCGGGTTTGCAACGAATACTCTGATTGCACAGCTGCGACATGAGCCACTTTGCTCGCCCGTCTCAGCGAGCTTGGTGCGATTTCCGAAAACCCGAAGCCTTGGATTTTGCCGGTTTTCTGGATAGCAACCAAGCTTTCTGTCACCTCTTCAATCGGCACATTTGGATCGCGTCGATGCACGTAGAAAAGCGCCACATGGTCAACACCCATACGTTGAAGTGATTGATCAAGTTCGCCCTCTAAGTATTTACGACCATTATTAAAAACATTCCTACCATCCTCGCCCCGGTTGATCGAAGCCTTGGTCGCAATAACAAACTCGGCGCGCGCGGCTGGGTGCTTGGCCAGATAGCTCCCGATCACGTCCTCAGAGCGGCCCATGCCATAAACATTGGAGGTGTCCAAGTGTGTCACGCCTCTATCGCGACAACGGTCAAGAACAGCATGGCTCTCGGCCTCATTGGTAGGCCCATAGAAGTTTGAAAACGACATAGCGCCATAGCCAATGGCCGAGATCTTCGGGCCATGCTTTCCAAGGCTTCGTTGTTTCATGTTAGCCCTCGCGTTGTACCTTGATAGCTGCAATCGCCGTTTCAACCGCATCACCGATAGACATGTCAGAGGTGTCGATGACCTTAGCATCTTCAGCTGCTTTCAACGGCGCTTCAGCGCGTTCCATATCGCGGGCATCGCGCTCTTTTACGTCCGCCAGAACCTGCTCGCGCGTGACATCAGAGCCGCGCGCCTCCAGCTCAAGAAAACGCCGTTCAGCGCGCACTTCGGCGCTTGCCGTGACAAACAATTTGGCCGCCGCGTCAGGGCAAATAACTGTGCCAATGTCGCGCCCGTCAAGCACCGCCCCGCCAGCACGTTGCGCAAAAGCGCGCTGAAAGTCTACAAGGGCAGCGCGCACCTCGCCAATTACGGCGACACGGCTCGCGGCCTGCGCCACTTCCGCCGTGCGTAGGCTGCTGTCCTCAAGGTCTTCGGGCATAAGAGCTTTCGCCGCCGCTATCGGCTCGGCCCCGGCCAAGACTTTCGCGCCAACCGCACGGTACAATAGCCCAGTGTCCAAGTGAGCAAAGCCAAAATGGGCCGCCACAGCTTTTGAAATCGTGCCTTTTCCGGCAGCGGCCGGGCCATCAATTGCGATTGCGAAACTCATGTCACACCCTTTCAATCAGCGCACCAAGCCCGCCCATGAGGCTTTCAAATATTGGAAACGACGTTGCAATTGGCCCGCCGTCATCAACTGTCATCGGTTTCTCGCTGGCCATTCCCAAGATCAAAAACGACATCGCGATGCGGTGATCAAGACGGCTTTCAACCGTCGCACCGCCGCGAACCTCGCCAAAGCCGCGGCCTTCAACTGTCCACCAGTCCTCGCCCTCTTCCACGGTGATCCCTGCCGCGCGCAACCCCTTGGCCATCGCGTCGATCCGATCACTTTCCTTAACGCGAAGTTCGCGTACACCGCGCATTTCTGTCGTGCCGCTGGCAAAAGCCGCGACGACAGAAAGCACGGGGTATTCGTCGATCATACTGGCGGCCCTATCTGGCGGCACAGAGATGCCTTTGAGATCTGGCGAGAAGCGCGCGCGCAAGTCGGCGACTGGCTCGCCGCCCTCTTCGCGCAGGTTTTCATAATTGAGGTCAGCGCCCATTTCTTTGAGCGTGGTGAACAGCCCAGCGCGGGTTGGATTAAGCCCAATGTTGGGCACCAGCACGTCTGACCCCTCGGTGATAAGAGCGGCACACACGGGAAAAGCCGCCGAGCTAGGATCGCGCGGCACGACAATGTCCTGTGGCTTGAGCTCAGGCTGGCCCTGAAGGGTGATGATCCGGCCTTCGTTTGTCACTTCGGTGCTGATCTGGGCGCCAAAGCCGGCCAGCATCCGCTCGGTGTGGTCGCGAGTGGCTTCCTTCTCGACAACCACAGTTTCGCCGGGCGCGTTAAGCCCTGCGAGCAACACTGCTGACTTCACCTGCGCGCTCGGCACGGGCACAGTGTAATGCGCCGGAACTGGTGTGCGCGCGCCAACGATCGTCATCGGAAGCCGCCCGCCCTCGCGGCCAACGGCCTGCGCGCCAAACAGGGCCAAGGGGTCTGTCACCCGCGCCATTGGGCGGCTGTTGAGCGAGGCATCGCCGCTGAATGTCGCGGTGATCGGGCAAGTTGCCATCGCGCCCATGATCAGGCGCACGCCGGTGCCTGAGTTGCCGCAATCAATAACGTGGTCTGGCTCGGCAAATCCGCCAACGCCGACGCCTTGCACCCGCCAGTTACCTTGGCCTAGGTCTTGAACCTCAGCGCCAAACGCCTGCATCGCGCGGCCGGTGTCGAGCACGTCTTGGCCCTCAAGCAGCCCCGTGATGCGGGTTTCGCCAATACTCAGCGCACCCAAGATAAGCGAGCGGTGCGAGATCGACTTGTCGCCGGGCACATTGGCCTCGCCTTTGAGAGAGGCGCACTTGCGCGACAGCATGGGCATGGGGGCGCCGTGGGATGACATATCAGACCTCGCAAAATTTCTCAGGGGGTTCTAAACCAGCGGTTCGCCAAGGTCTATGGCAGGTTTACGTGCTGAAGTTGGCCACAGTCAGAACCATTGGCCCGGCTCCATTAGCCCCAAGTCGAGCAATTGGCGCGAGTGCCACTCAAACGGCACCGAATTGTGCCAAGTAAATGTGGCGATATCAAACGTTGAGCCAGGGTTGAGCTTGAGCGCCTTAGCCGTACGAAACGACGCGATCGAGGCCGTGAGATTGTTGTGCCACGGGCAAGCGTAGGTGTTGTACTCTTCGTCATTGAGCGTGTTGTCTTCGCGCAGCTCAAGGCCTGGCTTGGCGCGGAACAACGCGATCCTGTCGATCTTGCGGCGCACCAGCGGAACGTGCTCTTCGTAACGCCACCTGAGGCCGCCGAAAAAGTCGAGTTGGCGCTCTTTCGGGTGGCCATGATTGGCCATGTCAGGCCGCGCCAAAGCGTAGTAGCCTGACTTGTCGATATAAGCGCGATCAAGCGAGACGGCGTTCGGGAACACCTCAAGGTCATCAGCGTAAAGATCAACAACATATGACAGCATAGCATCGCGGCGCTCTTCGGTTTGAAAGAACAGCATTTCGCCAACTGTGCGCGTTTCACAAAACGGATAGAACAAATACTCGGCGTTGTAGCAGTAATACAGCCACTGCCCTTCCGCCATGCTGATCGCGGCGTTAACCGCTTGCTGCACAGCCCCATCAGGGCGCAAGTCATAGCTTACTCGCACAACGGTTTCTTCCAAATCGACAGGCATAACAAAGCTCTCAGGCATGAAGCCGATCACCTGCGCAAAGCCCAGTTGCTGGTGGTGCCGCAGGGTCGTGGCCAGCTCGGTTTCGTCTTCCGCAAAGACAAGCGCAATCGGGCCCTTGCGCAGAAACTCTGCACCCGACTTTTTGAAACTGGCAAGACTGTCGAACTGCATTTCGTTTGGCACCCGTGTGTTTTGCAACAGAATCGGTTAAATCATCGTGCATTGCAAGTGGCCTCTCTTTTGGATAGGCCCCGCTCTAACTTAAGCGCGTACAGGACCAAGCCCATGACCACGCCCAAAAAGCTATTTATCAAGACATATGGCTGCCAGATGAACGTTTACGATTCTGAGCGCATGGCTGAGGCTCTGGATGGCTATGAGCAAGTGCAAACGCCCGATGATGCTGACATGATCTTGCTCAACACCTGCCACATCCGTGAAAAAGCCGCTGAGAAGATATATTCTGAGTTGGGGCGCTATAAGGGCCTCAAGGCCGCCAAGCCCGATCTTAAGATCGGCGTTGCGGGCTGCGTCGCGCAGGCCGAGGGCGCAGAGATCATCCGCCGCCAGCCGATGGTGGACCTAGTTGTTGGCCCGCAGAGCTACCACCGCCTGCCCGAAATGGAGGCACGCACGCACAATGGCGCCAAGGTTGTCGACACTGACTTTCCCGAAGAGGACAAGTTTGAACACCTCAAGGCCCGACCCAAGGCAGCGCGTGGACCAACCGCGTTTTTAACTGTGCAAGAAGGCTGCGACAAGTTCTGCGCCTTCTGCGTGGTGCCCTACACCCGGGGTGCTGAAGTCAGCCGCCCTGTTGAGCGTATCCTCACCGAAGCGCGCGATCTGGTTGAGCGCGGCGTGCGCGAGATCACCCTCTTGGGCCAAAACGTCAACGCCTACCACGGCGCGTCCGAGCAAGGCGAGCAGAGCCTCGCGCAACTCATCTGGGCGCTCGACAAGGTGGACGGGCTCGAGCGCATCCGCTTCACCACCAGCCACCCCAACGACATGACAGACGAGCTGATCGAAGCGCACGGCACTTGCGACAAGCTCATGCCCTATCTGCACCTGCCCGTGCAGTCAGGCTCTGACCATATCCTCAAGCGGATGAACCGCAGTCATACCCGCGACAGCTATCTGCGCCTTATCGAGCGCATCCGTGAAGCGCGGCCAGATATCTTGCTGTCTGGTGACTTCATCGTTGGCTTCCCCGAAGAGAGCGACCAGGACTTTGCCGACACGCTCGACCTCATTCGCGAGGTCAACTACGGGCAGGCTTACTCCTTCAAGTATTCTCCCCGCCCCGGCACGCCAGCTGCCGAGCGCTTTGAGGTTGACGCCGCCGTGGCCGACGCCCGCTTACAGGAGCTACAAACGCTCATCGCCCAGCAACAAAAAACCGTGCAAGACAGCATGGTCGGGCGCGAGGTTGACGTGCTGTTTGAAAAGCCGGGCCGTGATCAGGGCCAGATGATGGGCAAGTCAGGCTACCTGCACGCAGTCCACGTCGCCGACTGCCCCGCCCAGCGTGGCGACATCCGCAAAGTGCTGATCACCGAAAGCCAGCGCAACTCTCTGGCAGGTGTCTTGGTCTAGCTCAGGCCTGAGGCCGCGCTTAGCCCTTGTTGCTGCGCAGCACTCTCCAGAGTACGAAAAACGGCAGCAAAACTCCGAAGCCCATGAAGCCAAGCCCTGTGGTGCTTTCCCCGAAATTGCGGATCAACCAATCCTGAAGCATGTCGGGGTCAAGCGTACGAAAGGTTACGCCTTCGCTCTGGATAGGCGTGCCAATGTAAATCGAATACCCCAGAAAAAACAGGATACCGCCCAAAAATAATGAGGCCCCAAACCCGAAAAGCTTTTGCGCTTTAGTCTGCCCTTTAGTTTTCACTGTATCAGTTTGCACTATATCAAATATCCCAAATAAAATTCGCGCCAAAGTTCGCGCCGGAAAAACGCCAGAACTCACCGAGTTTCTATTTTCGGCCAGCACGACTTTTGATCAGCACTGCGACGTACAGCCCCCTATTCGCCCGCTAGACAAGAGGCAACAGCTTCAGTAGCTCTACCCTGCACAGCAGGCCTTCTCGTCAAGCCCGCCATTCGCCGCCTGCCACGCAAATGTCCGGTTGATGCCGCTAAGTGATTCCCTCGGTGACTCCCCGTAGCTGTCAATATCCGGTTAATCCGGCTGCAATTTTCGTAAAACAACCTGAGTTTCGTCAATTCAGAGGCCCAGACCACAAGATATTGTAATTTCAGCGCTTCACAACCCTCACAATATTGTTAAACTAGGGCAATGTTATCGGTTTGGTGTGTGTCATTTACGCGTGCTCGGCTGGTAGGGGGTAATAACAATAGGGGACACCGGCTGTGGCGAATTTGCTTTCCAAATCAGTAACCAGCCTTGCTGCCTTTGCTCTGGGCGCGGTGATGACCGTCAGCGCAGCAGATGCGCAGCAAGCAACACGCACCGTAACGGGCGAAAAATATGCACCAACGATCTGGGTTGATCCGGATGGATGTGAACACTGGGTCATGGACGATGGCTTTGAAGGCTACATGACACCGCACACAACGCGCCAAGGTATTCCGGTCTGCCACCGAGGAAACGTCTGCGGCTCGATGAACTCTGACCAGTTCTTCGCGACGAACTCGCACCGCATCACAGCCTCTGGCCGTGCGCGCTTGCAGCAGTTCTTCCAGTCGGCTCAAGCGACGTCGTTCATCATCGCGGGTCACACCGACAGCCGCGCCTCTGATGCTTACAACATGAAGCTCAGCTACAACCGTGCCAACGCCGTTGCCGGTGTTGCCAAATCAACCGGCGCTCGCGTCGCTGACGTGCGCGGCTATGGCGAACGCATGCCAGTCGCATCTAACCGTTCAGCCGGGGGTATGAAGAAAAACCGCCGCGTTGAAATCATCTGCATTCGCTAAGGGAGCGCGATCATGAAATTTTTCAAAATTGCTGCACTCTTGTCGAGCGCATTCATCGTATCAGGCTGTACAGAGGGCGTTATCGCGGGCTTGTCCGGCGAGGGCGGCCAAGGCCGGGTGAAAACAGACAAAACATTCGACTACGGCCAAGGCTCGGGTGAAGAAGAGCACCTGTCAAACCTTGTTGCTGGTATCTGGGTTGATCCAAACGGTTGCGACCACTGGATCATCGATGATGGCATCGAAGGCTACCTGTCGGCCCGTCTTGACCCATACGGCAAGCCCGTCTGCTCAGGCATCGCGCCGCCCAACACGGCCATTGGCCCGTATAAAGGCGACCAAACAATCTCTGATTCGCTCTAAGATTGGCTGAAACAGCACATTTCCGTCAGGCCATGGTGCATTCGCACTGTGGCCTGATTTCTTTTGCGGTCTGACCGCGCTTGAGACTTTAGAAACCAAGCCCAAACAGGAGATATGATTGGCCACTTCCATGCTTCCACCCACCGCCGACACTTCCGTTTCTGACCCGGACAAGCTGGTCGAAACCCTGATCGAATTCCCGGATAACCGCCTGCTGGTTGAGCTCTGCGGAGAGTATGATCGCAACCTCACGGACATCGAGCAAAAGCTTGACGTGCAGATACTGCGGCGTGGCAACCAACTGGTGATCATAGGCGATGAGCCAACAACCAAAGCTGCCGAAGACATGCTAACACACCTCTACGAGCGCCTCGAAGAGGGCCGCTCTGTTGAGCCGTCTGATATTGACCGCGAGTTTCGGATGGATACTGGCCCTGAAACGCCCACATCAACCGCCAACCAGATGGAGATGTTCAAATCAGGCCGCGTTGAAATTCGCACCCGCAAAAAGACAGTCGAGCCGCGCACAGACGCGCAGAAAGCCTATGTCCAAAACCTGTTCGCCAACGAGCTTGGCTTTGGCATTGGGCCTGCTGGCACCGGCAAAACTTACCTCGCAGTTGCTGTTGGCGTGAACATGTTCATAGAGGGCCACGTTGACCGCATCATCCTGTCGCGCCCCGCCGTCGAAGCTGGCGAGAAGCTCGGCTACCTGCCCGGTGACATGAAAGACAAAGTCGATCCCTACATGCAGCCACTCTACGATGCGCTGAACGACTTTCTCCCAGGCAAGCAACTCGCCAAGTTGATCGAAGAAAAGCGCATCGAAATCGCCCCTCTCGCCTTCATGCGGGGCCGCACATTGTCCAACGCCTATGTCGTCCTTGACGAGGCCCAAAACGCCACAGCGATGCAGATGAAAATGTTTCTCACACGCCTCGGCAAAGGCTCCCGTATGGTCATCACAGGCGATCGCTCGCAAGTCGATCTGCCCAAACACATCACATCGGGGCTCTCGGATGCAGAGCGCCTGCTCAAAGCTATCCCCAAAGTCAGCTTCAACTACTTCACAGCCGACGACGTCGTGCGCCACCCGCTCGTCGCCGCCATCATCAAAGCCTACGACGCCGACGGGCCTGTAGGCTAAGCTCGCCCTCCCTTTTTCTTTCTTTAAATATCCTGGGGGTTTGGGGGCAACGCCCCCAAACTGTCTCCCCTTTCACGCCCCGTAAGGACAAGCTAAAAAACGCCATGCTGGTTGACCTGATCATAGAAGACACACGCTGGGACGCGCTCGGCACGCTCGCCAACACGGCGGCGACAGCCACGCTGGCGCAGATCGGCCTTTCGAGCGCCGATCACGAGATCGCTTTACTGGCCTGTGACGACGCGCGCATCGCCACGCTCAACACCGAGTTTCGTGGCAAGCCCATGCCCACCAATGTGCTCAGTTGGCCCGAGCAAGACCTCGCTGCAAGCGACGCAGGCTCGACGCCGCCGCTGCCCGAGGCGGGCTCGCAAGGGCCCGACGAGGGGTTTCTCGGCGACATCGCCATCGCCTATGACACCTGCGCGCGGGAAGCCGCCGAGCAAGGCAAGGATTTTGACGCACATGTGAGCCACCTTGTGGTGCATGCGACCCTTCATTTGCTGGGCTACGACCATATTCGTGACCAAGATGCCACGTTGATGGAAGCCCTCGAAGTTGAAATACTTGGCAAACTGGGCATCGCTGACCCATATTAGAACAGCACGCGGGTTTCCCGCTCAGGAAAGGCACGATGACCGACAGCAACGACGGATCTTCTAGCGCAGCGCATAGCGCGCGACAGGACATAGCGGAGACAGACGAAGCGTCTGCTCCAGAACCCAAAAGCAGCTTCTTAGGGCGTATCATTGGTGCGCTTAGCCCCTCCGATACTGGCGAAAAGCCCGACGCTGACATGCCCTCCACCCATACCGACAGCGCGCATGGCGTTTTCAACCTGCGCCGCATGGCTGTGGAAGATGTGATGATCCCAACCGCCGACATCACTTCGGTGCCCTCCACGATCACTAAAGATGAGCTGGTGCAAGTGTTCCGCGAAAGCGGCCTCACGCGCCTGCCTGTCTATGAAGACACGCTCGACACCCCCATCGGCTTGGCACACCTCAAAGACTTTGCGCTGGAATATGGCTTTAACGGCGGCTCCAAGGGCCGGTTTGCTCTGCGTAAAATGCTGCGCCCCTTGATGTTTGTGCCGCCTTCGATGCCAATCGGCGTGCTGCTCACCAAGATGCAAGCCGAGCGCAAGCACATGGCGCTGGTGATAGATGAATACGGCGGCGTTGACGGCCTCGCGACCATTGAAGACCTGATCGAACAGGTTGTTGGCGAGATCGAAGATGAGCACGACACTGAAGATGCCGCTCTCTGGGTGCAGGAAAAAGCTGGCAGCTATCTGGCCTTTGCCAAAGCGCCCCTTGACGAGTTTGAGGCCGAGTTGGGCCTGTCCCTGACGGATGTGGAAGATGTGGACCCCGAAGAGATCGACACCCTCGGAGGCCTTGTTTTCATGCTCACGGGCCGTGTTCCGGTGCGTGGCGAGGTGGTAAAGCACCCGACAGGCGCAGAGTTTGAGGTGGTTGACGCTGACCCGCGCCGCATCAAACGCCTGCGCGTGCGCCCGCCTAAAGCAACGAATGCATAAGTTTGTAGACTGGCTTGCCGCTCGCAACCCGCGCCAACAACTCGCGATTGCAGCCCTTGCAGGCCTCACAGGTTCGCTCGGCCTTGCCCCTTTCGGGCTGTGGCCCCTCGCCTTAGCAGGCTTTGCGCTCGTCTACGTACTCAGCCAAACGGCCCAATCACGCCGAACAGCGGCGCTGATAGGCTGGGCCGCGGGCACAGGCTATTTCGCGCTCTCGCTCGTCTGGATCGTCGAGCCTTTCTTCGTGGAGCCATGGCGCCACGGCTGGATGGCGCCCTTTGCGCTGGTGTTCATGTCTGCTGGTCTCGCTCTGTTCTGGGGCGCAGCAGGCGCTGCGTCACACCGCTTAGGCGCGCTTGGCTGGATAGCCACGCTTGCCCTCGCAGAGCTAACCCGCGCCTATGTGCTCACAGGCTTTCCGTGGGCGCTTATCGGCTACATGTGGACAGACACGCCGCTGGCACTCCACGCCAGTTTTTCCGGCTCGCACGGGCTAACGCTCTTCACGCTTGCCTTGGCAGCAGGTTTTGGATCAGCCATCAGGGGCTATCGCGTGGTGCCTGTCCTTGTGGCCTTGATGCTGCCTGTTGGCTTCTTTGGTGGCGAAGTTCTCTTGCGAATTCATGAGGAACACCTCCTACACGACGCCCCAATTGTTCGCCTCATCCAGCCCAACGCCGCACAACACGAAAAATGGGATCCCGAGCTGATCCCGACATTCTGGGAGCGCCAGCTAGAATTTACAAAAGCGCCGCCGCAATACGGCCAGAAGCCTGACCTGATCGTCTGGCCCGAAACGGCCATCCCTTGGACACTGGGCCGCGCTGACGGCGCACTGGAGCTGATCGCCGAGGCTGCATCAGGCACACAGGTTGTGCTCGGGTTGCAACGCTTTGACGGGCCAAAGCTCTACAACTCTCTGCTTCTGCTCGGTGCCGACGGAAGCCGCCAAGCGCTCTATGACAAACACCACCTTGTGCCATTTGGCGAGTATATGCCGCTTGGCGACACCCTCTCGCGCTTCGGCATCAACGGGCTGGCCGCACAACACGGCAATGGCTACTCCGCAGGCGCAGGCGCGCAGCTGATCACGCTTGAAGGCATCGGCCCTGCCCTTCCGCTGATCTGCTACGAGGCCGTCTTCCCGCAGGATGTGGCCGCAGCCCCAAGCCGCCCCACTGTCTTGCTCCAGATCACCAACGACGCATGGTTTGGCAAATTTTCCGGCCCACACCAACACTTCCAGCAAGCCCGCATGCGCGCCATCGAGCAAGGCCTGCCGATGATCCGCGCCGCCAACACGGGCATCTCGGCGATGATCGGGCCGCAGGGGCAAGTCTTCGGCAGCCTGCCACTGGGGGAAGCGGGCTTTATCGACACCGCGCTACCGTCACCTCTTCCACCGACAGTTTACGCCCGAACCGGAGACTGGCTGATACTCGCCACCATCCTTGCGCTCTTGGGCTTAAGCCTGCTTGCAACCCGCCGCAGCAGCGTGCGCAAAACCGAATAGACATTGACAATTGCCGCCCCAAGGGCGACCTACAGCACATAACACTGCCCCAACGGCTTCCTGACGGGGCGGACAACAGAGCATAGAACCGGAGCACTTCCCCATGGCACGACAGAATTACACCTTCACCTCGGAATCCGTTTCCGAAGGCCACCCAGACAAAGTCTGTGACCGCATTTCAGACGCCATTCTTGACGCTTTCTTAGCAGAAGAACCTGAAGCGCGTGTCGCTTGCGAAACCTTCGCAACCACCAACCGCGTTGTTATTGGCGGCGAAGTTGGCCTCTCGGACCAAGCCAAACTGGCCGAATATATGGGCCGGATAGATGACATCACCCGCGCTTGCATCAAAGACATTGGCTATGAGCAAGACAAGTTTCACTGGAAAACTTGCGAGATCACCAACCTCTTGCACGAGCAGTCAGCCCACATCGCTCAAGGCGTTGACGCGGCAGCCGACAAAGACGAAGGCGCTGGCGACCAAGGCATCATGTTTGGTTACGCCTGCAATGAGACAGACGCGCTCATGCCGGCCCCTATCCAGTACAGCCATGCTATTTTGCGCCGCCTCGCCGAAGTGCGCAAAGACGGCACCGAGCCAACGCTTGGCCCAGACGCCAAGTCGCAAATTTCGGTTGTCTACCAAGACGGCAAGCCCGTTGGCGTGAGCTCGATCGTGCTGTCAACGCAGCACCTTGACGAGAACATGACATCAGAAGATGTGCGCGCCGTGGTGGCCCCCTACATCACCGAGACACTGCCTGAGGGCTGGATCACAGCCGACACGGCTTGGCACGTCAACCCGACTGGCAAGTTTGTTATCGGCGGGCCCGACGGCGACGCAGGCCTTACAGGCCGCAAGATCATCGTTGATACATACGGTGGTGCCGCGCCCCACGGCGGCGGCGCCTTCTCGGGCAAAGACCCAACCAAGGTTGACCGCTCAGCCGCCTATGTTGCGCGCTACTTGGCGAAAAACGTGGTCGCTTCGGGGATGGCAACCCGTTGCACCTTGCAACTCAGCTACGCCATCGGCGTGGCCGCGCCACTTTCGATCTATGTTGACACCCACGGCACAGGCCAAGTTCCGGATGCCGAGATCGAAAAAGCGATCGACAGCATCATGGACCTGACCCCGCGTGGCATCCGCACAGCCCTCAGCCTCAACAAGCCGATCTACGAGCGCACGGCAGCCTACGGCCACTTTGGCCGCCAGCCCGCCGCTGACGGGGGCTTCTCCTGGGAGCGCACCGACCTTGTCGAAGCGCTCAAAAAAGCTGTATAGCTTCATCCGGTATGGACAAGTTTGAACTTTTAGACCTGATTAGAAACAGCCTCGCGCCACATCTGGCCGAGGATGTTTCTGTATTAACAATTCCTGCATTGCTGTTTGCAGATGCTCCGCAAGCGACTGACAGTCTGACATATTTTGGCGGCACTCCAACAATGTCGGCAGAGCAAATCTGGCCGCATGCAAGGCCTTCTCACTTGCCTGATGGTGCCGAAACGTTCGACACTGAAGCCCATATCGCGAAGAAGCTGCCATTAAGCTTCATTGGCCAGGTCGATCTGGCCAATGCGCCCTCTTCTGCACTCCCCTCAGAAGGACGGCTATTGTTTTTTTACGACCCTATAGCTGGCCCCTATGAAAGCGGCCCTCGCTTTTCCCGTGTCTTGTGGGACAAAGGCGAAAACCCTCAGTTGCGCCCGACACCGCCGCCTTTGGTCAGGGCGGAAGCCGCCTACATTGCCGAAACAAAAGAGGCGCTAGCCAATTTTGACATTCCTGAGTTCACAGACGAAAACCGGGCGATTTTAAAAGCCTCAGGCATGACCGACGCCCAGATTGATGAAGCGGCCAACGCCCCCGTCCCTGACCTGTCAGACGAACCTGTTATCGCTCCTTTCATAGCACCTCACGTGCCCAAGAAACTCATATCGGGAGTTATGCTACCTTCATCAATGCTCCATGAGTTTAGGG
>JADGEJ010000016.1:0-64028 GCA_016744435.1 Lentibacter sp. | reverse complement strand
GCTCTATCTCGGAATGACTGATGCAAGTTACGCATTCCAAGAAGCCTACGACGATCTGGCCTTTGATAGCACCTATACGCATATGCTTGGCACGCCGCTGCCCGTGCAAGACGATCCGCGTTATGATGCGGCAATAATCAGGATTTTGGGGCGTCAGTTTGCCGAGGATGCATGGACGCACGAAAGACATCGCATAATATCACAGGCTAAAGACTGGCAACTCCTGCTCGAGATCACATTTGCCGAATGGCTCAGTGATATCTACTCTGAAGGCACAATCTACTTTCTCATCCACCAAGACGACTTGAAAGCACGACGCTTTGAAAATGCCGTCGCCATTTACCAGCAAACTTAAGCCGATTGCGCTAAGACAACTTTCGCGCTAAACGCCGCCCATGAGTGAAGATCGCCCCCAAAACCACCCCTCCGGCGCGCCTTGGCGCAACTTCTATGGCCGCTTCAAAGGCAAAGGCCTACGCGCCTCTCAAGAAGCATGGCTTGAGGAAGACCTCGCCAAGCTTTCCCCCGGTGCTGTGAGCTGGGAAGAGAACCCCGAACGCACTGTGCTTGATGTAGACGCGCTCTTTGGCGGCAAAGACCTCTGGCTTGAAATCGGCTTTGGCGGCGGCGAGCACATGGTGCACCAAGCCACGCAAAACCCCGATGTCGGCTTTATCGGCTGCGAGCCCTACATCAACGGTGTTGCCATGCTCTTGGGCAAAATCCGCGAAGCCAGCACAGACAACATCCGCATCCACCCCGGTGATGCGCGCGACATGTTTGACGTGCTGCCCGACGAAAGCCTGTCGCGGGCCTTCCTGCTCTACCCAGACCCCTGGCCCAAGAAGCGCCACCACCGCCGCCGCTTCGTAACGCCCGAACACCTAGAACCGCTTTCGCGCAAACTCAAACAGGGTGCAATTTTCCGCGTGGCAACCGACATCCCCGACTATGTTCGCCAAACGCTCGAGCAAGTCCCGCAGCACAGGTTCGAATGGCTCGCCGAATGCCCCGACGACTGGCGCACAGCTTGGCCAGATTGGATATCAACCCGCTACGAGCAAAAAGCACTGCGTGAAGGCCGAACGCCCCACTACCTGACGTTCCGCAAGATCTGACTGTTGGATTTTGAGTATTTATACGAAAAGAAAAGCCAAAAGTGCGCCCCGTTCCTGAGCGGTGCGCCTGACACGAACAAGACACAACCAGAACGAGGCGGCTTTCCCTTCGACGCCCATCGGCTCTCCAGCCTGTAACGTAAATTCAGTTTATCGCATCACTATTAAAGCCGGGTAAACGCGTTGGTTTTCTCTTTGTAGAAATACTCTGGGGGTCTGGGGGCTAGCCCCCAGCTTGTCGGATTTGCAACGCAAATTCGACCCCTTAGAGATTTTCCTGTTGCGGCATACCCAACACATGGAAGCCGCCGTCAACGCGGATGATCTCACCACTGGTGCAAGCCCCCGCATCTGAAGCCAAGTACACAGCCGTGCCGCCGACCGCCTCCAAAGTTGCATTCGAGCGCAGAGGCGCGTTTTTGTCGGTGTGCTTAAACGTCGCCCGTGCCCCGCCAATGGCCGCACCAGCGAGCGTTTTCATAGGGCCCGGCGAAATCGCATTGACGCGAATGCCTTCGGGGCCAAGATCATTCGCCAAATAGCGCACTGTCGCTTCCAAGGCTGCTTTCGCCACGCCCATCACGTTGTAGTTTGGCGTGACGCGGGTTGAGCCCATGTAAGTCAGCGTCAGCAAAGTGCCGCCGTTCTCTTCCATCAACGGGTGCGCGCGGCGCGCCACTTCGATGAAGGAATACGCCGAGATATCCATCGAGTTTTTGAAGTTGTCTCGCGACGTGTTCAAAATCCGCCCGGTAAGCTCGTTCTTGTCTGAGTAGGCAATCGCGTGCACGACAAAGTCGATCGTCGGCCAGCGCGCCCCGAGTTGTTCAAATGCCGCATCCAGCGAGGCATCATCCGTCACGTCAACATCGACCATAAAGTCACTGCCGACGCGCTCGGCGAGTGGCGCGAGCCGCTTGCCAAAGGCCTCGCCTTGGTAGGTAAACGCCAGTTCGGCCCCCGCCTCAGCCATCGCCTTTGCAATGCCCCAAGCAATCGAGCGCTCATTAGCGACACCCATGATAAGTCCGCGTTTTCCCGTCATCGACCCCATAGCGCTCACCCTTTATACTTGCTCAAAATCATCGAGCCGTTGGTGCCACCAAAGCCGAATGAGTTGGTCATGACTGAATCCAGCCCGGCGTTTTCGACCAGTTTGGTCACGATTTCACCCTCGCGAATGGCCGGATCAAGTGTTTCCACGTTGATGCTCGGGATGAGGAAGTCGTGCTCCAGCGCCAGCAAGCAGTAGATAGCCTCCTGCGCGCCTGTGGCCCCTTGTGAGTGCCCAGTCATTGACTTGGTCGATGAGATCACTGGCTGCTTGATGCCGTCAAAGACAGCCCGCACAGCTTCCACTTCGCCAACGTCGCCAACGGGCGTGCTGGTGCCGTGGGCGTTGATGTAGTCAACGCTGCGGCCTTCGCCCAGCGTGCTCAAAGCAAGCCGCATCGCGCGCATGCCGCCCTCGCCCGAAGGCGCCACCATGTCAGCGCCGTCAGACGTCGCGCCATAGCCCGTCACTTCCGCATAAATCTTCGCGCCGCGCGCTTTTGCATGCTCAAGCTCTTCAAGCACCAAAATGCCGCCGCCGCCGCCGATGACGAAGCCATCGCGGTTGGCGTCAAACGCGCGCGAGGCTTTCTCGGGCGTGTCGTTATACTTGCTGCTCATCGCGCCCATCGCGTCAAACAGGCAAGACAGCGTCCAGTCAAGCTCTTCGCCGCCGCCCGCAAACATGATGTCTTGCTTGCCCATCATGATCTGCTCTGAAGCGTTGCCGATGCAGTGCAGGCTTGTCGAGCACGCGCTGGTGATCGAATAGTTGATGCCTTTGATCTGGTAGGCCGTGGCCAAGTTGGCCGACACCGTCGAGCACATCGTCTTGGGCACAGCAAATGGCCCGATCCGCTTGGTCGCGCCAGTCTTCAAAACCGCCTGATGCGCGGCCAACATAGCGCTCGTTGACGGCCCGCCTGAGCCAGCCACAAGCCCCGTGCGCTCGTTGATAATGTCGCTCGGCTCAAGGCCCGCATCCGCAATAGCTTGGCCCATGGCGATATGCGCATAGGCCGCCCCGGGGCCCATAAACCGCAGCGTGCGCTTGTCGACGTGGTCAGCCACATCAAGCTTCACATTGCCGGCGATCTGGCTGCGAAACCCGTGCTCGGCCATATCGGCGTTCGCCGTGATGCCCGACTTGCCCGCCTTCAGCGACGCAAGCGCTTCCTCAACATTGTTCCCGATCGATGAGACAACGCCCATCCCTGTGACAACTACTCGGCGCATATGGGCCTCCTGTTAAACCGTTGAAGCATATGTAGGACAGCGTGGGCGGGGGGGCAAGGCAGTTGAAGAGTTGACCTATGTGATCCGCCACCTAACCTTCCCACAGCAACCAGTTCAGGCTTTAGATCTCAGAGCGCAATCTGCGGGACTTCTTATTCACTACCTACAGGCCATTTGCCGAAATCCATTTTTAGCGACTTGGCAAGTTTGCTTCTTAAGATTTGGGCACGTGGATAGTCGTTGCTTGCGACAAAAAAGTCCAAACTGTTTGAATTGCAAGCGATTACGATCAAGTCATCTCCAGAATGAGCGGCTACGAAAGTCCCATCTGTAGGATAGACTTTGAAGTCATTGTTAGCCTTCAGCAAACGCTGAGCATTGCCGACACAGGTAAGCCAATCACTCTTGTGGTTTAGATGAGAATAGGCGGCACCGACTGGGTGGCTATAGTTCGAAAATCCAACCTGACTACCATTCCAATGCGCGGGAGGCCCACCTAAGAAGAAGTTGTCGACTACCTTGTAAGTTACCGACCCTAGAATGACCGTCAGCATCGAAAAAAATAAATACCTGAAAATCTGGGGGATCTGGTCTATCGTCACAAATGGCCACATTTTTGAACTCTCTCAAAATTCCATACTTTTTGTTCAACCGAATTCTCAGGCTGTTAGTAGCCTTCCCCATTCAAGCGTCGCTCAGCGCTACCTTCAAGTCCGTCACTTCATAGATCACTTCACCGTCCGCTTCGACGATCCCGTCAGCGACGCCCATTGTCAGCCGGCGCGACTGCAGAGCCTTCTTGAAGTCGATCTTATAGGTCAGCATTTTGCGGTCGGGGCGCACCATTCCCTTGAGTTTCACTTCGCCCACGCCAACAGCCATGCCGCGGCCCGTCCAGCCGCGCCAGCCGAGGTTGAAGCCGGTAAGCTGCCACAGCCCATCAAGGCCCAAGCAGCCCGGCATGATAGGGTTGCCGGGGAAGTGACAGTCAAAGAACCACAGGTCAGGCGTGATATCAAACTCGGCCAGAACGTGCCCCTTGCCGTGTGCGCCGCCATCATCCGAAATCTCGGTGATGCGATCCATCATCAGCATCGGCGGCTCGGGGAGCTGCGCGTTGCCCTCGCCAAACAGCTCGCCACGGGCGCATTTGAGCAGGTCGTCACGGTCAAAACTTGAAGGATACTGGGCCATTGATAGGGGCACCTTTCTGTCAACTATTGTAAGCGTTATCACTCCTCTAGCACCGCCCCCGCCCCTCCTGCAAGGCTTGGGGCACCGGCCATATGCGAGCCACTCGCACAATGACTTGTAAACAGCAGTGATTTGCCCCTATATTGCGGGCCAGAATAGCGACTAGAAAACTGGAATACGCTCCGTGACAACCAGCCACTCCACACAGGAACGCAGTACCGACTGGCTCGCCAGCGCGGGCCTGCGCCCGACGCGCCAGCGCCTCGCCTTGGCCGAGCTTCTGGTTGGTGATGGCCAGCACCGTCACGTGACCGCCGAAAGCCTGTTTGAAGCGGCCAGCGCCAGTGGCCAAGTCTCGCTCGCAACCGTCTACAACACCCTGCGCGCGTTTTGTGACGTGGGCCTGATACACGAGATCACCGTTGATGGCGCGAAAAGCTATTTTGACACCAACACAACAGACCACCCGCACTTCTTTTGGGAAGACACGGGCGAGCTGACAGACGCCTCAACCGAGCGCATGGAAATCTCCAACCTGCCAAGCGCGCCAGACGGTGCCGAGATCGCCAGCGTCGACGTCGTCATCCGCCTGCGCCGGACATAACGGCGTACAGCCCCACAGCTTGACACAGTCAGGCCCCTGCCACATATATTCCTTAGCAAGCCATAGCAGCCAGCGATTTACCCACCTGATGATCACTGGTGATGATCACTGGTTCGCGAAAGGCTGACATGCTGAAACCCCGTAAAATCATCGTAGCGGCGCTTGCCCTTGGTGCGATGCTCGCAGCCGCCTCAGGCGCTGTCGCCAACTCAAAAGTTGGGCAAGCCTACCACTGCACTGTGCCGAAAGTGACAGGTAATTGGATCGCGAAAGACATTCTGATCATCGAAAACCAGAAGAAGTCACAGGTGATCGTGACTGACAAAGTCATGGCCTCTTTCGGGCACAAGGCTGTCATCGGCGTCAAATCACTCGAAACAAAAAAACGGCTCACCTACCGCTGGGAGTATGGCCCTGTTGTTGATGCGGCAGGCTCTATCTCTGAGAAAATATCCTACAGAGCGGTTATAAATAAGCAGTCATTGGCCGTGCAAGTGTTCGTCAAACCCAAAGGAAGATCCAAGTCGCGGCTCCCCGGCCGTCAGATTGACCCCCGATCAGAGTATCGCGGCACCGGGCGCTGTGAGGAATATGACGCATTTAGCAAAGCCCGCAAATAGGGCCTTCAGCCCGGCGCATATTCTTCTAATGTCAGCTCAGACATGCCAAGGAGAACCAGATGCGCGCCATCACCTACTCAGAGCTCGGCCCTGCCGCCGATGTGCTCACGCTTTCAGAGCTTGAAACACCCACGCCAAAGGCTGGCGAAGTGCTGGTGCGGCTGGCGCGTTCGGGCGTAAACCCCTCTGATGTGAAATCCCGCCAAGGCGCGCCCGGCGCGACCAAACCTGCCTACCCGCAAATCATCCCGCATTCTGACGGCGCGGGCACGATTGAGGCGGTTGGGACAGGCGTTGACGCAGCCCGCATCGGCGCGCACGTCTGGATCTGGAACGGCCAGTGGCAACGCGCGAGCGGCACCTGCGCGCAGTACATAGCCCTGCCCTCCGAGCAAGCCGTGGCTCTGGCCGATGCACAAAGCTTTGACACGGGTGCCTCGCTTGGCATCCCCGCCCTCACAGCCGCGCATACCGTGCTTGGCGGCGGGCCTGTTGCGAACAAAACCCTGCTTGTCTCCGGTGCTGGCGGCTCTGTCGGCTTCATGGCTGTGCAACTTGCCAAATGGGCCGGCGCGCGGGTTGTCGCCACCGCCTCGGCGGGGCCAAGTGCCGACCACGCTGCAGCCGCTGGGGCCGATGTAGTGCTTGACCACCGCTCGCCTGATCTTGCAGACGAGATCTTGCAAGCGACTTCAGGCAACCTGATTGACCGCGCCGTCGAGTGTGAGTTCGGCGCAAACATCGACACATTGGCTGAGGTCATCGCCCCCAACGGCACCATCTCGGCCTATGGCTCACAGCTTGTGATGACACCAGCCCTGCCCTTCCGAACGCTGCTGTTCAAAGCCGTCACCATCGACATCGCGCTCGTCTATATCCTGCGCGAGGCCGAGCGCGCCGTCGCCATCAAAGCGGTTAACAAAGCCCTCGCCGACAGCGCGCTCACCGCCCGCGTTCACAAAGTCTTCACCCTTGATCAGACCGTCGCAGCGCATCAGGCCGTCGAAGCCGCCGGCCGCCACGGCGCTATCCTCATCGACACTGAATAAAGCGGAACGCGCAAGCGCGTGCAGGATGTGTCGTCATCCGCATTCGCTCCTTCCTCCGGCTGGCACTTGCTCAGCGCGCAGCGTTAACCCATTTTCGGAGCGCAAGACTGTACATACGCGTTATGCACACGTAGCTGCATAGAGTGCTGCACACCGTAGGCACTGGCCCATTTGAGCCGTTACCCAAGCGGTTCGCCGCCTTAAGTTTGCGATAATTTGACAGGAAGGGCTTGACCTTCCCCGCCTCAAAGCCCCATCTGAAGGGGATATTCACGCGAACTTTAAGGGGGCCCAACCATGGCTTTTGAACTTCCCGATCTTCCCTATGCCCACGACGCACTCGCAGGCAAAGGCATGTCAGCCGAAACGCTCGAATTCCACCATGATATGCACCACAAAGCCTATGTCGACAACGGCAACAAGCTGATCGCGGGCACCGAGTGGGAGAGCAAGTCTCTCGAAGACATCATCACCGGAACCTACGACAAGTCATCTGTCGCACAGAGCGGTATTTTCAACAATATCAGCCAGTTGTGGAACCACAACCAGTTCTGGGAGATGATGGGGCCGAGCGGATCAGCGATGCCGACGGAGCTTGAAAAAGCCATTGCCGAGAGCTTTGGCTCGGTTGCTGATTTCAACACAGCCTTTGCAGCTGCTGGCGCTGGCCAGTTCGGCTCGGGCTGGTGCTGGCTTGTGCAAAACAGCGACGGCTCGCTCGCTGTGACCAAGACAGAAAACGGCGTGAACCCGCTGTGCTTTGGCCAAACGGCCCTGCTTGGCTGCGATGTTTGGGAGCATTCCTACTACATCGACTACCGCAACAAGCGCCCAGCTTACCTTGATAACTTCCTGAATAACCTCGTTAATTGGGAAAACGTCGCCTCGCGCCTGAGCTAAGCGACTGCTTCAAACACCCGACAACGCCCTGCCCGAAACGGCGGGGCGTTTTGCGTTTGGGCGGCGGCATGTGGGGCTTGCAGTTTGCCACTCCACACCTATCTTGCATCCAACTGCTTAACCAGAATGGCCCGCCTCATGCCCTCCCGCCTGCCCATAATTTTCATCGTGATGACAGTCGTCATCGACGCTATGGGCATTGGCCTGATCATGCCGGTGATGCCCGAGCTGATCCGGGAGGTGAACGGCGGCACGCTGGCCACCGCGGCGCTTTGGGGCGGCATCCTGACAACTGCCTTTGCTGTGATGCAGTTCCTGTTCTCGCCCCTCATCGGCGCTTTGTCTGACAGGTTCGGGCGGCGGCCCGTGCTGCTTGTTAGCCTTTTGGTCATGGCTGGTGACTACGTTGTCATGGCGCTTGCTGGCAGCATCTGGCTTTTGCTCATTGGCCGCATTGTCGGCGGCATAACAGCCGCGACACACTCAACCGCGATGGCCTATATGGCTGATGTTTCCGCGCCCCACGAGAAGGCCGCGCGCTTTGGTTTGATCGGGGCTGGCTTTGGCATCGGCTTTGTTTTTGGCCCTGTTTTGGGCGGCTTACTAGCCGAATACGGCACCCGCGCACCCTTCTGGGCGGCAGGCGCGCTCGCCTTCGCCAACGCCATGTTCGGAGCCTTTGTGCTGCGCGAAACCGTCACCAAACGCAAGCGCCGCCGCTTTGAGTGGCGACGCGCCAACCCGCTTGGTGCGCTTCGCTCGATCAGCAGCTTTCAGGGTCTGACACCGCTGCTCACCGTCTACTTTTTCTTTCAGGTCGCGCACTATGTCTACCCGGCTGTCTGGGCCTACTTCGTCACTGAACGGTTTGACTGGTCACCGCGAATGATTGGGCTAAGCCTTGGGATTTACGGTGTTTTCTTTGCCCTTGTTCAGGGTCTTTTGGTGAAGCCTTCAATCGCGTGGCTCGGCGAGCGCCGCGCTGTTATCGTGGGGCTCTGTGTTGACATCGTCTCGCTGATTTTCCTTGGCTTCGTCACCAACGGAATGGTGCTCTTGGCGCTGATCCCGATTTTCTCGTTCGGAGCTATTTCGACACCTGCCTTACAGGGCATGATGTCACGCAACGTAGCCGACAACGCCCAAGGCGAGTTACAGGGCGTGAGTGGCTCTCTCTCGTCACTCTCGATGATCATTTCTCCTCTGCTGATGACAGGTATCTTCGCCTACTTCACGGCCTCGACCACACCCATCTACCTGCCAGGAGCGCCTTTCCTTGTGGCCGCTCTCATCATGCTCGTCAGCCTGATTTTGTTTATGTTCGCGAAATCAAACCAGTCCGGTCAAAACGCGACGTCATAAAGTCGCGTTTCCGGCTTGAAGCTTTGGGGCTCTGACGGCAAGCTCCCTCAAAAGGGAGTACTCACATGCCAGCGATCAAAGCCGCCGTTTGCCACGCATTCGGAGAGCCACTGACCATCGAAACCGTGGAGTTGCGCGCGCCGGAAATGGGCGAGATTGAAGTCGCGCTTGATGCGGTGGCGATCTGCCATTCTGACATTTCGTTTGCTGACGGCGCATGGGGCGGCTCACTGCCAGCTGTCTATGGCCACGAGGCTGCGGGGCGTATCACAGCGCTCGGTGGTGGCGTCAAAGGCTACAACGTTGGTGACAGTGTCATCGTCACGCTGATCCGTGCTTGTGGCACCTGCCCGGCCTGCTCAAGTGGCAAACCAACGATCTGCGGCACGCCCTACGATGGCGACAAAGGCCCACTCAAAACAGCCGATGGCGGCAAGCTGCACCAAGCTATGGCCTGCGGGGCTTTCGCCGAAAAAGTTGTGGTTGACCAAAGTCAGATCGTAACGATCCCCGCAGACATGCCCAAAGACGCAGCCTCGCTGATCTCTTGTGGCGTCATCACGGGCGTTGGCGCGGTGGTCAACGCGGCGCAGTTGCGGGCTGGCCAAGACGTTGTCGTCATCGGCGCGGGCGGTGTCGGGCTTAACGCCATCCAAGGCGCGCGGATTGCTGGTGCGCGTCGCATTGTAGCTGTCGACATGAGCGAAGAGAAGCTTGAGATCGCCAAACAGTTCGGGGCAACTGACGGCGTTCTGGCAACCAAATCAAGCCCTTGGCGTGATGCTAAAGTGGCTCTGGGCCGTGGTGCTGACGCAGTTCTCGTCACCGTCGGCGCGGCCAAAGCCTATGACGACGCGCCGCGATATCTCGGCTATGGCGGCAAAGTTATCATGGTGGGCATGCCCGCGACGGGCGCAGCCTCAAGCTATGAAGCTGCTAATTTCGCCGCTGTTGGCCAATCAATGATTGGCTCAAAAATGGGTGATGTAGTGATCCAACGTGACATCCCCTGGATGGTTGATCTCTACCAGCAAGGCCGCCTCAAGCTTGACGAGCTGATCTCGAACCGCTGGACACTTGATCAGATCAACGAAGCCATCGCCGACACCAAGACAGGCAGTGCCAAGCGCAACGTGATTGTATTTTGAACCCGAAAGAGGCGCAGTGATGACCGAAGTATCTGTCAGCGAAAACAGCGATATCCTGAAAGTTGGCACCAAGCGTTTTCATGCCATTTGGCTGCGCGACAACGCCCAAGATGCCACGACGCGCGATGCAGGCAATAGCCAAAGGCTGATCACCTTGGCTGACTTGCCCGCCGACATTACCATCAGCAAAGCCGAGGTTGAGGGCGACACGCTTATGCTCACTTTTGCGCCTGAAAACAAGGCAATCCCCTACTCCATCCGCTGGCTCATGGCCAATGCCTATGACGTCACGCACGAGGGCTCGCTTGGCCACCCACCAGAGCACGCCGAGCCTTGGGGCAGCGGGCTACAAGAGGCCGTGCCCAGCGCGCCTTTAGATGCGCTGAAAAACTATGAGGCAACCCGCCTCAGCTGGCTTGATGCAGTCCGCCGCTACGGCTTTGCCAAAGTCACCGACATGCAAGGCACGCCCGAAGAGCTGTTTGAAATCGTTGCCGTTTTTGGCTTCGTCCGCGAGACAAATTATGGCCGCCACTTTGAAGTGCGCACCGAGGTGAACCCCGTCAACCTCGCCTACACGGGCCTTGGCTTGCAGGCGCACACAGACAACCCCTACCGTGACCCACAGCCAACGCTACAAGTGCTTGCTTGCCTGGAAAACTCGGCTGAGGGCGGCGAAAACATGGTGGTTGACGGCTTTGCCTGTGCGCTGCGCCTGAAAGAGGAAGACCCCGAGGGTTTCGCCGCGCTCTGCCAGCATTCCGCCCGCTTTGCCTACACGGGCAGCGAAGGTGTTGCGCTGCACTCGCGCCGGCCGATGATCGAGCTTTCACCAGAAGGCACGTTGCAAGCTATCCGCTTTAACGCACGCTCGATTGCGCCGCTCACGGACGTGCCGTTTGACGCGATGGAGGCCTACTACCGCGCCTATCGCCGCCTGTCTGACATCATCGACAGCCCCGAGATGGAAGTGACCTTCAAGCTCGCCCCCGGCGAGGCCTTCATCGTTGACAACACCCGCGTGCTGCATGCTCGCAAGGGCTATTCGGGCGAAGGCACGCGCTGGCTACAGGGCTGCTACGCCGACAAAGACGGGTTGCTTTCAACGCTCGCGGCGCTTGAAGCCACGCTATGACGGTGCCAACACGCAAGACGATTGTGGCCTTCTTGGGCGACATTTTCGAGCGCTGCGGGCATGAGGAATATCTCGGGGAACCTGTGACAATGGCCGAGCATATGTTGCAAGGGGCGACGATTGCTGAACAGCAAGGCCTGCCCGAAGACATCATCGTCGCGGCGCTTTTGCACGACATCGGACATTTCACCTCGGAGTTCGGCACCTTCAGCATGGGTGACACCGAAGACCGCTTCCATGAAGACGCTGGAGCAGAGGTGCTCGCCGCGTTCTTCCCCACAATCGTGACTGACTGTGTGCGCCACCACGTCGCGGCCAAGCGCTACCTTTGCGCAACCAAACCCAGCTACTATGACCGCCTCAGCGAGGCGTCGATCCACTCGCTCAACTTGCAAGGCGGGCCAATGCCTGCTGACGAGATCGCGACCTTCGAGCAAAACCCGAACCTCGCGAAGATCATCCAAGTCCGCTATCTTGATGAAGCGGGCAAGCACCCCGACATGCAAACACCCGACTACTGGCATTTTGCCCCGATGGTGCAGCGTATCGTCGATCAGCATTTAGGAGCCTAAAGCGTTTCGCCTTATTGTTGAGGAGCAATAATGAGATGAAGCGCGCGAAACCTATTGATGTCGCAGCCGTTTCTATATCAAGCTGCAAGTCAGCTAGATATAGAAACGTTTTGACATGCACCTCAAAGATCTCGACATCATCGTAACAGCCCCGCCAGCTCCGGGCTGGGGCGGGCGTTATTGGATCTTGGTAAAGCTCACAACAGACGATGGCATCGTTGGCTGGGGCGAGTGCTACGCAAGCTCGGTTGGGCCGGAAGCCATGCGCGCCGTGATCGAAGATGTGTTCGCGCGCCACATGGAGGGGGAGAACCCCGAAAATGTCGAGTTGATGTTCCGCCGTGTTTACTCTTCCGGTTTTACCCAGAGGCCTGACCTCACGGTTATGGGTGCATTCTCTGGCCTAGAGATCGCCTGTTGGGACATCTTGGGCAAAGCGCGCAACCGCCCCGTTTACGCATTGCTTGGTGGCAAGATGAACGAGCGCATCCGCACCTATACTTACCTCTACCCACTGCCGCACCACGACTTAACAACTTTCTGGTCAGACCCCGACGCCGCCGCCGAAAGCGCTCTGGATTGCGTTGAGCGTGGCTATACCGCCGTGAAGTTTGACCCAGCTGGGCCCTACACTTTGCGCGGCGGGCATATGCCTGCGATGAGCGACATCACGTCGTCAGTGGCATTTTGCAAGGCGATCCGCGAGGCCGTCGGCGACAAGGCTGACTTGCTGTTTGGCACCCACGGGCAGTTCACCACCGGGGGCGCTATCCGCCTTGGTCAAGCGCTCGAGCCTTACGCGCCACTTTGGTATGAAGAACCAACCCCGCCTGACAATATCGAAGATATGGCACGCGTGGCGCGCAATGTGCGCATCCCCGTGGCCACGGGCGAACGGATGACAACAAAGGCCGAGTTTGGCGCGGTTCTGCGCGCTGGCGCTGCCGAAATCCTCCAGCCCGCGCTTGGCCGCGCTGGCGGCATCTGGGAGATGAAGAAAGTCGCCGCGATGGCCGAATGCTTCAACGTTCAAATGGCACCGCATCTCTATGCAGGGCCAATCGAGTGGGCCGCCAACCTGCACCTCGCGACGTCGATCCCCAACCTGCTTCTCGCCGAGACAATCGAGACAGAGTATCACGATGCGCTCATCAACAGCACGATCCGGGTTGAAAACGGCTTTGTAAGGCTTTCAGACGCTCCAGGCCTTGGCATTGTTGTCAATGAAGAGCTAGCACGCGCGCACCCCTACAGAGGCGAAGGCTTACACTTGGAAATGCAAGAAGACCCTTGCGATTACCAAAATGGCAACAGCTTTGCAGGCGGCGCTCCGGTCATCGTTGAATAGCTCGCCTTCACAAATTGGCTGTGATACATATCAACAACACGATATGAGTAAACGGCTATGAACATCCAGATTTCCGCTCCCCCTGAAGAAATGGCACAAAGCGCCGAAAACGCGGCTGCCTACCTCAAAACATTGGCCCACGAAGGCCGACTGATGATCTTGTGTCACTTAGGCTCTGGCGAAAAGTCGGTTGGCGAGCTCGAGGAGCTTTTGTCAATGCGCCAAGCCGCCGTCAGCCAGATGTTGGCACGGCTGCGCGAAGACGGTCTGGTTGAAACCCGCCGTCAAGGAAAGACGATCTACTATTCTCTCGCTGACGAGAACACCGCTGAAGTTATCTCGCTGCTCTATCGCTTGTTCTGCGCGCCAGCCGGTGCGAATTGCAGCTAAAACCATCACGCTGTTTTTACCCTGCGTCCCAAACGACATTTCTCTGAAAATCCACCGAATGCTGCTCGCGTTTTGCAAACTGTAGCGCTAGCCTTTCGGAACCGGAAACACACCAACACACCGCCTTCTGAAGGACACGCCATGACAATTACGATCGACACCTCTCGCTTCAAAAACCTCGCCGTTGAGGAACATGACGGTGGCGTCTGGGTTGTCACGCTCAACCGCCCGACAAAGCGCAATGCGCTGAATGCTGACACGGTTGAGGAGATGGTCGAGTTTTTCGCAACAGCCCCGCGTGCTGGCGTGCGTGCTGTCGTTCTGGCCGGATCGGGTGATCATTTCTGCGCCGGGCTTGATCTGGTCGAACACCACCGCGAAGACCGCAGCCCAGCCGAGTTCATGCACCTTTGCCTGCGCTGGCACGAGGCCTTCAACAAAATGGAATACGGCGGCGTTCCGGTGATCGCAGCACTGCACGGCGCGGTTGTCGGCGGAGGCCTTGAACTGGCCAGCTCGGCTCATATCCGTGTGATCGACCAGACAGCTTACTTTGCCCTGCCCGAAGGCCAACGCGGCTTGTTCACGGGCGGCGGCGCAACCATCCGCGTGACTGACTTGGTTGGCAAAGCGCGTATGATCGACATGATGCTGACAGGCCGTGTTTACCAAGGCCAAGAGGCGGTTGATCTCGGCCTCGCACAGTACATTGTCGAAGGCTCGAGCTTTGATGCTGCGATGGAAATCGCCCGCAAGGCCGCCGAGAATCTGCCGCTGTCAAACTTCGCAATCTGCTCAGCCGTCAGCCATATGCAGAACATGTCGGCAATGGACGCCGCTTACGCTGAGTCGGTCGTTGCGGGGGTTGTTAACACGCAGCCTGATGCGCGCGCGCGTCTGGCGGCCTTCGCTGACAAAAGTGCCGCGCGTGTACGCCCGAACGACTAGAGCGCTAGCGCCCTAAGAACAGCAGCCCTTCGTTTTTGGGGGCATGGTGTTTGGAGGCATGGCGTTTGGGTGCATGGTGTCAGGTTCGGCCACGGGAAGTTCAAGCAATGGCGATCCCGGGAGGACTCGAACCCCCAACCCCCTGCTTAGAAGGCAGGTGCTCTATCCAGTTGAGCTACAGGACCGTTGCGCCCTATTTGCGCAACTCAGCGCACAAAGGCAAGAGCGGCGCGTCAGAAAGGCAGCTTGAGTTCCCGTTTGGCTTTATCGTATGTCTAAAGAGACGCGCATTCTCAGGGAAACCTTATGACAGATCGCCCCAAAGCCTCCCCCCATGACCTTCCCCTAGAGGATAATGGTCTAGGCACGGCAGCGGCACCCGCCGATAAACCCAGCGGCTTTCAGCCGTCAGTTCGGTGGCCAAGTTGGCACTTCATTTTCGCGATTCCGCTTCTGATCATGTTCGGTGGTGTCATGGGGCTTTACTTCCAGCCACCTGGCCTCAAAGCTTTTTTCGGGGTTACAGGCCTGATCCCCGGAGGCGGGACAGACACGCCCATTGCTCTCGCGATCGAGCGCGTGCAAACCCAAGAAGAGGTGGCCGTGATCAGCGAAGGCGACATCGTCGCGCTTGGGCGGCTGCTGCCCGCGGGCAAGGTTGTCGCCGTGGCGCTACCTTATGGCTCAAGTGATGCGCGTGTTCAGACGCTTGACGTTAAAGTCGGCCAGACTGTCGCCGCGGGCGATGTGCTGGCAGTGCTCGACAACCGTAGCAAGCTGCAAAACGCCCTCAATGGCGCGCAGGCCAACCTGCAAGTCAGCCAAGCCAACCTGCTGCAAACCCGCGAAACGATCAGAGCCAGCCGCCAAGAGGCTGAGGCCGCTCTTGCCCGTGCCCAGACCACCGCCGCTCAGGCCCAAGCCGAGCTTAGCCGTCTCACGCCTCTGCTCAGGCGCGGTGTGACAACGGCTTCTGCTATCGACGCGGCGCGTGCAAAAGCCGATGAGGCCGCGCGCGACGTTGAGCGCAATCAGGCTACCTTGTCACGCTTTGAAGCCGGCTCAGGCGCCGTGCAGGCCGACATCGCCGTTGCCGAGGCCAATGTCTATGCTGCCAAAGTCGGCGTCGAACGCGCCACCTCTGACCTTGACCACGCTCTCGTGCGCGCACCGATCAACGGCACTGTGCTTGACATAAACGCCCGCGTTGGCGAGCGCCCGGGCGCCTCAGGCTTGCTTGACCTTGGCGACACCTCGCAAATGACGGTTGAGGCCGAAGTCTACCAAACCATGATAGGCCGCGTCGCTATCGGCGACCCTGTTAGCATCACAGCCCAAGCCCTTGGCGCGCCGCTCACAGGCCGTGTGCAGGCCATCGGGCTTGAGATCAACCGTCAGTCTATCACCTCCGATGACCCTGCCGCCAACACAGACGCGCGCGTTGTCGATGTCATCATCGAGCTTGACGCGCAGTCCTCAAAGCGCGCCGAGCGTTTTACCAACCTTGAGGCCGTTGTGCGCATAGATGCAGGCCGCGCCACCGTCAGCGAGGGGCAATGAACGCCCTTCTGGAACGCTTGCTTGGCCGCCTGCCTATTGGCTGGCTACAGCTCAGCCACAACAAGGGGCGCTTTGCTGCGGCGATTGCGGGCGTGGCCTTCGCGACGCTCTTGGTGCTCATGCAGCTGGGCATCCAAGGCGCTATGAAGATCGGCTCGCTGATGCCCTATAGCTTGCTCAATGCCGACATCATCATTTCCGCCAATGACGGCAGCACGCTGACAGACCGCAGCAATGTGGCCCGCGCGCGCATGTTTCAGGCCCTCGGCGTGGCGGGGGTTGCTGCGGGGGCTCCTGCCTACATCGGCATGCTTGAGTTTCGCCAGCCCAATGGTGTCCCGACAACGCTCCAGACTTTCGGCTTTAGCGTGGCTGACAAGGCGTTTACGACTCCCGGTGTTGCGGCAAAGTTTGACCAGCTCGCGCTCGAAAACACCTCGCTGATTGACACCAAAACCCGTGGTGTTGACGCGACTATCTTTGCTGACCTTGAGGCAGGTACGCCCTACCCCTTCGAAGTGAACGGCCAGACACTCACTGCTGTGGACACCATAAAAGTCGGTGGTACATTCGCAGCCGACGGGACGATGTTCATCTCCGACCAAACATTCCTGCGGTTTTTTGGCAACCGGACAAGCAACGCCCCAAACCACATCCTTCTCAAAGTTGATGAAGGCATCTCGCCCGCAGTGGTGCTTGAGCGTTTGCGCGAAAAGTTCAAAGGCCAAGCACTCACCATCGAAACACTCGACGCATTTGCCGCAGCCGACCTTGCCTTTCAAACAACAGAACGCCCGACAGGCATTGTCTTTGGCTTCGGCGTGATCATGGGAACAATCGTCGGCATCGTGATCGTCTATCAAGTGCTCAGTACAGACGTCGCCAACCACCTGCGCGAATACGCGACGTTCAAAGCCATGGGCTATGATCAACGTTTTTTCCTCGGCATCGTGACAGAAGAGGCCATCATCCTCGCCATCCTTGGCTACATCCCCGGCTTGGTTGCCTCCTTTGGGCTTTACAAAGTCATGACGATGCTCACGTCTCTACCTGTGCAAATGGACGGCGCGCGCATTGTCTACGTCTTCCTCGGCACCGTGATCGCCTGCGCGCTGTCTGGCGCCATCGCGACGCGCCGCCTTGCCGCGGCTGATCCGGCGGATCTGTTCTGATGGGCGCGCCAGCCATATCTGTCTCGCAGCTCGACCACTTCTTTGGCAGCGGAGAAGCCCTCAAACAGGCGATATTTGACGTCAACCTTGAAGTCGAACGCGGCAAGCTGACCATCCTCATGGGGCCGTCCGGCTCGGGCAAAACAACGCTGCTGACGCTGATGGGCTGCCTGCGCGACGTGCAAAGCGGCTCGGTTCTGCTGCTCGGCGACGAGCTGCGCGAGGCACCCGAAACGCGGCTTGTCAGCCTGCGCCGCCGCTTGGGCTTTATCTTTCAGGCACATAACTTGCACGAAAGCCTCACCGCCACGCAAAACGTGCTGATGGGGCTACAGGTGCATGGTAAAGGCGACAGGACAAAACAACGCAAGGCTGCACGTCATATGCTGGGGCTGGTCGGGCTGTCTGACCGGCTCGACTACCTGCCTAGCAGCCTCTCGGGCGGCCAGAAACAACGCGTCGCCGTTGCCCGCGCTTTGGTGTCCAACCCCGAGGTCGTGTTCGCCGATGAGCCGACAGCCGCACTCGACAAAGAATCTGGCCATACCGTTGTGAAGATGCTGAAAACACTCGGAGAAACACGCGGCACCACCACTGTCATGGTCACCCACGACAACCGCATTCTAGAGATGGCCGACAGGATCATAACCCTAGAAGAAGGCCGCGTCATCAGCGACGAGCACCAGACATAGCAAGCCTAAAGCGCCGTTCGCCACGATGTTTGCCGTGCCATTTCACAGGGTCAGCGAACAGCCAGAACACCTTGAACCAGATTGGCTGGAGACTCGAAATGATGTTGAATGTAGCTGGGCAGCTCTTCCAAGCTACGGAAGCCTTGGCGGCGCGCCCAACCAAGCTTGGAGTCCTCGTCAGGTATCCGCTCGATGATGTGCCGCCCTGCCACAGGCCCAAGGCTGCCGGGGCGCCCGTGGGTCATGACAACACCTGTCTTCACGCGTTCTGCGAGTGAAAAAATAGATGACGGCTTGAACGCACTAAACACCAAGTCGCCCGCAACGGCATCGCTTTCAAAAAGCACCAGCGCACCGAGGTTTCGCACGAACACCCCAACCGATGTGTGAGATACACGAATGCCCGGCAGGTCACGGATTACTTTTACTGAATAACGCCGTTTGCAGCGTGTGACGCCCGACTTGTCTCGATATATTTTGCAAAGCATACAGACAATTTTGTCAGGCTGGGTGAAGGACTGCTTGTATTGCATGTAAAAGCCAGATTTGAGCTCCGATTCAGGGATTTCCGGCTGCTCAAGCAGAGAGAGGCCTTCTTGCATCGCTGATGCAACAGGGTTTTCTTGCGCGAGCGGCGGCGCGCCATCCGCATGAACTGACTTGCTCTGGAAAAACAATCCGGTCTCGACTTCGAAGTACTCGGCCATCTTGCGAACCAGCGCGTCTCTTGGCCGGGAAGAGCCGTTCAGATATCGGGCAAATTGCTGCCTGTTAATACCAAGGTCGCGCGCTATTTGTGAGTAAGACCCCCGCGCATCGCTGAGCTCTCGCAAGCGTTCCCCAAAAACTTGAGACGCGAACTTTGTATCAGGAAAATCTGGCATAAAGACACTCAATTAATTAATGGACTTCGCTATTTATGCGAAAGATGTCGCTTAATTTCGCTATTTTAGCAAAACCAATAGAGAAGGACAGTTCTTTCTTTCGCTTTTGGGCCGAAGCCCAGCGAACCAATGTAGCTAAAACCAAGCCGCCAGCTAGCTATTTTCGAGAATTTTGGTTGTCCTCGAATGATCCTATATGCGCACCAGATCCGACCTAAACGTCTCATGGGGAGCGTGTTGTCGGCAACCCTGCAGTGGAAAACACGATGCCCAAGAACCTCAACAAAGGCGCCCTCAACCGATGCGTCCTGAACGCGCTTGCTGAACTTAAGCGCTCAAACAACCCCTTTGCCGAACTCAACAACACAACAGCTTTACGGGCCGCTGCCCTCATGGCTGAAACGGCTGCCTTCAATTTGGCCACTGAGTGGCCCAGCGAAGACGTCGCAGAGCTCATCGAAATATCTCACACCCTCGGCCAAATGGTCGCCCGACTGAAATGCGCAACGCCGCTCTCGGCCTAGCCCGCCTCATCTGAACACTCGTATTCGCCCGCCATCCGGCCCTGCCACTCGAGCTGGATGGCATATGTCAGCGAATGAAGGAACGACTATGTCACTTAATGAAATTCACGCTCAACACCATGAAAACATCACGCGCGTTTTACTGGTTGGGTTCGAGCCTCAAGAACAAGACAACTTGACGAAAGTGCTACAGCGGATCGGCTGGCAGGCAGCCACTGCAACCGATTTGAACGATTGGATCGAAAACGCTTTGCATGAGCGCTTCGAACTTACCGTCATCGACATCGACAATATCGCGCTATATGCGCCAATGGTGGTCGCTAAGGCGCGTGCAAGCGGTGGCGCGTCAGCAAATACGGCTATCCTTGCGGTGGGAGGTTTTGTCTTGGCGGAGCTGAAGGAACAGCTGCTTCGTGCCGGGGTGGATTTGGTCATTCCCAAGCCAAACGACCCGAAACTGTATATACCGAACTTGGTCAGAGCCGCGAGTATCCGGCTTTCGTCTGTTTTTGAGCTTCAACCATAGCTCTGCGCTTTCGGCTGGCTGCAACTGATCAAAACAGTTGAGCTGTACGGCCTCAGTGTGTCCAAGGCACGCGACGGTTGGTGGCGAAGTTTTCGCCATAGCCGCCTGCGCGAATGTTGGGTTTGCGCTTGTGGGGCTCTTGCACAACGGCCTCAAGCCCATGCGCCTCAGCATACTCAAGTGCGGCTTCCTTGCTGTCAAACTTGAGCTTCACCTGCGCCTGTGTGTCTGACGACGACGTCCAGCCCATCAGAGGGTCAACCTCGCGGCGCGACGCAGGAGCAAACTCAAGAAGCCAGTACTTTGACTTGCCAGTGCCTGACTGCATAGCATTTCGGGCAGGTTGGTAAATACGTGCGCGCATGGTTTAACTCCAAATAGCTTGACCATTTATCGGAGATTTCTGCAAAAGTCGCAAGCTGGAATTGGAACTAGGGTGAATGGAACAATACTGTCAAATCCTGTCAGCAACCCGCGTTCCATACCCTTGCAATCTGTACACAAAAGCCACAGGTTAAGCGCCCAAGACAAGAGCGAGCCTCCCCCATGCCTCACGCCCACACCGATACTTCGCCAGCACTGATGAACGCACCTGTCGGCGACGTGCGTGAACGTGAGAAGCTCGAAGGTGGCAAGGCGTTTGTCATGCACACGCCTTTCACGGCGGCGGGCGACCAGCCAGCTGCCATTGCCGAGCTCAAAGCCGGCATCATGGAGGGTGAACGCAACCAAGTTCTGCTCGGCGCGACGGGCACCGGCAAGACATTCACCATGGCGAAAGTCATCGAGGAAACCCAGCGCCCAGCCATCATCCTTGCGCCCAACAAGACGCTGGCAGCCCAGCTTTACGGCGAGATGAAAGGCTTCTTTCCCGACAACGCCGTCGAATACTTCGTGTCGTTTTACGACTACTATCAGCCCGAGGCCTATGTGGCCCGCTCTGATACGTTCATCGAGAAAGAGAGCCAGATCAACGAGCAGATCGACAGGATGCGCCACTCAGCCACCCGCGCTCTCTTGGAGCGTGACGACGTGATCATCGTCGCCTCGGTGTCGTGCATCTACGGTATCGGCTCTGTCGAGACCTACGGCGCGATGACGCAAGACCTGATCGTCGGCAATGACTACGACCAACGCGGCATCATGGCCGACCTCGTCGCGCAGCAATACAAGCGCAACGACGCGGGCTTTCAGCGCGGCTCTTTCCGCGTGCGTGGTGACAGCCTCGAGATCTGGCCTGCCCACCTTGAAGACCGCGCCTGGAAGCTCAGCTTCTTCGGCGAAGAGCTTGAAAGCATTCAGGAGTTTGACCCGCTCACAGGCGAAAAGGCGGGCAGCATGGACAAGGTCCGCGTCTATGCCAACTCGCACTACGTGACGCCCAAGCCGACGCTCTTGCAAGCCATCCAGCACATCAAAAAAGAGCTGCGGATGCGGCTTGACCAGTTCACCAACGAAGGCAAATTGCTTGAGGCCCAGCGCCTTGAGCAGCGCACCAACTTTGACCTTGAGATGATGGAAGCGCAGGGCTTCTGCAACGGCATCGAGAACTACTCGCGCTACCTCACGGGGCGCGCGCCCGGCGAGCCTCCGCCCACGCTGTTCGAGTTCATCCCCGACAACGCCATCGTCTTCGCCGACGAAAGCCACGTCTCGGTGCCGCAAATCGGCGGCATGTATAAGGGCGACTACCGGCGCAAAGTGACCCTGTCTGAGCACGGCTTCCGCCTGCCGTCTTGCATGGACAACCGCCCGCTGAAGTTTGAGGAATGGGACGCGATGCGCTCCCAATCCGTCTTTGTCTCCGCGACCCCCTCAAAGTGGGAGCTGGAGCAATCAGGCGGCGTCTTCGCCGAGCAAGTGATCCGCCCAACGGGCCTGCTTGATCCGGTGATCGAAATCCGCCCGGTCGAGACGCAGGTTGATGACTTGCTGGATGAGGTCAAACGCGTCGCCGCCGATGGCTACCGCATTCTTTGCACCACGCTCACCAAGCGCATGGCCGAAGACCTCACCGAATACATGCACGAGCAAGGCGTTCGTGTGCGCTACATGCACTCCGAAATCGACACGCTCGAGCGGATCGAAATTCTGCGTGACCTGCGCCTCGGCGCGTTTGACGTGCTCATCGGCATCAACCTTTTGCGCGAGGGCCTCGACATTCCCGAATGCGGGCTGGTCGCCATTCTGGACGCTGACAAGGAGGGCTTCCTGCGCTCCGAAACCTCCCTCATCCAGACAATCGGGCGCGCCGCGCGCAACGCCGAGGGCCGCGTCATCATGTATGCTGACCGCATCACAGGCTCCATGGAACGCGCCATGGGCGAAACTGACAGACGCCGCGAAAAGCAGCACGCCTACAACCTTGAGCACGGGATAACCCCCGAAACCGTCAAGAAAAACGTCGATGACGTGCTCTCAGGCCTCTACAAAGGCGACACTGACATGAGCCGCGTCACCGCCACGCTTGACGACGGGCTGGCCGGCGGAAACCTCAAAACAGTGCTCGAAGGCCTGCGCACCGACATGCGCAAAGCGGCTGAAAACCTAGAGTTCGAAGAAGCCGCCCGCCTGCGCGACGAAGTCAAACGGCTTGAAGCGGTTGACTTGGCCGTGTCTGACGACCCACTGGCGCGCCAATCTGCCGTCGAAGCGGCAGGTGAGCAAGCCGCCAAATCCCGCGGCCGCTCAACAGCAGGCCGCCCGGGGCAACGCGGCGGCAACGTGAAGCGGCGGGGGCGGTAGACAACTGTTTGAAAGGAAACGGCACATATATCTAAGAATTCAGATATGCCTTGTGTATTGCGTGAAGCTGATCAATCCAAAATTTCTGCTGATCTTCAGTGTCGAGACCAAGTTCATCAGCCAGAGAATAGAAGCCTTTCCCTGGCTCCATATCGCCAGTTTTGTGCACAACCACCACAGAAATCATCGCCTCAATGTCATCCACACTTTTTCGAGACGCGTACTCTAGTAGAGATGCTAGGGCTGGGCTATCCGCCCTAATTTTTGGATCACCTAACTTAATTGCCAAATCTGAGTAAGAAATCATTTGGCGTTTACGCGCGATTTCCATCAAAATCTTTTGGGTCTTTTCACAGAGCTGTTCCCAATCACTACGGCTGAAACCATACATCGACGCTAAACCTCCAATAAGCTGAAACAATTGCCACTAATACTTTTCAAAACGGCTCAAGATTCCGAGTACGCAATATTTGCATTTTTGTTTCGCAATTGAAATGGAAACCCAGCGCGGAATCAAGGCCGCAGGCCGCCGCGCATCGTCATGCTGAAAGCATACCTTCGGCATGACGCACTCCCACGCGGCGGCGATTGGCTGAGGTTGGGTGCGCCTGCCGAATGTCATACGGATTTGGCCGAGATAAAGTGCATCTAACAGAGGCCCCATCGCCCCCGCGCGCGCCGTCAATCCGCGGCCCGTTTATTCACGCCTGTCAAAGTTCATTCCGCAACCCGCGCAACTCTACGCCGTTCTTGCGCCAAACGCCTGTGACCAGACGCTTCTTGCCATGCAAAATCGGGTGGCTACCCTTCCAGTCGCGGAAGCGGTCGTTGCTGATGATCTGCGCCTTGAGCGCCTTTGCACCGTCTAGAAGAAGCGGATCAGCGGGCGTGCCTTTGGGCGCCACGTGCACCTGTTTTTCCGGCACACCAAACAGAACAGCCAAGTCCTTTGGCCCCATATAGCGATCCGCGATCAGATAGCCCGCATTGGCGTCAAACCAGAGCACCGGCACCCAGCCCTTGCCTGTCAGCGACAAGACCAAATCCTGCAAAGGAGCCACATCTACCCGTTCGTTTTTCCAGTAAAGCACGTTGGAGCCGTCAACCATGACATAGCGCTGCTTTGAAGGTTTTTGGCGGCGCTTGCCGCGCAAAAGCAAGCCCAGTAACAACGCGCATACAGCGGCCAACGCCACCCAGTACGGGTTGATGGAAAACTGGCCAATAAAAAGCGCCAGCCCTATTGCGGCTTGCTCCATGACGTGCCCGAGCTCTCAGACCGTCAGATAAACGGAACGAAAGGCACGCCGCAGCCTGCAAGTGCCGTCAAAGCTGTCAGTAAAATCAAAATCCGCATCTGCTCACCTCACGTGTTTGCGCGAGCCTAGCCAATTGCGCCCTATCCGAAAAGCGGCAGGCTGCGTGCCCGTGCAAACCTGAGTCCGAGAAACAACAGATTTGAAACGATGCGACTGCTGTTAACCAATCCTTTACGGCTCTTAACCAAGGTAAAGAGCGAGTTAATGATGATGCTTCGATGTGCCCTCCTCTTTCTGGCTTTCGCCAGCACAGCCCATGCCGGCGCTTGGCCACGCGGCAAGGGCAATGGCTTTCTTATGGCCAGCGTTCAAGCCACAGCCCCCAACCTCGCGGGGCCAGTCAGTTATTACAGCGGCAGCTACGTCGAATACGGCTTAACCAACAAGCTCACCCTTGGCAGTGACATCGGCCATAGTGTTTCGGGCAACTCAAAGGCGCTTATCTTCCTCAGCTATCCGATTGGCACCTTGGCTAAAAAACACCACTTCGCAGCCGAGCTGGGCTTTGGCCGGGTGGCAGGCAGTACCGTGGTGCGGCCGGGCCTCAGCTATGGGCGCGGATTTAAGAACCGTTTCGGGCAAGGCTGGTTCAGCATCGACGCCCTGCTTGAGCACCATCTGGGCGAAAGCCGCACTGATGTGAAAGTTGACATGACTTTGGGCCTCAACCACGATGGCGGCTTCAAGTCGATCATACAGCTACAGACAGGCAAGCAGCGCGGCGACCCCGGTTTTGTAAGGCTCGCGCCCTCGTTTGCCATGCCGATGGGCCGCGACATGCACTTTGAGCTTGGCTTTTCCGCGGCCCTGCGCGGGCCGGCCGACTACGGTGTCAAGCTTGGCCTCTGGCGTGCGTTCTGAACGTGAAAAGGGCACCCTTGCGAGCGCCCTTTTCCGGAAATTAACAGCAGGTTTTTTGGTTAAACCGGCGTATCAACCCGCATAGTAACAACCACGGTGCCGCGCACAGCCTGCTCCCACTTCACATGGACTTCGTCCTTCTCCGCCCCTTCGTTGAGCTCAACATATGGCATCTCGTATCGACGCACATTGGCGCTGTTGCGGATCGCGCCTTCGGCCACCACAGATTCTACCTTGCGTGCCCAACCGCCAAACGGCAATTGCGGTGCTCCACTGACCTGCCAAGTGTCACTCTCGGTTGCCTGCTCATGAGTTTTCACCAGTGGGTTCACTGTCGCAACCCCAACCGAGTTGTACATATTGTCTTTCCAATTGACATTCTTCATGCGTGAAAAGTCAAAACTGGCAAAGCTTGTGTCAACGTGTTCGACACGGTCAATCGTGCCGCCGATAATCCGGAAGATGTTGCCTGACACGTTCATCCCGTTGATGAAATGCCCCGATCCATGCGGCTTCACGACAATATAGTTAAACCAAGGGGCGACATGGCTGGCCAAGAAAATATTGTCGGAAATATTAAGTTGGCTAAAGCTGAATTCCGAAGCAAAATCAGGCTCGTTGTCATGCTCATTTGTCCACTCGATAAAGCAATTGTCGATGTAGTTGCCGTCAATCGTGGCGCGGCAGTTGGTGCCTGTCAGTACAATTCCGGCAAGGCGCAAACCGTTGGATTCTCCGTCGCCTTGGAAAAAGTGGTTGCCGCTGATGATGCTCCCCGAACCGCCCAGCACCGCAAAGTGGCGGAACTTGACCACCCGATTGTGGCGCAGCTTCACGTCGTTACTGTTCGCGTTCAGCGCGATTGAAACCCTGTTCTGACTTGGGGTTTGGCCCTCATCCGACAGGAACTGGCAGCGGTCAATCAGCATCCCCTGGCAGCCTTCTCCTGGGCTTGATATTCCACGGTTCTTCGGGGCAGTGAAGAAGCAGTTTTCAACCGAAAAGATCAACCCTTTCGGAGCAAGACAAATGCCACTCGCGACACCCCTTAAGCGAAACTCGATGTCCTTCAGGCTAAAGCGGTCAAGGTCTTCAAAGCCGCTGAAATCAAGTACATACTTGAAGCGTGTGAACGTGAAATTCTGTGTGCCATCCGCGTCATATAGCTTCTTGGAAATGGTCAGCTCCTGCGCGCCGACGTTCTTGGCCCGCACATAGACTTCGCGCCCGACACCGCTGCCTTCCACAAGTGAACCAACCGGGATCGACGCGACATTTGTCACCCCTGACAACGTGAAGCTGTTCGAAATCGAATAGGTTGCTTGGCTGGTAAACACTTCGGTGTCCCAAGCCGCTCCGTCTTTTACATCAAACTGGCCGTTGTGGATATGACGGCGGGTTGAATAAGCCGTGCGCCCGATAGCTGCGCTCATATCGATCGGAGCATTGATGGTGATCCGCCGCCCCTCCATATCGAGGGACTCGTGGTCAACGTTGTCAAACAGCGCTTGGACCGCTTTCTTGAAGGCCAGTTCTTCGTCGCCGAATGCGTCAATATAAGCTGCCAAATTGTAATCCTTGGTCAGAGCAAAGACGTCAGACGCCGCCATCTCCACCGTTCCCTCAAAGCGTACGCGACTTTCAAATGTCATGCTGTCGCCAAGGAAATATGTGCCTTCCGACACCAGAACAGTGCGGCCGTTTGCGGCAGCATCCGCGGCTTCAAACGCGGCCAAATCATCCGCCACACCGTCACCGACAGCGCCATAATCACGCACATCAACAATCGCGAGCATGTCACGCAAGAATGCACTGGTGATGTCTTCAACGATGATATCGTCGATCCGCACAACGCCCCCGGTGGTGCCTGTCATGTCTAGGCCGATATGCGCATAGAGCGCTTCCGCGCCCCAAACCATGTCAACGCCACCGCGTGCACCTACACCGATAATCGCTTTAATTTCAACAACTTCACCGTAACTAGTAAGGGTCGTGCTTGGGCCTTGCTCAACGACACCGCCAACATGCGCACCACCTGCGCCACCAGCCCGGGCCGCGATCCGAAGGCTGGGGAGCGGGCCGCTCACCGCTTTAACGCGGGCACGCACTTGCAAGTAGCACCCCGGCAGAAGCGGCGTTTCGCCCATATGGCGCAGGCGCTGCGTAGCGTCAGTTTTGACAAGCTCCAGACAGCCGCCGAAATCTGCGTCCGCCGGAACAAAGGCTGCGCTTGGGTCGCTGTCATAGGTGTCTGATCCCGGTGTTCCGTCTTGGCTTGACCAGACATCAAGACCGCCTGCAAAGGCTGGGGGCATCAGAAGCACACCGTCGGTTATCGCTTTGTTCATGAAGTTCCTTTCCACGCCGGAGCGACGTGTTTGCTGTTGCAATCCGCTTGGGGCCTAAGCCTCACACGAAAAAGGAAGTATCAATGATGTCTTAACGCAGACTGAGACAACCGTTCGCTGCTCTGGTTGCGCGCGCTGCGTTTACCAGCTTTGCCGCGGCAGCTTGCCTCAAAATCGTATGCACAGGAGTCATACACATAGCTGCATAGGTTGCTGCATAGTGTCGGCACGGCTGGTTTTGCGCTTGTATAAGGCGTTAACCATGATGTTCGCCCGGTTAAGGGAAGGCAAGCAACCCTGCGCTGATGCACCGCAGGTTTAGCCCTCTGTGAGCGCCTTCTTAACCATTGGGCCAGCAGCTCCAAAGTCCATCTGACCAGTATATTTTGATTTCAGATCACCCATGACTTTGCCCATATCGCGAATGCTTTCGGCCCCCGTATCGGCAATCGCTTGGGCGACGGCTTTTTCAACTTCGGTGGCATCAAGTTGGCGCGGCAAAAATTCTTCAATGATAACGATTTCAGCCCGCTCACGCTCGGACAGATCAAGTCGGTTGCCCTCTTCGTAGGCACGCGCGCTTTCCTGACGTTGCTTGACCATCTTGCCCATGATCGCAAGCATTTCGTCTTCCGTAACACTGGCTTCGCGGCCTTCGCCACGCGCCGCAATTTCACGGTCTTTGATCGCAGCGTTGATCAGCCGGAGCGTCGAAAGGCGGCTCGCATCCTTGTCTTTCATCGCCTGTTTCAAAGCGGAGTTCAGCTTGTCTCGCATCTGCGTAAATCCATTCTTAGGATGCCATTGTCACTGGCTCATTCAGTGCCGCACACTACCGAAACAGCGCACGGCTGACAACAGCCCTCCGCCCCCCTTGACCCGACGTGCCCTGAGGCATACTTATCAGCAAATTTAGCAGCCGGAGTGACTCGACATGGCGCAGGAAGCCCCCTCGCACCCAACAGCATGCCTCGCCCTCGCGGATGGCTCTCTGTTTTACGGAAAAGGCTTCGGCGCCACCGGTCAGCGCGTAGCGGAACTCTGCTTTAATACAGCAATGACTGGCTACCAAGAGATCATGACAGACCCGTCATATGCGGGCCAGATCGTGACCTTCACCTTCCCCCATATCGGCAATACCGGCATCAACCTGGAAGACGATGAAGCCGGTGAACCCGGCGCTGAAGGCATGGTTGTTAAATGGGATCCAACTGCGCCAAGCAACTGGCGTGCAACAGAAAATCTGGGAGCATGGCTTGCGGCTCGCGGGCGTATCGCCATCGGTGGCGTTGACAGCCGCCGCCTCACACGTGCCATTCGCCAGCAAGGCTCACCACATGTTGCTTTGGCGCATGACCCAAGCGGAAATTTCGACGTTGACGAGCTCGTTGCAGCAGCGCGCGGTTTCGCCGGATTGGAAGGAATGGATCTCGCCAAAGAAGTTACTTGCGCACAGTCCTACCGTTGGGATGAGATGCGCTGGGCCTGGCCCGACGGCTATGCACGGCAAGACGCAGCCAAGCACAAGGTTGTTGCTGTCGACTTCGGCGCCAAGCGTAACATTCTGCGCTGCCTTGCCTCTGCAGGCTGTGACGTGACAGTGCTTCCCGCAACAGCAACCGCCGAAGACATTTTGGCACACAAGCCCGACGGCGTGTTCCTCTCAAACGGCCCCGGCGATCCAGCTGCGACAGGTGCCTATGCCGTGCCAATGATCCGTGAAATCTTGGAGCAGAAGGACTTGCCCGTTTTTGGCATTTGCCTGGGGCATCAGATGCTCGCGCTCGCGCTTGGCGGCAAGACCGTCAAGATGAACCACGGTCACCATGGCGCGAACCATCCTGTAAAAGACCAGCAGACAGGCAAGGTTGAAATCACCTCAATGAACCACGGGTTTGCAGTTGATGCCCAGTCGCTTCCTGAAGGGGTTGTCGAGACCCATATTTCATTGTTTGATGGATCAAACTGCGGCATCGCTATGAAGGACCGTCCGGTCTATTCTGTGCAGCATCACCCCGAGGCAAGCCCAGGCCCACAGGACAGCTTTTACTTGTTCGAAAAATTTGCGGCCTACATGGCCAAACGTTAAGCTTTGAATCTGCAAGTTAGCTCTTTGTTAAGGTTAATTTAACTCCACATTAACTTTCTGATCCTAAACTCCATCATTATCGGAGTTTTGCCAGTATGCCTGCTTCAGCACCCCATCTTACCGCCCCTCTCCCCGAAGATTTCGGCCGATTCTTGGTGCGCCTTTCCTATATCAATGCCAGCCAGTTGTTGCGCGCACGCGCTCAGTCAGCACACTTGTGCAGCAGTTTGCATGACGTCCTTATCGCAGAGGGCGCCATAACCGATACGGCCGCTTCTGAAGCAACTGCAACCTATCTAAATTTGCCGCTGATCAACCTTGAAAGTGAGGTCCCAAGCCCTTCACTGACAACGCTTTTTGACCCTGCGGTGCTGCTACGATACCGTGTCACACCTTGGCGAACATCGGGTTCTAAAACTGTTCTCGCAGCCGCAAATTCCGAAGACTATAGCGCCTTTCTCGCACAGCTAAGTGGCGGGCGTTCGCAATATGAAATGGTCGTGGCCACGTCAGATCAAATCGTCGATTTTCTGACGTCAACACACCGAGCCCAGTTGTTGGAACGGGCATCAGCACGCGTACCGGCCGCAGAAAGCTGTCGCACTTGGGAAAAGCATACCAGCACACGCCGTTTGCTTGTTACCCTCACAATGCTTGCGGTCTTAATCACAATTATCGCCCTCTTCCCGCGCGCCGTATTTGCCATTTTTGCACTTTGGGCAACAGTGACCTTGGTAGTCTCTGCTATCTTTCGTTTGGCCGCTTACGTTGCCGAAACCTCAAGCCCGCCAGATGACGCGCCCCCGCTCTGCCCACCGCACGAACTCCCAACTATCTCCGTCCTCGTACCTATGTTTAATGAAACTGAAATCGCAAATGCCTTGCTACAACGCCTCGGGAGATTGAGCTATCCCAAGGCCAAACTTGACGTGGTATTGGCGGTTGAAGAGCTAGACCACTTAACGCGAGACACTATTCTGCAAAGCAAACTTCCTCCTTGGATGAGAGTGGTTGTTGTGCCGGAGGGAGCTCCAAAAACCAAACCTCGCGCCATGAACTATGCGCTCGATTTCTGCACAGGCGACATCATTGGCATATGGGATGCAGAAGATGCTCCTGCCGTTGATCAGCTGGAGATCGTCGCAAACCATTTCTCTAGCGCTCCCGAAAATGTGGTTTGCTTACAAGGCGTTCTTGATTACTATAATGCTCAGCAAAACTGGCTCGCGCGGTGTTTCACAATTGAATATGCCGCCTGGTTCCGGCTTGTATTACCCGGCATGGCAAAGCTCGGTTTTGCCATACCCCTTGGTGGGACAACACTGTTCTTCAAGCGAAAACCTTTAGAAGAGCTAGGAGGCTGGGATGCGCACAATGTCACGGAAGATGCGGATCTTGGGTTTCGGCTGGCGCGGCATGGATACCGAACTGAAGTAATTTCGACTCGAACAGGTGAAGAGGCCAACTGCAAAGCATGGCCCTGGGTGCGCCAACGGTCTCGATGGTTGAAAGGCTATATTGTCACCTATATTGTTCACATGCGTGCGCCCTTTGTGCTGTGGCGACAGCTTGGCCCGTGGAAGTTTCTAGGGTTTCAAGCCCATTTCGTGACCGCGCTTTCTCAATTCATTTTGGCGCCCATACTTTGGAGCTTTTGGCTCGTACTTTTTGCGTTGCCACATCCGCTTGAACAGTTTGTCAGTCGCGAAATCTTACTCGTTCTTGGGCTTTCATTCTTGATTATCGAATTGCTCAATGCGCTCGTCAATGCCACTGCGGTTTCGCGTCCAAGCCATAGGCATCTATTTCCATGGGTTCCCACGATGCACTTTTACTACCCGTTGGGGGCAATCGCCGCTTATAAAGCTCTCTATGAACTGGTGGTTAAGCCTTTTTACTGGGACAAGACGCAGCATGGGCTATCTGCCATAGTAAAAAAAACTGGGGGGCCAGAATAGCGCCATCAACTGTTAGTAGCGTCTAGCTTTAACCGCGTTACAAAGGCCTTCGAGATGTGTTCCTTGAGTGCATTTCGTGCCTCCTGTTCATCCCGGGCCTCTATTGCGGCAACAATTCTGGCATGCTCTTCCAAAGCCTTGCTGCTACGGCCTTCAGCTGCAAGCGATGTCGTTGCCATAAGCGCCATAGATTGGTGCACAAGGTTGAGTTGTTGCACCAGAAACCGGTTGTGTGAAGCCAAATGCAACTGACGATGAAACCGGCGATTTGCTTGTGCCAGCAAAGTTGGATCATCAACGAGCGCACGGTCATCCTCAACCATGTCACGCAATACGCGCATTTCCTCATCTGTAGCATGCCGTGCAGCGAGTTGCGCGGCCAATCCCTCAAGCTCTGTTCGCACTGCGTAGAGCTCAGCCATCTGGTTGTGATCAAGTGATGCTACGATCAAACTGCGACCATCTCGCGACAAAAGGGATTGCGTTTCAAGACGTTGTAGAGCTTCCCGGATCGGAGTGCGGGAGACGCCAAACCGCTCGGCAAGCTCGTTTTCAACCAGCCGATGACCTGGCTTGTAAACGCCCAGATCAATCGCCTCAAGTATCAGCGAGTAAGCATCTTTCTGTTGGTTCTTTTGATCTTTCATAGCGTCCCTGAGCGTAACAATCGGCTCAGACTAACGCTCTTCGCCGCCAAAGCAAGCCCACATCTCTTGTGTATTTTCATAAACAAAACTAACTATGCGCGATGCCGCGTGAATTATTTCAACACATTGATACTTGGGTGTTTGATCTCGACAATACCCTTTACCCGCCGCATATGCGACTATTCGATCAAATTGAAGAAAAGATGGCGCATTTCGTGATGCGAGAAATCGGCGTCGCGCGCGAAGAAGCCAATTCTCTCAGGCAAAAATACTGGGCGGAGTATGGCACAACTCTAGCCGGCCTTATGGAGCTGCACGGCGTTGATCCCGATCCTTATCTTATCGAGGTTCATGATATCTCGTTTGAGCCGCTCAAGCCTGATGCTCGCCTTGCCGACAGGATTTACCAACTACCTGGGCGCAAGATCGTTTTTACCAATGGCACGGCCCCTTACGCTGAGAATGTTCTGAAAGTGCGTGGTTTGTCTGGGCTTTTTGACGGCGTCTATGGCGTTGAGAATGCTAGCTATTGCCCAAAGCCGCAGCGCTCGGCGTTTGAACAGATATTTGCACAGGCCAAAGTAGAACCCGAACAAGCTGCCATGTTCGAAGACGATCCGCGCAACCTAGTGGTTCCCCATGAAATGGGGATGCGAACAGTGCACGTTGCGCCTCAAGCTTGGCCAGCTAAGCACATTCAACACCACACCACTGACTTGACCAACTTTTTGGCAAAACTATTGCCATAGCATGTGCACAACACTTCTCACTGAGAACTTCACTCCAAACTTAACACCCATAGATTGCATCCATTTCATGAGTTGAGACGTCTTGGAATCTCCGGGTATGACGCCTAGGTTGGGCTCAAACAGGAGGCTTCGCCATGCAAGTAATGCAGACCGACATTTTGATATCTGGAGGTGGAATTGCAGGCATGATCGCGGCTGTCGCCTTTGGCAAGCTCGGGTTTACTGTCACCTGCATTGACCCTGCCCAACCAGTTATTTCACGCGATGAAGCAGGAGCGGACATGCGCTCAACGGCTTTTTTGCAGCCCGCCCGCGCATTGCTTGAAGAAGCCGGATTATGGAGCAGGCTCAGCGCTCACGCAGCGGCCCTACAAGTGATGCGTATCGTAGACGCCGGCGGCGCCGAAGCCAAGCCAAGGAGCCAGTCGGAGTTCAATGCTGCAGATATCTCGGAGCAACCGTTTGGCTGGAATTTTCCGAACTGGTTGTTGCGCCGTGAATGCCTAGCGGAAATCAAGAAACGCCCAAATATCACCCTGCGCCACGGCGTTGGTGTGAAAGATGTTCTCACGCGTTCAGAGTTTGCACGCGCCGCCTTAACCGATGGGTCTCAAATCGAGTCGCGCTTGCTAATTGGGGCGGACGGAAGAAACTCGACGGTCCGCCAAGCTCTCGGAATTGATGTAAAAACAATCCGTTACGGGCAAAAAGCAATAGCCTTCACCGTGACCCACCCTATCCCACATCAGAACATTTCCACCGAAATCCACCGTTCTGGGGGGCCGTTTACGCTGGTTCCTCTCCCCGATGTTGATGGAACACCGTCATCGGCCATTGTCTGGATGGAGCGCGGCCCCGAAGCCGAGCGTCTGCTAGCGTTGCCAGCGGGCGAATTCGAGGCCGCTATGAACGCCCGGTCATGCCTGCTGTTCGGGCCATTGCACCTTAACGGCCCTCGTACTATTTGGCCGATCATATCGCAATATGCCCATCGGATGAGCGGCGAGCGCACCGCATTGATTGCCGAAGCCGCGCATGTTGTGCCACCGATCGGCGCACAAGGTTTGAACATGTCACTTGGTGACCTAAAGGTCCTAATTGATCTCGTAAAAGCCGCACCTGATACACTGGGAAGCCGCAACATGCTTGATGCTTACCACAAGGCCAGGCACGCTGAAGTTTTGACAAGGATCACCGGAATTGATCTATTAAACCGTGCGTCGATGGCGCAAGCGCGCCCCCTTCGTGATCTGCGCGCACTAGGGCTCAACGCCATTTATGGCTTCAAGCCGGTGCGCAAATCGCTGATGCAACTCGGGCTTGGGGTTAAGCGTTAAAGCACTTTGTCGAGCACGGTTTTAAGGCGCTCAAGCGTAGCGTCCACATCGTATAACTTATCAAGACCAAACAGACCTAGCCGGAACGTCATAAACCCCTCAGGTTCATCACAGGCGAGCGGGACACCTGCAGCGATCTGCATCCCTTGTGCTGCAAATTTCTTGCCGTTTTGCACCTCTGGGTCGGCCGTGTAGCTGACCACGACACCAGGCGCACCAAAGCCTGCAGCGGCAACAGATTTGCCCCCCTTTGCTGCAAGTATCTCCCGCACAGAATCGCCCAACAACCACTGGGCGTCGCGCAGTTGTTCAAAACCATAGTCGCGCGTTTCCAACATAGTGTCACGGAAGGCGCGCAACGCGTCTGTCGGCATAGTTGCATGGTACGCATGGCCACCATTCTCATATGCTTTCATCATGTCGTGCCATTTTTTCAGGTCAATCGCAAAGCTATCTGATGTTGTTCTCTCAAGCCTATCAAGTGCGCGCTGAGACATCATCACCAAGCCTGCAGAGGGCGAGGCCGACCAACCTTTTTGCGGCGCTGAGATAAGCACATCAACGCCTGTCGCTTTCATGTCGACCCAAGCGCAGCCCGAGGCGATGCAATCAAGCACCATCAGTGCGCCGGCATCATGGGCCGCTTCAGCGAGGGCAGTGATATAATCATCAGGTAGGATGAGCCCAGCCGAGGTCTCCACGTGGGGCGCGAACACAACGTCAGGTTTGGCTTCTGCAATGGCCGCAGTAACCTCCTCGATCGGAGCTGGCGCGAAGGGGGTATCTACACCATTGCCTGTTTGGCGAGCTTTGAACACGCTGACTTCTTCGGCGAACTTGCCTGCATCAAATATTTGGCTCCACCGATAAGAAAACCAGCCGTTACGCACCACAAGCGCGTGCGCGCCCGCACCAAACTGACGGGCAACAGCTTCCATCGCGTATGTTCCACCGCCTGGCACGAGGGCCACAGCGTCAGCGTTGTAGACGTCTTTGAGCATCGTCGAGATGTCGTTCATCACGGCCTGAAACGTACTACTCATGTGGTTGAGCGAGCGGTCGGTGAAAACCACTGAGAATTCATCAAGCCCGTTCGGGTCTATCGTGTTGAGCAGCGCCATTTGGGCCTCCATTAACATTTGAGCTGAGTTAGCCCGAGTTAGGCGCCAGATGCAAAGCCTAGTTTGGAAAGCAGAAAGCTATATCAGATCGGGCCAGGTTTGCGCTCTTCGCTCAGCAAAACGTTCGCCTCGACTTCGCCTGCTCCCGGCAGTGTCATAATGCGCCGCCTGAGAACACGTTCAAAATCAGAAATGTCTCGCGCCACTACTTTGAGCCGATAGTCATAAAGCCCGAGAACATGCTCTATCGTCTGCACTTCCGGGATTGCAGAAACAGCGCGTTCAAAGTCTTCCAGACTGACGCGTCCTTTTGCAGCAAGCTTGACACCTAGAAAGACAGTTACGCCAAAACCTAACTTTTCCTTGTCGAGCACCAGCCTGCGACCCCGAATAACGCCAGCTTCCTTAAGGCGCTTGATCCGCCGCCATGTCGCTGGCTGCGACAAACCAAGGTTCTGACCGATTGCGCTGGCACTCATCGTGGCGTCCAGCGTCAATGAACGCAGAATTTCACGATCTTTATCATCCAGCGCTATCATATTGGCAGCTGCTCATCTTGCTTGATGCGCGCAACGTGCATCAACGCTTCAATGTCGGCGATATGTGGGAGGGGCAGAATGCTGCTACGATATATCTGCTGGTAGTGCGACATGTCGCGCGCAATAATAGACAAGCGCACATCCACGCGACCTAGGAAGGTCTGGATTTCGAGAACTTCGGGCACAAGACGAGCCGCGGCAATGAAGGCATCAAATGCATTGGCTTGGGTTTTGTCGAGTGTGATGCGTAAGCTCACTTCAACACTGTAACCCAAAACTCGCCAGTCAATCAAAACTTCCTGTGCGCCAACTATCCCGTTTGACTGCAACTTTTCCAATCTGCGCCAACACGCCGCTGAACTCAGGTTGCAACGTTGTGCCAAATCAGCAATCGAAGCTTCAGGCTCTGATTGCAACTGTCGCAGTATGCGCCTATCTGCATCATTAAGCATGATTGCTCCTAAATTGCCGTTTAGACGAATAGATAATTCGATTATTTGAATAATTCAATGAAGTTCGAAAGACAAACCGCTTAAACTTCGTTAAATTCAACTTCAGAATGAAACCTCACAAAGGAGCGCCAAAATGCGCGTTTACTACGATCGCGATTGCGACATTAACCTCATCAAAGACAAAAAAGTCGCCATCCTTGGTTACGGCTCACAAGGCCACGCCCACGCGCTTAATCTGCGTGACTCCGGCGCCAAAAACCTTGTTGTCGCTCTGCGCGAAGGCTCGGCCTCACAAGCCAAGGCCGAAGGCGAAGGCCTCAAGGTTATGGGAATTGCAGAAGCTGCTGCTTGGGCCGACGTGATCATGTTCACAATGCCCGACGAGCTTCAGGCTGAAACTTACAAAAAATACGTTCACGACAACATTAAACCGGGTGCCGCAATCGCTTTTGCACACGGCCTCAACGTCCATTTCGGCTTGATCGAGCCAAAAGAAGGCGTCGATGTGATCATGATGGCGCCAAAAGGCCCGGGCCACACAGTGCGCGGCGAATACACTAAAGGCGGTGGCGTACCATGCCTTGTAGCCGTTGACAAAGATGCCTCAGGCAAAGCGCTTGAGATTGGCTTGTCATATTGCTCAGCCATCGGTGGCGGCCGCTCAGGTATCATCGAAACGAACTTCCGCGAAGAATGCGAGACCGACCTCTTCGGTGAGCAAGCTGTTCTCTGTGGCGGCCTCGTTGAGTTGATCCGCTGTGGTTTTGAAACACTCGTCGAAGCGGGCTACGCGCCTGAAATGGCTTACTTTGAATGCCTGCACGAAGTGAAGCTTATCGTCGACTTGATCTATGAAGGCGGCATCGCCAACATGGATTATTCGATCTCAAACACCGCGGAATACGGCCAGTACGTCACTGGCCCGCGTATCCTGCCATACGAAGAAACCAAAGCACGCATGAAAGCCGTTCTGGAAGACATCCAGCAAGGCAAATTCGTTCGCGACTTCATGCTTGAGAACGCCGTTGGTCAGCCGACCTTGAAAGCGTCGCGCCGTGCCAATGACGAGCATGGTATCGAAGAAACTGGTGCCAAACTGCGTGGCATGATGCCTTGGATTTCAGCCGGTAAAATGGTTGACAAAGAGAAGAACTAATCGCTCCACAGCGAAGTGTTACTGGCTTGACCCCGGCCTAGTGTCGGGGTCTTTTCTTTGCAGTTAACAAGGTACGCTGGAGATGAGTCAAACTTCTGATATTACGCCGAAAAGCTGGGCCATGGTTGCAGCTCTTGGTCTCATCTGGGGTGGCACCTTCCTAGTTATCGAACTGGCGTTAGAGGGCATCACGCCCTTTTGGCTGGCAGCCGCGCGAATTAGCTTTGCGGCTTTGCTTATTCTTGCGATTTGGCAAGCGAAAGGCGGCAAACTCTGGCTGTCAGACCAGCAGTCGTGGGGCTCACTTATTGCGGTTGGAGCGCTGAGTACAGCCGTACCATTCATGCTTCTAAGTTGGGGCCAGCAGTTTGTAACCTCGGGCTTCGCAGGGGTTTCCATGGCCGCGGTTGCGCTCATCGTTTTACCTATGGCACATGTTTGGGTTCCTGGGGAACGTATGACATTACGGCGGGCGCTAGGGTTTCTGATTGGCTTCGCTGGCATCCTCATACTGATCGGCGTGCAGGCTTTTGAAAGCAGCGGAGCAAAGTGGGAAACATTCGGCCGCATCGCATGCCTTATGGCCGCGTCATGCTACGCCGTAAGCTCTGTTATCATGCGGCGGTTGCCCGCTATTGATTCTATAGGCCTGTCAGCTGTGCCTTTGTTGATCGGGGCCGCACTTGTTGTGCCCTTAGCATTTCTCGCAGAAGGCACCCCGCCAATGCCCGATCATCGAACGATCATGATCCTCGCGTTTCTAGGCCTTGTGCCAACAGCGGGAGCAACATTTCTGCGCGTCTATGTGATCCGAACTGCAGGCCCCGTGTTTATGAGCCTCACGAACTACCAGGTCCCTGTTTGGTCTGTCGTGTTAGGCGCGCTCATTTTGGGAGAGCCGTTGCCTTCAAGCCTGTTGCTTGCGCTTGTTCTGATCTTGTCGGGTGTTGCGCTCAGCCAATATGGCGCACTTAGGAGCCTTTTGGGACGGGAGGAGCACAGATAGCGTTAAAGCGCCTCTTCAACGGCTGCCACAACGGCATCAACAGATTTGTTCAATAGCACTTCATCTTCGCATTCGGCCATGACACGTACCAATGGTTCTGTTCCTGATTTTCGGATGAGCAGACGCCCACTGCCTTGTAACTCGGCTTCCACACGCGCAATTTCTGCCTGCACTTTACTGTCTTCCAAAGGCGACTGTCCGGTTTTAAACCGCACATTTTTGAGAAGCTGCGGAACAGGTTCAAACACATGTGCAAGTTCTGAGGCGCGCTTGCCGGTACGCACCAGCTCTGACAAGAACTGCAAGCCCGCCATAAGCCCGTCGCCAGTTGTCGCATAGTCTGTCATCACGATATGGCCTGACTGCTCGCCGCCAAGGTTAAACCCGCCTGCACGCATCCGTTCAACAACATATCGATCGCCGACATTCGTGCGTTCAAGCCCGATGCCTCTGCTGTTGAGGAACTTCTCTAGACCAAGGTTTGACATAACGGTCGCAACTAGCGCTCCACCTCCAAGGCGTCCTTCTTCGGCCCAACGCGCGGCCAACAACCCCATAATTTGGTCACCGTCGGCTACGGCACCTGTTTCGTCAATCAAGACAACACGGTCGGCATCACCATCAAGGCAGATGCCCAGATCGGCCCCATGTGACACAACAGTTTCTGACGCAACTTGCGGCTTGGTCGACCCGCAATCTGCGTTGATGTTATAACCGTTGGGGGCCACTCCAACAGGAATGACTTCCGCGCCAAGTTCCCATAAGACTTCTGGCGCAGCACGGTAGGCAGCACCATTTGCACAATCAACAACCACTTTGATCCCATCAAGGCGCATGCCTTGCGGGAAGGTTGATTTCACGCGTTCGATATACCGAAAACGCCCATCGTCGATCCTCTTTGCTCGCCCTATGTTTTGGGCCTGCGCAGGCTCAACCCCATTTTCAACCAACGCCTGAATCTCCAATTCAGCGGTGTCAGAGAGCTTAAAGCCGTCAGGGCCAAAAAACTTTATACCGTTGTCTATAGCAGGGTTGTGGCTTGCCGAGATCATTACGCCCAAATCAGCGCGCATTGAAGTCGTCAAAAGCCCAACAGCAGGCGTTGGCACAGGACCTAGGAGTAGAACATTCATGCCAGTGCTGGTCAGTCCTGCTGTCAGTGCGTTCTCGAACATGTAACCTGAAAGACGCGTGTCCTTTCCGATCACAACCCGGTGCGCAGCTGAGTGGTCCTGACGGAAATACCGGCCAACCGCAGCGCCGATTTTGAGCGCCATCTCTGCTGTCATCGGGTAAGTGTTCGCAGTTCCGCGCACACCGTCCGTGCCAAATAACTTTTTCATCTTCGCTATTCCCCTCGCGTGACGGCCTGCCAGAGCCTGATCGCTTGTTTTGTTTCTGGTACATCATGCACCCGCAGTATTTGCACGCCTTGAGCCAACGTCGCGAGCCCCGTCGCTATCGAACCTGCTGCGCGATCTCGAGCAACGGGCGCATGCCCGATTTTGCCTATGAAGCCTTTCCTTGAGACGCCCAATAAAAGAGCACAGCCCAAACTGTGAAAGAGGCTGACCCCATTAAGGAGCTCTAGATTGTGCTGTATCTTCTTGCCAAACCCTATGCCTGGGTCGAGCACTATGTTTTCACACTCAATCCCCAAGTCATTCAGGAGTGTAATTTGTTGCTCTAGGAAGTCATATACGTCGAGTAAAACATCTCGATAGATTGGATTTTTGTGCATTGTTCGCGGATCGCCCTGCGCATGCATTACAAACACCGGCACGCCCATTTGAGCACACATCGGCGCTAGCTTTTTGTCAAACGTAAACCCTGAGACATCATTCACCATATCAGCGCCGTTTCGAAGTGCCACCAGTGCAACTGTCGCTTTGCGTGTGTCAATCGAGATCGGCGTTTTTAGTTTACTTCTGATCGCTTCCACAACTGGAGCTGTGCGTGCTATCTCAGCTTCGTGAGGCACTTCGATGGCGCCCGGACGCGTGCTTTCTCCTCCGATATCAAGTATATCAGCTCCGCTTGCTACCATTTGTTCGGCGTGAGACACGGCAATTGCGGCCCCTGAAAACTGCCCTCCGTCCGAAAAACTATCTGGTGTTACGTTCAAGATGCCCATAATACGCGGCACGTCAAAAGACAGCCCCGCGATCGGTGCCCGCCTTGCTGTCAACCGCTGGCAAACATCATCAGGAAGGCGCGCCGCTGGTATGTAGCAGCCACGTTCATCTCTGCTGATCACCTCAACATGAGTAAACCAGCACGGCCCTCCCGCAAGCGGCAGTGCATCGTCGGGCTTGTTTGGGCCTGTTTGGACAAGCGGGCGATAATAATAACGGCTCATACCTACTCTTGCCGTATTAATGACAGTATGTGCAAGCCTCAGATAGCTTTTGCCGAGATTGCGGTGCTGCGCATTGCAAGCTTAGCTGCATTTTCGCGCAACTCTTCGCCAATCGAAAGCAGGCTATCCGCTTCCATTTCGCCTGCAAACCAGATCGCCAAGTCGAGCCCGTCATTCTCTCGGCCCTCAGGGCCAGCAACGGCATCAAGAACTATTTTGGAAGGTGCCCAGACGCTGATCTGGCCATTCTTCATAGCCCAGTCTAGCTCTGTTCTGGTTCCCACAACAACACATCGCTTATCTCTTCCAGCAAGCACCCATGCGTTCTGCTCTATAGCAAGCAGATCAATGCGATGTTGCGCTTGCAAAACAGCCGAGATCGGCGCTGCGAATTCAGGCGCGCCTACGCACAACAACAACGGTTTGCCATTGGCTTCAAGTTGATCCAGCCATCCTTTCAACAGGTTAGATGCAATCGCCTCGTTTGACAAAAAGACCACTTGAGGATGCGGTTTATCCTCGGCTTCTGGCACTGCCGTTTCTGGCTCGGTTGCGCGTACAATTTCTACACCCAGAGCACCATTACCACGGTCAAGTTTCTCGATCCGCACGAACACACGTAGAGCTTGCGGCTCCACTAGGATCCGCTCCGCAATCCGTTCGGCCAGTGTTTCGAGTAAATTCAGCCGCTCTTCTGATAGCGCCGTAGCGATCGCCTCAGTGACTTTGTCATAAGATAGTATCTTGTCGACATCGTCATCAACAACGTGGCTTAACGGACGTACTTCAACCACCACATTGAAACCGACCCGTTGTGTCGTGCCCCGCTCGGCTTGAAACGCGCCAATTTCGACTTCAACAATATGGTCTCGCAGCGATATACGATCGGGCAGAGAGCCCTGCGACAACGCTCGAGAGCGTTCTTCTGGGTGCGCAAAAGCCTGTCCTATTTCACTCATTTCAGTGCGTTCCTTCATGTTGCGTTCGGCTATACAGCCTCATGCCGCGATTTTTGTTGTTAAATGCGGCACTTTAGTTACGCGAGAGGCGCGTAGGTTGCTTGTAAAAGTAGTGAAATCCAATTGTGGCTGTTCGCGGAAAAACGCGGGCCCACTTCGGGTTGACAGCTTTGGTGTGATAATGTGTTGCACCTTTCGTCAGCGGGCGTGTTGCCCCGTCGACCATTAGTTTGGCAATCTTCCCAACGCGTTCAAACGCTCTCGGTTCAGAGATCACTTCTTTTTTTCCATCGCAAGTATAGGTGAACTGGCAAGCATATTTGCGCCCAGTTCCCTGGTTGATAACGCCACAAACGCTGTCAGGGTAACGCTTGCTTGCAACACGGTTCATGATCACCTCAGCAACTGCAAACTGCCCTTTGACGCTTTCGCCACGCGCCTCAAAGTAAAGTGCTTCCGAAAGGCAACGCCACTGCTTACCGCCGCGCGCTTTGGGTTGAGACGCCAACCAAGCTTTTGAATAGTTAACACCGCCAGCTGAAACCTTGGCTTTGTTTGACTTCGCTAGAAGACTTGTCAGATGAGTTTGCGGAATAGCTCCAAGTGAGCGGCGCTCCTTGTCAAAGAGCTTCTTGACCGCCACGTCCGCCGCTACGGGCGTAACATTAACCATGCTCATGATGAGCACCACAATCAGTCGTTTCATATTTCCGGCCTCCTCAGGCGCTCCGCAAAATAGCGGATTGGATCAGCGACTAGGTAAGGTTTCAAGCTATTTTGAGCAAGTTTACTTCACATACCAACTGGGGAATGTGTTGCGAAATTACGCCGCTTCGCCAATGGCTCCGCTCATGTTGAGGTCAAGCAATGTGGCGCTACCCTATCTGGTCTTTCAGGGCGAGTTGTGCAGCAGCAAGCCGTGCCACAGGAACCCGAAAAGGCGAGCATGAAACGTAGTCAAACCCCGCGTTGCGACAAAACTCTATCGACTCTGGACTACCGCCATGCTCGCCACAGATTGACAATGTTAGATCAGGCTTGGTGCTACGTCCACGCATTGCACCGATTTCAAGCAGCTCCCCTACGCCTTCGTTGTCGAGGGTATGAAACGGATCTTCGGGGTAAACACCGAGTTGCACATACTCAGACATAAAGCGCCCTGCGTCATCACGCGACAGACCATAAGTCATCTGCGTAAGGTCATTCGTGCCAAAACTGAGAAACGAAACATGCGGAGAAATGTCCGCTGCCCGAAGGGCTGCACGCGGTGTTTCAACCATCACGCCAAGGCGATATTCAAAATCTTTGCCAGTTTCATTGCGTACTGCCGTCGCAAGCGCATCAACCCGCGATTTTACAAGTTCCACCTCACGCTTAGCTGACACAAGCGGGATCATGATCTCTGGTACGACAGGTTCGCCCTCGCGGCTTGCCTCTATTGTGGCTTCAAAAATGGCGCGCGCTTGCATGTCGTAGATCTCGGGGACTGTAACGCCGAGACGTACGCCGCGCATTCCCAGCATCGGGTTGTATTCACCCAATGCCTCAACACGGCGGGTCACGTCAGAGAGCGGCAAAGCCAGCGCTTCCGCGAGCTCCCGACACCCCGCTTTGTCGTGCGGTAGGAACTCGTGCAAAGGAGGGTCAAGCAACCTGATACACACTGGTTGGCCCTGCATGATCTGGAAAAGCTCAATAAAGTCAGCCCGTTGCATTGGCAAAAGTCGCTCAAGTGCTGCACGTCGGTCTTCCGGTCGATCAGCAAAGATCATCTCGCGCATAGGTGTGAGCCGTTCAGCCTCAAAAAACATATGCTCGGTGCGACAGAGGCCAATGCCCTGAGCCCCGAAATTTCGCGCGGTAGCGGCGTCCTTGGGTGTGTCTGCGTTTGCGCGAATGCCAATGTCGCGTACATCATCGGCCCAATCCATTAACTCTCGAAATGAGTCGTCGTGTGCAGCTTCTAGCATCTGGGGTTCACCAACCAGAACCTCACCTGAAGTGCCGTCAATTGTGATAATATCCCCAGTGCGAAAAATTCGACCATCAGGTCCAGTGATCGTTTGTTTTCGCATGTTAAACGCCAGGCTAGTCGCCCCAACAACACAGGGCAGCCCCATGCCACGCCCGATTACGGCTGCGTGGCTTGTCATTCCGCCCCGCTCCGTCAAAACAGCGACTGCCGCGTGCATTCCTCTTATGTCTTCAGGAGACGTCTCGCGACGCACCAAAACGCAGGCCTCGCCCCGAGCTGCACTGGCCTGAGCTTCATTCGAAGAAAACACGATCATCCCTGTCGCGGCTCCCGGGCTTGCGGCAATACCACGCGCGATCTTGTCCCTGATTGCTTCCGGATCAACCTGACGGTGCAGCATTTCATTCAAAGCCCGCGGCTCAACGCGCATCAGAGCTTCTTCACGTGGAATTATTTTCTCGTTAGCCAATGCAACGGCAATACTTACGGCCGCCCGCGCACTCCGTGCGACACGCACTCCGTCAAGCACATGTACTCTTCCATTCTCAACTGCGAATTCAGCCTGCATTTCTGCGCGCAACCTTACGCGCATCAGTGCAGTGTGCCGCTTCAGTTCGGCAAAGGCCTCCGGAGCAAGTTCCTCAAGTGACGGGCCGCGATCATCGGCTTCCAGATAGAGTGCAGCCGCTCCTTCTTCAAGAGCGTCGCGGCCCTGACTTTGTGATAAATAGCGCCCTGTAATTTGTTGCTCACCAGTGACCGAGTTAACCAGTTGGATAACCCCGGAACCGCTTTCACCTTTGCCAATTCCAAACACCATATCTTGGACTACGAGTCCAAGGCCCGCGTCGGCTGGGGCGCCTTTGGCTTGACGCAGCAACCTCGCGGTAGTCCCCTCCCAAGCCCGAGCCATCGACCCTAGAACCGCTGCAAGCTGTACACTGGGATCTTGCGGAAACTCTTCTTCAGTCTCATCTTCATAGGCACGCAGGGCTTCTGAAAGCCCCTCTTGGTCACCGTTTTTGATGTCTTCAAACAAATCTGGGTCGAGGCGCGCAACGTGTATGGCATAGGCCTGCACAAAACGCAGATAGATCTTAGTCGCTGCATCTCGTCCCAAGCCTTCACAAAGATCGAGGTAGCGCGCATTGTTCATGCCGATGTTCAAAACCGCTCCGGGGCCGCCCCAATCAGGATCTTCAGAGGACGGGCGCACGCAGAGCAAAGGCGCTTCCCCAAAAGGCAGCAACAGTGCCTTCATATCAGGCATCACGCCTGCGGCTATTTGATGAACTGCATCAAAGGACAACGCCACAGTCTTGGGAACCGGCAAGTCAAGGCGCACGAGACGCTGTAAACACTTAGCTCTCCCCCCATGTGTCGTCGTGGCGAGTGGAGCTGCCGCTGAAATCAGCGTGATATTTGGATCAATTTTCTGCACTGCAGCAGATTAAACGCAACTACCCTGCGCTGGCAAGCTTTGCTTAGGCCTCCTAGCCTTCGATGCGCTCCAGATCAGCAACCGAGCTACAAACCTTGCGGATATGGCTTAACAAATTAAGACGGTTTCGACGCACGATTTCATTGTCGGCGTTCACCTGCACCGCTTCGAAAAACTCGTCAACTGGAGCACGCAACTGGGCTATGCCCGCCATGGCCGCAACGAAGTCTTCACCCCGCAACGCTTCTGCAACGGCTCCATCAACTCGCTCAAGGGCTGCAAATAGCGCGCGCTCCTCGTCGGTTTCGGCCAGCTTGGCATCTGCGCCATAACTATATTCCACACCATCTTTGCTTTCGGCTTGCGACAGAATGTTATTCGCGCGTTTGAAGCCTTGTGTGAGGTTTTCGCCGTCGTCAGTACTCAAGAACGCACCAAGAGCTTCGGCTCGCTTCGCGACCAAAGCCAAGTCATCATTACCTTCTTTGGCAAGACAAGCGTCAATAACATCATGGCGGATGCCTTCATCGCGAAGGTGCACTTTCAAACGATCATGGAAAAACTTCAGCAAATCGACAGAAATATCTGGCACATTTGCACCGAGCAGTTCTGTCACCTTGCCGCCGCTGCGGCGGTCAAGCACTGCTCGGTAAGCAGCACCAAAAACCCCATAAACTGCAATCTCTGCTAGAATTTCTTCCAGAGTGTCAATCTCATCGCCTTCAACATCAGCACGGTTGATCGCGATTTTATGGCGCACCAGTTGTGCATCTATAAAGCGGTCAAGCTTGATCGAAAGACCATTGGTGAGCATCAAACGGATCACGCCAAGCGCAGCGCGTCGCAACGCGAACGGGTCTTTTGAACCAGTCGGCTTTTCGTCGATAGCCCAAAACCCTGTGAGCGTGTCTATTTTGTCAGCAAGCGCGACAGCAACAGAGACGGGAGATGTTGGCACATCATCAGATGGCCCAACCGGAGAATAGTGTTCTTCACAAGCCGCCGCGACGGCTTCAGGCAAACCCGCAGCCTGAGCATAGTATCGCCCCATAAGGCCCTGCAATTCGGGAAACTCGTTGACCATCTCTGAGCTCAGGTCAGCCTTGGCAATACGAGCCGCCTGCTCGGCTTGCGCGCCGTCTGCACCGACAAAGGGAGCTATATCTCGCGCCAGCGCTTCGATCCGGCAGATCCGCTCGGCTTGGCTTCCAAGCTTGTTGTGAAACGTAACATTACTAAGTTGATCGGTCCAAGACGCCATTCCAACATTTGCAATGCGCAAGTCATTTTCCCAGAAAAATTTGGCGTCCGACAAGCGGGCAGCTAGAACTTTTTGGTTGCCCGCAAGAATGGTTGCCCCGTCATCAGCCGTTTCGCGGTTGGCAACTGTTACAAAGCGCTCGATGCGACCGGTTTTCTTGTCCTTAACCGAGAAGAACTTCTGATGTTCTCTCATTGACGTCTGCAGAACTTCCGCAGGTAACCCAAGGAAAGCGTCTTCAATTGTTCCCATCAGAACAACTGGCCACTCTACAAGCCCTGCCACTTCGGCCAGAAGCCCTTGGTCTTCAACAACCTCTAAGCCTGCCGCAAAGGCTTGGTTGGTGGCGTCTTGCCAGATGTGATCAACGCGCTCTTGGCTCGACAGAACAACTTTGGCTTTCTTGAGCTTGGCTTCATAGTCCTCAAATGACGTAACAGCGAACTTCCCCCGGCTCATGAACCTGTGGCCTTCGGTCATATCGGCGGCTGCAATTCCATCAATATCAAGCGGAACAACAATAGCCCCTGCTTCATCTTCCAGTATGCATAGGATCGAATGCAAAGGGCGTACCCAGCGTAAAGTACCTGTGCCCCAGCGCATGGATTTGGGCCATGGAAAATTCCGAACCACGCCTTCAAGCACGTCAGCTACGATCACCGAAGCTGGGCGGCCAGGCTTTTCTATGGTCGCGAAGTAGACCGCGCCTTTAGGCGTTTCGCGTTCTTCCAGGGCGTCCCGGGCAACGCCCGCGCCGCGCAAGAAGCCTTCTATTGCTTGCTCAGGAGCGCCAACTTTTGGGCCTTTACGCTCTTCGCGGACGGCAGGGCTGTCGGCCAAAAGGCTATCAACAGCCAATGTCAGCCGACGCGGCGTTGAGAAAGCTTGTGCGCCAGCATAGGTCAGCCCGGCTTCAACCAAGCCGTCCGTCACTCTCTTTTGCAAGTCTTGCGCAGCGCGCGCTTGCATACGAGCCGGGATTTCTTCTGAAAAGAGTTCAATCAGCAGGTTGGGCATCAGTTTTTCCTCAGTCTGCGCGGCGCGCCATCGTTAATTTGCGTTTCGATATTCACGCAGGCACATCCAAGATGTGCAGCCTCAACCACCAAACACTTCAATGCGTTCAGCTTCGGTGAAGGAGCTGCGTAACAGATCATTCTTGCAGCTTTTCATTGAGTTGGTGCCAAGCGTAGCCGCGCCCGTCAGGGAAAACGGCAACCACCCGATCAATGCCTTCAGTAATATCTTTATGTGATAGAAAGGCGACTGCCTCGCCTGTTTCCAGCGCCTCACCAATCTCAACCGCATCAAAGCAATCGAACCACCCTGGTGCTATCAAAGGCTCTGCGTCATCGTAACCTTCAAAGGTCTCGGTCAGAAGCGCGATACTCTGAGCTGTCGTGAAACAAGCGCGGTAACGAATAGGCGAGCTATTGGCGTCGATTGCTTCAAAATCTGCATAGAGGATAGGCTCAGGTTCACTGCTCACCAATCCAGTAAGCACAACGTCATTTTCGCCTGACGGCACAACAGTTTCGTAATAGCCGTACACCTGAAGATAATAAATCGCCGCTCCGGCCAGAAATGCCAACACTACAATTGCTCCCGCTACGATCTTACCGCTCACGCTACCATGCCTCCGGCTTCAGTTTGTACGAAAGCGTCTGCACAGGCCTTAGCCAAGGCTCTTACACGCCCGATATAGGCTTGACGTTCCGTTACTGAAATAACCCCGCGAGCATCAAGCAGGTTAAACAGATGAGACGCCTTGATGCATTGGTCATAGGCCGGATGAACCATGATAATACGTTTGCCGGTTTTCGGATCTTGAGCTTCTTGGGCTAGAATATTGCGGCACTCGGCCTCGGCCTCTTCGAAGTGCCTTAGCAAGACTTCGGTGTTGGCCACGTCAAAGTTCCAGCGGCTGTATTCTTCTTCGGTTTGGCGGAAAACATCGCCATAGCTAAGCGCAATTGGCGTTTGCGGATTATTGTAAGGCATGTCCATGACGTGATCGACGCCCAAAACATACATAGCCAGCCGCTCAAGCCCATAAGTAAGCTCGCCAGAAACAGGGTGGCAGTCATGCCCGCCAACCTGCTGAAAATAAGTGAACTGGCTGACTTCCATACCGTCACACCAGACTTCCCAGCCAAGGCCCCAAGCGCCAAGCGTCGGGCTTTCCCAGTCGTCCTCGACAAAGCGAATGTCGTGCATTTCCATGTCGATGCCAATTGCTTCAAGCGAGCCAAGATACAGCGCTTGTAAGTCAGGCGGGCTTGGCTTGATCAACGTTTGGAACTGATAGTAGTGCTGCAAGCGGTTCGGGTTTTCGCCATAGCGCCCATCTGTCGGGCGGCGCGACGGCTGCACATAGGCCGCAGCCCACGGCTTGGATCCCAGCGAGCGCAGGGTTGTGGCGGGGTGAAACGTACCCGCTCCAACTTCCATGTCGTAAGGCTGTAGCACCGCACAGCCCTTTTCGGCCCAATAGGCTTGAAGCCGCAGGATGATTTCCTGAAAACTGCGCGGTTTTTCGATCTTGTCAGCCATGTCGACGCCTTTTCACTTCACCAACTTGCTGGTGGCTCTTCAATTCGCGCTCTACCTATGCGCCTCAAGAGGGCAGGTCAATCAAACCAGACAACTTAGCGCGGTTTAGCAACTGAAAAACTGTACAGAAATAGCGCCCTTACCGCGTTATTTGAGTGACCTCCCCGCATAATTTGGTAAAACGACGCAACTGCGCCAACGGGCGCGCATGAGACAAGGGTCTATATTCATATGTCACGGCTGTTTTTTTCGGTTTTTATTGTTGTAGCTTTCACGACGCGAGCAGCGTTCGCACAGGCAGTTGCTCAGCCTCAAGATCCTGTCTGGGTCCAGATTGAGGCGCAACCTAGCCTCAGCCAAGCACAGCAACGGGTACGCGAGTTTTCAGCCACATTACCTGATGTGAACGGCTTTTCTCTCGGTGGCGGATGGTATGGCGTGGCCCTTGGCCCCTACCTGCCTGATGACGCCCGCGAAGTACTGCGCGTTTACCGTCGTGAAGGCCAAATTCCGCGTGATAGCTATATCGCCTACTCTTCCAGTTTTAGGCAGCAGTTTTGGCCGATTGGCGCAAACCTGCTGAACTTGCCTTCACCTGCTGCAACGCCAGTGACCGAACCCACCGAAACGCCCGTTGTTGAGACCGCCCAGGCCGACACGCCAACCGAACAGCCCGAAGAAGTCGCCACAACAGAGCCAACGCCGCAAGTCGCGAAACCCGACGAAACCCCCAGCGAGGCCCGTGCCTCAGAGCGCGCACTTAGCCGCGAGGAACGTCAAAAGCTACAGATCGCGCTCAAGTGGGCAGGCTTTTACGACTCAACAATTGACGGCGCTTTCGGCCGTGGAACCCGTCGTTCGATGAGCTTGTGGCAAGAAGCAAATTCAGCCTTCAAACCTACAGGCGTTCTCACGACTGAACAGCGCGCCCAGCTGATTGTTCAATATAACGCTGTCCTCGATGGCCTTGGTATGAAGGCAGTCCGAAACGACACTGCAGGCATCGAAATGATGCTGCCGACGGATGTTGTGAGCTTCTCCAAATTCAGTCCACCATTTGTGCATTTCGACAGCTCAGGCGACATAAATGCGCGTGTCTTGATGATCAGCCAATCAGGCGATCAGAACACCCTCTTTGGGCTCTATGACATTATGCAAACGCTCGAGATCGTGCCTGAAAGCGGCCCGCGGGAACGCAAAAAGAACAGCTTCACCTTGGTCGGAGAAAACGCAGGCGTCATTTCCCACACCGAAGCCTCGCTTGCCGATGGTGAAATCAAAGGCTTTACTTTGATTTGGCCTGCGGGAGATGAGGAACGTCGCCGTCGCGTTCTGAGCGAAATGCGTGCGAGCTTTACTCGTACTGTCGGCGCGATGGACCCTGCTGCTGGCACTGACGACCAGAGTATTGATCTGGTTTCGGGGCTTGAAATTCGCCGACCGAAAATTGCGCGTTCTGGCTTTTTCCTAGATGGCTCTGGTCATATAGCTACGACGTCTGAGGCCGTTGCCGCGTGCAGCCGAATTACCGTCGAAGGTGACTATGAAGCAAAGGTAATCGCCGACGCGTCTGGTGTCGCAATCTTGCGCACCAAGGAAGCGCTAAGCCCAGCACAAGTCGCGACGCTGCGCGCCTCGGCGCCACGTTTGCAATCTGAGGTCGCTGTTTCTGGCTTCTCTTACGAAGGAATTCTGGGCGCGCCTACGCTGACCTTTGGCCGTTTGAGCGACATCAAAGGCCTAGCCGGTGAACCAGAGCTTAAGCGCTTGGCACTCAACGCCCTACCAGGAGATGCAGGCGGCCCAGTTTTTGACGACTCAGGCGCTGTCCTCGGAATGCTGTTGCCAGCTCCACAAGGCGGTAGGAAGCTCCCTGATCAAGTGAGCTTTGCGATTGATGCAGACACCATTCGTGAGGTTGCAACGGCTGCAGGATTAACGGCTAATGCTTCTGACCGGAACACTCTGATTGCAGCTGAAGACCTTACGGTTGAAGCCACAGCTGTCACTGTTCTAGTGAGCTGCTGGGAGTGAGCTGCTTAGAACTATCAGGGCTTGTTCAGGGTTTCTATTGTGCACGCGTTTTGACTGAGCATTCCGCTTAGCATCCACTATCCTTGCTCTTGAAGTCAGCCGCGCCAGAAAGCGGGCATCAACAATGCGTAGACTGCGAGCAATTCGAGCCGCCCAATTAGCATGGCAACAATCAAGACCCATTTCGCCGCATCGTTTAGGTCACTGTAGTTCCCTGCCGGGCCAATGATATCTCCGAGACCTGGGCCAATATTGGCCAAAGCAGCCGAAGCACCCGAGACAGATGTCACAAAATCGAGCCCTGTAAGCGACAGCGCCACAGCTACAATGCCGAGCGTTACGATGAAAAAAACAAAGAAACTCATGACCGAGTTCAGAACATCATCACTGATCGCACGCCCTCCGTATTTGGGTGTGAAAACACCATGCGGTGCCTTGATCTTTCTAATCTGAGCCCGCACCGAAGAAAACAGCAGTTGGTAGCGGAAAATCTTGATAGAACAAGCTGTTGAGCCCGCACATCCACCAATGAGACCAACAAAGAAAAACAGCGTAATCGGGAAAGAACCCCACTGCATATAGTCTGCGCTTGCATAGCCGGTTCCTGTCAAGATCGAGACGACATTGAACAGAATTTTGCGTATGTCGGCTTCGCCGAACCGCTCAAGCTGCAAGACTTGCCAGGCGCACATAATGAAAACAATGCTCACCGCCGTCAGAAAGAACCCCTTGACCTGCGGGTCGTGAAACAGAGGTTGGGCGGTGCCCGCACTCAGTTGAACAAAACGGACAAACGGCAATGCAGCGAGCAACATAAACACCACGGCGACATACTCGGCACCCCCAGAAAAGGCCCCGAAACTAGCGTCATAATTAGCGAAACCTCCGGTGGCGACTGTGGTCATCGCATGGACTGTGGCGTCAAAAGCATTCATGCCAACGGCAACGTACCCGAGCGTGCACAACAGCGTAAGTGCTATGTAAATTGACGAAATCCGCGATGATATCTGCGTCGCCCTTGGGAGAATTTTGCCAAAAGTATCAAAGCCTTCCGATCGAAAAATCTGCATCCCGCCTACACGCAACTCTGGTAGAAAAACCATAGCAACAACGATGATGCCAACGCCACCAAGCCACTGGGTTAGCCCGCGCCAAAGCAAAAGGCCTTTGGGCATTTCATCAAGTCCGACAAGCACAGTGGCACCCGTTGTTGTGAGGCCCGACATGGCCTCAAAAAACGCGTCAACATACTGAGACTCAGGCGCGCCGAGCACGAACGGCAATGCCCCAAACAGTGGCAACGCCAACCAAACACCCGTTGTTAGCAAGAAGGTTTGCTGAATGCTCAACCCTTCGCGCACCCCGTTCTGGCAGGACAGCGCCATCAGCCCACCCACGAGAACAGTAATCACAGCGCTCTCTGCGAAAGCAGGCCAATGCCCAGTGCCTTCTGCCAGATCGACGGCGAGCGGAGCGAGCATCGTTAGGCCAAGCATGGCCACGAGCAAGCCGATAACGTATCCAACTGGGCGAATATCAAACATGAGGCGAAGGCTTGGCCCTATGCTGCGCAGCTGTCAAGTCGCGCTGCTGGCTATTGGCGTAAAAAGAGCGCACGCAACATGGCTTACGTCTCTTTTTGTATAGCCCTTTGAAGGGCTTACCCAACGTGGAACAAGGTGGAAAACAGTTTAGGGTCTAGGCTTTCGCTCTCAAACAACGCGCCCTCAGTCAGCACGCTGACGGCATCGTGGCTGTGCAGACTCTCTTGATGGCTGGCAATGACGCGGAAGTCGCCAACGCGGGCATCGAGTTCGAGCTTCTGTGCAAACAGGCGCGCAGCGTCTTCGACGAAGATCGGGTTGGCGGCGTTGAGTTCGGCGAAAGCCTGCTCGTCTTCGCGCTTAACCATAACTTGGGTCTCCGTCGGCACCGCTTCACGGCACATTTCGATAAGATCCTCAAACCAAAGGCAATTTCCGCAGTTTGCCTCAAGCGAAATCCGCGCAACAGAGCGCTGAGAATGTGGCGTCGCAAGCTGGCCTCGGCTTTGGCGGGCGTGCTCTGAAAGCTCAAGTGAGCACGGGCAAGTCGACGAATAGACATAGTCCATGTGCATAATCTGGCGACGCACACCGTCAATTTCGACAAGTTCAAGCGCGAAATCGTAATACTGATACCCAACCAAACCAGATCGTAAGCTGTTGACTTTCATAGGAAAAGAGAACTGCATTTGGATACGGGCGTCAAAACTTTCAAGGTCGGATTTGTAGTCATCCAGAGCAGCCTCAATGACGTCAAAAGAGAACGTCGCCTCCGAATGCTTATAAAAGCTGCGCATGATGCGCGACATGTTGATGCCCTTCTTGCCCGCTTCGAGGCTCACGGTGCCTGTCACCGATGTCTGCAAAGACAGGTCGCTATCATCGCGTGTGTGGAACCTGATCGGCAGGCGAAAGTTGGAAATTCCGACATGCTGGATCACCCGTGGCGCGCCTTTGATCAGGCTCGACGGGCCGTTTTGCAAGTCAGGCAAGGTCGCTTTGTAGATATCGTCAACTTCAAACTCTTCCGGGTAAGCCCTTGCAAGTGCTGGGTAATTTGACACTTCTCCAGAAGGCAGCAAGCGTGAAATCACCGGATCAAGATCAGCGACTTCTTCTGGCGTTGCGCCCTCGGCCCAAGCGCGCAGGCGCGCGAGTGCGGCTTCGGCTTCGGCGCGGTCGGGTGCTGCGAGCAGCTCTGATGTTGACTTATTCATGGGCGTGCCCCCCTTTGGTACAGGTCTTTGTAATGTAGGCGAGTTGCGCGCGAATTGCCAATTCAGACTATAAGCACCTCCCCAACGGCAGTTTTGCGAAAAATGCAGCACACGGTGTGGTTAACGCCGGTTTGCACCCTAAAAATAGCCGTGCCTACACTATGCAGTTTTGTGTGCAGCTATGCGTGCATAACGCGTATGCACAGTTTTGTTGGGAAATCTTAACCGAAATTAACTTAACGCCGCGCGCGGTGCCGGCTTTCAGTCTTCAGTTTGGTGCTGAGGGAGGTTTTGCGCCTTGGCTTCGCCAAGTCGCCCCGCCGGGTGGCGCTGTGTCAGCGAAGCTGCCACAGCGCCACCCGGCTATGCCCAACTGCGGAGGTTGCATCTTTGATGCAATTGACGTGGGCGGGAGGCCCCGGCACACCTCAAGCGAGTTGAAAGTCTTTGCGCATCTTGAAGCGGCGTAACTCTTCACAGCCGCGCGAAACGGTTTCGGCCTGTTGCACCTCCCAGCCGTGGCGCGCAAAAAAGCTGCGGGCCATCAGGCTGGCGTGGGTTGTGAGCGCGGGCATGCCAGCCGCCAAAGCGCGATTTTCAAGCACCGCATAAAGCGCGTCTGCGACGCCTGTGCCACGCGCATCAGGCTGGACAAAGGCAAGGTCGAGGTAGCCGCGCGCGTCAAGCGACATGAAGCCAAGAAACGCGCCGCCCTTTTCGACCAGCACAACGTCTTGTTCTGCGAGGCCGCTTTCCCATTCGGGGCCTGATGGCGGCTCAGGCATCCATGCCACGCGCTCGGTTTCCGAGTAGCGCGGCGCCGCGCCCTCACGGACAGACAGAAAAAACAATTCGCCCAAGGCCTCAGCATCGGCTGGGCCCGCGTCACGCACAAGAAGGCTCATGGCTTAGGCCGCGTCTAGCGCTTGCAGAAGGTCAGCGATGATATCGCCCACGTCTTCCAGCCCGACTGAAAAACGCACAAGCCCGTCAGAGATACCGAGCATGTCTTTTTGCTCTTGCGGCAGGCGCTGGTGCGTTGTCGTGGCGGGGTGTGTCGCGATCGACTTCGCATCAGCAAAGTTGTTGGAGATCGTCGCGATTTCAAGCGCGTTGAGGAACTTAAAGCAAGCGTCGCGCCCGCCTTTGACTTCAAAGGCAAGCACAGTGCCGCCCGCTTCAGACTGGCGCTGTGCCACCTCTGCTTGCGGGTGTGCCGGATGTGTCGGGTAGCGCACGCCAGACAGCTTGGCATGGCCTTGCAACGCCTCGGTGATCTGCAAAGCAGCCGACGCCTGTGCCCGCACACGCAGCTCTAGCGTTTCAAGCGCCTTGAGGTGTGTCCACGCTGTGAACGGGTTCATCGCGCCGCCGGTGTGCTTGATGTAGGCCTCGATCGGCCCGCGGATCAGCTCTTTTGAGCCGGCAATCAGCCCGCCGAGCATGCGCCCCTGCCCGTCGACATGTTTGGTCGTCGAGACGATCACCAGATCTGCGCCGCAGTCATGGGCATAGCTAAAGACAGGCGTTGCCATTGCGTCGTCAACCAACACGAGCGCGCCATGGGCATGCGCCAGTTCACAGACATGCCTAAGGTCGATCACTTCGAGCGTCGGGTTGGAGATGCTTTCAAGGAAGACCAGAGTCGTCTCGTCGCTGATGGCTGCGCTCCATGCCGCGTTGTCTGTGCCGTCAACCAGCGTGATGTGCACACCATAGCGCGCGAGAACGTCTTCGAGCACATAGAGGCACGAGCCAAACAGCGCGCGCGAGGCAACGACATGATCGCCCGCCTTCAGGAGCGCCATCAACGCGCCGCTGACAGCCGCCATGCCCGAGGTGCAGGCAAACCCGTCTTCATAGCCCATATAATGCGAGAGCCGTTCTTCGAACATGCGCACTGTCGGGTTGCCGTAGCGCGCATAGATGAACTCATCATCACCCGACTTGATAAAGCGCTGCTCGGCCTCTTCGGCTGTCTTGTAGACAAAACCTTGAGTGAGAAAGACAGCTTCGCTGACTTCGCCATATTGCGAGCGGCGTGTGCCACCGTGGACAAGCGCTGTGCGGTTCTTGAACTTCTTTGGCATGGGATCCTCCGCCAATAAAAAAGCTCCGTCGGCCAAGCCGAAGGAGCTCCTTCATCTCGACCTTTTAGCAGTTTGTTTTAAGTGGCCTGCAATCCGGTAACAAATCGCCACTGAGAGTATTACTTATGCCTAACTAGCTCCGCTGGGCTACGTGGTCAAGTGTCAGACTCTTCGGTGCTATGCGCGGCAAAGAGCTTTGACTGGCTCATGAAGAAGGCAAACAGCGCGGCTGTGAGGCCGAATGTTTTGAAGTTCACCCAAGCTTGCTCGGACATTGTGCGCCAGACTAGCTCGTTGGCGACAGCGAGGCCGAAGAAGAACATCATCAGGCGACGGGTCAGGATCATCCAGCCCGCATCCGCGAGCGGCATCATCCCCTCCATCACATGGCGCAGGTAAGACTGGCCGCGCAATAGGCCAAGGCCAAGGGCGGAGCCAAAGAAGGTGTAAAGGATCGTCGGCTTCATCTTGATAAACTTGGGATCATTCAGCCAAACGGTTAGCCCGCCAAAGACGACCACAAGCAAAAGCGTCATGATCTGCATTTTTGAAAGATGCCCGGTGAGCTTCCAAAGGATGCCTGTTGTGAGGATCATCAGAGGCACGAACATCGCCGTGACGAGGATAAAGCCGGAGTAGTCATTGCCACCGATTGTGAATGTCTCACCCTTGAGCCAGACGTAAGCCACGAAAAAAGCGATCACTGGACCCATCTCCAGGCCAAGCTTCAGCATCGGGTTGATCTTACGTTGCTCAGCCATTTTTACTCTCCTATCCACCCAGTTCTACGATCACGGCACCTGCCGCGATCAATGCCATGAGCGCAATTCTGCGCGGTCCTACCGTTTCTTTGAGGGCAAGCCAACCGATAAGCGCAGCGAAAACTGTTGATGTCTCTCGTAAGATGGCGGCTTCCCCGACATTATCAAGCCGTGTCGCCAACATGATCGAGCCGAAAGACGCAAAGGCTACGAAAGCGCCGATTAGGCCGCGCTGCATCAGCGGCGCTATGGCGGGCTTGTCCTTGAGGCTGCGATAGCGCGCGTAAGCCACGAAGGGAAAGAACACCCCGTCGATAAAAAAGAACCACGCCAGAAAGGTGAAAGGGTTGGCTGTGGCGCGAATGCCGTAGGCGTCCCATGTGGTGTAGGCGGCGACAAAAAGCCCCGTAATAGCGGCAAGAATGAGGGCAGTGTTAAGCGTGTCGCGCTCGCTGGTGACATGGCGCAGGTTGTAGGCCGCGAGGCCATAGATGCCCGCGAGGAGCGTTGCCACCCCGGCCCATTGCACTGCCGTGAAGTGCTCACCAAAGAGAAAGTAAGCTCCGATCACAGTGAACAGCGGTCCCGTGCCGCGCACGACCGGGTAAACCACCGTGTAGGCACCCTTGGTGTAAGCCCAGCTTTGCATGAGTTTGTAGCCCACATGAATGACGAAAGCAGCGGCGAAGATCGGCCACATGTGCGCCTCGGGCCAAGGCACCACAAAGAAGGCGAAGGGCGCGGCTATGGCAGAATAAGAGGCGTCTATCGCGCCGCGGGTGAGCCATGGATCGTGGCGACCTTTTTGCAGCGCGCCAAAAACAGCGTGAAGAAAAGCAGCCAAAAGAGCAAGGCCAAGGGCAAGCCTGTGGCCAGCTTCGGTGCCTTCAAGCGAGATCAGCCAGTCACTCAAGGGCGGGTGCGAGGGGCCAGCCCCTCGCGCTCCCCGGAGTATTTTTACAAAGAAAAAGCATGGGGGCCCTAGTTTGTTTCCAAGCCGGTTAAGGCTGCTGCGAACTCTTCGGGGTCGAACGCGGCGAGATCATCGAGTTGCTCACCTACGCCGATGGCGTGGATCGGCAGGCCGAACTTGTCTGCTAGAGCAACGAGCACGCCGCCTTTGGCCGTGCCGTCGAGTTTAGTCATCACCAGCCCTGAGACATCCGCGAGTTCTTGGAAAGTTTTGACCTGTGAGAGCGCGTTCTGGCCGGTTGTTGCGTCAAGCACCAAGAGTGTGTTGTGCGGCGCTGTCGGATCTTTCTTGCGAATAACGCGGACGATCTTGGAGAGTTCTTCCATCAGGTCAGCGCGGTTTTGCAAGCGGCCTGCTGTGTCGATCATCAGCAAGTCAGCGCCGTCAGCTTCGGCCTTGGCCATCGCGTCATAGGCTAGGCTTGCCGGGTCGGAGCCCTCGGGAGCTGTAAGAACAGGAACAGCAGCGCGTTCGCCCCAGACTTGCAATTGTTCGACGGCGGCAGCGCGAAAGGTGTCACCGGCTGCGATCACGACGTTCTTACCTGCAGCTTTGAATTGGCTGGCGAGCTTGCCGATGGTTGTTGTCTTGCCAGATCCGTTGACACCAACAACCAGCACGACCTGCGGTTTGTTAGGGTAGAGAGGCATCGGGCGTGCCACTTCTGACATGATGCGGGTGATCTCTTCGGCAAGGATCTCTTTGATCTCCTGCGTCGAGAGTTTGGCACCATAACGCCCCTGCGCCATGTTCGCAGTGACGCGCAAAGCCGTATCAACACCCATGTCTGAGGCGATCAGCAGCTCTTCGAGCTGTTCGATCATGTCATCATCAAGTACGCGCCGAACGACTTTTTGGCTTTCCTTGCGGCCAAGGAGGCGGCCGATGAGGCTCGGCTTGGTGGCCTGTGGTTCGGGTTCGGGTTCGGGTTCGGGTTCGGGTTCGGGTTCGGGTTCGGGTTCGGGTTCGGGTTCGGGTGACAGCTCTTCCACCTCGACCTCGTCGTCAACGACCTCTTTCTCGACATTCTCGGAGATCAGCTCTGGCTCTGGCTCTGGCTCTGGCTCTGGCTCTGGCTCTGGCTCTGGCTCTGGCTCTGGCTCTGGCTCTGGCTCTGGCTCTGGCTCTGGCTCTGGCGAAATCGAAGGGACTTCTGCCGCGGCGTCAACAGTCGTATCAACAAGCGTATCATGGCCATTAGGCTCTGGCGGAGGTGCCGCCAATTCTTCGAGCGCGCCTCCGTCTTCCACGATCGCATCCAACCCCTCTTCGAGTTTCGATGAGGATTTGAACAGCTTGTTCTTGAGTTTGTTAAAGAATGACATGGCACATCCGAGCAGTTTCCCCTTCCAGTTAATACGCGCGCGGCCCTAAGAAAAGGCATCAGTTGACATGTTTGCCCGTCTCAGGCCATTTCGCCTCATGCGCCTAGTGTTTTTCAGTATGTTTCTTTTTGCGGCAAGCGCGGCTCTTGCCGAGCCGCCAGACCGAATATGCACCACCGAAAAATGGGGGCATAAAGAGTGCATCCGCTGGGAGCATTTTGTGTATGACACTTGTCAGCTTATCGACACTGTCAGCGAACGCCACGGGCTTGACCGAGGCTTTTTTACGCGCCTCATTTGGCAGGAAAGCCGGTTTGATCCTTTCGCCAAGAGCCACGCAGACGCGATGGGGATCGCGCAGTTTATCCGCTCGACTGCTACCAAGCGTGGGCTGGTTGACCCATATAACCCCGCTGATGCTCTGGACCATTCGGCGCACTATCTTGCGGAAATGGCACGGCGCTATGGCAATGTTGGACTGGCTGCAGTTGGCTATAATGGCGGCGAACGAAGGGCTCAGGGGCTGATTGCGGGCACTGGCGGGTTGGCGCGCGAAACCGTGAACTATGTGAAGATCATAACAGGCGCGAGCGCAGAAACCTGGGTTCAAAATCCACCTGAAGAGTTAGACCTAAGCCTTTCAAAAAAAGTGAAATTTCCGCTATCGTGCTATGCACTTTCGAAAGATCGAAAGCTATCAAAGCCACCTCAAACCGAACCCGCGATCAAGCCTTGGGGCGTGCAGCTGGCTTTTGGCGTAAGTCGCAAGGCCGCGAGAGCGAAATACAAGGCCCGAACAGCACGGTGTAGTGCTTTGGTAAAGAGTGAGAAACCCGATTTTCCGCATGAGAAAAGCCGTGCAAGCCGTTCTAAAGGTTACTATTTTGCGCGCATTGGGCGAAACACAAGCAAGGCGGCTTGGCAGTTTTGCACCAAGCTCAAAGCCTCGGGTTGCCTATGCGCGGTTTACCGCAACAAGCGCTAACCAGTGAGAAAGCCGATCAGAAACAATGCTTGGGCGCTCCAGTAAGTGCTCCACACGGCATAGGGCGTGATGCGGCGCAGCTGATGATCGGCGGGCAAAACGAACATCTCTTGGGCAAGAATGAAATCGGAAACGATGAACAACAGCGCAGCGGGCAAGATGAGGATAAACCCTCGCTCAAACGGCATGCCCATTGCCATGACCCCCATCAGCATAATGATCGGCACATAGAGGAGAACGGCAAAGCGCAGCGGCCCGGCCTTTCGAAACAGAACCACTGCCATAACCACCCCTAACAATACGAGCGCTATGACAAGCGGCCACCCGTCGGAGATACGCTGGAGATCGGCCTCTGGGTGCAGCCAAAAAAGCGCAGCATATGCGAGGTGACCGAGGGCAAATGAGCCGACCCCCGACAGGAAAGATTCGTCGCCCTCGCGGGACAGAAAAAAGTCGCCCACAGCACAACTGATCAATGCGACGGCCAGTAGCATAAGCCCAACTTCTTGAAAGGCGATGGCCGACAGGAGCAAAACAGACAGGGTCTTGAGAACAGTTTTGAGCCAGCTTTTGCCCGGCCGGGCGCATATCGCCAGATAAGCGAGCGCGCAGAATGCGGCGGCCAGAAAGATAAGCGTCATGTCAGTGCCAAGGCCAAGCATAGGCGTTCCTCAGTTCAAGTTTTCTTTAGGTCATATCTCGTCAGGTCATATCTCATCTGGGAAATGCTTCATCGTCAAGCGGATCGGGTTGGGCGCCGCTTGGCCAAGCCCACAAATCGAGGTATCAACCATGGCGACTGAAAGCTCTTCCAGCAGCGTTTGGTCCCATTTTTCGGCCTGCATCAGCTTGACGGCCTTCTCGCAGCCAACACGACAAGGCGTGCATTGGCCGCAACTTTCGTCCTCAAAGAAACGCAGCATATTGAGAGCCGCGTCGCGGGCGCTGTCTTGGTTGGAAAGCACGACAACCGCAGCAGACCCGATGAAGCTGCCGTGCGGCTGCAGCGTGTCAAAATCAAGCGGGATGTCGCCCATATGCGCAGGCAAGATGCCCGACGACGGGCCACCGGGCTGGTAGGCTTTGAGTGCGTGGCCTTCAAGCATGCCACCCGCCGCGTCGATCACATCAAGGATGGTTGAGCCAGCTGGCAAAAGATGCACACCCGGGTTATTCACGCGACCAGAAACAGAATAAGACCGCAGACCTTTACGGCCGTTTTTCTCAACCGAATTAAGCAGTTCCGGCCCGTTCCTCACGATCTTTGAGACCCAGTGCAGCGTCTCGACGTTGTGGACAAGTGTGGGCCGCCCGAAGAGGCCGACTTGCGCCACAAACGGCGGGCGGTGGCGTGGCTCGCCGCGCTTGCCTTCGATGCTCTCGATCATCGCGCTTTCTTCTCCGCAGATGTAAGCACCCGCGCCGCGCCGCAGCTCGATGTAACCTTTATCCACATGCCCTGCGTCTTCCAGCGCTTTGATTTCACATCGCAATATCTCAAGCACAGCAGGGTACTCGTCGCGCATGTAGATAAAACATGTTTCGGCGTCGACAGCCCAAGCCGCGATCAGCATGCCCTCAAGAAAAGCATGCGGTTCGCGCTCTAGGTAGAAGCGATCTTTGAATGTTCCCGGCTCGCCCTCATCGCCATTCACGGCCAGATAACGCGGGCCTTCATTGGCGCGCACAAAGCCCCATTTAGTGCCCGAAGGAAAGCCAGCGCCACCAAGGCCGCGCAAGCCGCTATCAAGGATGGTCTGCTGGACTTCCCTCCAGTCGCCACTCTCACGAAGGCGCGTGAGTGCTTCGTAACCGCCACCTGAGCTATACTCTCTAAGCGCTTGATAATCAGGGATATGCACGTGAGTATCGTCAGCTGAAATCGCCGCATGAACCTTATCCACAGTCGCATTGTCGATGTGGTTGTGGCCAATCTCAAGTACAGGAGCGGTGTCGCAACGCCCCATGCAAGGCGCGCGCAACACGCGCACTTCAGCGGCATCAAGCCCGTCTTCAAGCGCCGCTTTGAGTTGCTGCGCACCAGCCAGCTCGCACGAGAGCGAGTCGCAGACGCGAATTGTCAAAGCGGGCGGAGCCACCTCGCCTTCTTTGACCACATCAAAATGGGCATAGAACGTGGCGACCTCATATATCTCGGCCATCGACATGCGCATCTCTTCGGCCAGCGCGCGGATGTGGGCGGCGGACAGGCAGCCATAACTGTCTTGGATTTTGTGCAGATGCTCGATCAGCAAGTCACGGCGGCGCGGCGCATTGCCGAGCAACGCCTTGACCTCGTCCCAAGCCGCGTCGTCAAGTTGGCGGCCTTTGGGCGTGTGACGGCCCTTGCCTTTGCCTGATTTCCAAACACCTTTGCGCGTATCGAGTGCCATGGGCTTCCCTTGCATCTTTGCCTTACGCCACCCTAAAGCGCGCGCGCCATGTCAGGGCAACCAAAAACGACATTGAACCCGCGCAAAGCGTAAGCGGCAGGGTTTAGGCAGGATTTAGGGGGAAACCTCAGCAGTCTTTCGCCATGAATTTGCCATAATTTTTTACTATCAATAACCACTCTGCTTTACATTCGTCCCGTCTGCCAACTGGATACTCAACATGCTACCATTTGTTTTTGTCACGCTTTCCAATGCGGGAATGCTCTTTGCCGCCGCCTTTTTCGGGGGCGCTTGGGCTTGGGCCGCACTCGTGTATATTTCGCTGTTCACAGCCTTCATGGACCGCTTCATACCGCGGCTTTTCCCTGACATGGACGAAGGCACAGAATTCCCCTCAGGGGCCAAGTTATCAGTGGTCTTAGGCCTTTTGCACTTCCCTTTGATGGGGGCTGCGCTCTACGGGCTTTCGGTGTCTGGCATGGGCTGGCCACAGGTCATGGCAACGCTGATCGCCTACTCGCTTTTCTTTGGCCAAGTGTCGCACCCGAACGCGCATGAGCTTATTCACCGCAAAGAGCGGTTTGCGCGGCGTTTGGGGCGAATCGTTTATGGCTCAATGCTCTACGGGCACCACGCCAGCACCCATGTTTTGATCCACCATGTGCATGTCGCGACAGAAGATGACCCCTGCACCGCGCGCAACGGCGAAGGGTTTTACCGCTATTTCGCCCGCGTGTGGTGGAGCGCCTTTGCAAGTGGGTTAAAGGCCGAAAACGCAATGCGTGCGCGCAAGCAGACAGCGCCCAGCCTTTTGTCGCACCCCTTCATGCTCGATTTGCTTGTCGCGCTTGTCACGCTGGGCGTGGCTGTGGCCATCGGAGGCTTCCTTGGCTTTGTTGCACTGCTGGCGATAGCGCTCTACTCACAGCTTCAAATCGCCATGGCGGACTATGTCCAGCACTACGGGCTGTCGCGCGCACGCAATGAGGCTGGGCGTTATGAGCCAGTCGGGCCGCAGCATTCGTGGAACACGCCGCACTGGTATTCTTCAGCCTTGATGCTGAACGCCGCGCGCCACTCTGACCACCACGTCAACCCACAACGCCCCTATCCGGCTCTTGAGCTCAACGAAGCGACGATGCCGACGCTGCCGCACTCGCTGCCTGTGATGGCGACGATCGCGCTTTTGCCGCCGCTATACCGCCGCGTCATGCGCCGTGAACTTGCCCGCTTGCCAGAGGCGGCGCTAGCTGCCTAAACTCGCAACATGTGGCGGGCTATTATCTTTCTTATCGTTTTCCCCCTCGGGGCCGTGGCGCAAGAGCGCCTGACGGGCGACGCGTTTGACGCCCTCACCCGCGGGCAGACGTTCTACTATGGCTATGACACCGAGCCTTATGGCGCTGAACTTTATCATGAAGACCGCCGCGTGCAGTGGTCATTCCTCGATGGGCAGTGCAAGGAAGGCTACTGGTATGACACACCAGAGAGGCTGATTTGCTTTGTCTACGAAGACAGGCCGGATGAGCCCCAGTGCTGGGCGTTTCACTCTGAAGGCGGCAAATTGCGTGCAACGTTCGAGAACGGGGCGCAGGCGACACCGCTCTATGAGATCGAGAAAAGCGATGAGCCGATGCTGTGCCTTGGGCCAAAGATCGGCGTATAGCAGTTTAGGGTCAGGACCCATTAATCCTGCACTTCTGGTTTGCCAGATATTTTGCCTGACTATGCCCAGTGCTGAAGGAATAGTGGTTCTATTTCAAGGCATTGGAAAGACGGCAGGCGAAATATCTGCC
>JADGEJ010000015.1 GCA_016744435.1 Lentibacter sp. | reverse complement strand
CTGCCGCACCAGAAGTGGCCTGAAATTAATCAACTAGCCAAACGATCCATGGAGCACCCCAATTCGGCAACGTCGCCACGGTTTGGAGTGGCGTTGTTAGAGGTCGATTTACCGTGAGCGCCTCCGGGTGCTTCAGAGTTTGATCTTACGAGATATTCCTGTATAATCTGGACGAGGAGCATCTCATTATGCCTAAACCCATGAATTTATCTGTCCGACTGACGACCCCCTTGACCGACTTTGTCACCACCCGTGTGGGGGCGGAAGGGGACTATGACAACGCCTCTGAGTACGTGCGCGACCTGATCCGCCGCGACCGCGAACGCGAGGAACAACGAGCCTTCGCCAAACTGAAAGCGACCCTGCAGGACGCCTTCGCACAGCCGGATGAGGCCTACGTCGAAACCAGTCTTGAAGATGTTAAGGCTCGCTACAAAAAACGACGCGCATGAAATCCTATTTTATTCAGGCTTCAGCAAACGCCGCCATCGACGATTTGTATGCCTACACTTTTGAACGATGGGGTGAAGACCAGGCCGAAAAGTACCTGTCGGGTCTGTTTGCCCGTTTTGAGGCGATTGTTTCAAGGGAAGTTCCTTGGAGGCCAGTGCCACCTGAGTTTGAAATTGAAGCTTGGGTGAGCCGTTACGAACACCACTATGTTTATTGGAAGCAGCTTGATGATGGTCGAGTGGGGATAATGGCAATTTTGCATGAGCGCATGCATCAGGCAGACCGGTTGGGTGAGTTGGGTGAAGGCGAAGACTAGCCATTAGACACTCTGTTCGGGCCTGCGGCAGTAAATGACCTTTGCTTTTATCAGAAGCGAAACTGTCATCCGCGTGTTTCTTAAGATTTTCATCCTGTATCATGGCGAGGCTTCCTATCGAAAAGGGTTCTGGGTCTGGCTTTCCCCAGCCTTAAAAGCGAAAATACCTTCGCTTTTGATAGAAGCAAAAGCTTAACCCCAGCTCCTCATGATCTCACCGTCTCCGTCAAAAAAAGTGGCGTGGAACCGGGGCATGATTGTCGGGCAAAAGCGGGCGTTTTCGCTGGAGGACCTAGCGGAAATCGAAGGGCGGCTAGTGGCGCAAGGCAACCGGCACGACTTGGCGCTGGTGTCCTTCGGGTTGGACACGATGCTGCGCTCCAGCGATTTGCTGGCGACCAAAGTCTGGCAGATCAAACACACAAACGGGCCAATCCGCACGTTGATTGCGCGGCGGCAACGCAAAACGCGCCACATCGTCAATCCGGTGCTGACGCCGCCAACGCGGCAGTATTTGACGGCGTGGCTGGAGCAAAGCGGCAAAGGTCCGCAGGACTTTGTGTTCACCCGAACCAAGCCCAAGGATGCCAAACCGATAACGAGGGCGCATTACGCGGATATCGTGAAGAACTGGGCTTCATGGCTTGGCTACGATCCACAAGAGTTTTCCAGTCATTCAATTCGGCGCAGCAAACCGGCTCAGATGTACTGGGCGGGGGAGGATATTGCGCTGATCTCGCGATTGTTGGGGCATCAATCGATTGCGAATACCATCGAGTACTTGGGGATCACGCAGCACAAAGCCGAGGCGGCTGCCTTGCGACATCCCATGATGTTGGGGGCGAAAAAGTAATCAGTAGAATGTCGCTTCCTTTGCGGCAATATCGCAAAAGCGCATCGCACGGCTTGGTTATCCGACTGGTCAAAATGGCTCGATGTCAAAAGATTTTCTGTCAACCAAATTTGCCTAAACGGCGGAATTTGTTATATAATAAGGCCGTACTAATCCTCATTATTATGGCAGGAATGCGAATGACGGCTCTGGCGGCAGGTTTGGGCGCAGCAATGGCGGGCGGTCCCGACGAAGCCAATGCGCAAGCAACCGAAATGATGTTGCCGCATCCTGATGGGGAGATTGTAATTGATGTCACTCGCGTAGCTCTTGAGACACAATCGGAAATTCTGACGCATCTACAAGCCTGTTTAGGGGAAGGTTTCGCTTTTGCCGACGCAGATGGGAACGGGAAAATTGAAGGTGGGGAACAGTTTGATTGGGACGATGAACGCGGGTTTTGCGCGGAATCGGCAGAGCGACAGTTTTCAATCGCTGATCAAAACGCTCAGCAAGCCGCCTTACAAGACCGAATTGACGTTGCTAACGCTGATCAAGCGGCACTCCGCGCTCGAGTGGATGCTGCCAAAGCAGAAATGCAAGCTATCACGGACGGGGTGATCGCAGATGCCCAGAACGAAGGGTAGTCATAACACAATGCGTTTTACTCAATTTGGAGAACGTGCTGTTTTGTGGTAAAATACTTAGAAATCAATTCATTGTAATGAACGACACGCTTCCCGAAATCGGTGGGAATGGGCTGGAAAGGCCAAGCTCACATCGCCCCGAGGCAGAAGCAATTGCCAATGGTGAAGCGGCTGCGGCGGCTTTGCATGACCTTGAGGTGAGCCATGCATTGGCCGAAGACCCCGAACGTCGGGCGGCTGATGTAAAAATTTGGGTGGAGAATGAATGTGACTATTTTGGTATCCAACCCAAGGATGATCCGGTGGCTGATCAACTGACGGCGCTATTTTGCGATCACGAATGTAAGCAACATGAACGCGGTCGGCAGGAATATGATGTCACCCAAGAAGAACCACGCCGGTTAAGCAGAATTATTGAACGCGGTTTTGAAGAGGCCGAAGAAGTAGAAACAGTCGAGGCAGAAACGGAGGAAACGACGGCTTTGACCACAGGTGTGGAGGCAGAAGATGCCCAGACGATTGATGACACAGAAGTAACTGAAGCCGAAGAAGCAAAGGCTGGTAGCTACCGGACAGCAGTGGAAGAACTGCAAGGCCAACCAAACACCTCCAAAATTCAAACTTTAATTGCGGATGAACGGGTGCCTGAGGAATACAAAGAGCAACTCCGTGCCTTCAGCCAAATCATGACGATTGCTGACCGTATTCCGGCTGATGCGCCGATTGTACGCCAACGGATCAACCAGCTGGATATGCGCCAAGGCGTACCTGATCCAGTGCAGTTTGCGCGCAGCTTTCTATTCGACGGGCCAGAAAGCCACCTTAAGTCCGGCGTTTCAGACGCGACGCAAGATGCGATTGCGGCAGAGCTTGGAATTGTTCGCAATGAGTTTAGCGCTCAAACGGGTGGCGATATAAATGATATCTATAAGAAAGGTGTGGGCACAAAGATGGTGCGCGATCCCGAAACGGGGGAACTACGCGAGGAGCCGGTTTATCTGGCACCAGGCGAAGACGTTGAAATCCGTGAGGGGCAGTACATTGGTCTGAGTGATACCAACGAACCCGTGATGAAAATTGTCGGTGAACATACCTACACCTCAAACTTGCCCGAAAACCCAAGCGACGAGGACATGACCATGTACGGCATGACCACGCAGTGGATTGCCAAACTGAACGATGTAAATATGGCGGAAATATTTTTCCCCCACTCTGTTATGCAGCGGGGTGGCGGACACCTTGAACTGAAAATGCCAGATGATTTCAATCGAGCGCAAAGGCTCAGCCAAGCGTTCTTTGGCGCGATGGCTGGTTACAATGGAGAGTTGTTGGATCAAACGGACCTCGACCGCATTCCTTACCTGATGCAGTTTCAAAATGAGAAAGGGGATGCCGTGATTGGAGACGTAAACCCAGATCAGATGCTAGCTGATTACCGTCGACAAGGGGTTCTGAACAAAGACGATACTCTGAACTGGGATCGCTTTGCGACGATGATCGAGGCCAACCGAAACGGCCTTTATGTATCGGAAGAGCGTTTTGGGCAAAACGCGCAAGCCGAAGCCGCATAGCAAGGGCACGACTTCGGCGCTTTGTTTGGCGCAGATGCGGGAACGTGGCATAATTAAGATGACTACCTCCCAAACCCCATGAAAGAGCGCGGAAGATTTTTATATAAGGACGCTGATGGAACCATCTTCATCAAATTCGGGCATCCGGGAAAAGGCGTTCCTATCGAGAGCTTGTTGCCTGAAAACGGGCGCGGGGATGGTTTTGCAGATTTTCGGATAACGGACTATTTTGATCTCGCAGATTTGGTATTGGCAGCCCCAAGAGAATGGGTTGAGTTTTGCCGGACGGTTGATTTGTCAGGCGCTACTAAAGACCGCCCAAAAAAGGTGTCATCGCCGCCGCCAAATCTAGCATTCCTGAAACTTCGGGACGAAGCGGGCATGAATCCAGAGCGTGCCTCGGCTCTTTTTACAGTCGTGGCGGCTTATTGGTCGGCACCGCAAAATGCGATGGCGCTAGAACCGGGTTTAGTGGCGGCGCTTTGGCACAGTGGGATGACCGCAGAGGCGATTATCAGCTACATTCGACGCTTCACCAATGCCGACGGTAAGTTGGATCTCGGCGGTTTCAAGGACGATCGGGGCTTTCAAATTCTTCATACTGTGATCCAAACTTATAAGGCCATCAAAGGCCACGAAGATGATACAATTCTGATGCAGCCTGAAATTGAAACGCTTCTGAAGACTTGGCAAGCATCCACCCGAGGCGCGCAACTGGGTACGACAGAGATGGCAAATACCGTGCTCCATTGGGCGGACTATCGGCGATTATGCCTCGTGGATGTAGACCACAAGACGAACGTCGAGAATGTGAGAAAACTGGCAGGGTTTGTGTTTTCTACCGACAGTATCCCTAATTTTGAGGACGTTGCGACTTGGGCCGACGCCAATCTAAAAAGCGACCGCCCGAAGTTAGCCAAAACGAACACAGCCGCACAAGCATTGCTAAAGAAAAAGCGCAAACAAGGAAAACTGAACCGCAAACGGGGGCGGCGATGAACCCAAAAAATCACTCTATGAGCGGCTTTAAAGGATTGGCTGGCCACCTGTCGAACGGATGGAACACCTTCGAGACCCAGTTCAGGACTGGGCTAGAGGTCGATTTACCGTGAATGAAAATTCATCGCTTACTGAATGTTTACAATAAACTCACCACTCCTAGCCAAGCACACGTTGCCCCTGACCAAGAAACACTCGACCCAATGTTTGCCTGTAAAACGCGTGCTCTCAGTTCGGACTTTGCCACCGCGTTCGATCTTTCCTTCATAAAACCCACCGCGAAGACCTTTTTCATTCTCAGCTTGCGCCCCAGTGTTGACCACTTGCCAATAAATCCGACAGGGGCCGTCGTAGTTCGACACAGCGTGAAATCTCAGTTTTCCGTCTTTTGGAACGGCCGATCCATCAGAGTTAACGTCTTGAGGACGAAACCCGTTCCTCTCGAAGGTTGCTTGTACGGCTAACTGATAAAGATTCTGAACTGGCCACTTGGGAACCTGGCGGTGCGGTACCGAAAGAATTTGTGCAACGTTTGAGTACAACGAAAGCGCCGAGTTTTTGATCGCAGGGAGCAAGCTGGCCTTTGGATACACTTTGGAAATGGTACGTTCTCCGAAACGCTTTTCTAAGAGTACGCGTTGTCCGGATAAGTCATGAGATGACAGCAGTGACTGGTAGTCCGTTTTTAGCTGTTCAAGCCAACTTCTAAATTTCTGCTCTTTCTTAGGTTCTTCCGCCCACTTGTCCGCAAAATTTTCAAGCGGATTTACCGGATTAGGTATATAAGCCCGACCATTTTGCTGTTGGATGAAGCCTTCCATTCCGAACACTATCTTTTCCATGGCTGAGGCAAGCGATGCCTCATTGTCATAGGAGTGTGCCGCCAGAGTCGTGATGATGACAGAAATTGGTTTGTGCTCATCTTCCCCAAATACCGTGTCACGGTGCCGCTTCAATATCTGAACGGCCCGTTGCAAAGGTGTTTTTACTTTGTAGTCGGGAACTTCCTCGACGCTGGCATTCATACGCTTCGCAACAACTTGGCGCTGCTCATCGAGTCGGATTTTCATTCTTGAGGCAAACCAATCGGCATAGCCGCGTGGATTGCTTTGATGCCAATCCTCGCAGACTATTGAATAGCCGTAGTGTTGCTCGTCTGTTATCGCGATAGATTGATCTGAGAAATCGGTAGGAGTAAACCCGCGCTCAAACAGCATTTGCCGCATTCTTTGGCTGTCCGGCAGCGCCGGAAGTACGTCGAGATGAAACTGAGCATCATCGGCATATTCCAACGTCCAGCAGCGCCGCTTCGGCTCAGGTTCTGAATTCATTCCGTTCTGGGAGGCGTAAAGCTTGAGTTCTAACCCGACTTTTGTCTTGAGGTTTTCTTGCGTTTCCGTTCGTTTTGTCGAATTTAGCTGAAGTACAAGGTCAATGTCATACTCTTCTCCGTCATTGACTGGACGGATTGCCGTCCCAAGACGAAAGGAGCCTTGAGGATAGACATCTGGCTCCATGTACGCCAACGCCGATTGGTCTCGATTCAAAAATTTTCCTACAGATTTATACCGATCGACCGCCTCTTTTTGCCGACCTTCCGGAACATCAATTTCGTCAGCCAAGCGTTCAAAAAAATCGGAGGCGTTTTGTGGAGGTTGGATCATGATTGCTGCCGAATAGTTATTGTAGGGATAAAGCCGCCGATGGTTCGATTTTGATCAAATATTGCTAAAGGGAGGTCAGACTTGGGCATCCAAATACGCCCTAGCTCGATGGAGCACGAAACCGGCATTGCAGGGAAAACCATAAGTTCCACATCTTCACCGTGAACTTTTTTAATTTCGTTGAGTAGTTGTCTGACTGTCGTGCGGAAACGCTCGATGTGCCCTGGAGACCTGATTATGTCATTGTGTGGGTCCTTGGCGTCAAGGGACCAAATCGAAACATCGGTGGTGTCGAGTGCCGAAAAAACCCTTTCGTCGTTGATGTCCGCGCTAATTCCAATTTTCAGTGCCACTTGCCTGTGGTTCTTGCAAGGTCGACTAATCTCGAGATCGAACGCATCGGTTTCAGGCAGCCAGCTCCAAGTCGGAGGCTCTCTATGCAACTGGAAAACGTCTGCTTTCTGGATGTCAGTCAGTAAACTTCCAAGTTTTATTAGCAATGGTTGTGGAGCCAGTCCGAAGATTGACAAATGGGGGATTGTTTCATCAGCAATTAAAGGGCGGACGAAGCGTTCGAAATTGGTTTCCAAATTTTGGACTTCGAAGTCCCAATATTGAGTTTGATGGTCTTGAAAACTCGAATTTCCAAGGCCGATTGATGTTCCAGTTAGATTTCTTGGGAAGCGACCTGGCAACACGGCGTCTTTAGCTGAACTAAATGAAATGGGGGAAGACACACCACCGATGTTTGCCCCAAAGAGCACTACTTCAGTGGAACGTTCGTCTGACAGAGATGTCAGTAGCTCAATGCGTTGCTCATGTTTTCGTTTGTACCCACGAAGTTCATCTACCGTGTAAGTGTATTCACCATCGACATTTTTTTGATTGTCGATCTCGTGATGATGTTTGTAGCACATCAGCATCAGATTGGTTACATCATTAGCCAACTTGGGGGACTCAGTTTCATCTCCACGAGGACCTGTCGCCTTTGCAGCAATAATGTGCGCAACAAAACCGAAATTGGCGTCTTCTTTACCGGTTAGGTAGTCCTGCCAAAGAAGCTCGTTACAGCCAGGAAATTGGCACCTTCCTGCGGCTCGAGCCCAAACGACGCGTCTTGTGTTGGTCGCGGCTTCTTTTCTTCTTTCCGTCATTTAGTATTCATTTCTAAAATGCCCTGCAGAATTATGCTATTCGATCAATGCGTTTTGCTTGTTTTTCCGCCAAAATACACAACCTAAGGTATGTCTTTCTAAGAAAACTACAAGATAGAGCTCACTCGAATTTGGGATATTACGACCAGAAAAGGCTGAAAGCCTGCTCTATGAGCGGCTTAAAAGGTCTGGCTGGGCACCTGTCCAACGGATGGAACACCTTCGAGACCCAGTTCAGGACAGGGCTAGAGGTCGATTTATCGTGAGTGGAGAAATCAATCGATTATCCCGGTAATATGAAGGATTCCAGCCAAAATCACTACCCCGATCGCGAGGCCAATGGCAACGATCACGCCGCCTGCTGCGCTACCAATGCTAATGCCTGCTGCAACAATTCCGACAGGAACCCAAATAGGCCAAGCGAGCAGGAAAGCGAAACCTAACCAGATTGTTAAAGGCACGCCGACTACAATCAAAAGCCCAATAATAAAAGCTTCCATAGGTACCTCAAAATACTAAGTTAAATTGCTCCCTTTGCCCTCACCGGCAAAGGGAGCAGCTGGTCAAAGGGTCATAGTCCCACCAGAAGCGACCAGCACTAAAGCGCTGACACCAAGGCGAACCCAGGTACACTTACATGAATCGTCGTCACGGCTACGGTTGCTCATCGTATTTCTCCTAAATCAGAGGGTAAAAGTCGTAGGGATTGTAGGGGAGTTCCAGGTCTTGAAATGGAGCTTCCCACGGTAGCGTGACGGGCACGCTCGTTTTGTCAGATATTCGCTTCATCGGCACCTCCGTGGTTGTTGGCCATGGATAAACGGTACACCGAATACAAAGTGATTGTCTACATTTTTATCCCAATTAGGGTGAATTTTTATCTAGATTAGGATTAATTTTTTGATTCCAAACGTTTTTCGTACTCAGCCTGTTCGCCTTGGATCCACTCACCGAGTGTGAAGCCCGCTTTTATGTAAGAGAGGTGGCTCTTTAAGCTATCAGCCAACTTTACGTCTCTTTCTTTCAAGTCCGTCAGAGACATGCCAAGCTTCACGATGTTCGGGCGATCACCATCCCCCCCAAGGTACCACTTTTGAAAGAACGCATCCGGCGGACCATCGGCCTCTCCAGCTTCCTGGGCTTTCCGGCTGCCGATCTTGCGATACTTTGGTACTGGATATTTGAGGAGGGCTAACTTCCAAGCGGGACCTGGCATAGCCATGAAGTCGATACGATTTAGGGTCTCTTGCAGGGTTAAGGGCAGTTCTTCTTGCCTTTGGAGACCTTTCGCAAGGAATTGATCAATGGCCGCACGAACTTCAGCCGCCTGGGCTTCCGCAACAGTCTCTATTAACTGCTGATCAAGCCGAGGTTTCGCTGGATCTTCAGCCAACTGGGCTTTTACATGAGAGGCGAAGCGAACTGCTATCTCATTGGCTGAAAGCCCCGATCGGGTCTCGACCAAGTCAGTTCTAAAGGGACCAATGAGGTTTTCCACCGTTTTGCAATCACGGTAGATCTCACCTAGCGGAAGCGTTTGGTCGGTGTCTTCGATTTGATGATAAAGTACCTTAGGTTCTGAATCTGTCAAATCTTCAACACCAAAGATAAGATCGGTGTTCAACAGAAGGTGTTGATCCTCCCTCCTTCTACGATCTCTGTGGCGGTTTGCACGCCCTAACAGAGGGCCTAAGAGCGATGGAGGTTTGCTGTGTGCGATCGAGTTATCTTTAGTCATCCGGCATCTCAACATCAATATTTAGGGCTTGGCAAGCGTTCAACCATTCACCCAAACAATGGTCTTGCTCGACGAATTGGCGTTTTCCAAAGCGGGAGAAATGCTGGTTTACCTCGAACCGAGCAACTATCGTTTCTTTGCGCGCATGCGGAACTATCATGTATCCATGCTCAAGTACGGATGGGTCTCGCTCTGCTCGGGCTGCGGCGATGCTTACTACGTTTTCACCTAGGAAATCTTGCCCTAAGTGTTTCTTTTCAAAGAATACAATCCTATCGAACGGTAGAAGTCTCTGTAGCTCAGCAGAAGTGGTGTTTAGTTCGTCAAGAAGTTCGGCTGTTGACCGTTTGGAACGTAGCTGCCTAGACAAATACTCCTCAAAAACAATCGATAGAGCCGTCAGGTATCCGTTCATCAAATCACGTCTAATATGGCCATTGAAGTTCACAGCCACGCGTTCGTAAAAATACCAATTTCTAGCAAAGATACGGGCAGGTTCGTGTACGTCTTTAAGTTCATCGTCGTCGTCAAAACACCCAAAAACCGTGGAGATGCAGCCAAATGGTGCCCCGCCTAACCTTGTCGGGATAAGGAGCAAGTCTTGCCGTGGTTTTGATTTTGTCGTGGCCATCATCGAGAACAAATAATGATAGCAAACATCCCGGTACTTAGAGGCTAGACGAGACCGTGGGTCTAGCGTGGTAGACTGGACGAAAACGTAAGGAAGCAGGTGGTCTCTTTTGGGTCTTTGGGGAAATACATGATCTCGATACTGAACTACGCCAGAAGCTAGACACGGATCGCAAAAAAGCCGTTCGTGCTCGGACAATGGTTCACAGATTGTGTCGAAGAACCAGTCGAGATTTCCTTGGTTTTTTAGTTTGCTCCAAAACCACTCATCAACCTCTGGATCCAAATACCGTTGTCGAGTGATGAATTTGACCTCGTTTTCGCGATACTCAGCGTTGCGCTTGGTGGCCCGGAATCTAAATGAGTTGGCTTCGCTAGATGGTTCCGCTCTGTCGCGGAGGTAAATCAGCCCTTTTTCCAAATCGGTTCTCTGTGCTTCGCAAAAGATAGGGACGGGCTCGTAATGATATCCATCGACACTTCCATTCGGTGCGCGGGGCTCGGAACGGTTGAATCTCTTGAGATGGAAGAGAAACCGGAAAGGTAGCTCTTCAAATCTTCTCAGTGGTGACTCCCTTAGTCGAAGGTACTCAGATTGGACGATGTCGTGGATAAGGGTGTTGTTGTACCGCTGGAGTTCATCAAAAATTTCCTTTTCTCGAGGGTGGTCAGGAATTTTGACGAACCTATTTTTATACTGAAGCCGCGCCCCCATCATACCTTTTAGCAAACTTTTCGGGACTATTGCCTTAAGATCAACATCGAAATCTCCCCCCCATTGATGACGAAGGCAACGAAGTACATCGTCTACAAATACGGCCGCTTCAGAGTTGGGGGCAATTTCTCGTATGTCCAGTGCGAAAACGCCTGATTGTCTTATTGATCGAACGTTATAAATTCGAAAATGGAGGGCCATACCGTCGGTAGAGTTCTCAAATAGGCTGAAGACTTTATGGTCATCTTTCGGAAATCTGTATGTGCGCCCGCTTGCTATCTCAGCTGGTACGCTTTTAAAGCCTGGGTGCTGTGCCGCAAAACTCTTTCGCTCAGCCCCTTGGACACGATGAACTCTGGAGAATTTCAGAACGTCCTTCAGGTAAATATAATCAAGAAGGGATGACCCAAGCTCGAACTCAACACTTCGATCGAATCCAAATGTTGCAAAAAAGCGCAACACATAGCGCCCCTGCAATCCCATAAGAAGACGATTTGCTAGCTGAAAAAAACCGAACTTCTCCAAGTCAGGGCTGATGAGAGCCTCAAAAAGCAGGCGGGCGGTATTGTCGACTTTTCTTGAGAACGTTTCGTCCGTCATTTTCGTTACCACATCTCGATATTCTGTGTAGGAGAAGATCAAACACTTGCTCTAGTCGCAAGGAGTTTCTCTCGCGCAGGAGTGACGGGATGACAGTTTCGGAACCCTCTCTGTGAGCGGCTTAAAGGGTTTGGCACCTGTCTAACGGATGGAACACCTTCGAGGCCCAGTTCTGGACTGGACTAGAGGTCGATTTGCCGTGAGATCAATACTATTCGTCTGGGTCAGGATGTTCTGGATAGTTTGAATAGACCTCAAAGCCCTCTTCGGCGATGCCATACAGAACTGCTAAGATTTCGATGATATCTTCATCATCATAATTTTTACCGATCATCCCCAGCATCTGACGCGCAGCTGCGACGTTAATCCGTCGTTGTGGGTGTTCTTCTAAACCCTCGGTGCCGTGATTATGCTCCGCCATGCTTTGCAGGGGTGATCAGCAAAGCCTGACCGAGGGGGAGCTGGGCTTTTTATATGTGTTTGGAAAGACGCTATAAACTAAACGTTTGTCCTTGGGAGTTGTGACATGCCCAGAGTTTGCATTGCAGGAGGACCGGAAGTCCGGCCCTCCTGCGCTGGTTGCTTACATCGCTGCTCTGATGGTCGAAACCATTGTCGCACCGACAGCCGCAAGGAAGTCGCGCAGTGCTCCACCGTTGGTTCCGACGACATGCACCTGACCGTCGCTCGCGATCTGGGACAGCGTGCTTTGGTTGGCATCAGCGCCGTAGGCGATGGCGGTCACATTGGCCCGTTCCTGCAAGTCCTGAATGTTCTTATCAGCGACGCGCGACTGGCCGTCGGACAGAATGAACGCTTGTGTTTGCAAAAACTGCCAGCCGCCAGGGTTAGGTTGAGTTTTGAAATCATCAATCGCCTGGATCGCCTTGAGGATCGGAGAGTCGAAGTTGGTGCCGCCCGAGGCAACAAGATTTAGTGCAGCAACCGAGGTCGCAGCTTCGCCGGTGCAATGGAAGGAACTGCTGTGGTTGAAAGGAATGATCGTGATCCGGAAACCGCCTTTGTTGGATGGATCCGCTAGCTGCAATAAGATCGAGCTCATCGCCATTTCAAGTTCTTGTATCTTTTCACCAGACATCGAAGATGAGTGATCAAGCATGAACAAGGCATGCTGAATCACATTCCGACATACACCAGTCGGCAGCTTCTTTTTCACTGTTATTGCCCCCAGCAATCTCCTTATTGCGCCTGACGGGAGCGTCCATCTCATAGATTTTGATGGCTTTCTGGCCTTTGACCCAGATGTGCCCGCCCCAGATACGATCGGTCAACGCCCCATGCTGGCCCCGGAACAACGAGATGGCACCCAACAGGCCCCAACGCGGGAGAGCGGCTACTTCCAAGCAGCCATGATGATGAGCATGATCCTAACTGGGCGTTACCCAACCGAGGGGATGCCCAGTGAACCAAGCGCCGTCGACCAAGTGATTTGCCAGGGCCGCTGGCCCGAACATGACCGACCGGTTTGCCCAGATGATCTTCCCATAGAGGCCTTGGGCTTCGAGCTGATGGCGTTGTTCGACCGAGCCTTCAGCTTGAACCCTGCCGATCGTCCGGGGCCTGACGATTGGCGGCGTGTACTCACTCGGGCGCTCCACAATTGTTGGATTCATGATTGCGGTGAAGCCTTTGTGGCTGACGCAACTACCGTAGCCTGTCCCGGCTGCAACGCAGCGATTAGCCTGCCGAAGGTCAGTCGTCAGCTGAAACTGCAAGTGCTCCCAAGTGGACCAAGATATGGCATTGAATTGGTGAATCAGAAACCGATCGTGCTAGGGCGCACTACCATGCCAGGGTTGCCACCAACCGTAGGGGCGCAAGATGCGCCCCTAATGTCACGTGTTTTGGGCAAGGTTGATGTACCAAGCCTCGTCAACCTGCCCAACTATCGCATGTTCATCAAACTCATGATTGATGGTGTGCAGACCAAGGCCTTTAGTGCGGTGACTTTGCCATCGCATCAATTACCTTCTCTGCGGCCAGAAGACCGGAGTAGGCCACACCGTCAACCGTGACACCGTTTTCGGCTTTGACGATTTCATAGCCTTTGTAGGTCTTGATGCGGTCACCTGTTTGGAGCGGGTGGTTTTCTCGTGTTTGTGCTGCTGGCTGAGCTTGCACATTCACACGTTCCTGAGGCACATCCTCTGGTAGGAGATACCATGCTGCCAAGTACCCCGCGACGCCCGCAATGCCTGCCTTGATGAAGGTCGGCAGAAAGATTTTGTTGAAGGCGTTCACGTCTACTTTTCCGAGGGCTTCAAACGGAATGCTCACACCGCCGAACTGTGGCCAGAAAAGTGCTGCACCGATGAGGGCACAGCCACCTGCAACTAAAGCAGAAATGATTGTCTTGGGAGCGGGCCCCGCTTTGAAGCTCCATGTGGCCAGAGCCAAGGCTGCAGCACCCAAGAGCGTCAGGATGAGCACTGGGTCTTCCCAGCCTTGGTTGCGAGGCTGAGGTGAGGGGCTTTCCACCACTTGGATATTGCCCCACGCGAGGAGAGACGTGGGGAGCATTGCCAACGGAACGAGAAGACGCTTCATGACTTCACCCCCTCCGGAAGGCGGCAGCCTTTGCGACGCATCATCTCTTCTGCGTCTGAGAGGTTTTGACGCCCTAGACCGCCAGTGACTGAGACAGTGCCTAGAACACCACGTGCTGGTAAGTTGGCCGCATGATGTTGGCGCAACTGCGAACACGAGAGATGCCGATATCCTTCTAGACGTTGTTCTTGCCTTGCACTGGCAGCATCCGCAGACACCAAAGCATCCGGCTGAATGCAGCCCATAAGCAAGAGGCTCGCACCCATTGCGCATAGTTGTTTCTTCACTGATTAATCCTCCTAATCCTGTTAGGAAGCTTTAAGAATACAACTTACTCAATATCACCCACATTTGTGGGGGTTACTGCGCTGCTCGGTTGACCTTCCCAAGCAGAGCCACAAGCTCCGGAAGATCAGAGACGTTTAGAGCTGGAAAAATGTCTTTGTAGAGAATGCTGCGAACGTAGTCATAACTCAGCTCTAAGTCCTTCGCTATTTGACGAACATTCTTGCCTTTCTCGACCTCAGCAAGCACCGTGGTCTGGCGAGGCGTTAAACCATACGCACTAGCAAGTGGTCGCAATAGTGGCGACGGAAGTTCGCGCCCGATAAATGAGAGTTCGAGCAGAGGTTCTTTGTCCAGAGACGCGCTAGATCTTCTCGGAACAGGAAGTACGACGACCGTCATATCCGCTCGCTCAAGGTCTAAAGGAAGGCTGAATATACGTGCCATCCCATCAGAGCCAGCTTCGGCTAACGCTTGGCGAAATTGATTTTGAATGCTGGAAGTGAGGAATGCCAACTTGCCGTTTGTCTTGAACGTACCCGAGTGTGTAGCAATGAGTTGTTCGGCAAGTGAGTTTATGGCGACGATTTTTCCTGAAGCCCGAATGAGCAACTTGGGAATTTCAGACGAAAGTAACTGTGCCTCAAGTTCGTCGTAGAATCCGAAACCATTGAAGTGCAGTTGCAATGAGGTACTTAAAGGCTTGCAGACTTTCTGCAGTACACTAAGCCTGCTTTCTATGTCCGAAATATCGCGGTTGAAATGCAAGTTAAGTCCAACCCAACCAGCGTCAGTGTCAAACAGCTTCACATATGCATTGTCGGTGATACCTAAAGGATTAAGCCAATCCCAAAACTCTGACCGTGCTCCGAGCATCGGCCCTGCGAACTCAGAGAGTAAGGCGGGTTGATTGCGTTCGCAGGAGAGCTCGAATTTCCCCCATTCATCAAACTGATGAAAGTAATCGAGATATGGTCGAATGCCCGCTTCACCATCGTAACCGTAGACGAAGGGGCTTTCCCACGGGTTGTCATCAAGCTGCAGACTTCCAAGAGGGTCACGTTCTGAGACGAATACGTGCTCCGCTCCGGTGGCGTACGCAAGCTTGGACAATACCAAGTTCCAATGATTTGCATCATTAAGCGCGTCGGGTAACTCAGAAACTATTGAAAACAAATCCGAAATGCTAGTACCTCGAAACAGATATAGAAACACACTAAAAGAAACTGCTGCTAAAAAGCAATGTTGACTGCTTTATTTCAAGGGCACAATAGCGTTGCGCTACCATCCAACTTTCACATTAGCCTGATATCTACGACATTCGCCCAGGCGTCCAACCAACATGCACCAAGAGTGGATGGGTCAGCAAGCATTGCGACCTCCGCCATCAACGCAACAGCGGTAGGGCGGGAAGAGTTGGAGTTGGCTGATAGCTGTGGTGACTCGCAGTTAGCAAGCCGCTCACTGCTGAACATAGAAAATCTCCTCAAAACACCGTGATTTGAGAGACTAAAAAGAGACTAGAAAGAAGAAAGGGCTTAGCATTTTCATGCTAAGCCCTTGAAATCTTTGGCTCCGGCGGTAGGGATCGAACCTACGACAAATTGATTAACAGTCAACTGCTCTACCGCTGAGCTACGCCGGAATGTGAGGGGGATATAGCAACACCCTTTGGGCGCGTCTAGTGTGTTTTACGTCAAAATCCTTAAAAAAATCCGAGGCTCTCAAACCAGCCTGAACAGGGCTGTGGCGCTTAGTTGCGGTGAGGCTGAAACGCGGTTTTTGCAATACAGATCAACGAGGTGCGCAAAGACATTGCGGGTGGCGGCAGGCAGTAAGGCTGCGGGCGTGTCTGAATAGATTGCGGTCGCGAGGGCTTCGGCTGTGGCTGGCGCTTCGCGAAGGGCTGCCAAAATTTGGGCTTCACGGGTCAAACGGTGCTCGATCAGCCAAGTGAGCCGCGCGTTTGGCGTTTCAATTGGTGCACCGTGGCCCGCGTGAAACACTCTCCAGTCGTGTTCGGCCAGCCGTTGGCAAGAGGCCATAAAGTCGGTCAAGTCGCCATCCGGCGGGCTGACGAGAGAACTGGCCCAGCCCATCACCAAGTCACCGCAAAACAATGCGTCGCCCCATGCAAAGCTAAGGTGGTTGCCAAAATGACCAGGCGTGTGCAGTGCGGTGAGTGCCCAGCCGTCGCCATCTACAGTCTCGTTATCAGCCAGCAGAACGTCGGGCGCAAAACTGGCGTCAACGCCTTCGCCGCCGCCGGCAAGCCCGCCCTCAGCAAGCGCGTTCATAACGTCAGAGCGGCCAGTAAAGCTGTCACCAAAGGCGAGCACAGGTGCGCCAGTCGCTTCAGAGAGCGGGCGGGCGAGGGGCGAATGATCAAGGTGGCTATGGGTCACAAATATGTGCGAGATCACCTCTCCGGGCCGCAGTGCACCCAGAATGGCCTGCATATGCGCGCCGCTTTCTGGCCCCGGGTCAATAACCGCAACCGCACCCTCGCCAAGCAAATAGGTGTTGGTGCCGCGATATGTCATCGGCGAGGGGTTGTCGGCGACGATGCGACGCAACCCCGGCTCAAGGGCGACAGCCTCGCCGAGGCGCGGATTGAAGTCATCCGGATTAAAAACAGTCGGGGCTTGCATGGCTCTTCCTTATCTGCGCGGCTGCCGCTAGGTTTAGGCATGTTTTCTGCTTGGCTCAAACAATATATGCCGCGCTCGCTCTACGGGCGGGCTGCACTTATCTTGATCGTGCCCATTATCGGCCTGCAACTTGTGGTGTCGATCGTTTTCATCCAGCGCCACTTTGACGACGTCTCAACGCAGATGAGCCGCTCTATGGCGATTGAGCTGGCGCTTGTTGTCGAGCAGCTTGACGCAGCGGGCCAAAGTGCGATCGCCGTGCCACTTGGCATTGGAGTGACGAGCCCGGCACCTGAAGGCTTTGTCAGCCGTCGCCGCTGGTATGACTTTGCCGGTATCGTTGTCGTGCGCGAGCTGAAAGCCAACTTGCCGCCTCTCAGCGCGGTTGATCTGCCCGATGGCGCCCGCGTGCACGCTTTGGTGCAAACGGCTCAAGGGCCTGTGCAACTGTCGTTTGATCGCGTCCGTGTTTCGGCGCGCAACCCACACCAACTGCTTGTTTATATGGTGGCTTTTGGCATTCTGATGACGGTGATAGCCTATATCTATCTGCGCAATCAGCTGCGTCCTATCAAGCGCCTCGCGCGTGCTGCCGCGGCCTTTGGGCGCGGTAATGTGATCGACTATAAGCCATCAGGCGCAGTTGAAGTGCGCGCGGCTGGCAATGCGTTTTTAGACATGCGCAACCGGATCGAGCGTGCGATTGATCAGCGCACACTGATGCTGTCAGGCGTAAGCCATGATCTGCGCACACCGCTTACACGGCTCAAGCTTGGCCTGTCGCTTCTGGAAAACGAAGACCGCGAGCCGCTGGAGCGTGATGTTACCGAGATGCAGCATATGCTGGATGAGTTCCTGTCGTTTGCCAAAGGCGCTTCCGAGGGAGAGCCGGAAGCGACAGACCCGCTTAAGATGGTGCGAGCCATTGTTGCGGATTGCCAGCGCGCGGATATGAATGTGACGCTTGGTGAGCTGGAAGGCGAGGGCGAGATGAACCTGCGGCGCATCGCGATCAGACGTGCGGTGGAAAACCTGATCAACAACGCTGTGCGGTATGGCAACAACGCGGTGGTGTCGGTTGCTCTGACCGAACGGGCCTTGCGTATCCGGGTGGAAGATGACGGGCCGGGCATTGCCGCAGATCAGCGCGAGGAAGCCCTGCGCCCCTTCGCGCGGCTTGATGCCGCCCGCAACCAGAACCGCGGCTCGGGCGTTGGGCTTGGGCTGTCGATAGCAACTGACGTGGCCCGCGCCCATGGGGGCATGCTGCGACTGGCGCAAAGCAATGAGCTTGGCGGGCTACGCGCCGATATCGTCATTGCGCGGTGAGGGTGGGAGCGTTGAATTTGAGTATTTTTGCGAAGAAAAAGCAGGGTGTAGGCTTGGAGCACCGCCAAATTATTTATGCGCTGAGTTGTTGTCTGGGCGAGTCATACTGAATGATTGACGGACTTCTCTCATTGGCCGCTATTGCGTTGGCGCTCTATGTCACTTGGTTGATTTTCGCCATTGTTTGGCAAATGGCAGAAGATAGGGGGCACAACCCATGGGCATGGATTATTGTTTCGCTGTGCTGGTCGCCGTTCGGGTCAATGTTTGTTCTGTGGATGTTCTTTCCATTAGGCCGCCAGCCCTAGTAGAAAAGCAGAGAGCAGCACTGGAGCGGGTAGCGGGAATCGAACCCGCACGTTCAGCTTGGGAAGCTGACAGGCTACCACTACATCATACCCGCGAAGCCGAGGTTCGGGATAGTGCGTGGTGCGCGAGCGGTCAAGCCGCCTTTGTGCGGGAGAGGCCGACGAGTGTAATGGCGAGCATAATCAAGAGCCCTGCGCCGCCGATAGACGGCAGTTCAATAGAGAGGTGTTTGATGATGTCAGAGAGGTTAACTGTGATCAGGCCAAACCCAGTTGCCAGTAGGGTTGCCGCCGAAAACAGTGTTTTTTCCCAAGGCCTTAGTGCTTGAGACAACTCGGGCCAGACCAGCGTGATGGCTGGCGCCAGCAGGCACAGGTCATAGTCGTAGGCATAGGGGCTGAGGGCGGCTCCAGCTATCATCCCGAGGGCGATAACGTGGCGCAGAGCCCAGCCTTTCAGCGAGGCATATGCGACCAGAAGCAGCGAGGCGAGAGCATAGGTCATGTGCAGCTTCAGCGCCAGCCCGCCGCCCAAACCGAGCGATGCCAGCAAGGCAAACGGCGTGCTCATCCGCACGAGTTTGTATTTTCCAGCCTCAAGCAGGGAGCCGGAGTGCTCGACGCTGTTGAGCAGCGCTGTCCAGATTTCGCCGCCATAGGCAAGTGTGGCAAGTGCAAGCGATGCGGCAAGCGTGGCGCAGGCTACTATGACCATTTTGGCACCGCCTCGTAGGAGAGCCGCGAGGCCAAGGCCAAGGCCAAGGTGCGGCTTGTAGGCGAGCAGGCCCAGCACAACCCCGGCACGGGCGTTTTGGCCAGACAGCGCGAAATGGCTCAGCAGGGCCATCATCCCAGCTGTCAGAAAGCCGTTTTGCCCTGTCAGCAAGTTGATCGCGATCGCGGGCAACGTCATCAGCAGTGCGACACGCCCTGCAGACCCGTCAAGCCGCAGCACGGCCCAGACGAAAAAAACAAAACTTATGCCAGTGAACAACAAATAGCCCAGCCAGATCGGGAACAGTGCCAGCACCTGAGTGAGCAAGTTGAACTGCGGTGGATATGTCCAAGTCATGAAAACATCAGAGCCCGTGCGCGCAAGCTGGTGGGCCTTGAAGGCAGGCGCATCATAGGCGAGGGTGGCTTGCCCCGCATTGGCCAACTCGCCGACTTGGTGGAAAATCACATAGTCCGCCGAAACGGCATCAACACCAAGCAAGTCGGGCACACCAATGCGCGTTGCCGTGAGCAGCATCAGGCAGCCCAGGAGCGCCAAAACAATCTTAAAGGTTTTTTCGGAAATCATGTTTGGCCTGCTCGCTGGTTTTGAACAGTCTTAGCATGATTTTCCAAACTTGCTAAGGGTTTAGCCGCGTCGCCTGCGCCGCCGTCCGCCGCCGCCTTCGCCGTCGCCATTCGCGTTAAAACTCACATCAGGCAGCGTCACGATACTGGCCAAGATAGGGAAGGGCTCGGACGCGTTGGGAATGGCGGAGGCATTGACGAAATGCTCCTGAAAGCGCGGCTCAACTGCGGTTTCGATCTTGAGGATCTGTCGCACGGTTTCCTCGATCTCGTCGCGCGCATCGGCGTTGAGCAAAGCGATCCGCGCGCCTGTGCCCGCAGCGTTGCCAGCGGATGTGACCTTCTCGATCTCGCAATCAGGGATCATCCCCAAGACCATCGCGTGTTTGGGGCTGATGTGCGCGCCAAATGCGCCAGCGAGAACCACACGGTCAACCGTGTTAACGCCGAACTTGTCCATCAACAAGCGCGCACCCGAGTAGAGCGCCGCCTTGGCCATCTGGATTGCGCGGATATCAGGGTTTGTTACCGTGATCGTCGGGCCGCCAGCCTCACGGCCATCCCACATCACATAGCTGTGGGTGCGCCCGTCTTCCACGCAACGCGCGCTGCCAACCTGCGCCGCCGAGCCTATCAGGCCAGAGGCGTCCAAGATGCCCGCCATGCGCATCTCGGCGACTGCTTCGATGATGCCAGAGCCGCAGATGCCGGTGATGCCGGTGGTGGCGACAGCTTGATCAAAGCCTGCCTCATCAGACCACAGATCAGAGCCGATCACTTGAAAGCGCGGCTCCTTGCTGACCGGGTCGATTTCGACACGCTCGATCGCCCCCGGAGCAGCCCTCTGGCCCGATGTGATCTGCGCGCCTTCAAAGGCGGGGCCCGTGGGCGAAGAACATGCCAAGACCTTGTCTTTGTTGCCTAAAAGGATCTCGGCATTGGTGCCTACATCAACAACCAAGACCAAGTCTTCCGACTTGTCAGGCGCTTCAGAGAGGGCAACTGCAGCCGCGTCAGCGCCGACGTGGCCCGCGATGCACGGCAAGATGTAAACCCGCGCAGAAGGATGCAGCGACAGCTCCAAATCACGCGCCTCAAGGCGCAGCGCATTTGACGTGGCCAATGCAAACGGGGCTTGGCCAAGCTCAAACGGATCAATGCCCAAAAACAGGTGGTGCATGACGGGGTTACAGACAAACACACTGTCCATGATCAGCGCTTTGTCGATCTCGGCTTCCGAGGCGATCTGGGTGAACAGGGCGTTCATCCCGTCGCGCACAGCGGCTGTCATCTCGTCTGCGCCGCCTGCGTTCATCATCGAATAGCTGACACGGCTCATCAAGTCTTCGCCAAACCTGATCTGCGGGTTCATAAGCCCCGACGAGGCAACAACTTCGCCTGTCTGCAAGTCACAGAGATGCGCGGCAATCGTGGTTGAGCCAAGGTCAACCGCAAGGCCATACAATGACCCTTCGTAGTAGCCCGGCCAGACCTGCATGATACTGCGCTGATCGCCGTCTTGGTGCACCGCAACAGTGACTTTCCATGCGCCTTTGCGCAGGGCTGGCTGTAGCTCGCGCAGCACATGCGGATCGGCGTGCTGAACTTTTATCTGCCACTGAGCTTCAAGCGCGGTTTGCATGCGCTCCAAGTCGCCTGTCGGCTCGTGCATGTCGGGTTCTTGCACTTCGATGTAATACATCCGCACTGTCGGGTTCATGATAATATCGCGCGCTTCGGCGCGTTTGCGCACGACTTGTTTGTGCACTTGGCTTTCTGGCGGCACGTCGATCACAACATCGCCCTGCACCGTGGCCTGACAGCCAAGGCGGCGGCCCTTGGGCAGCCCGCGCTTGTCGTCATAGCGCTGCTCAACAGCGTTCCATTCGCTCAACGCGGTGTCTGCGACTGTCACGCCATGTTTGGGGAACTCGCCGTAAGACGGGGTGATCTGACATTTGGAGCAAATGCCGCGCCCGCCACAAACAGAGTCAAGATCAACCCCAAGCTGGCGGGCGGCCGTCAGAACGGGCGTGCCAATGGGGAAGTTCCCACGTTTGCCAGAGGGTGTAAAAACGACGAGGGGGTCAGTGTTTTTCTCTGTGTTTTTTTCTGTGCTCGTATCTGTGCTCATTTTCAGGGCCTTTAAGTTCGCGTTGGCGCCAATCTAGGCGGGCTTGTCTCTGGGCGAAAGGCAGGACGCGGCAGAAACCTTGCCATCCGCGGCAAAAATTTGACGGAAAGCTCAGACATCTGCGTTTGAGGAGTGTTGCCGCGAAGTGCAACGCAACCAAATGAGGGCCCGATGACTAAAATAGCGCCTTTTACCAAAAGTGTCATCTCAAAGTGTCATCTCACTGTCTCTGCTATTGCGTCAAAGCTTGGCGGGACTGAAGCAGCGCGCGCTTCGTTAACATTTGAACCTTTCGAATTTACAGGCAAAACTGTATGTACGCGTTATGCACTGCGGTATGCATGGATAGCTGCATACCGTAGGCACAGCCTATGTCAGCACTGAGACAAATTGCTAAATCGAATTGTTAACGGGCCTTGTCGGTGCTCTAAATTAGTGCCCTTTGGCGTGAAAAATGAACCCTAGTAAGTTGAGCAAGACCTGCGCCGCCAAGATCGAAGTGCTTGACGATTGGTCATAATCGGGCGCGACTTCGACAAGGTCAATTCCGATGATCTCATGGTGCTGACAGACCTCTTGCAAGAGCTCGATCACGTCATAATACTGAAAGCCACCATGGCTTGGCGTGCCTGTGCCCGGCGCGATGGAGGGGCAGAAGGCGTCGATGTCGATTGTTATGTAAACCTTTGATTTTGCGGGAATACGCGCTGCTGTAGCTTCTGGTCCGAGGGCGCGCATTTGGCGCACTGACAGGATGTCAGAACCCATCGCGCGGGCGTCGTCATAGCCTTCTTTGGCGGTTGAACTCACGTTGCGAATACCGACTTGTGTGAGGCCGGTTACATAGGGTTTTTCGGCGGCCCGGCGCATCGGGTTGCCATGGCCAAATCGCACACCGTGGCGCTCATCAACAAAGTCGAGGTGCGCGTCGATTTGCAGAATGTGAAAGTCTCCTTGGCCTTCAAAGGCATTGATGCAAGGGATGTTGATCGAGTGGTCGCCTCCGATGGTCACGGGCAGCGCTCCGGCCTTCAAAATAGCCCGCACCCCAGCCTCGATATTGGCGTGTGAATTGACTGTATCGGTGTGGATTATGTCGGCATCGCCAATGTCGACCATCCGCACTGATCCAGGCAGGTAGGTTACATCATCTTCATGGTCGTAAGCCCCTGCATGGCCAAAAGAAAACAAGGTTGAAGCTTCGCGCACAGAGCGCGGCCCAAACCGTGCCCCGGCGCGCCATTGGGTGCCAAAATCAAACGGCGCGCCCAAGATGGCAACGTCAGCGTCAATTGCGTTCCAGTCTTGCACGTAGGGCCGTTTTGCAAAGGTTGAAATGCCGACAAAAGGCAGATCAAGCCGCCCTGATGAATAGCCGTGTTCGCTCATGTGACTCTCCTGTGTTTGAGGTTATGTTGAACGCGATGGACACGGCATTCAAGGGGTGCGACGCTTCGGCCACTGGAGCCTCGCAGGCTGCAGGCGTAAGGCGGTAAACAGATATGAAAGAAGGAATGTGAAATGAGCAAGTTCTCAAACTTCGGGCGGCAAACCCCACCCGCGATTTTCACCGTTATTCTGGGGCTGTTCGGGCTGACCCTCGCGTGGCGGGCAGGGGCGCAAACCTCTGTTGTACCAATGGAAATTTCGCAGATGCTGCTTGGTGCGGTTGTTGCATTGTTCGCATGCGCCTTGCTTCCCTATCTTGTGAAAGCCCTGCGCCGCCCAAGTGCGGTGATCGAAGATATGCGTATCCTACCAGGGCGTGGCGGCTTGGCAGCCTTGGCTGTTTGCTTCTCGGCTTTGGCCGCAGGGCTTGTGCCATTGGCGCCGGAGAGCGCGACTATGGTGATGTATTTCGCATTGGCGTTTCATACGCTGCTTGCTTTGCTGGTGATCTACGTTTTGTCCAGCGGCCCGGCTGAACAGCGTAATGTTACGCCGCTTTGGCACCTGAGTTTTGTTGGTTTTATCGTCGCGGCAGTGTCGGCCACTGCGTTGGGCCATTACCAGATTGCCCAAACGATCCTTTGGGCGACACTCATTATTGCCTTGCTGATCTGGGGCGCCAGCGCAGCACAGCTGATGAAAACAACGCCACCAGCGCCTTTGCGTCCGCTATTGTCGATTCACCTCGCACCGGCGTGCCTTTTTGGCATTGTCGCGCTTGGCTTTCCTGCAGACCAATTCCCATTGATGCCGCTCGTTGCCAAGGCCGCAGCCTATGTGGCAGCCCTTATTTTGTTGGCACTTCTCGTCAAGTTGCCTTGGATCATGGAAGCAGGCTTTACGCCACTTTGGGGCGCATTCACCTTCCCGATGACGGCATCAGCCGTGTTCTTCCTCAGCCTCGCGGCACAGACAGGAAGCTTGCTGCCAAAGATCATCGGGGTGGCATTACTGGTTGGCGCGACATTCTTTGTGCCATGGGTGGCTATGAAGGTCATCCAGATGTGGATGAAGGGCACTCTTGCGACAAAAACGAATGCCTCCAAAGCCTGATTAAGCCTTTCCATTTCACGAGGTTCATGACATAGGAAACCGCCAAACGACGCCAAGCTAGGAGAAGCGCTATGGAGATTCGTGAGGCCCTCACTTTTGATGATGTTTTGTTGGTTCCGGGAGCGTCAAGCGTGCTGCCTTCAACGGCTGATACACGCACGCTTGTGACCAAATCAATCGCTCTGAATATACCACTTCTAAGCTCCGCAATGGACACAGTTACAGAAGCGCGTATGGCTATCGCGATGGCACAAGCTGGCGGCATGGGTGTTATCCACAAGAACTTATCAGTAGAAGAGCAAGCCCGCGAAGTTCGGCGTGTGAAGCGTTTCGAAAGTGGCATTGTCTACAACCCTGTTACGCTCGATATTAACCAGACACTGGCCGACGCGAAGGCGCTTGTTGAGCGTTACAATTTCACCGGCTTTCCAGTGGTTGATAAAGACGGGCGGGTTGTGGGCATCCTGACAAACCGCGACATGCGCTTTGCCAGTTCCGATGACACACCCGTGCATGCAATGATGACTTCTGAAAACCTAGCGATGCTGGCAGAGCCTGCGGAACTTGAGGAAGCCAAAAGCCTGATGCGCGCACGGCGGATTGAGAAGCTCTTGGTGCATGATGGTAACGGCAAGCTGACAGGGCTTTTGACACTCAAAGATACCGAACAAGCGGTGCTCAACCCGACGGCCTGTAAAGACGAGCTTGGGCGCTTACGTGTGGCTGCTGCATCAGGTGTTGGTGACAGTGGGTTTGAACGCACTGAAGCGCTTGTTGATGCAGGTTGTGATATCGTTGTGATCGACACTGCGCATGGCCATTCAGAGGGTGTTTTGGCGGCAGTTACACGGGCCAAGAACCTTTCAAACAGCGTGCAGATCATCGCGGGCAATGTCGCAACGGGCGAAGCAACACAAGCACTGATTGATGCGGGCGCTGATGCTGTGAAAGTTGGGATCGGCCCGGGCTCTATCTGCACGACACGTATGGTGGCGGGCGTTGGTGTACCGCAGCTCACCGCGATCATGGATTGCGCAACGGCAGCTGGCGATGTGCCGGTGATCGCAGATGGCGGAATCAAGTTTTCCGGTGACTTCGCCAAGGCAATCGCGGCGGGTGCGTCCTGCGCTATGGTCGGCTCGATGATCGCCGGAACAGACGAAAGCCCGGGCGAGGTGATCCTTTATCAGGGCCGCTCGTATAAGTCATACCGTGGTATGGGCAGCCTTGGTGCCATGGCGCGTGGCTCGGCGGACCGCTATTTCCAGAAAGATGCAGCCAGCGACAAACTCGTGCCTGAAGGTATCGAGGGGCAGGTGGCTTACAAAGGCAGTGCAGGAGCGGTTGTGCACCAGCTTGTCGGCGGCTTGCGTGCAGCGATGGGCTACACGGGCTCAGCCACGGTGCAAGACATGCGCAACAATTGCAAATTCGTAAGGATCACCGGCGCGGGCCTCAAAGAGAGCCACGTCCATGATGTTCAAATCACTCGGGAAAGCCCGAATTATAGGGCAATGTAATGCAACCAGCAGCACGGGTGGCCTCGGCCGCAGAAATCCTCGACAGAATGATCGCTGGCGAGGCCATCGAAAAATGCCTCACCACATGGGGGCGCAAGAACCGCTATGCGGGCTCCAAGGATAGAGCTGCGATCCGCGACCATGTGTTTCAGGCATGGCGATGCGCACGCAGCTACGCGGCTCTTGGTGGTGCCGCTGATGCACCGACAGGCCGGGCTTTGATGATTGGGGCATTGCGCGCAGAAGGCGTGGCACCTGAGAGTGTTTTCACAGGGGTAGGTCACGCGCCAGAACCCTTGTCAGAAGAAGAGGCAGCAGCTGGCGCGCCACCAGAAGGCGTTGCCGCAATCAACGACATGCCTGATTGGCTTTGGCCTCAGTTTGAGGCTTCCTTGGGCGACGATGCTAGTATTGAAGCACAACTACTGCGCCAAAGAGCTCCGGTATTTTTGCGCGTCAACGCACGCAAAGCGACTCATGCTGAGGCGATTGAAGCCCTAGCTGAGGACAGCATCATTGCTGAGCGGGCTGAGCAAGCCGAAACGGCGTTGCTCGTTACAGAGGGCGTGCGTAAAGTTGCCCTTAGTGGCGCGTTTGCAGACGGGCTTGTCGAATTGCAAGATGCGGCAAGTCAGGCTGTCGTTTCCGAGTTGCCGCTTGAAGGCGTTACGCGCGTGCTTGATTTCTGCGCTGGCGGCGGTGGCAAGAGTCTTGCTCTTGCTGCAATAAGTGAGGCGTCTGTGTTTGCGCACGATATTGCCGCCGAGCGGATGCGCGATATCCCGGTGCGGGTTGAACGGGCTGGCTGCAAAGTGAGCGTGTTAGAGCCTGATGATCTGTTAGACCAGACGTTTGATTTGGTGTTCTGCGATGCGCCCTGTTCGGGCAGTGGCGCATGGCGTCGTGCCCCTGATGGAAAGTGGCGTCTGACGCAACAAACCCTTGATGAGCTAAGTGACACGCAACGTGATGTGCTTAGTCAGGCAAGCAAACACGTGGCAGCAGACGGCGCACTTGCTTACGCGACGTGTTCACTACTGGCTTGCGAGAATCAGGATGTTGTCTCCGCGTTTGTGGCAGACAATCCTGAGTGGCAGGTTGCAGGCCAAAAGAACTGGCGTTTGCAGAATGGCGGTGACGGCTTCTACCTTGCGGTTTTAAGGAGAGCCTGAAGGCTTGAGCGCAATTTAAAGGTGCGTTGCGCTGAAAATCGCCTTAATCTGGGGTTAATGCTGGCTGGGTAAGATCAGAAACCTTTGATTCTCTTCGCTGGGAGGCACCTCGATTGGCGAATATAGCGCTCACGCCTGGCCGATTGGCCCGTCTTTCTCTTGAATTAGCCCCAAAAATCTGGGCGCTTCTGGCTTTTTCATGTGTTGGGGTGGTGGCGGCCTATATCTCCTCCAGCCACACGGTTGTGGTTATAATGAGCGCGATCGCGGCGACGTTTTCCGTCTTGGCTTGCACCAGTCTCTATTTCTCTCTGAGCTTTAAGCGGGCCAATGCGCAGGCTCAAAAAGTGATTTCTGAGTTTGTGCGCCACGATGCTGCGGCGTGTTTTGTCTCCGATGAAATCGGAGTGATTTGGTATCGTAACGGGGTAGCAACCGAGCAATTTGACAAGACTTTGGACACCACGATTGCGACGCTTTCCTCGGTGCTGAATAACGCTTTTGCGGTTGTAACCCGCCTTTCCCTCAAAGCCGCAGAGGTGGGGGCCGCTCGGGAAGATGTTGTTACCAGAACAGGCCATATGCGTATTGGCTGTCACGCGCTTTCGCACGGTGGGTTTCTTTGGCGAGTCGAAGAATTGCCGCGAAATGCATCAACGGATGCAGCAGGCCTCTTTGAAAAGTTGCCGCTGATAACAGCGGGACGCAATGACACTGTTCTTTTCATGAACGAAGTCGCGCGCCGACTAATTGGGGAAAGGGTGAAAACCCTCGACCGAGTTTTTCCTGAAATGCCAGTTAAACCCGGACGTGTGCAAGAAATAAGCACCTTGAATGGCAATGTGCCATGCGTCGTTGCGGAGCTGAAAGGCAGTGCAGGACGCCGAGAGTTTGTTCTTGTTCCATCGCCCGAGCGCCATGTTGACTTACCGGAAAGCGAGCGGTTTTTCGATGAACTCCCGGTGCCGCTTCTCAAGCTTAGCCCTGATGGTAGAGTGACCAGCTCAAACCGAATGGCGCGTGGTTTACTTGGACGTAGCGAATTGAATGGCGAGAGTCTTTCAAACTTACTTGAAGGGTTGGGGCGCTCGATAACCGACTGGCTTTCTGACACAGCCAGTGGGCAGATTGGACAACAGTCAGAGTTTTTGAAAGTTCGCCGAGACGACTACGAAACCTTTGTTCAAGTTATCCTGAAGCCTGCTCTGGAAGGCGAGCAAAACGTGCTCATAGCTGTTTTGAATGACGCTACCGAGCTTAAAACACTTGAAGCTCAATTTGTACAAAGTCAGAAAATGCAGGCAATCGGGCAGTTGGCAGGCGGCGTCGCTCACGATTTCAATAACCTTCTTACAGCAATCACTGGGCATTGTGACTTGTTGATGGTGCGCCGAAATGAGGAAGATCCTGACTTTTCCGATCTCGAGCAAATTAATCAAAACGCCAATCGCGCCGCCGCACTTGTCAACCAACTGCTTGCGTTCTCTCGTAAGCAAACGTTGCGGCCGCAGACCATTGACGTGCAAGAAGCGCTGTCAGACCTTACACACCTGCTCAACCGATTGGTTGGCGAAAAAGTGCAGCTCGACTTTGAGAATGTAACTGGCAGCAACAGTATTCGCGCGGATAAGCGTCAACTTGAGCAAGTAGTGATGAACCTAGTTGTGAACGCTCGCGATGCGATGCCCCAAGGTGGTAAGGTCACGATCCTGACTGAAACCCTTATGCTAGACCAACCCTTGAAGCGCGATAGGGCGAAAGTTCCCACTGGTGAATACGTTGTCGTCAAAGTTATTGACGAGGGTGACGGTATTGCGCCTGATAAACTGCAAAAGATATTCGAGCCTTTCTTTACAACCAAGCGCACGGGGGAAGGCACTGGCCTGGGATTGTCGACAGCTTATGGTATCGTAAAGCAAACTGGCGGGTTTATTTTTGCCGATAGTGAGGAAGGCGTGGGAAGCTGTTTTACGCTTATCTTCCCGATCACTAATCAGGCGGCAACAACACTTGCTCCGCAAAATGAAGTGACAAAGCCGGAAAAAATATTGAGAAGCGACGGTTTGATATTGCTTGTCGAAGATGAGGCCCCTGTGCGTGCTTTTGCCTCTCGAGCTTTGGGCCTCAGCGGATTCAGTATCATGGAGGCCTCGTGTGGCGAGGAGGCACTCGAAATTCTGAATGACAAGAGCTTGCAGATCGACGTATTTGTTACTGACGTCGTTATGCCAGGCTTGGATGGCCCTTGCTGGGTTCGCGAAGCTCAGAAAGTGCGGCCAGACGTAAAAGTAGTGTTTATGTCTGGTTATGCAGAGGATGTTTTTGGTGGAACCGGCCCTGATATCCCGGGAGCGGCCTTTTTGCAGAAGCCGTTTTCGCTATCTGAGTTGACCAAAACAGTGCAAGGCGTAATTTCTGACGGAGAAGCAGTTAACTGATTGAAGACCAAAGTTTGAAGTCAGCCGCATGCTTCACTCGCAGCCGCTCTTCGAGAGAAGTGCAAAGCTTAAGGTCTTGTTTCAAAGACACGTTTTTCGTTGGAAGTTCGATTTTTTGACCAAGTTTTTGCTCCATGAATTCGATACATTCGTGTAACTTTTCGTACCGGAAAAGCCGGTTGATCGAGGTGCCATTTGGGCGCGGTTCAACAAACTTGGCTTGGGACCCAACATTTGCATATGGGGGCCTGTCGTCAAGCAAGTAGGCCTCTACAAAGGCCTCGAAACTGATCCCATCGGTTGAGGGTGGCTTACCTTTCAAAAAGTCACGTTGTCGATAACGATACCAGCTTCCCAACCAGCTTATCGGCTCACGAATGATGGCAATTGTTTCGATGTCGGTGCCAACAAATTTCTCGACCATAGGACGGAAGAAACGATTGTATCGGTAAACTGGTGCATGTTTTAGCTCGGGTGGGTCAGTCACGGCGATCGCAGCAAAGGGAGCCAACGCTTGCTCTATAGCTGTGCTGCCGGTTTTTGGCACGGAAAAGAAGACAACCTTAGCCTTGGAAAAGATTAACATTTGATTCCTTCCGTGTGCCAAGAGTTCATAAAGGACTCTTTAACCCTTTGTGGATGAAAATCATCCCACAAAATTTTAGTTGAAATGTTCGCTTTTTGCCCCCACAATGGAACAATAAGGGAACGCTTGGGGCGATTGCCGCGTTCAACGGGTTATGAAATAAGGAAACAATAGCAATGGCAACGGCAGATCTTTTAGATATGAAAAACAAGAGCGAAACAGACAAACAAAAGGCGCTTGATAGTGCTTTGGCCCAGATCGAACGTCAGTTTGGTAAGGGGTCCATTATGAGATTGGGTGGAGATGCGATTCAGAAAATCGAGTCGACATCGACTGGTTCGATCGGCTTGGATATCGCACTCGGCATCGGTGGGCTCCCGAAAGGGCGAATCATCGAGATTTATGGCCCTGAGAGCTCAGGCAAAACGACACTGACTTTGCATTGTGTTGCGGAAGAACAGAAACAGGGCGGAGTGGCAGCATTTGTTGATGCAGAGCACGCACTCGATCCGCAGTATGCCAAGAACCTTGGTGTTGATCTCGAGGAATTGCTGATTTCTCAACCAGATACGGGCGAGCAAGCGCTTGAGATTACCGATACGCTTGTGCGGTCGGGCGCAGTAAGCATGGTTGTCGTCGACTCGGTTGCGGCACTGACGCCAAAGTCTGAGTTGGAAGGTGACATGGGCGATAGCAGCGTGGGCGTTCAAGCACGCCTGATGAGCCAAGCGATGCGCAAACTGACGGGCTCAATCTCACGTTCAAACTGCATGGTGATTTTCATCAACCAAATTCGCATGAAGATCGGTGTGATGTTCGGCAGTCCAGAGACAACCTCAGGGGGCAATGCCCTTAAGTTTTACAGCTCTGTTCGGCTTGATATTCGCCGGATTGGGGCGATCAAAGACCGTGATGAGGTAGTGGGAAACCAAACACGCGTTAAGGTTGTTAAAAACAAAGTTGCACCACCCTTCAAGCAAGTCGAATTTGACATCATGTATGGCGAAGGTATTTCCAAAACAGGCGAACTGCTTGACCTTGGAGTTGCCCTTGGAATTGTTCAGAAATCCGGATCTTGGTTTAGTTATGGAGACGAGCGGGTCGGGCAGGGGCGTGAAAATGCGCGGCAGTTTATGAAGGATAATCCTGCAATTGCCTACGAAATTGAGGACAAGATTCGTGCGGCGCACGGGCTCGACTTTGACGCACCAGAAGGGAAAAATCAAAATAACAAAGCCTCAAAAGGCGGCGCTGATGACGATATCCTCGAGGTGTAAGTCACTTCACAGCTGACAAGTTTGAAGCGCCGGAGCGAGCAATCGTTCTGGCGCTTCTTCGTGTGGACATGGGCAGGGACTACAGCTAAACAAAATACGACCAATTCTAGCAGGAAAAGCCATGCAAAGCCTCAACGAGATCCGATCGACATTCCTGAGTTATTTTGGCTCACAGGATCACGAAATTGTGCCGTCGAGCCCGCTTGTGCCTCGAAACGACCCGACTTTGATGTTTGTGAACGCAGGCATGGTTCAGTTCAAAAATTGCTTTACTGGCGTCGACAAGAGAGACTATGTGCGGGCAACTTCGGCCCAAAAGTGTGTTCGTGCTGGTGGCAAGCATAATGACTTAGATAATGTCGGCTATACAGCACGCCACCATACCTTTTTTGAAATGCTTGGTAACTTTAGTTTTGGTGACTATTTCAAGGATGAAGCGATTGCATTCGCTTGGGAATTGATCACAGAACAGTTTGGGATCGACAAGAGCCGATTGTGGGTAACTGTTTACCATATAGATGACGAAGCTTTCGATATCTGGAAGAAGTTGGGCGTTCCAGAAGAAAGGATTGTTAGAATCGCAACGTCAGACAATTTCTGGCAGATGGGGCCGACAGGGCCGTGCGGACCATGCACAGAAATTTTCTATGACCATGGTGACCACATTTGGGGAGGACCTCCGGGTAGTCCCGAGGAAGATGGCGACCGCTTTATCGAGATTTGGAACATCGTTTTCATGCAAAACGAGAAATTTGAAGATGGCTCGATGCGTGATCTTGAAATGCAATCGATCGATACTGGTATGGGCCTAGAGCGCATTGGCGCATTGTTGCAGGGCAGCCATGACAACTACGATACCGATTTGTTCAAGACGCTGATTGAAGCTTCGGCACACGCAACAAATATCGAGCCTTATGGTGATCAAAATGTCCATCACCGTGTGATAGCAGACCATTTACGCTCTACGTCATTTCTAATTGCAGATGGTGTAATGCCTTCGAACGACGGGCGAGGATATGTGCTGCGCCGAATTATGCGGCGGGCGATGCGGCATGCACACCTGCTTGGCGCTAAAGATCCGGTCATGCATCAGTTGGTGCCAGCATTAGTCCGGCAGATGGGGGGGGCATATGAAGAGCTTGGACGTGCACAAGCTTTGATCGAAGAGACCCTTCTATTAGAAGAAACTCGTTTTAAGAAAACTCTAGATAGAGGGCTGAGGCTTTTGGACGATGAAGTCCAGATGCTAGACGAAGGTGCGAACCTTTCTGGCGATGCGGCTTTCAAGCTCTACGATACTTTCGGCTTTCCGCTTGATCTGACACAAGATGCGTTGAGAGAGCAGGGCCGTGGTGTTGATGTTGAGGGTTTCGAGACGGCCATGGAGGCCCAGAAAGACAAGGCGCGTTCCGCTTGGACTGGCTCCGGCGAGGCCGCTGATGCAACCATATGGTTCGATATTCTCGACAAGTCCGGTGCAACTGACTTTTTGGGGTATGATACTGAAGTTTCTGAAGGGCAAGTTCTCGCTATCTTGAAAGGCGCCGAGCAGGTTAAGGGCTTGAAACAAGGTGAGACGGGGTGGGTTGTGTTGAATCAAACACCTTTCTACGCAGAATCCGGCGGCCAGGTTGGTGATAGTGGCCTCATCAGGCGCCTTGAGAACGCCGAAGACGTTAGCCATGTCGAAGACGTCAAAAAACATGCAGATGGTAAGATATTTGCGCACTTGCTTACAGCTGGACCAAACGGGCTTTCAAGTGGTGACACCGTTTCATTGGAAGTAGATCATGCGCGTCGAAGTGCAATCCGAGCAAATCACTCCGTGACACATTTGCTTCATGAAGCGTTACGCCGTGCCTTAGGCGATCATGTCGCTCAACGTGGCTCACTTAATGCTCCTGATAGGCTTCGTTTTGATTTCAGCCACGGCAAAGCTCTGTCTCAAGACGAGTTATTCCTCGTCGAGAGCGAAGTGAACGGTTTTATTCGCCAAAACACACCGGTTGAAACGCGCATCATGACGCCGGATGACGCTAGAGCAATCGGAGCTCAGGCTCTTTTCGGCGAAAAATATGGTGATGAAGTACGCGTCGTTTCAATGGGAGAAGAGCTTGGCTCTGGTAAGGGCAGCAGCGGGCAGACCTATTCGATCGAGCTATGTGGTGGCACGCATGTTCGTCAGACAGGCGACATCGGGATGTTTGTTTTGCTGGGGGATAGCGCCTCGAGTGCTGGTGTACGTCGCATCGAAGCCATTACCGGGCAAGACGCGTTGGAGCACACTAGAGGGCTTGCAATATCTCTAAGCCAAGTGGCGGAAGAGCTTAAAGCTCAGCCTGGGGATGTGCCAGAGCGTGTGAAAACGCTGCTTGATGAACGGAAAGTCTTGAGTAATGAAGTTGCACAGCTGCGGCGAGAACTGGCCATGTCAGGCGGTGAGGCCAACCAAACAACAGCCAAAGAGGTCAATGGAGTTAAGTTCATAGCGCAAGTGCTTTCCGGAGTATCCGGAAAGGACCTCCCCGTTTTGATCGATGAGCATAAAGCGAAGATCGAAAGTGGTGCTGTCTTGTTGATCGCGGATGCGAATGGCAAAGCCGCGGTGGCTGCGGGTGTTACAGCCGATCTTGTTGACAGGTTTTCAGCCGTTGGTCTGGTTAAGGCTGCGGTGCTCGAGCTCGGAGGAAAAGGTGGCGGTGGACGGCCCGACATGGCCCAAGGTGGTGGCCGTGATGTTAGCAATGCCGATGCAGCAATTAGAGCGGCGGAAGCCGTATTGGAGGGATGAATGGCAGCTTTATGGATAGCCCATGTGACGGTGACAGATGCCGAGGCTTATGGGAAGTATGCAGTGTTGGCCGGGCCAGCTATCGCTGAACATGGTGGCGAGTTTCTTGCGCGTGGTGGCCGCTTCGTACAACTTGAGGGCAAAGAACGGCCACGCAATGTCGTGGCGAAGTTTCCAAGCTTGGAAGCCGCTGTTGCTTGCTACAATAGCGACGCGTATCAAGCTGCGTTGAGCCACGCGAAGGATGCGTCCGAACGTGAATTAATGGTTGTTGAAACAGACTAGTTCAAAGCAACATCAAACTAAAAAGGGCGGCTCCAATTGTGGAGGCCGCCCTTTTTAGTTTGTAGCTGATGTTATTTTACAGCTTCTTAGACATCCGTTTGCGCTCATGTGGGTCAAGGTATCGCTTGCGCAACCGGATCGCGTTAGGCGTCACTTCGACAAGTTCGTCGTCGTTGATGTATGCAATCGCTTCTTCAAGGCTGAGCGTGATGGGAGTTGTGAGGCGAACAGCTTCGTCCGTACCAGACGCGCGCACGTTTGTCAGTTTCTTACCTTTCAGTGGGTTCACTTCCAAGTCGTTCTCACGGCTGTGGACACCAATGATCATGCCCTCATAGACTTGAGTTTGTGCACCGATAAACATACGGCCTCGATCTTCCAAATTCCAAAGTGCGAAGGCAACAGCGTCTCCGTTTTCCATTGAAATCAATACACCGGCTCGGCGGCCGGGCATCGTGCCTTTGTGAGGTGCCCAGCCGTGGAATACGCGGTTCAGAACACCGGTGCCGCGTGTATCTGTGAGGAATTCGCCGTGGTAGCCTATCAGGCCGCGCGACGGAACATGTGCAATGATACGTGTTTTGCCAGCGCCTGCTGGGCGCATTTCAACCAAATCGCCCTTGCGGCCTCCAGTGAGCTTTTCGATCACGGCGCCTGAGTATTCGTCGTCTACGTCGATGGTTGCTTCCTCGATTGGCTCGAGAGTAACCCCGTCCTCTTCGCGCAACAGAACTTGAGGGCGCGAAATGCTGAGTTCAAAACCTTCGCGGCGCATGTTCTCGATCAGGACGCCCATTTGAAGTTCGCCGCGGCCAGCAACTTCAAAAGCATCGCCACCTGGCGTGTCTGAAATCTTGATAGCAACGTTAGATTCGGCTTCTTTCATCAGGCGTTCACGGATGACGCGTGACTGAACCTTCTTGCCGTCGCGACCAGCAAGAGGGCTGTCGTTGATGCCGAAAGTCACTGTGATTGTCGGTGGATCAATCGGTTGAGAATCCAACGCTGTTTCGATGGCGAGAGCACAGATAGTGTCTGCCACTGTCGCCTTTGACATGCCGGCAATAGAAACAATATCGCCTGCCAAAGCTTCGTCGATGTCTTGCGTTGCAAGGCCACGGAAGGCCTGAATTTTCGTCACACGGAACTGCTCAAGCTTTTGGCCAACGCGGCTTAGGGCCTGAACTGTAGCGCCAACTTTGAGGCGTCCAGTTTCAACACGGCCAGTCAGGATACGGCCCACAAATGGGTCAGCGCCCAGTGTTGTGGCCAACATGCTGAAATCGTCGTTCTGATGGGCAATCTGGGCTGGGGCAGGGACGTGATTTACGATCAAGTCGAACAAAGCCGCCAAGTCTTTGCGCGGACCATCAAGCTCATGATCTGCCCAACCGGAACGGCCAGAAGCATACATATGCGGGAAATCAAGTTGGTCATCATTCGCATCAAGTGAGGCGAAGAGATCAAAGCATTCGTCTAGCGCACGGTCGGGCTCGGCGTCTGTTTTGTCAACTTTGTTGAGCACGACGATGGGGCGCAGGCCCAATGCGAGAGCTTTAGATGTAACAAACTTGGTTTGCGGCATCGGGCCTTCGGCAGCGTCTACCAGCAGAACAACACCATCTACCATTGAAAGGATACGCTCAACTTCTCCGCCAAAGTCGGCGTGGCCTGGGGTGTCAACTATGTTAACCCGAGTGCCTTTCCATTCTAGTGAGGTTGGCTTCGCGAAGATCGTGATGCCGCGTTCGCGCTCAAGGTCATTACTGTCCATTGCACGCTCGGCTACGTCTTGGTTGGCGCGGAAGGCACCAGACTGTTTGAGCAGCTCGTCCACGAGCGTTGTTTTGCCGTGGTCAACGTGAGCGATGATAGCGATATTTCGCAGGTCCATGATATGTCCTTGGGTTGTTCGTCGTTGGCCGATATACCGAGGCGCGCGAAAAGGCCAGAGGCAAAGCCACCAGTGTGGTTTTTTACAGGCTTTTTCCAAAGCAAAGCCAAACGGAGTATCAGCGTTGTACATGTTAGACGAGATAAGGACCGCGTTTCAAAACGCTCTCGGCGCTTTGGGCGTACCGGTTTGCGGCTTTGATGTGAACTTGCCCAATGATCAAGCCTATGGCGACGTCAGTACCAATGCAGCACTGGTTGCCTCTAAGTCTGTCAAATTCGCATCCAGAGATCTGGCGGGGAAGGTTGCTGAATTGTTGAGCGAGGATGAACGTTTTGAGATGGTTTGGGTTGCTGGCCCCGGGTTTGTTAACTTACGCTTGTCTAATGATTATCTCTACGCAACCTGCAGAGCAATTATCGCTCAGGGCGCAGCGTATGGTCGTGGAGTCGGTTTGGGACGCTACTCCGCATGCTATGTGAAAACCGACCCAGGCCCGCGGCAACGTTGGGCCGCGGAGGTTGCCAGCTCGCTCGCGTCCCATTTGGGATATGAGGCAAGCGTTGTCACGTCGTCGACTAATGTGGTTTCAGCTCAGGACGAGTTGACTGCATTGTTGGATGACACTTCTCAGTTTGGCGATGCAACGGAAAATGAGTTGGACAGTTTGGCTAATCAGCTGGCAGTTATCCAAAGGGCTTTCGAGAAAGCAGATATTGTTCACTATTTCTCCAAGCAGGGCGGGAGCTTTAGGCCTGGATTGTTTGAGCAATTGTTAGCAACTGAGATGCTAAAATGCACAGCACTTGAGGCTTGCGGTGACACAAAGCCCGCCGCTCAAGGCGCGAAAGAAGGCATGGCGCAGCTGGCGAAGTTGTTTTGCATTTCACACCGTGCGGATAGGGCAATCACTTTGGACCGAGAGATAGTGGAGAGACCCGGAGCAACCAACCCTGCTTTTCAAATCCACTATGCGGCTTCGTTAAGTCGGTCTCAACAATCCTTATCACCTTCGACAGCCCAATCGGATACTTTGACAAGAGAATTGAGCAAGGCAGAGGCGCAGCTTGTCTGCAATTTGGCTGCTCTCCCTTCTGTCTTGCAGCTGGCACATGAGCGAGCTGAGCCACATCGCTTGGGGCTGTATTTGCTTCAATGTGCAAGGCTTCTTGCGGAAGTTCGCCGAGCCACCCCAGAGCGTGGCTCAAAAGCCATCACCGCAAGCCTCCTTGCTGCGGCAGACGTTGTTTTTTCTGTCGGATTGGCTATTATTGATGTTGAACCGTTAGATGAAATCTCCTGAGCAGGGGAGACTTGCGGAAAAAGAGAGACGAGGCGGCATAGAACCGCCCGTATTAGATGAGGCGGAATATGGCAGAAATCCCTTTGAATGGGCCTATGGGCGCTCAACAGTCGCGCCAATCGATTGGAGCAGTGGCAAGCTATGCGGGCGCTGTTTTGTCACTGGCGTTGATCGTTGGTATCGGAATGTGGGGCTACAAGCTTTTGGCACGAGATGTGAGCGGTGTTCCTGTCGTGCGCGCGGTGTCGCAAGATCCGATGCGCACAGTTCCCGATAACCCGGGGGGCTCGGAGGCTGAACATCAGGGTTTGTCCGTGAATAAAGTCATGGCAGAAGGCGGTGCCGAAAAACCTGCTGAGCAATTGGTGCTTGCGCCTCAGCCTGTTACTCTTACCGAAGAAGACAAACCACTTGAAATAGTTACCGAGGCAAAGCCGAATGCCGGTTTGGCAAAAGCTTCAGTTTTGGATGTCGATGCAGCGGATGAACCTTTGTCGCCGCAGATGGCGTCGATAAAGGCTTTGGCTGACCAGCTTTCGCAAGGCGTGGCACCATTGGCTCACCCAGTGGGGGAGGTTGCTAAAAGCGCACCTGCTGCTGAAGAGGTTACACAAATAGCAGCTGTTGCTCCTGTCGTTGTGGACGCGCCCAAAGTGCCAGTTGAGCTTAACAAGCAGAACACGGAGCCAAAAGTCGGCGTGACGCACTCGCTTCGCCCCAAGTCTCGACCCAGTATCGTGAAAACGTCGGTGAGCTCTGTGCCGCCTGCCGCTTTAGATGCATTAGAAACAGACGCTGCAAGTATTCCTGCAGGCACCCGACTGGTTCAGCTTGGTGCCTTTGATAGCCCTGAAGTGGCACGCAAGGAATGGGCACGTTTGAGTGCCCGTTTTGAGGACTATCTGGAGGGCAAACAGCGTGTTGTGATGCGGGCCAAAAGCGGTGGACGCGTCTTCTATCGACTGCGCGCTATGGGCTTTGCTGACCTGAGCGATTCACGGCGTTTTTGCTCAGCGCTTGTTGCTGAAAAGGCTGATTGCATCCCGGTAACCAGCAAATGAGCAGGTTCGGGGCGACGATCCTTGATGCTGAAGGCCTCGAACTGTGTACTGAGGAAATTGCGTTCTTTCGAGATGTAAACCCGTTCGGCTTTATTTTGTTCGCACGCAATATTTCCGACAAAGAGCAAGTACGAAAGCTATGCAACCAGTTTCGCGAGGCTGTTGGCCGCGAAGCTATGATCACGATTGATCAAGAGGGGGGGCGCGTGCAGCGGCTGCGTGCACCGCTCTGGCGCGAGTGGCTGGCTCCTTTGGATCAGGTGCAGCTTGCAGGTGCTGAGGCTGCACGCAGTTTCTATTTGCGTTTCCGTCTTATTGCGAGCGAGTTACACGAAATCGGTATCGACAGTAATTGCTCTCCGATGGTCGATATCGCAAGTGATGAAACGCACGCCTTCTTGAAGAACCGTTGCTATGGTGTCGATGCGCAATCCGTATCGCTAATCGGAAGAGCAGCAGCAGACGGCCTGCTCGACGGCGGTGTACTGCCTGTTGTAAAGCATATCCCAGGACACGGCCGTGCTGTCTCGGACAGCCACTTTGAATTGCCAACCGTGCGCGCGACACATGCGGACTTGAGCGAAACAGACTTTGCCCCCTTCAAAGCATTGAATGATCTGCCGATGGGAATGACAGCTCATATTAGCTATCCGATGATCGGCGATGCCCCGGCAACACTCAATAGAGAGGTCATGAAGCTTATCCGCGATGAGATCGGTTTCGATGGCCTTTTGATGACTGACGATATCTCAATGAAAGCCTTGGAAGGTGATCTGGCTACTTTGAGCCGAAGCTCAATTGACGCTGGTTGTGACGTTGTTTTGCATTGCAACGGAACTCTTGAAGAGCGAAGGACTGTCGCCGAGGCCGCCGGCGAGATGAATGACGTGGCTGAGCGGCGCGCTTTGCGAGCATTGAAAGCGCGTAGGGCCCCAACCGATATTGACATTTCAGCCATAGAAGACGAACTTAAAGCGCTTTTGAATGGGCGCGTTTATGGGTGATGATGACTTTCAAGAAGATAAGCCAAGCCTGAGTGTTATTGAGCGCCTCGATGCTGAGGCACTCATTATTGACGTTGACGGATTTGAGGGTCCACTCGATGTTTTGTTGACGCTTGGGCGCACTCAGAAAGTAGACCTGATCAAGATCAGCATTCTGCAATTGGCGCGCCAGTATCTAGCGTTTGTCGAAAAAGCTAAAACTCTGCGCATCGAATTGGCTGCTGACTACCTTGTAATGGCGGCTTGGCTGGCGTTCCTAAAGTCTCGTTTGCTGTTACCGCCAGATCCGGATGAGGAGGGGCCTAGCGGTGAAGAACTTGCCGCGCATCTTGCCTTCCAGCTCGAACGCTTGCAAGCGATGCGCGATGCAGCCGCACGCCTGATGGCACGAGATAGGCTTGGGCGTGATTTTTTCGCACGTGGCATTCCCGAAGACGTGACTCGCGTAAAGAAAGTTAACTACACAGCGACATTGCTTGACCTCATGCAAGGCTACTCGCGCCTGCGAACACGTGATGAATTCCGCCCCTTTGTGATGGACCGAGACGCCGTATATACACTTGAAAACGCGCTTGAGCGGATGCGAGGGCTTATTGGCTATGCTGGCAACTGGACAAACATTTCAAGTTACATCCCCGATGGTTGGGACAAAGACCCGATGCGCTTACGCTCTGCGACGGCTTCAACTTTCGCGGCTTCTTTGGAGCTTGCCAAAGAAGGGCGGGTTGAACTGAGGCAATCAGAGACGTTTGCGCCGATTGAGCTGAGGGCAAAGGAAATATAATGGCAGAACTCGACAACGACGTTGAGCAGGAGGAAAGCCTGTTTGAGGCTCCCCCCGTCGCGGAACAAGAACGCATGGTGGAAGCCATTTTATTTGCCAGTGCCGAACCTGTAAGCGTGAAAGAGTTGAACGCTCGCATGCCACACGGCAGTGACGCGGCTGAGGCGTTGGTGCACCTGCGCAAGCGATATACTGGGCGTGGTGTAAACGTCATAAAAGTCGGCGATGCTTGGGCAATGCGTACAGCTCCCGACCTTTCGTTTCTAATGCAAAAAGAAACAGTTGAGACACGCAAACTAAGCCGTGCTGCCATCGAAACACTTGCGATTATCGCTTATCATCAGCCGGTTACACGCGCTGAGATTGAAGAGATTCGCGGCGTGAGTGTGTCGCGTGGAACAGTTGACCAGCTGCTTGAAATGGAATGGATCCGATTCGGACGCCGTAAGATGACACCGGGTCGACCTGTCACTTTCGTGGTCACTCAAGACTTTCTCGATCACTTTGGGCTTGAGTCAGCGCGCGACTTGCCAGGCCTCAAAGAGTTGCGCTCTGCTGGTCTTCTCGACAACCGCCCGCCCCCCGGGACGCTACCCAAAATGGGTGAAGGCGACGAAGATGTTGCCGAGCAGACTGAAGAAGGCCAAAGCGAACTCTTCGAGGATTGAACACCGCCTTACTATTTGCACAATGAATGGCTATGTTTTCTGCAATGAGAGCAGGAGGGTGCAATGAACGCCAATAGAATTATTAATATGGTGCTTCGGATGTTTATTCGAAAGGCTATGAACGTAGGTGCAAACAAGCTCGGAAAATCTGGGGGCGGGAGCAAAAACCCTCAGAATTCGAGCATGAAGCAAGCCAAGCGCGCAATGAAGATATCACGGCGCTTGGGCCGCATGTAAGCTCATTTAAAATGCTTAGAAAGCTTCAAGCCTTGGCCTTGATAGTTAGAGGCTATGCGCTCGCCATATAGTTCCGCCGGGCGTTCTGACATGCTTTCAAACACCAGCCGGCCAACAGTCTGACCATGCTCAAGCACAAAGGGTGATTCATGGCAGCGTACTTCAAGCACACCACGTGAACCGGCACCACCAGCATCAGCATAGCCAAAACCTGGGTCAAAAAAACCAGCATAGTGCACTCTAAATTCGCCGACCATGGCCAAGAATGGTGCCATTTCAGCTGCGTAATTCGGGGGAATGCACACAGCCTCATTGCTCACAAGGATGTAAAAGGCGCCAGGATCAAGGATAATTTGCCCATTCTTTGTACGCACTTCTTCCCAGAAATCAGACGGCTCGTAGTGCCCGAGCTTGTCAAGGTCGATAACTCCAGCGTGCGGCTTGGCGCGGTATCCAACCAAGTCTCCTTGCTCAGGCTTCAGGTCAACTGAGAAGCCCAGGCCGTCGTCAAACAATGGCTCACTTCCATCAACCAGAGGGATGGTCTCGTGCAACGCACGCAAGGCGTCGTCACTGAGTTGCGCTTGGCCCTCGCGAAAACGGATCTGATTGAGGCGCATCCCCGGGCGCACCAAGACCGAAAAGGAGCGCGGGCATATCTCGGCGTAAAGAGGCCCCGAATAGCCAGCGGGGACGCGGTCAAACTCTTCTCCGCCGTCGGTGACCGTGCGTGTTAGCAAATCAAGCCGCCCAGTTGAGCTTTTCGCATTGGCAACTGCAAGAATACCGTTGGGCAACCTGAGGCTTTCCTGAAGCTCAACAATATAGACGCAACCTTTTTCAAGAACGGCCCCGGCTGACAGATCTATCTGGTGCATTTCGAACTCTGTGAGGCGCTCTGCGACAGTCTTACCTTGCCCGGCCAAGAACGAGGCGCGCACCCTGTAGGCCTTTGAACCGAGCCTCAAATCAAGGCTAGCAGGCTGCACTTGCCCTTCCACGAATCCGCCTTTCGCCGATATTGCACCGGATGAAATCATCGCTTCTAACTGCTGGCTGGCCAAAACACCTGTCATGCTCAAATCCTTATCGGTCATGCTTTGGGCGGTTCTAGCAAATTTTGGCAGAGCTTGGAGTGGAAAATGCAAAACAGCCATCAGAAAAGCTGTTTCGAGCCCGTTCTGTAGCTATTGCCGTGATCAAAACTCCAAAAGGATCGCTTGATAAAGCTCGTCTGATATCATGCCATGCGAGAATTTCAGATCAATTTCGTCTTCGCTGTATTCGGCGCGATACTGTTCAGCTTCCTCTGAGAGTGCAGGCAGCCCATACCCGCAGTCGACGTAACAATCCTCTGTCTCCGCCTCTGTCTCCGCCTCAGGCTCATCTTCGGTTACGGCTTCAGTTTCGGAAGCTTCCTCCGCCTCAGGCTCATCTTGGTTCACGGTTTCAGTTTCGGAAACTTCCTCCGCATCAGGCTCATCTTCGGTTTCGGGGGTTGCCTCCGGCTCAGGTTCGGCCTCAGAAACAGGTACCGTTTCGTCTCCAGTTTCGGGATCTGTCTCTGCTTCAGGTTCGGTGCCCGTTTCCTCATCCAACTCATTCTCGGTAGATTGGAAGTCGGTAAAGACATCACTTTGAGTTTCGATGAAATCAAGGATTTCGCCAAAGTTTTCGGCAACCGCAGGGTGTATGCTATCTGGAATGTCAAAGTCGGCTGGAACCGGCTCGCCAATTGTCGTTTGATACGTCACAAGGCTGGCCAAAAAGTATGTTGTCTCAGTACCGTGTGGAGCTGTATCGACAAAAACATCTTCGATGCCAAGATCAGATAATGGGCCGCCTTCGGCGAACATACCGGTCAACACTGGGGCGACTGGGATCAAGGTGATATCTGCATCAGGGAAAGCTTCGCTCAGACTACCAACATAGTCTTCATACCAGTCATGGTAGCTGTCTTGGTTGTGGTCAAGATACCGGTCATATGTGCTGGTGCTTGGCGGAAATGCTTCGCTAAACTCAGCCAGATCGCTCCAGCCTTCATAGATGAAAATCTCGGTGGCAGGCTGATCATCAAGTGTGTTTTCGATAAGCTCGATACTCGCGCTCAACGGTGAAACCGTATCGCCCGCATATGCGGCGTCGGGCGCCGTTTGCTGGATGAAGTTTCCAGGTGCGATGATCACTTGATCAAACTGAACATCGCTGAACTCTGTTGTGTCTTGATCCCAAACGCCTTCAACACCCTCAACGCCCCACTCGTTACCCGGCTCTTCACGCACTGCAAAATTGCGAAGAAAGCCGAAGCCACCGTTGGCGTTATAGGCGCCACCTGATGCATCGAGAAATTGGTTGAGCCAGTAGGGCACATTGGTTTGGCTGCCACCTTCGGCGAAGTTGACGAGCGAGTTGGCAAAAAAGAACTGGTTCACATCGATTGGCATAGGTACCCCGTAGGCGTTAAAAAACTAATGAGCAGGGAGCCACCCAAGCATCAAGACATCCATAAAAATAGGTGAAAATACCAAATACTCAACCAAAGCTCTCATCAAATGGTCACAAAAAACAGTTTGTTTCTGATTTTTGATAAATGGTCGGGCTAGCAGGACTCGAACCTGCGACCTTCCGTCCCCCAGACGGACGCGCTACCAGACTGCGCTATAGCCCGACTATTGCTGCTACATAGCGTTTTTGTCGCGGAGAGCAAGAGTAAAATCGGCCTCGGTTACGCGTTTGCAGCATGCTCTTTCAGTGCTGATTGAGCCTGCGCTAATCCGCTTAGAACATCAGCAGGCAGACGGGCTTTGCTTGCCGCGAGCCGGCTCAAGACACCTGCGTTTGCATCAATGCTCATGTCACTTGGGTCGTCCACTGTCGTTATGTCGAGAGAGGCAGGTTCGGGGGCTTTGGATGCGGTGCTTGGAGTAGGCTCACTCTGCATAAACGAAGGCAAGCCCGCCGCTTGTTTTGCCGGAGCAAGCGATTCGGGTTCCGCTTCAGTGGAGCGCTCAACATTGGGATTTTCCGCGAGCTCTTCTATGGGCGGATCAATCGTCTCCGCCGCAGGTTGCGTATATGCAGGCTCACTGACGAGCTCGGACGCTTCGTCAGATTTAGACGGCACGTCTTCAATTTGTTTACTACGAAAACTTACCACTGAATTGTCTTCGACTTCAGCTTCAGGAATGTCTGACGCAGCTGTTGTTTGTGGCTCGTCTTGTTCCGTGGGGGGCGTATGGAGTGTTTCCGCCTCAGGAGCTGCCGCAAGTCGTGTTTCAACGGATGTTTCAATCGCGGCTTCCTCAAGGGGCTCCAAGTCTACGCCTTCGAGTTCTTGAGACAGCCCGGAAACATATTTTGCGCCTTGCTCGCGCAATACCTTTTGAGCCCCTTTAATAGTCATGCCATCATCGTGTAGCAGTTTTTTGACACCGCCAAGCAGAAGCATGTCGTTGGGGCGGTAGTAGCGCCGCCCGCCAGCACGCTTTACAGGCTTGACCTGAGAAAACTTGCTTTCCCAGAATCTAAGCACATGCGTCGGCAAGTCCAGCCACTCGGCTACCTCACTGATTGTTCTAAATGCCTCGGCTGATTTGGCCATCTACCAGCGCGTCCTTCAAGCTTTGTTGCCCGCGGCAACGCGGTCTTTCATGAGATGGGATGGGCGAAACGTCAAAACACGGCGCGGGTTGATCGGAACCTCTTCACCGGTTTTGGGATTACGTCCAACCCGAGCAGATTTTTCGCGCACCGAAAACGTGCCGAATGATGATATCTTTACTTGCTGGCCTTTGACCAATGCATCCGAGACATGTTGCAACACGCTTTCCACAAGCTGTGAGCTGTCATTGCGTGACAGGCCAACTTCGCGAAAAACAGCTTCGCTCAGATCCATTCGCGTTAGTGTTTTCTCACTCATATTCATCCCCTTGTTTCCTAACAATAGGCGCGAGACAATTTCCGAGTCAATATCAATGGCTTGGCATGTTGTGTTTCTGTGCTGCTTGAGCTTATGTTTGCCTACCAACGCAGAGTGACAGCACCCCATGCCAGCCCACCGCCGATGGCCTCGGTAAGGCACAGATCACCTTGTTTGATCTTACCAGAGGCTGCACCGACACTGAGCGCAAGTGGAATAGACGCTGCAGAGGTGTTGCCGTGGTCTTGCACCGTCACAATGACACGCTCCATTGGCACGCCGAGCTTTTTGGCTGTGCCTTGGATGATCCGGATGTTGGCTTGATGCGGCACGACCCAATCGACATCTTCATGTTTTAGGCCAGTTGTCTCGAGTGCTTTGCTCGCCGTAGAGGCCAGTTTTTCAACAGCTTGGCGAAAAAGAGCATTGCCTTGCATGCGTAATTTGCCACAATGCCCCGTGGTGGAAACACCACCATCAACAAACAGCATGTCTTTGTAGCGCCCATCAGAGTTGAGGTCGGCTGAAAGAATGCCGCGATCAGTATTCTCTCCACTTGCCTCTTGTGCTTCTAGGATCAATGCACCAGCGCCGTCGCCAAACAGCACGCATGTCCCGCGGTCAGTCCAATCCATGATTCGGCTGAATGTCTCAGCGCCGATAACCAAGACGCGCTTGGCCTGACCTGACAAAAGCAAACCATTGGCTGTTGTAAGCGCGAACACAAATCCCGCGCATACAGCCTGCACATCAAAACCAAAGCCTTTGGTCATACCGATCTTCTCTTGAACCATCGTGGCCACCGAAGGAAACGTGAGGTCGGGCGTTGACGTCGCGACAACGATTGCATCAATGTCATCAGCGGTGAGGCCAGAGTTGACGAGAGTTGCTTGCGCTGCTTCCGCGGCCAAATCTGATGTGTACTGGCCTTCGGCCGCAAAATGGCGGCGTTCGATACCTGAACGTGAGCGAATCCACTCATCAGTCGTGTCCAGCGATTCTTCAAACGCACTGTTGGGAACAATTTTCTCGGGCAAATAGTGCCCATATCCAACGACTACAGAACGCAAAGTCATGTAAGCTCTCCATCTGCGTCTGTTTCATCGCTTGCCTCGGCAGCAAGCATTGTTGCCGCCGAAATGCGCGCCGCCAATTTTTCATTGAAGCCGCTTTGGGCAAGTTGATATGCAAGGTCAAGTGCCGCGGCGACGCCAGTTGCGTCTGCGGAGCCGTGTGACTTTACGACAGTTCCGTTGAGGCCCAGGAACACACCGCCGTTGACTTGGCGTGGGTCTATCCGCTTACCCAAGCGCTTAAGCGACGTGTAAGCGAGTAGGGCAGCAAACCGCGACAGAAGCGTGTGGTTGAAGGCTTCGCGTAAGAAATCACGAATCAAGCTCGCCGTGCCTTCGCCAGTTTTGAGAGCGATATTGCCAGTAAACCCGTCTGTGACGATGACATCACAACGATCTCCGGGAATATCACTTCCTTCAACGAATCCGACAAACTCAAAGCGAGCGGCTTTTGCATTTTCGGAGATCAACTCGTGAGCCGCGTGCATTTCGGCGCGGCCCTTGAACTCTTCCGTCCCAACATTGAGAAGGCCGACACGGGGGCGATCTAGATTCAGTCCGTTGCGAGCATATGACGCCCCCATCAAGGCGTATTGCAGCAAATCGCGTTCATCCGCGCGAATGTCTGCTCCAGCATCAAGCATTACGTTGAAGCCCTGCGGGTTGCGTGACGGCCAAAGAACAGCAATGGCAGGGCGGTAGACACCAGGTATTTTACGCAAGCGCACGACCGACAGCAGCATCAATGCGCCAGTATTGCCGCATGACACACAGACAGTGGCATCTTTATTGCGAACGCTCTCAAGAGCCGACCACATCGAAGTTTGTTTGCCGAGTCGCAAAACCTGTGCTGGCTTATCGTCCATAGAAACAACGCCAGTCGCATCACAAATCTCGTAGCGGCCCTTTAAGGCTTTCTTGCTGAGCGCTAGCTTTTCAAGCTCGGCTTTAGGGCCGTGGATGAGGAAAAAAGCGTTGCTATGCTTACGGGCGAAATGCGAGCAGCCGGCGACTACTGCCGCCGGCCCTCTATCACTTCCCATTGCGTCAACCGAGATAACCACACGCCCTGCTGCATCGTCGCTAAACGCCGTTGCTTGCAAGGGGGTCTCGGTCATCGCCAAGCCTCAGCTTATGCCGCGTCTTCGTCGATCTCGACTTCGTCGGCCATCGCGACAACTTCACGCTCAGCGTAGTGGCCGCAGTCTGGGCAGACGTGGTGTGGGCGCTTGAGTTCGCCACAGTTTGAGCACTCGTTCGGGTTCGCCGCTACGAGGCTATCATGTGCGCGACGATTGTTGCGGCGCGATTTGGATACTTTGTTCTGCTGGACAGCCATGTCACAACCTTAATTTTCGGGGCCAAAAAGGCCGAGTTTCGTTGGGGCAAAGCCCTGATGATAGGGTTCTGGATGCTCATATTCCCAATGAACGTTCCTGTCCAACCCAAAATTCGTAAGAGCACGAGAAAATAGCGAGGAACTTCAAAACTGCAAGGGTGAACTTCGTATTAGTCGTCGTTCTGCTGCATCTTGTCTTTAAGGGCCGCCAAGCTTGCAAATGGCAGAGCGTCAGCGTCAGTCATCGGCGTGCTGCCCGGCTCGGTGAAATCTGTTTGAGCAATCTGAGCGCCCTCAGCCCTAGGATATGTCGGGAGCTCCAGAACAAGCGCTTCCCGAAAGACATCAAGCAACGAGATTTCTTGACCAAGTGCCTCGACGCGCTCGTCTTCAGGCATTTCCACTTCTTCTTCAGCATCAGAAAACTCGGGCATGTCTTTGAGGAATATACGCTCAACAACCAGATCGACTCGCGTAGTGACGGGTTCAAGTGTCACGCCGCAAGTTTGCACGGCAGTAGCGCCCAACTTGCCGTTCAAGGCCCAGTCAACTTGCCCGCTTGGCGTTAACTCGCCAGCAAAACTGGTTTTCCGTAAAGCCTGTAAGCCAAGTTCTTCTCGCAATTCGGCGATATCATCTGCCGTTAACGCCAAGGAAACGTTGTAAGTTTGGTTCGATGAAAGCTTGCTAACTTTGATCTTTTGGGTGTTCTCAAAATTCTGGGACATTGCGCTGCTTCTTGAATCAGGGGCATTCCTTATGTAAGCGGGATAAAAGGCCAATGCGGCCGACACAAGAGGGCAGACATGAAACATCTCTTTTTCCAGTTTCAAAAACGACTAGTGCTTGCGCTGTTAGGGCTTTCTTTTCTGGGGCTTTCGGCCTGCGCAACGGTTTATCGCGACCACGGTTATGTGCCGACTGATGATGAATTGGCGGAGATCGTTGTCGGTGTCGATTCTCGCGACACAGTTGCAGACACTGTTGGCGTACCCTCCACCGCCGGTGTTCTAAATAATAGTGGTTACTACTACGTTAAAAGTAAGGTGCGTCATCTCGGAGCACTACGTCCAAAAGAGATCGAGCGTGAAGTCTTGGCGATCAGCTTTTCAGACACTGGCATCGTCCAAAATATAGAACGGTTCTCACTGCAGGATGGCAAAGTTGTCCCACTTTCACGCCGAGTAACCGAATCTACTGTGCGTGACAGCACTTTCATACGCCAACTGCTCAACGGTATCGGCGGGTTCTCACCAAGCGCATTGAATTGAGTTATTGCGCCGCCGGTGTCTTGTGTAATTGGGTTATTGAGCGCTGGATGACAAGTGACTTGAGGGCATGATGCGCCAAGACAATTCAGGCCTTTACCTCGCGCGCCTCGCGCGTTCCCGGACTGACTTGCTGAAGGTACAAACCCTGCGTGCGAAGTCGTTTTCTGGTGTATCTATGGCCCAGAAAGCTGATGCAGTTGACAGCAAGTGCACTCATGTCCTGATAGAAAACACTATGACAGGTGGCTTGGTTGGCTCCTTCCGTTTGATGTTTCTTGCCTCAGGGCGTGACATCGAGCAAAGCTATTCATCACAGTTTTACGGGCTCGATGCGCTTAAGGTCTATAAAGGGGCTCTGGCCGAGATCGGGCGGTTTTGCATTGATCCAGAGAGCGATGATCCCGACGTTCTGCGTGTTGCTTGGGGTGCGCTTGCCGGGTTCGTGGAGCAACACGAAATTCAGATGTTGATTGGATGTTCATCCTTCAAAGGCATCGATCCAGAGCCATACCATGATGCATTCGCGCGCTTAAAAACAAGCCACCTCGCGCCTTCAAAGTGGATGCCAAGCCTCAAAGCCCCGAGTGTGTTTCCCTTTGCAAAGCAACGAGGAGAAGTGCTCAACAGTAAACGAGCACTGGCTCAGATGCCCCCGTTGTTGCGCAGCTATCTGTTGATGGGGGGCTGGGTCAGTGACCACGCCGTGATCGACCAAGCAATGAACACTTTGCATGTGTTTACTGCGCTTGAAATCAGCACCATTCCAGCAGCGAGAAAGAGGCTCCTTCAAGCCAATGCGATCATGATCGCTTGACCGCGCCAAGGCGGGAGGGTAGCTGCCCCCTATGGCACGTGTACCCCTTTTACAGCTTAGCGACATCTCCCTGACTTTTGGTGGTGATCCTGTTTTCGAAAACCTGTCGATGGTTGTCCAACCGGGCGACAGGTTGGCGCTTGTCGGGCGCAATGGCTCTGGCAAATCAACCTTGTTGAAAGTCATGGCAGGCTTCATCGAGCCAGACAAAGGCGGCGTTGTTTCAGGGCCTGGTGTGCAGGTTGGCTATATGGAGCAAGAGCCTGAAATGAAGGGCTTTGCTACGCTTGGTGACTATGCCTCAAGCGGGCTTCACGAGGGCGAGCTTTACCGCGTTGAGCGGGCTGGCGAGGGGCTTAAGTTTGACCCTGCAAGATCTGTTGAAACGGCCAGTGGCGGTGAGCGGCGGCGTGCGGCTTTGGCCAAGCTGATGGCCGAAGCGCCTGAACTCATGTTGCTGGACGAGCCGACAAACCACCTCGACATTGAGGCCATCGCTTGGCTCGAATCAGAGCTGAAAGCCACAAAAGCTGGTTTCGTTTTGATCAGCCACGATCGCGCATTTTTGCGTGAACTTACCCGTGCAACTCTTTGGATTGACAGAGGAATGGCGCGAAGAAATGAGCAGGGCTTTGAGCATTTCGAGGCCTGGCGCGATAAGCTTTGGGACGAGGAAGACACGCAGCGCCATAAGCTAAATCGCAAGATCAAATCTGAAGCTCGCTGGGCCGTTGAAGGCATTTCAGCGCGCCGGAAGCGCAACCAGGGCCGGGTGCGTGCTTTGCAAGAGTTGCGCGACGAACGTGCTGGGCAGATCAAACGCCAAGGTGCTGCGGCGATGGGGCTGGCGGCGGCTCCGAAGTCGGGCAAGAAGGTTATTGAGGCGCATGAGCTTAGCAAGGCCTATGGTGACAAACAGATATTAACAAATTTCTCCATCACAGTGCAGCGAGGCGACAGGGTTGCCTTTGTTGGCCCCAATGGCGTTGGTAAAACAACGGTCATTAAGATGTTGATGCAGCAGGAAAATCCTGACTCTGGCACAGTAAAACACGGCACAAACCTGAGCTCAGTTGTGTTTGACCAAGCCCGCGCACAGCTTGACGGCGAAATGAGCCTTTGGGACAGCCTCACAGGCGATCCTGACATGCGCGTTTCTGGCAAGGCTGACCAGATCATGGTGCGCGGAATGCCTCGCCATGTCATTGGTTATCTTAAAGAATTTCTGTTTGATGAGAGCCAAGCACGCGGCCCTGTGAAGGCGCTTTCGGGCGGTGAGAAAGCCCGTCTTTTGCTGGCAAAACTGATGGCAAAAGAGAGCAATCTGCTGGTTCTTGATGAACCGACCAACGATTTGGACGTCGAATCGCTCGATTTGCTTCAAGAACTGCTCGACACCTACGATGGCACCGTGCTGCTCGTCAGCCACGACCGTGACTTCTTGGACCGCGTCGCCTCGCTGACCGTGGCGATGGAAGGCAATGGTACTGCGACGGTTTATGCTGGCGGTTGGAGCGACTATCAGGCGCAGAAGCCAAAGGTGGAATCGCCAAAAGAATCAGCAAAATCAAAGAGTAACAAGGCAAACGTAAAGCGCGATGCGCAGCAAGACAAAGCCAAGGTGAGCTTCACTGAAAAGCACCGGTTGGAAGAACTTCCCAAGGTGATCGAGCGGCTGGAAGCCGAGATCGCCAAGCTGGAAGAGTTCCTTTTGCAGCCAAATCTGTTCACGGAAGAGCCGCTCAAGTTTAGCAAAGCCTCTGACGCTTTGGTCGAACGCCATACCATGCTCTCAGACGCCGAAGAGGAATGGTTAATGCTCGAAGAAAAGGCCGAACGATAGTTAACGACGCCCCAAAACACCCGTGCCTACGGTATGCAGCTATCTGTGCAGCTACTTGTGCATAACGCGTGCATACAGTTGCGTTAACCTATGAGCAGATCACGCTGAGAAATTAGCAATTATCTTTAAAGATAATTCTACTTACTGCATCCGTAGCGCGCCGTCGATGCGGATCACTTCGCCGTTGAGGTAACCACATTCGATGATGAAGCCCGCGAGGCGCGCATATTCGCTCGGGTCGCCCAAGCGGGCAGGGTTGGTGACTGACGCTGCGAGCTGTCCTTGCACGTCTTGCGGCAAGCCTGCGAGCATTGGTGTCATAAAGATACCCGGCGCAATCGCCATAACGCGGATGCCTTCACGGCCCAGATCACGCGCCATCGGCAGGGTCATGGCGACGATGCCGCCCTTGGAGGCCGCGTAGGCCGCTTGGCCCTTTTGGCCGTCAAACGCTGCGATTGAAGCTGTGTTGATGATCACACCGCGCGCGCCGTCGGGCTCGGGGGCGTTCTGCGCCATTTCGGCGGCCGCGAGGCGGGAGACGTTGAAAGTTCCGAGCAAGTTGATGTCTATCGTGCGCTGGAAAGCATCCAGATTGTGGGGGCCGTCTTTGCCGAGCGTCTTTTCGCCCGTCGCGATCCCGGCGCAGTTAACGGCGCAGGTGAGGCCGCCCATGGCGTCGCGGGCTTTGGCTATGGCCGCAGCGACAGAGGCTTCGTCTGTCACGTCTGTTTCGGCAAAAGTCGCGCCGATTTCGGCAGCGACGGCTTCGCCGCGCGCTGTGTCACGGTCAAGCAGGGTGACTTCGGCACCGCCTGCGCGCAAGTGCCGCGCGGTTGCTTCGCCAAGGCCGGAAGCTCCGCCTGTTACGATTGCTTTGGTGGTGCTGATAAGCATGGTGTCTCTCCCGTGACATAAATGAACACTTGTTCAATAACGCGGGGCAGGGCCTTTTGTCAATTTGCGTCGTTACGGCGTTTGACGCAAAGAGACTGTTGTGAGGTGTGAGCCCGGCACGGGGGCGTGGCACCGCGACTAGTTTGAGTCGCGATGCCTGATTTATCAAAGCAGATTCGGCTGCCGCGTTACGGCTTCCAGATGCTGGCGAAGTCTTTCATCATCGAGACCAGCAGGAAGTTGTCGCCCTCTGGCGCTGCTGCCGCGATCGCTTCTTTTGCGCCACGGTCATAGGCGGATTCGCGGGTTTCGTCGTCATGCTGGATCAGCAGTCCGAGGTGCGGGCCGTCGCCTTTTAGAGCGTGGCTGATCATCGGCAAGTCACCGTCGGAGTTGCCGACAACGATTGTGGGCCGGCTGCCGATGGTGCGCAAAATGTTGAGAACTTTTGTCTCGTCATTGTTCATATACGCCAGTTTTGGCAGTTTCTTGACTGTGACATTGTCGCCCTCGGCCACAACTTCTGTCGCCAGAGCCGAGCCGATCACGTTGCGCGGGGAGACGCCATAAGCCGTCTCGCTCAGGACACGCAGGAAGCCGTTTGTGCCGCCCGAGACGATGTAGATCTCGAAGTCGTTGGCGCGCAGGTAGTTCACCAACTCGACCATCGGCGCGTATGTTGTGTCGATGTTTGAGCGCTCGCCTTTGAGGTGTTTGCTGTTCAGGAACGCCTTTGCGCGGGTGTTAAACTCTTCTTCGTCAAGCTCGGCATAAACCGCCGTCAGCGCAACGATAGCGCCCCTGAGGCCGATCTCTCTAAGAGAGCCGAGGCCCTTTTCCAGAATGATCGAAAACGGTTCCTGAGTTTGCCACTCGGGGTGATCTGCCGCCATTGCTTTGACTTGGCTGAGGGCAAATACGACCTCGGTATAGGCGGGTTTTTCTGTCCAGAGGGTGCCGTCATTGTCAAACACAGCGACGCGGTTTGCGGCGGTCAGGTAGTGCTCTGAGCCTTCTGTCGTGACGGAGGTGACGAACTCGGTGATGGCGGTTTTGTTGGCGCCGTCGCTCCATTGGCTCAAGGCTTCGGCGCTGAGTGGCGTTGCCAGAAGTAACGTTGAGAGTGCGCCTGCGATGGCGGTGCTTGCTTTTAGTTTCATGTCCATTCCCTTTGTTTAGCAGGGCATGGCTTGTCACCTTTTCTGTGAAGGTGATCGGTTACAGTGCGGCGCATACCCTTGAGTATGGAGCGTAGACATGCTTTTTGAAGCTGTCATCAGTTAATTTGAACAGGTGTTTTGTGGAGTAGTTCTATGGAGTTAATACACCTGCTTACAGGTGTTTTTGGTAGGCCCGGTAGGACTCGAACCTACGACAAAAGCGTTATGAGCGCTCTGCTCTAACCAACTGAGCTACAGGCCCGCCTGAGGCTTTAGCTACCAGACGGGCGGGCGGCGTCAAGTCTTAGAGTTGCTATGGGGCATGTGATGTTTTATGGCAGGGCCAAGCGACATACGGGGGCTGCTATGACAGGTAATAACGGGATCACCTACGCGGATGCGGGTGTGGACATTGATGCAGGCAACGCGCTTGTTGAGCGGATCAAGCCAGCGGCGAAGCGCACGCAGCGCTCGGGTGTTATGGCCGGGCTTGGCGGCTTTGGCGCGCTGTTTGACTTGAAAGCTGCGGGCTATGTTGATCCTATCTTGGTGGCTGCCACTGACGGCGTTGGCACCAAGCTGCGCATCGCGATTGACACAGGCGAAGTTGACGGTGTCGGCATCGACTTGGTGGCGATGTGCGTTAACGACCTTGTCTGTCAGGGCGCTGAGCCGCTGTTCTTTCTCGACTACTTTGCCACGGGCAAACTTGAGATGGACACGGCTGCACGCATCATCGAGGGCATTGCCAAGGGCTGCGAGCTGTCTGGCTGTGCGCTGATCGGCGGCGAGACGGCCGAGATGCCGGGGATGTACCCTGATGGCGACTTTGACTTGGCGGGCTTTTCTGTTGGCGCGATGGAACGTGGCGCGGACTTGCCTGCGGGCGTGAAGGAGGGCGACGTGCTGCTTGGGCTTGGCTCAAACGGCGTGCACTCAAACGGCTATTCGCTGGTGCGCAAGCTGGTTGAGGTCTCGGGCCTTGGCTGGGATGCGGACTGCCCTTGGGGCGAAGGCTCGCTTGGCGCGGCTCTGCTCACACCGACGCGGCTTTACGTCAAACAAGCGCTGGCCGCTATCCGCGCGGGGGGCGTGCACGCGTTGGCGCACATCACTGGCGGCGGGTTGAGCGAGAATATCCCACGGGTTTTGCCTGAGGGGCTTGGCTGTGAGGTTGACTTGAACGCATGGGAGCTTCCGGCGGTGTTTAAGTGGCTCGGCGCGACGGGCAACATGGCCGAGGCCGAGATGCTCAAGACATTTAACTCGGGCGTTGGCATGGTTCTGGCAGTTGACGCGGCGGAGGCTGACGCGCTGGCCGAACTGCTCACTGCTGAGGGCGAGGCTGTCTACAAGATGGGCCGTGTCGTCGCGGGCGAGGGCGTGTCCTACACAGGCAGCCTTTAAGCGATGAAACGGGTCGCGATCCTGATATCGGGTGGTGGCTCAAACATGGTCACGCTGGTTGAGAGCATGGTGGGCGACCATGCCGCGCGGCCCTGCCTTGTGCTGGCCAACTCTGAAAGTGCGGGTGGGCTGGCGAAAGCCGCCGCACTTGGCGTGCCGACGGCTGCGGTTGACCACAGGCCGTTCAAGGGCGACCGCGAGGCTTTTCAAGCCGAGTTGCAGGCCGTTCTGGAAGCGCATCAGCCTGACATCATCTGCCTCGCTGGCTTCATGCGGGTGCTGACCGCGAGCTTTATTGAGCAGTGGGACGGGCGGATGCTCAACATTCACCCATCCTTGTTGCCCAAATACAAAGGGTTGCACACCCACGCACGCGCACTTGAGGCGGGCGACACGGAGGCGGGCTGCACCGTGCATGAAGTCACCGCCAAGCTCGACGACGGGCCTGTTTTGGGCCAAGCGCGGGTGCCTGTGCTGACGGGCGACACTGCCGACACGCTGGCCGCACGGGTGCTTGAGCAAGAACATGCGCTTTATCCTGCGGTGCTAAAGCGGTTTGCGTCGGGTGATAAGGCGTTGTTGGAAATCTAAAGAGATCATTTCTAAATAGTTCTGGTCGCTTTTCCGCATCGAATGGCGGCTTCGAGCCCTATGCTGACGTTCGAATTACTCCCTGCACGGAATCAAGCCGAAGGCGCCGTGCATCGCCAGACCGTCCCACGGGCTGGTGATTGGTTGCCGCAGGCACCCCGAACTAAGCGAGGAAGTGTTTGGCTCGCATAAAGCGGCCCCAATAAGTGTCAGATCACCATCCCACGGTCTGGCGATGCACGGCTTATCGAGCGGCAGCTTCGTCCGCATTGCCGCCATTGCGAGGTCATCTTGGGCTTTGTCTTTCTTTTCCCAAGCGGCTCACGTATAGGCAAAGCAACATTTGCAAAAAGAATACTGACCTATGATCACCATCACGACAACCGAAGCCCTTGATGCGTTTTGCAAAGAGGCAGCCACGTTTGACTATGTCACTGTTGACACCGAGTTTCTGCGCGAGCGCACTTACTATGCCAAGCTCTGCCTTGTGCAGCTGGCGATGCCGCGAGAGGGCGACGACAGTGCTGTGCTGGTTGACCCGCTGGTTGAGGGGCTTTCGCTGCAACCGCTTTGGGACTTGATGGCGGATAAGGGTGTGGTCAAGGTGTTTCACGCCGCGCGGCAAGACCTTGAGATTTTCTTTCACGACGGTGACGTTATCCCTGAGCCCTTGTTTGACACCCAAGTCGCGGCCATGGTCTGCGGCTTTGGCGAGCAGGTGGGCTACGAAACTCTGGTGCGTAAGATCGCCAAAGAGCAGGTTGATAAATCAAGCCGCTTTACCGACTGGTCGCGCCGCCCGCTGACCGATGCGCAGAAGACCTACGCATTGGCCGATGTGACGCATTTGCGTGTGGTTTACGAGTATCTTGCAGACACATTGCGCAAGAACCAGCGCGAGAAATGGGTACGCGAAGAACTGGCTGTTTTGCAATCGGCGGACACCTATCAGATCAACCCATCCGAGGCTTGGAAGCGGGTGAAAACGCGCACGAGCTCAGGCAAATTCATGGCGATTGTGGCTGAGCTGGCCAAGTTCCGAGAAGGCTATGCGCAGTCACGCAACGTGCCGCGCAGCCGTGTGTTTAAAGACGACGCGCTGACAGAACTGGCCTCAACCAAACCCAAAGACATGGGCGAGCTTGGGCGCTCACGCCTGCTCATGCGGGAAGCGCGTAAAGGCGAAATCGCCGAGGGCATTTTGGCGGCTGTCAAAGCGGGCCTCGCTTGCAAGCCCGAAGACATGCCCGAAGTTGACAAGCGCTTTGATAAGCAGAACATCAACGTCGCTTTAGCTGACATGCTGCGGGTGCTGCTCAAGGCCAAGACCGAGAATATGGGGGTTGCCTCAAAGTTGATCGCCTCTGCGGCCGAGCTTGACATGATCGCCTCTGGCGAGCGCGACCTGAGCGCGCTGAAAGGCTGGCGCAAAGAGGTGTTCGGCAACGACGCGCTGCGCTTGTGTGATGGCGAAATTGGCCTCGCTGTGAAGGGCAGGACCGTCCAGATTATCGAAGTTTAACGTGCTCGTTTAACGCCGCACAGAGCGGGCATTGTCTGCGCCGATCACGCGGATCGTGCGCACGCCCTCAAGCTCGATATCGGAAACGAATGTCGCTGCGACGACTTCGCGGCTGCTGGCTGGCGCAGTCGGGCGCGAGCGCACGGAGTAGGCCGCTTTGAGGGTAAATTCGAGTACATTGGCGCTGTTGCCCTCAACAGGCTCAAGGCGCACATCATAGGCCCCAAGTGTTGAGCTAAGGCCCGTCACGCGGACCACCGCGCCACCAGCTGCGCGCTCAACTTTCAGAGCCAAGATCTGCTGGACAGGAATGCCTTGATAGACCGTTTCCGGGCGTGAAAAACCGGACTTGGTCGGAACCAGCGGATTGCTGGGCGTTTGGGGGCTTGCTTCAACGCGGCTTTTGCCAAACCAGTTGGCCGGATTGATCCGCGAGTCGCGTAAAGCACCGCAGCCGGGCAATACCAGCGCGGAAACCAGAACACTTGTCAGAATAATGCGCATCGCGTTGTCCCTTTTTAGCTTGGTTCTGGGTTATCCGATTAGGACGGGCTTGAAAAGCGCAGAAAAGCGTGAGGGCTGGACCTTTGGTGCGCGGCTGCCTATCTGGAAGGCAAGCAAAAAAGGACATCAGCATGGCGACCCAAGCGTTTGAAGAGATTGTGGAAGACTTTGAGTTTCTAGACGACTGGGAAGACCGCTATGCGCATGTCATCGAGATGGGCAAAGCCATGGCGCCACTCGACGACGCCCTGAAAGTGGCGGCAACCAAGGTTGACGGCTGTGCCAGCCAAGTGTGGTTGCACCCGAAAGTGGAGAACGGGATCTTCAGCTTTGACGGCGACAGTGATGCGATGATCGTGCGTGGGCTTGTTGCTGTTTTGAGTAAACTTTACAATGGATTACAGGTGGAAGCTGTTGCAGAAGTGGATGCGCTTGCCGAGATGACACGACTTGGCTTGAACGAGCATTTATCAGCGCAGCGCTCAAACGGCGTGCGCGCGATGATTGAACGGATACGAACCACCGCCGCGACCTAGGGCGCCTCGCCTTAAACATGCATCACCAATACCCTGTCACGCCTACGGCGCTCGCGGGACATCGGCGATATTATGTTTCAAGTTAAAGGCGTGGCGCTTTATTGAGCTTCGTATTTGGCTTTGCCAAATACGACCCGTGTGGGGGCCAGCCCCCACACCCCCGGGATATTTAAGGCAAAGAGAACGTCAGGTGAACTCGGCCTGAGCTTTGAGCGCGGAGGCGAGATCACCGTAGCCTGTGAAGCGATACTCATAGGCAAGGCCGAGGCGAGCAGCGCAGTCCTTGGCCTTTTCTTCTAGGGCCGGGTCTTGGGTTTGAGCCTGATAGACGAGTTTGGTGTAGTTTCCAAAGAGCATGTCGCGCAGCTCGGGGTGTTTGTGCAGGCCCATCGGCTTCCAGATGAAGGCGTCAAACTGTTTGACGAGGAAATCCGTCAGGTAGAACGCGGTGATTTCTTCGTCATGGGCGGCGAATGTCTCAACGCCTTCAAAGAACGAATAGCAATGCGGGCCAGCCACCATTTCAACGCCGAGCTCGGCGCATTTAGCCTGCAAGAGCCCGCCAGTTCCACAGTCCGCGTAGACCACGAAGAGGTTACGGTGGGTTTGTTTGTGTTTGTGCACAGCGGCTTCAACGGCGTCTGTGATGCGCTCGGGGTAGAGGTGTAGGTTGGCGGGCAGGCACATGAGATCAAGGTGATCCCATTTGTTGAGGCGCTTGATCGCGAGGATTTCATGCGCAAGAGCGCCGCAAGCGATCAGCATGACACGACCTGAGCTTACGTCGCTAAAGCCTTGCTCAGTCAGTGTTTTGTCATCTGGAAGCATAGTGTTACCTAAGTAAAAGGCCCGCGCGGGGTTTGCCGGCGGGCCTTTTGGAATAACGGCGGCCCAGACAGGTGCCTTAGGCGGTGGCCTGGTTGTGTTTGCGTGCGACGTGTTCTTTAGCGGTTTCTACGGCGACAGCGGCGTCGCGGCAGTAGGCGTCTGCGCCGATGGCTTTGCCGAACTCTTCGTTGAGCGGTGCACCACCCACAAGCACGATATATTCATCGCGAATGCCTTGCTCGACCATCGTGTCGATCACGACTTTCATGTAGGGCATCGTGGTTGTCAGCAGGGCTGACATGCCGAGAATTTCGGGTTTGTGCTCTTCCATCGCGGCGAGATAGGCTTCAACCGAGTTGTTGATTCCAATGTCTTCGACCTCAAAGCCAGCGCCTTCCATCATCATGCCGACAAGGTTTTTGCCGATATCGTGAATGTCGCCCTTAACCGTGCCGATAACCATGCCGCCAACGCGGGGTGCGCCAGTTTCGGCGAGCAGTGGCTTGAGGATGGCCATGCCGCCCTTCATAGCGTTTGCGGCGAGCAAAACCTCAGGCACAAACAGGATGCCATCGCGGAAGTCTTGGCCAACGATCGTCATGCCGCCAACCAGCGCTTCGGTCAGCACACGGTAGGGCGCCCATTCTCGTGAGAGGAGAATGTTTACCGCCTCTTCGATTTCCTCTCTGAGGCCATCATAGAGGTCGTCAAACATCTGCTGAACAAGCTCTTCGTCGTCAAGTTCGGCGAGGATGATATCGTCTTCTTGGTCGGACATGTGGAAATCCTTTGAGGGGTATAGTGGTTTAGCAAGCTTCTGCCAGAATGTTGCACAAGCACTGGCCGGATTGCGACATTGGGCGAGACAATGCCGACGCAATTGCGCTTTCGGGCCTTCGTCAGCATACAAATGAGGCTGTTCGCCCCCTTAGACCTATGCAGACTTAGGTTTTGCGGCGGCGGTTGCGCCGTGTCGGGCCTGCTTCGTTGTCGCCGGTTCCGTCTGTCGCTGATGAGAACCCGCCGAGCTTGGCACTGATCTCCTCCAACGTTGGTTGGCTGCCCTTTGGTTTTGTTTCAAGCGCTTCACGCATGCAGCGCAGGTGCTCGGGCATGGTGCCACAGCAGCCGCCGATGATGCGTGCGCCGCTGTCACGGGCCAGCAAAGCATAGTCTGCCATCAACTCGGGGGTGCCGTCATAGTGAATGTGGCCCTCAACATATTTGGGGATGCCTGCGTTGCCCTTGGCGATGATCGGGCGTTCTGATCCTGTGGCTGTGAAGCCCTGCACGGTGCGCAGCAAGTCAGACGAGCCAACACCACAGTTTGCACCATATGCAAGCGGCGGATTGGGCAACTTTTCAACCAATGCAGCGAGGTCTGCGCTGGTATAGCCCATCATGGTGCGCCCGGCAGTGTCAAAACTCATCGTGCCGCACCAAGGCATGTCGGCCAGCGCGAAGGCTTCGGCGGCGGCGGCGTATTCTTCGGGCGCAGAAATCGTCTCGACCCAGAGCACATCGGCGCCGCCAGCCTTGAGGCCTTCGGCTTGCTCGTGAAACATTTCGACAGCTATCGCGTGGGTCAGCTGGCCCATCGGCACCATGATCTCGCCTGTCGGGCCAACAGAGCCAGCAACGATGACTTTGTGGTCAGCGCGGTCAGCAACTTCACGGCCGATTTCGGCAGACACGCGCGAGAGCTCGCCAGCGCGCTTGGCGGCGTTGTGCAGCTTGAGGCGGGCAGCATTGCCGCCAAACGAGTTGGTCAGGAAAATGTCAGAGCCAGCATCAACCGCCGATTTGTAGAGCGCGGTGATTTTGGCGGGCTCATCAACGTTCCAAAACTCGGGTGGATCACCCGGGCCAAGGCCCATGTTGAACAGGTTGGTGCCCGTCGCGCCGTCGGCGAGGAGCCAGTCACGTTCTGCCAGAAGCGTCTGAAGAGGAGAAGTCATGTGGCAAGGCCTTTATGTCTTGGTGCATTTGGTTTGGCCTCCAGTCGCACAGAACGCAGCTTTAGGCAAACTCATAACTGTCATGACGTTTATGAGCTTTGATCATATTGCATGTAGGCCGCTATGGGCTGTCTTTTTGCTGAATTCTGCGCGCCAGGTCTGCCATCGCGATGGCGAGGCCTAGACGCGTGGGGGCGGCGATATAGAGTGCAGCGTAGCGCGGCGAGAAGCTGTTTTTAAACTGCGCGAGGCCTACACTGCCGCTTACGTGCGCTACAAGGCGGTCAAGCTGGGCGTTTTTGTAGCGCGTTGGAAGTGCTGCCAGAGACAGCCGTGTGCGGCCAGCTTTGGCTGCGTCTTCAATGGCTTGTGTGACAAGTGCATGCATCGTGCCATTGGGGGCTGACGCACTGGAGCGCATCAGATCAAGGCATGTCTCGTGTGCGCTGACATGAAAGCTGACAAAGCCCACCAATTCCTTGCCCTGATGAGCGAGATAGACGTGATGCTCGGCGAGATAGCCCGGCTCAAAGCGGCCCATAGAGAAACCGCGGGCGCCTTTTTGGCGGGCGCACCACTCGCGGTCGATTGTCTCCATCGCAACAATGGGCAGAGCTGAGGGGCAGGATATGTGCACCCCGGCTTTGCTGGCTTGGCGCAGCTTGCGGCGCAGCTGACGGTTTTGTGCGCCCTCAAGCGTGAAGTCTTGCGGGTTGATCAGGGCCTCATCGGCGATACGAGCCAGTGCAAAACCGGCCTCGCGCGCTGTAAGTGCGACCCGCGCACTGCATTTGTAGAGCACTGGCAAGCGGTTGCTGTCGCGTGCTGCCTGCGCGAGATGCGGCAAAAGCGTCGCGACGCTCCCTTCAGCCGGGTCAAACAGGGCCGTGAGAGTTTGCGGGGTTTTGACGACATAGGCAGCCGAGCCTTCGGCGCGCAAAAGCTCGGCGCCGTTCTGGCGGGCAACGCCTAGCTCAGAGCGCGTTGCATGGGCTAGAAGGCGCGCACTTGGAGGTGTGGGGCGCTTGGCGGGCTGCGGAAGCTGTGCGCGCGCGCCAATAGCCAAATGCACGCCCGCAAGCGCAGCGGGAATAGCGTAGTAAACCAGCCGGAACGCCAAAATACCGGCGGCGAGCTCAGGCGCTGGCAATTGCGGCAGCAGCGCAAACAGGGTGAGTTCGAACGGGCCAAGACCCGCCGGACTGCCTGACAGGATACCAGCCCCAAGCGCCAGTAAGAACGCAGGCAGCAGGGTCGTGATCCCGAGGTTTGACGGCTCGGGCATCAAAACCAATAGCGCCAAGGCCGCGAACAGCGTGTCGAGAAACGTGAGGCCAGCCAATGCGCCCATGGCGGGCAGGCTGGGCAGCGCCAAACGAAGCCCGAACGGGAGCGTGAGCACAGGCTTGAACAAGGCAACCGCGACAAGCCCGCCAAAGAGGCCAACCGCTGGAATGGCCCATATAAGCGCCCCCTCCCAAAGCAAAAGGCAGGCCAGTGCCGCGACAAACCCGAGCCCGACAAGAAAGGACAGCGCGCAGAGCAGGGTGATCGAGGCGACAGTGGCCAAAGGCAGAGCAGGGAGCATGCGCCAACGCGCGAAACTGCCGCTCACCAGCCCAAACCCGACAGTCTGGGCAAAGGCGATCGCGATAGCGCCGCTTTTGACGGCCTCGGGCAGGGGCACACCGGTGTCGAAATGGCGGTGCAACACAGCGTCATAACGCCCGACGGCCCAAAAGCTCGCACCTGTTGCCATGAAGGCAAGGGCCCATTGGACAGGGGCGATTTGCGAGAAAGCTGCGCCAAGGGCTGCGGCGTCAAGCGCGGCGAGCTGTTGGGCCAAAAGCCATAGGCAAGCCACAGCCGCCAACAGCGGGAAAGCATGTTTGGTCAGGCGCAGCCCTGGCTGAACGATCATCTTGGCGCGCTGCATTCTCACGCTGCATTCTCACCCTGTGCCATAAAGAGCCAAACACCATGCCGGGCCCCGAAAAAGAACAGTGGCAGACCGCAGTTTTCACAGTGTTAACGCCAATGAGATTCCTGAGTGAATAACGCCTAAAACTTACAACAAACAAAAAACGCCGCCCCAAAAAGGAGCAGCGTTTTCAAAAGGATCGTATGATAGAGAAGCCTAGTCTACTTCTGTCATCACTTGCTGTTGGGCCACGGCCACAAGCTTGGCGCGCTCGGCGCGGATGGTGTCGGCATCGGCCTTGTCACCAAGATCAGCAACAAGCTTGCGCACAACGTCTTCGTGGCCTGCTTCTTCAAAGTCGGCTTTCACAACTTCTTTGGCATAGCTTTCGGCGTCATCGCCTGATTTGCCCAAAAGCCCGGCGGCCCAGAGGCCCAAAAGCTTGTTGGTGCGGGCTTCGGCCTTGAACTTCATCGCCTCGTCGTGGGCGAACTTGTTTTCAAACGCATTTTCGCGGTCATCAAATGTGGACATATTGCAGCCTCCTCGCAAGGTTAAAACTTGGGTACACATATGCCTTCCGCTATAGATGGGCGCAACCCCTTCACGCATCTTGCGACAATGAGGCCTATGGCCTATGAGAGCGGCAAGGCGCTCAGACTCACTTTGAGCGCGCGAGATTGGAGCCCCCGATGGCACGGCGCACAAAAATTTACGAAGGCAAAGCGAAAACTCTCTTTGAAGGGCCCGAGCCCGGCACGATTGTGCAATACTTCAAAGACGATGCAACAGCCTTTAACGCAGAGAAAAAAGATGTGATCGAAGGCAAGGGTGTTTTGAACAACATGCTGTCTGAGTATTTCATGAATGGCCTCACGGCGATCGGTGTGCCGAACCACTTTATCAAACGGCTCAATATGCGCGAGCAACTGGTGCGCGCTTGCGAAATTATCCCGCTTGAAGTGATCGTGCGCAACACGGCGGCTGGCAGCATGAGCAAACGTCTCGGGATTGAGGAGGGCACAGCCCTGCCACGGCCGATTGTGGAATACTGCTATAAAGACGACTCACTGGGTGATCCGCTTGTTAGCGAGGAGCATATCGCCGCATTTGGCTGGGCCAGCCAGCAAGATATGGACGACATTCTGAGCCTCGCGCTGCGGGTCAATGACTTCATGTCAGGTGTCATGTACGGCGTCGGCATTAAACTGGTTGATTTCAAGATCGAGATTGGCCGTGTCTATGAGGGCGATTTCCAGCGCTTGATCGTGGCTGACGAGATCAGCCCTGACAGCTGCCGCTTGTGGGACATGGAGACAGGCCAGAAGCTTGATAAAGACGTGTTCCGCCGCGACTTGGGCTCGCTGACGGATGCTTACAGTGAAGTTGCCAAGCGCTTGGGTGTGATGCCAAAGGGTGCGACGCCAATGAAGCCGACGCTCATTAACTGAGACGCCGAAATTTGAGTATTTATGCAAAGAAAAAACCTCTTTGCTGTGACAAGACAAAACGGAGTGAGCCATGAAAGCGCGTGTGCATGTAATGTTGAAAAACGGAGTTTTGGACCCGCAGGGCGAGGCTGTGCGTCACGCGCTTGGGGCGCTTGGCTTTGACGGGGTTGAGGGCGTGCGTCAGGGCAAGGTTATTGAGCTGAATTTGGCTGATGGCACATCTGAGGCGACTGTCACCGAGATGTGTGAGAAGCTGCTCGCCAACACCGTGATTGAAAGCTACACCATTGAGCTTGCTTAACGAGCTTGGCTAAGGAGACCTTCCATGAAAGCTGCTGTCATTGTCTTCCCCGGATCAAACTGTGATCGGGACCTGCAAGTTGCTCTAGAGCGCGCGGGCGCCGATGTTAAAATGGTTTGGCACAAAGACACCGAACTGCCTAAGGGCGTTGACTTGGTGGCGGTGCCCGGTGGGTTTTCGTTTGGGGACTATCTGCGTTGCGGTGCGATTGCTGCGAACTCGCCGATCTGTCGCTCGCTTGTGGCACATGTTGAGCGCGGCGGCTACGCACTTGGGATCTGTAACGGCTTTCAGGTGTTGACAGAAACAGGGCTTTTGCCCGGAGCGCTGCGCCGCAATGCCAACCTCAAGTACATCTGCAAGCCCGTGAGCCTGCGGGTTGAAGCCTGCGATACCGACTATCTGGCCGGCTATAAGGCGGGCCAAGAAGTGACCGTGCCGATCGCGCACCATGATGGCAACTACTACGTTGATGACGCGAAACTGACGCAATTGCAGGGCGAGGGGCGTATTGCCTTTAGTTACGTTAATAACCCCAATGGCTCGGTCGCTGACATTGCTGGTGTTGTGAGCAAGAACCGCCGTGTTCTTGGCATGATGCCACACCCCGAGCGGATGGCGGAAGCGAGCCATGGCGGCACGGACGGGCGCGCGATGTTTGACGGGCTTGTGAGCCAAATGGCGCTTGCCTAACGGCCCTGCCTTGTGAGGCTGGCATTGCGCGGTTAAACTCGCGGTATGAAGCCTGCTATCATTGAAACACCCAATCCTGCGCGCCCCGCCACGATGAGTTGGCGGTTGCGGGCTTTGTTTGTTGTGTTGCTGGTACTGGCTGTTGTCACTGTGGCGATCACAAACCGTTTGCTGACCGAGCGTTTCACTGAAAACACCCGCAATCGGGCTGAGCTTAGGTTGGCGCTCTACTCGGGCAACCTGATTTCTGAGTTGAAACGAAACGCCATTGTGCCACAGCTTTTGAGCCGTGATCCGGCGCTCATCGGGGCGCTCAACTCGGATGATTTCAGCCGATCCACGCAACGGCTGATCTCCTTCGTAGAGGAAATCGGCGCGGCTTCCCTTATTTTGCTGGATGCGAGCGGGCGCACTGTCGCGGCGACTGACCGCGCGCGCCTTGGCGAGGCGCACCGCAGCCAGCCCTATTTTGTCGATGCGCTGCGCTCAAGTGATACGCTGTTTCGCACCGTGCCGCGCGAAAGTGGCGGCTACAGGTTTGTCTATGTGCGCCGTATGACGAGCCAAGCCGAAACCATCGGTGTGATCATGGTTGAAGTTGATTTGGCCAAGTTTGAACGCGCTTGGGCGGGTATCTCTGACGCTGTTTTGGTCACGGATAGCGAAGGCACGATCATCCTTGCAACTGAGCCGCGCTGGCGCGGCAACAGTGAAGTTGTGGCCCTCAAACGCCAGTCTGCGGACAGCGCCATTCAGCGGGCCATTCGCGCCACCCAAGACTGGACCTCGCTGCCTGCGGATGCCTATGTGCAAGGCGAGGCCGTGATGCGCAAAGAAACGCGGGTGGCGTTTCGCGGCTGGCGGATGGCGAGCTTTACCACCTATTCCAGCGTGCGCGAGCGGGTAAACGGGGTGCTGGCGCTCGAGATTATGGGTTTTGCCATTCTACTGTCGCTGGCGTTTTACTTGCTGTCTCGCAGGTCGGCGGTTCGGGTGGCGTTGGTGCAGCGCGAGTCGGCGGAGCTTCGCCAGTTGAACGCACGCTTGCAGCGGGAAATTGCCGAGCGCGAAAAGATGCAAGGCAAGCTTATCGTGGCCGAGCAGAGCCTTGCGCAGAGCTCCAAACTGGCGGCCTTGGGCGAGATGTCAGCCGCCGTCAGCCACGAGCTAAACCAGCCGCTTGCTGCGATGAAAACCTACCTTGCAGGCGCGCGCCTTTTGCTCAGTCGTAACCGCCCTGATGAGGCTGTTTCAAGCTTCCTTCGGATTGATGATCTGATCGAGCGCATGGGGGCGATAACCAAGCAGCTCAAGAGCTATGCACGCAAAGGCCAAGACCAGCTTTCGCCAGTAAACATGGGCGATGCACTGACTTCAGCGCTCTCGATGATGGAGCCGCAACTTAAACAACGCCACATCAAGATCAGGCGGGTTTTGCCGCAGTGGCCCGTTATGGTGATGGGGGATCGCGTGCGCATCGAGCAGGTGATGGTAAACCTCATTCGCAACGCACTCGACGCCACCAAGCTTGTGGCGGAACCCGAGGTCGAGCTGATCTTAGCCGCTGGCGAAACCGCGTCTTTGACAGTGCGCGACAATGGTGAGGGGATCGACGACCTCGATGCGCTTTTTGAGCCGTTTTACACCACCAAAGAGCCGGGCGAGGGCGTCGGGCTGGGGCTTGCCATTTCCTCCGGGATCGTAAACGACCTAGGGGGCAGGCTGACAGCGCGCAATTCGATGGCGGGCGGGGCTGTATTTGAAATGCAACTTCCTATCTTGGAAGAAGACGCCACACCAGAGGCCGCAGAGGCGGCTGAATAAGGCAGGGGAGCTGACCATGGCCAAGGCAATGAAAATCGCGATCGTTGATGACGAGCAGGATATGCGCCAATCCATCAGCCAGTGGCTGGCCCTGTCAGGCTATGACACTGAAACATTCCCCAGTGCGGAGGATGCGCTCAAGGAACTTGGCCCTGATTACCCCGGTATTGTGATTTCCGACATCAAGATGCCCGGTATGGACGGCATGCAGTTTTTGAAAAAACTGATGGGCGCTGACAGTGCTTTGCCCGTGATCATGATCACAGGGCATGGTGATGTTCCTATGGCCGTAGAAGCGATGCGCGTCGGCGCGTTTGATTTCCTTGAAAAGCCGTTCAACCCTGATCGCATGACAGAGCTGGCCAAGAAGGCCGCCAACGCGCGCCGCCTGACGATGGACAACCGTATGTTGCGCCGCGAGCTGTCGGATGGGGGCCAGCTGATGAAGAAGCTTATTGGCGTGAGCCCTGTAATGGAGCGCTTGAAAGAAGACATTCTTGATCTTGGCCAAGCCGACGGCCACGTGCTGATCGACGGCGAGACGGGCACTGGCAAAACCATCGTGGCACACGCGCTGCACGCAGTTGGCGCGCGGGCAGGCAAGAAGTTTGTGCTGGTGAGCTGTTCCGCCTTGGAAGAAGACGCGCTGACCAAGCGCTTGTTTGGCCCGATGCTGCCAGAAGACAGCCAGTTGCCAGCGGTAGAGGAAGCCCGTGGAGGCACTTTGGTGCTTGAAGATATAGAGACGCTTTCAGACGCGGTACAAGCGCGCTTGCTGAGTTTCATGAACGAAGAGGGCACCCCGCCAGAAACCCGCATTGTCGCGATTAGCAACTTACAAGAGCAAGACCGGACAGTAGAGGACGCGCTGCGCAATGATTTGTTCTACCGCATGGCTGCGTTGCGTATAACCGTGCCGCCGCTGCGCCAACGTGGCGAAGACATCCTGACGCTGTTCACCCGTCTCGCCGACGAGTTTGCCGACGAATATGGCTGCGAAGCACCGAAGGTTACAGCGCAGGAGGCCGCGCAGCTTTTACAGGCTCCGTGGCCCGGAAATGTGCGCCAACTGATCAACGTGGCGGAGCGTGCGGTGCTGCAGTCGCGGCGCGGCTCGGGCAGCATCACCTCACTGCTGATGAACGATCACGACGAGATGCAACCGGTGATGACAACCGAAGGCAAGCCGCTCAAGGAATACGTCGAGGCGTTTGAGCGCATGCTGATCGACAACACCATGCGCCGCCACAAGGGCAGCATTGCCAGCGTTATGGACGAGCTATGCCTGCCGCGCCGCACACTGAACGAGAAAATGGCGAAATATGCGCTGCAAAGATCTGACTATCTTGGATGAAGTTAAGCTGCTAACATCCTGAAATGGGGCGTGGTTTTCACTCAGTATGGATCATTGGCAGCGGCGTGATTGCGCTGATTACGATCATTGGCCTGAGCTTGCTCAGCGGCATGGCATTGACCACGACAGGCTACAAGACCGCCCCACCATGGGTTGACTTTATTGGCATGGCGGCGGGGCTGGTGTTTTACTGGAGCGCGCTGTGTTGGGCGATCGCCCTTTTGCGGAGCAAACCCCTTGTCTCAATCGGGCTTGTGGCGGTGGCGCTCACACTGGCCTATGGCTATCCGGCTTATGACGCGCAGTCATACGCAAAGCAGCGCGCGCAAGCGGCGGATTTTGCGGTTGTTGGCCCTAAGCCCGCGTTTGCAGGCAAAACGGCTGTGCTGCTTTGGGGGGTATTTGAAGACTGCGCCTACAATTGCTGGAACTTGTCACAACACATGGAAGCACGAGTTTTGCTGGTGAAAATGCAAGACCTGCAGGCTGCTGACTTTGACGGGCCCGTTGATCTGCTGGCTTTGCCACTGTTTGAACTCGACGAAACAAAGTTACGGCGGGTCGTTGATTTGCCAGAGAGCATTGACTTCGCTTTGATCAACGAAACGGGTGCGGCGGGTTTTGACAATGCTTTTGAAAGGTTCCGCCCACGCGGCATTGCCCGAACCGGGCTGCACATCGACGCGCTGATCGTGGCGACACGAGATGGGCGCTTTGTAAACCTTGCGCAAGATGAACCACTGCTACGTTTGATGAATGTCAGTCGCAACCTCGCCTCAAACCCCTGGCTGCCGGGGGCCGGGCGCAAGTTGTATTGGAACAGCTCCGACAGGCGGGCCAATAGCGAGGTTGCGTTGAATTACTTCTGCACAAGCTATGCGGGAGACGACAGGCATTGGTGTAAAAACGCTTTTGACTGAACCGCGAATGGGCTGCTGTTTAAGTTGCAGCTTGATCTCCGGCGCGAATGCTCCGGAATTGTGACAGATTGCCATTGTATTTTGTGACTTGGTGGCATTAAGTAGACCGGAGGGCAGATCACAATTGTGCCTTTCATGAGTTTCTCTGCTTCGGGTGATCGCACTGAGCGCACCCCCAGCAGGATGAATTGGCCGCTTATGACGGCCGAAAGAACCGGCAAGCCTTTGGGCCTGTCATAGAATGGGCGCCTTAGGCCTTTAAAAAAGCACAAGGCGTCGGAGAAGAAACGCGATGAAGCGCGCCAAACTATTGAGTTCGAGAGCAGTGGGCGTCAGCGCCCCCTCCGAATGCGCGACTGACATTGCCTTAAATAGACACGTCAAAAGAGCTGAAGCGCCCCCGGGTGCTTTGGCTGATTTCGCGTGCAAATGGACATCATGGCTAAGAAAATGCTTATCGACGCCACCCACGCAGAGGAAACTCGCGTTGTTGTGGTTGATGGAAACAAGGTTGAGGAGTTTGACTTTGAATCCGAAAACCGCCGGCAGCTTGCTGGCAACATCTATCTTGCAAAAGTAACACGGGTTGAGCCGTCGCTTCAGGCGGCGTTTGTTGACTATGGCGGAAACCGTCATGGCTTCCTCGCGTTTAACGAAATTCACTCTGATTACTATCAGATCCCTGTCGCCGACCGCGAAGCGCTGATGGAAGAAGAGCGCGCCTATGCGGAGGCTATGAAGGCCCGCGATGACGAGGAGGAAGAAAAACCCAAGAAGCGCCGCTCGCGTTCACGCAGCAAAGCCGCCAAGGCGGATACGGCTGCGGATGCGGTTGTCACAGCCGATGTCGCTGACGCTTCTGGCGAAGTTTCTGGCATGGAGACTATCGACCTTGAAGGGGCCGGCGAAGACACGCTTGAAGGCCACTCACCGATGGACCTTGTGGCTGAAACACCAGTTGAAGAGCCAGTGGAAGAAACTGCGGAAGAAGCTGCGGAAGAGGCCGCATCAGACGTTACAGAAGACGCCGCTCAGGACGCTGCCGCTGAAGGCAATGGTGAAGACGATGCCGCTGATGAAGCTGCTCCCAAACGCCGGGGACGTCGTTCCAAAAAGGACGCGGCCTCTAAAGACGAGAGCATCGAAAGCGTCGCTGACGAAGACGAGCAAGACGACATTCGCCCGCCGCGCAAACCACGGCCCAAGCGTTACAAGATCCAGGAAGTGATCAAAGTGCGCCAGATCTTGCTCGTGCAGGTTGTCAAAGAAGAGCGCGGCAACAAAGGCGCGGCCCTCACAACTTACCTGAGCCTCGCAGGCCGTTACTGTGTTTTGATGCCAAACACCGCGCGCGGTGGTGGCATTTCTCGCAAGATCACCAACGCGCCAGACCGTAAGAAACTCAAAGAGATCGCCAACGAAATCGAAGTGCCGCAAGGCGCTGGCCTGATCGTGCGCACCGCGGGTGCCAAGCGCACCAAACCCGAGATCAAACGCGACTATGAATACCTGCTGCGCCTCTGGGAGCAGATTCGCGAGCTGACGCTGAAGTCAAACGCACCCGCCAAGATCTACGAAGAGGGTGACCTCATCAAACGCTCGATCCGCGACCTCTACAGCCGCGAGATCGACGAAGTTCTGGTGGAAGGTGAGCGCGGCTATCGCATCGCCAAAGATTTCATGAAAATGATCATGCCGTCGCACGCCAAGAACGTAAAGAACTACCACGAAGGCCTGCCGCTGTTTGCGCGCTACCAAGTGGAAAGCTACCTCAGCTCGATGTTCAATCCGACAGTTCAGCTCAAGTCGGGGGGCTACATCGTCATCGATATGACAGAAGCGCTTGTTGCGGTTGACGTAAACTCGGGCCGCGCCACCAAAGAAGGCAGCATCGAGGAAACGGCAACCAAAACCAACCTTGAAGCCGCTGAAGAAGTGGCGCGTCAAGTGCGCCTGCGCGACTTGGCTGGCCTGATCGTGATTGACTTCATCGACATGGATGAGCGGCGCAACAACGCCAAAGTCGAAAAGATGATGAAGGACAAGCTCAAGACCGACCGCGCGCGCATTCAGGTGGGCCGGATATCAGGCTTCGGCCTGATGGAAATGAGCCGCCAGCGCCTACGCCCCGGCATGATCGAGGCGACGACGCAGCCTTGCCCGAGCTGCCACGGCACCGGGCTTATCCGCTCTGACGACAATCTCGCGCTCAACATTTTGCGCCAGATCGAAGAAGAGGGCACGCGCCGCCGCTCACGCGAGGTTCTGGTCAAATGCCCTGTTGGCATCAGCAACTTCCTGATGAACCAGAAGCGCGAGCACATTGCCCAGATCGAAGCGCGCTATGGCATGTCTGTGCGCCTTGAGGGCGATCCGATGTTGATCAGCCCTGATTTCAGCATCGAGAAGTTCAAGACGGCCACGCGCCGTGTGCAAGAGGTTGTCTCGACGGCTGTTTCTGGCAGTGCTGCGCTGATGGAAGATATCGACAGCGAAGCAAGTGCGGAAGACGTTGAAGCGGAAGCTGTTTCGGTTGATGCCGCTGAGACGCCCGAGGTTGAAGACGGCGAAGCGCCGAAGCCGAAGAAACGCCGTCGCCGTCGCCGCCGGAACCGCTCGAAGAACGCGGGCACAGAAGAGAACACTGGTGAGAACACTGGTGAGAATTCCGCTGACACTGAGAATGGCGAAGCAAAAGGCGAGGCTGCCGAGGCTTCGGGTGAAGCTGCGCCAGCAGAGACAGCCGATGCGCCTGCCGCTGAAGCCGTAGACGCGGCCGCTGCCGAGAAGCCAAAGAGAACCCGTTCGCGCTCTCGTAAGAAGCCGGTTGAAGCTGCAGATGAGAAACCTGCCGAAGCGGCAGAAACAGATGCCACAGAAGTAGCTGTTGAGGCTGAGGCTGCGCCGAAGCCCAAACGCACCCGCAAACCGCGGGTGTCTGCCGCAGCCAAGAAGAAGGCTGAGGAAGAGGCCGCAGCAGCGTCAGAAGACGCGCCTGCCGAAGAAACACCTGCTCCCGCTGAAAAGCCCAAGCGTGTGCGTAAGCCACGTGTTTCGGCAGCCGCCAAGAAAAAGGCTGAAGAAGCAGCGGCGGCTGAAGAGGTCGCCCGTGCTGAGCCTGTTGCGGAACCGGTTGTAGAAGCCATTCCAGAGGTTGCGCCTCCTGTGCCGACACCGGGGCCGGCACCAGAACCCACGCCCGTACCAGAGCCTGTGCCAGCGCCCGTACCAGCGCCTGTGGTTGAAGAAGCTGCCAAGCCCGCAGCGCCTAAAAAGCGCGGCTGGTGGTCACTCGGCAAAGGCTGAGAAATACCGACATGAAAAGAAGTGGCCGCCCTGAAAAGGGCGGCCATTTTCGTTTCTCAGGCTGCTTTGCTTGGGCAGTTTACTTTTTCTCGACAGTGTAAGTCTGTGCGCTGTCAAGCTCGCCCATTGCAACCAGAGCATGGCCAGCCTCGGCGCAGAAATGCGGAACATCTATCACAGCGGCAGGATCGTCGGCCCAGAGGATGATCTGCTCGCCTGAGGCAAGTTTGCTCATCCGTTTGCGCAGCCGCAACACGGGAAGGGGGCACAGCAGCCCGCGGGCATCTATCATTTCGGCACTCATATTTCGGATTTAGGCGCAATGTTTCAACCTGTCCACAACCTTGTGACTGAAAGTGCCGATGACGCGGTGCAAAATTTGCACTAAGGCTGAGGCATGTTTGGAATCGAGATCATGGATGCAGGGCTTCTCCCTGCGATGTTGGTGGCGCTGGCAGCGGGAATTGTCTCGTTTCTGAGCCCCTGTGTGCTGCCGATTGTGCCGCCTTATCTGGCCTATATGAGCGGTGTTTCACTGAGTGAGTTAAACAAGGAAGGCGGCGGTAGGTCGGCGTTTCTTCCGGCGCTCTTTTTCGTTATGGGGCTGTCGACTGTCTTCTTGCTGCTGGGCTTTGCCGCCTCAGCCTTTGGCAAGGTTTTCCTGCAATACAGCGACTGGTTTTCAACCTTCGCGGGCCTCATCGTGATGGTCTTTGGCGCGCATTTTATCGGCGTGTTCCGCATCGGGTTTCTTGACCGTGAAGCGCGGCTTGATGTCGGAGACCAAGGCGGAAGTGCCATGGGCGCTTATGTGCTCGGCCTTGCCTTCGCCTTTGGCTGGACGCCCTGCATTGGCCCGCAACTGGGCGCGATCCTGTCACTGGCAGCCAGTGAGGCCAGCATTGCCAAGGGGCTTGTCTTGCTGGGCACCTATGCTTTCGGTCTCGGCATCCCGTTTCTGATTGTGGCGCTTTACTTGCCCAAACTTGGTGGTGTCATGGGCTGGATGAAGGCGCATATGGAGCAGATCGAGAAAATCATGGGGCTCTTGCTCTGGACAGTTGGCTTGCTCATGCTCACAGGCGGGTTTTCGGCCTTCTCTTACTGGCTGCTTGAGACCTTTCCCGCGCTTGCTGTGCTCGGTTAAGCCTTACTCTTGCCCAAAACCTTCGTTAAACTCCGCTTCAAACGAGTTGAGCGATGAGTGGTATGTCGTCACAAGACAAGCAAACAGTCAAAACGCGCCGGGTGTTTTACATTCCGGGCTATGATCCTATTCATCCGCGCCGCTACCGCGAGCTTTACCGCAAAGAAGGCGGGGAACAGGCGGCTGTTTCGGGGTATGACATCGCGCTCAGCCCTAAGGCAACAAAGGGCGGGCCCTACGGCTGGCATGTGCGTGGTGACATTGAAGGCAGGCAAGTAGAGGCTGACTTTGAAGTTCTGGTCTGGGCCGATATTGTCAAAGACAGTATGGAACAGGGCATTGCCGCGACTTATGCTCAGCTTGCGCGTACCGCTTGGACCTACATAGCGTCTGGTGCGCTCGGGCGGCTTATGAAACTCAGGAAGGGGCCAGTGATTGCTGCGCTTTATCCGGTGGTTTTCCTTATCGTGCAACTCGCTCTGGCGCTGGCCTTTGGCGGCTTTCTCTATTGGGCTGGAAAGGCGCTTTTAACGCCGTTGACTGGAGTATTTGGGCAGGTTCTGGCGCTCGCTGGCGGAGCCGCTGCAGCTTATGCATTGTTGCTTTGGTTCAAGTCAAAAGACAACAAACTCTTCGCCTATTACTTGATGCATGACTATGCCTATTCGGCCCAGAGCAAGGGGGCAAACCCACCTGAGCTTGAAGCGCGGATGGCGGAGTTTGCGGATGCGATTGGCGCGGCGCTGCAAGAGGGTTTTGACGAGGTGCTCGTCGTCGGGCACTCGTCAGGCGCGCATTTGGGCGTTTCGATCTTGTCGGACCTGCTGCGCGCAGGCCGTGTGCCAAAGGACGGCCCTAAACTTGGGTTTCTTACACTCGGGCAGGTGGTCCCGATGGTGTCGTTCCTACCCAAGGCTTGGCGGTTGAGGGCAGATCTGGCCTATCTCAGCGCGCGCGATGAGCTGGCTTGGATCGACGTGACAGCGCCTGGCGATGGTTGCGCATTTGCGCTTTGTGATCCGGTCGCGGTTTCGGCGGTTGCGCCTGAAACAAAACGTTGGCCACTTGTGGTGTCGGCGGCCTTCACGCAGACATTGTCTCCTGAGCGTTGGAAAGAGCTGCGTTGGAAGTTTTTCCGGCTGCATTTCCAGTATCTCTGTGCCTTTGACGCGCCAGGCGACTACGACTATTTCCAGATTACTGCGGGCCCCCAGACACTGGCGACGCGCTATGAAGGCCGCAAGCCTTCGGGCTCGCGTATTGAAAAAGCCGTGAACAAATTTGTGAGCGTGACACCATGAGCAATTTGCCACCAAAGCCACCCGCGAGGCCCGAGAAAGTCAGCCTGTGGCGTTATGTGAAGCTGTTTCGCGAAGACATTCTTTCGGCCCAGCCAGCCAAGCTGTACCGTGCTTGGATGGCCGAATTTCGCACGCCGTTTTTCCGCTCCTATATGGTCAATGATCCGGGGCTTTTGAACGTGGTTCTTAAAGAGCGGCCTGATGACTTCCCGAAGTCGGCGCGTGTTGGTGAGGGGCTGCGGCCCTTGCTCGGGCAGAGCGTGTTTCTCACGAACGGAGAAACATGGAAACGACAGAGGCGGATCATTGATCCGGCCTTTGAAGGCGGTCGATTGCGCGACACGTTTCCGGCCATGTGGGAAGCCGCCGAGGCCGCTGTCTCACGCCTTGAGGAGGGCGAGACCGAGATTGAAGAAGTCACCAGTCACGCGGCGGCAGATGTTATTTTCCGCACGCTGTTTTCGATCCCGATTGAGCATGAACTCGCCTCTGAAGTCTTTTCGGAGTTTCGCGACTATCAACGCAGCCAGCCGATTGTGAATGTGGCCGCGTTTTTGCCGATGCCGAGTTGGATGCCACGCTTTTTCCGCCGCCGCACCCGCGAGACGGCGCGCAGTATTCGTGGGCTGATCTCGCGGCTAACAAAGGCGCGCGCGAGCGCAATTGCGCAGGGAACTGCACCGGATGATCTTGCGACGAAGATCATGACGACAGCAGACCCGGAAACTGGCGAACGCTTTAGCAGCGAAGAGATGGTTGATCAGGTCGCGATCTTCTTTTTGGCCGGGCATGAAACAAGCGCAAGTGCGCTGGCTTGGACGCTGTATCTGCTTGCGCTTTATCCTGAATGGCAGGACAGGCTTGCCGAGGAAGCACAGGCGCTGAAGAGTTGCGACTTTGCGTTGATGTCGAAACTCAAGCTCAGCCGAGACGTGTTCCGAGAAGGGCTGAGGCTTTATCCTCCAGTGCCTATGATGGTGCGTGAGGCCACATGCCCCGAAAGTTTTCGCAAAAGAGATGTGGCCAAGGGCAGCCAAATTGTGATCAGCCCGTGGCACCTGCATCGCCACGAAAGGCTGTGGGATAATCCAGACGGTTTTGATCCGACCCGCTGGCACTCGGAAAATGGCCGCAAATGCGCGCGTGAGGCTTACATGCCGTTCAGCACGGGACCACGAGTTTGCACGGGCGCGGGTTTTGCGATGGTCGAGGGGCCTTTGCTGTTGTCGATGCTGCTTAAGACATTTGAGTTTGAGCTGATAGAAGGGCGCGTGCCGCAGCCGGTTGCGCACCTGACAGTGCGGGCAAAGGACGGAATTTGGTTGAAGGTTCGCAAGCGCTAGCCAAGGGGGGCGGAAAATTTGAATTTTCCGAACCGTTTTCTTGCAAGAAAACGACTATAGGAGCAAGCGAATGGGTTCCTGATTGCAGAAAATCACCATTTGGCCAGCGTTCTCGATTGCGTGGAAACCGCGGCGTTCCAACTCCTGTAGAAACACGGCCTTGCCGACATAGCGTTCTATGTCGCGTGTCTTACGACGAATGATTGCACCAGAGCGAGCAGCCCTTGAGCTGAACAGGTGGTTGATCCAATCGTCTTTGGAAAGTGGCGCTGCAAGTGTCATGCCCTAAGATTTGCAAATCTTGGTTAATCTCGCGTTAACTACGAAAGTAGGCCAATACATATAACCTGATCGCAGAAGCCAACCCGCAATCAGCCCCGCGTGCTTCGTCGATCTCAGCAGCTAACTCGTTGATCGGGCGGCCGCTTTGAGCTGCGATCTCGCGAAACGCCACCCAAAAGTCATCTTCCAGAGATACGCTGGTACGGTGCCCGCGCAGGGTGAGAGAGTGTTTGGCAGGCCTCATTCCAGACCGCGTCATGGCTCGCGTTTCTTTGCCGTGAGATCTCGATCAGCTTTCTCGGAGCGCGCGCGTTCAAGTTCTTTCGCGGCCTTGCTGCGGCCAAACTTAACAGCGTTTTCATCAGCGCGAGCTGTCTTTTCAGCCCGCGCCTTTGCTTTCTTGAACCGGTTGAGGTTAACCGGCTCGCTCATCACTTTGGCCCGATCATGTCTTCAGGGCGCACAACGCGATCAAACGTTTCTGCGTCAACAAAGCCAAGCGCGATCGCCTCTTCTTTGAGGGTCGTTCCGTTCTTGTGGGCGGTCTTGGCAACTTTGGTCGCGTTGTCATAGCCGATGGTTGGCGCGAGAGCGGTGACCAGCATCAGGCTTTCTTTCATCAGTTTGTCGATGCGCGGCTCGTTGGCCTCGATGCCGTTCAGCATTCGCTCGGTGAAACTGTCGGCGGCATCGCCAAGAAGCTGGATTGATTGCAGCAGGTTGTAGCTCATCATCGGGTTGTAGACGTTGAGTTCGAAATGGCCTTGGCTGCCTGCAAATTTGATCGCGGCGTCGTTGCCCATGACGTGCGCTGCGACTTGTGTCAGCGCTTCTGCCTGTGTCGGGTTGACCTTGCCCGGCATGATCGAGCTTCCAGGCTCGTTCTCTGGCAAGATTAGCTCGCCAAGGCCAGAGCGCGGGCCTGACCCGAGAAAGCGAATGTCACTGGCGATTTTGTAGGCTGAGCCTGCGATAGTCGCCAAAGCGCCCGACAAGAAGACCATGGCGTCATGCGCGGCGAGGGCTTCAAACTTGTTGGGGGCTGTCACAAATGGCAGATCGGTGATCTCTGCCATATTGGCCGCGACAGTCTCGCCCCAACCGTGCTTGGTGTTAAGGCCGGTGCCGACAGCCGTGCCGCCTTGGGCAAGCTCGTAAATGCCGGGCAGGGCGGCGTTTACGCGTGCGATGCCTTGGCGGATCTGGTGTGCATAGCCCGAGAACTCTTGGCCAAGTGTCAGAGGCGTTGCGTCTTGCGTATGCGTGCGGCCGATCTTGATGATGTCTTTAAAGGCTTCGGCCTTGGCTTCAAGCCCTGTCGCGAGCTTCTCGAGGCCTGGCATCAAAACGTCGCGCACAGACATGGCTGTGGCGATATGCATAGCAGTTGGGAAGGTGTCATTTGAGGACTGGCCCATGTTGCAGTGATCGTTCGGATGGACAGGGTCTTTGGAGCCAATCACGCCGCCCAAGATTTCGATCGCGCGGTTGGCGATGACTTCGTTGGAGTTCATGTTTGATTGCGTGCCAGAGCCCGTCTGCCAAACAACAAGCGGGAAGTTGTCGTCAAACTTGCCCTCAATAACTTCGCCAGCGGCGGCAATGATAGCCTCGCCGAGCTTGGCATCAAGTTCGCCCGAATCCATGTTGGCTTGTGCGCAGGCCTTTTTGATCACACCCAGAGCGCGCACGATGGCGACAGGTTGCTTTTCCCAGCCGATCGGGAAGTTCATGATCGAGCGCTGCGTTTGCGCGCCCCAGTATTTCTCGGATGGCACTTCCAATGGGCCAAAGCTGTCGGTTTCTGTGCGCGTGTCAGCCATGTCGGGCTCCTAATGTAAAAGGTCGCAAGTGTCCTACCGCCCGCGCGCCTTCAGGGCAATGGCTGATAGCCCTAACGGGCGCGCTTTCGCGTGCAATTGCCGCTAAGATTTTATTTGCGGAATTGGTCGAGACTGACAACCTCGGCTTCATGGACTGGCGGCTCAACGCCTTCGTCCATCGGCGCTTCGGGCACGTCTTCTCCGTCGACGTCGCTGCGAATGCTCTCGTCAGAATCATCATCTACAGCATTATCAACACTGTGCAGGAAGTCGTCGTCGTGGTCTTGTTCCTCGTCGTCTTCGCTGGCTTCAAAGCGCAGGCCGAACTCGACGGAAGGATCAACAAAAGTCTGGATCGCGTCATAGGGGATGTAGAGCGGTTCTGGCGCTTCGCCAAAGTTGAGCGTGATAGCAAAACCGTCGTCATTCACTTCAAGGCCATCAAACCAGTGCTGCATCACCACAGTCATTTCTTCGGGGTAACGCTCGCGCAACCAGTCGGCCAATTTGGCCTCGGGGTGTTGCGTGTCAAACGTGATGAAGAAATGGTGTGCGCCCGGCAGGCCGTTCTCAGATACATCCGTAAGCACCTGTTGGATCAGGCTGCGCATGGCGTTGTGCATCAATGAGCCATAGTCAATCTCGTGTGACATCGGCGACCCCCTCGGTTAGCTACGATCACAATAGGCCTTTCTGACGAAAACAAAAGGCCGATTTCGGCCTAGAGTGTGCCTGCAAAGAAGGCGAATGCAAACCCGATAAGCGCATTTCCTCCGATCAACGGCACAAGCGCACCCTTTGTGGCCCAAGCGATCAAACCGCCTGTGGCAATCAGGGCCGCGGCAGTCCAGTCGAGGGCGTCGATTGCGCCGCCCGAGAACAGCACCGAGAGCGCAAACCAGAGCGACAGCGAGGCAATGACGCCTGTTACGGCTGCGGTGATCGCCGAGAGCGCCCCTTTGAGGCGTGGCATGGCGAGCAGTTGCTCAAGATAGGGCGCGCCAGCGAAGATCCAGAGGAAGCAAGGCGCGAATGTCATCCAGAGGGTGAGCCCCCCCGCGAGCGCCATGAGCGCAAAGCCACCCTGACCATGCCCCGCGAGGTGGCCAACAAATTGTGTCACCAGGATCAACGGGCCGGGAGTGGTTTCTGCCAGCCCGAGCGCGTCGATCATTTGGGGGGTGGTGATCCAGCCATAGTCTTGCACCACTGTCTGCGTCATCCAGCCCAGCAGCGCATATGCTCCACCAAAGCTGAGCAGAGAGAGCTGAGCGAAGTAACTTGCCAAGTCTGTCAGAAACACCGCTCCTATGGCCCAGACAAACACCAATGGCGCAAGCCAGAGCACCGTGCCGATAAGCAAGGTCTTGAGTGTTTTGCCAAAAGCCTGCGGCGGGGCGGGTGCCTTGGTAGGCTCGTCACCCTTCATCGCTGCAAAGCCGACAAGCGCGGCTGTCACGATGATCAGCGGGTAGGGCGCTTTGAGGGCAAAAAAGGCCGCGAAAGCTGCACAGGCGATCACGATGCCCAGCTTAGTTGTCAACGCTTTGGTGGCAAACTTCTTGAGGGCCAGAACAACGATGGTAATGACCGCGGCTTTGATGCCCAGAAAGGCCGCCTGCGCCCAAGGTTGCGCGCCATATGTGACGTAGAGCATTGCCAGCGCAAAGATCACCAAGGCACCGGGCACAACGAAGAGCAACCCCGCGATGAGGCCACCCTTTACGCCGCGCAACTTCCAGCCTGTATAGGTTGCGAGCTGCATGGCTTCGGGGCCGGGCAAAAGCATGCAAAAGCTGAGCGCGCCGAGAAATTGCTTCTCGCCGAGCCATGCCTTCTCTTCGACCAGCACTTTGTGCATGAGGGCGATCTGCGCGGCAGGGCCGCCGAACGACAAGAGGCCTATGCGGCTGAATGCGTTGAGGAAGGCGCGTGTGTCAGGTGCCTTCATGAGCGTCGATCCGCAGGCCAGTCATGGCTCTCGTCTTGGCCATCACGGGCCCAACGGAAGAGCGCGTCATAGAGCGCCATGCCAGCCTCAAGTTGGGCGATGTCGTTTTTGTACTGGCGTGACAGGCCAACCGAAATTGCGAGCAATCCGGCGGCTTCTGGGGCGAGCCCGTGGCTGTTGGTGTCAGCGCCGCGCACGACTTTGGAGAGCGCATCAAGCGGGGGCGTGCGCAGGCCGAACTCGTCAAGCATCGTGTCAAATGTGCAGAGCGGGCCACGGTGCGACCAGAACACACCCTCCACATCAAAAGGCGTGGCGTTGTAACGGGCCGCGACGCCTTCGACTTCTGCGGCGGAAACAAAAAGAAAGCGTGCCGAGGGATCAACGAAACGACGGATGAGCCAAGGGCAGGCGATACGATCAATCTTGGGCCTTTGGCGCGTAACCCAAAGTGTTGAGCCTGCAATCTTGTTAGGCAGGGCGGCGGCAGGCACACGCGGCGCGAGGGGCATGTCGCGCCAGCCGTAGTTGCCGCCCTCAAGGTATTGCGCATCAATGCCATCATGGCGCAGCCACGCCGTGAGGCCTTGACTGAGCTTGATGCCTTTTTGGCAAGCTATGATACATCGTTCTGCGCCCAGTTCTGCGCCCAGTTCTGTGCCAAGACGAGCCTTGAGGCTGTCAATTTCTGTGTGCGGATGCCGGAAGGCTCCGGGGATGAAGAAAGGATCGTCATTGAAGTCAGGGTCAATCGAGATATCGACAATCTGCGGGCAGTCGGGCGTTCCGATCAGGCGTAAAAGCTGGCTGGGTGTTGTGGCGTTTGGGGCAGGCATAAAGCATGTCTCCTGTGTTGGTTTCAGGGTGAACATGCGACACTTGAGCCGTGGCCTCACGGGGCGATCGCGAGCCCCACACGCTTAGAATGTTTGCTCTGGATGGTGATGTCAAGGCTTCTGAGGGTGCCGCGACAGGGTTTGTCTGGCGGGGCTAGGGTGTGAACCCAATTGACCTCCTTGCTGAGCAGGCGTTGTTGTGATTCATCTG
>JADGEJ010000014.1 GCA_016744435.1 Lentibacter sp. | reverse complement strand
CACAAGCGTTGTGACGCCTTCGCCAACTTCCAGCACGATGCCTGCGCCCTCGTGGCCAAGGATACTTGGGAACAGCCCCTCAGGGTCATCGCCCGAGCGGGTGAACTCGTCGGTGTGGCAAAGCCCCGTTGCTTTGACTTCAATCAGAACTTCGCCCGCCTTGGGGCCTTCCAAGTTCACTTCCATAACTTCAAGCGGCTTTCCGGCCTCAAGAGCAACTGCGGCACGTGTTCGCATCGGGCGTTCCTTTATCTCAAAAATCACCCCTAGCTTTGCGTGAAACCGGCCGCCATTGCAAACCCATTCGCATGGATCACGGGGAGCTTATGGGGAGCCATGCGCAAACACTCCCCTTAACAGAAATCACCTCTCACCATAGAGATACGGCGGGATTAGGGAGTAACACACATGCAATTCACGCGTTTTATAGCTGGCGTAGCCGCCATCACAGCACTGTCAGCTTGCCAGTTGAACGACACCACCGAACCAGCAGTCGCAACGGCACCATCAGCCGACGCCTGCGGCGCGACAGAGCTGGCTTTCGTCGTTGGTATGGTCGCAAGCGACGTTGACTTCGGCAGCCGCAGCGCTGTGCGCATCATAGCACCAGACACCGCCGTCACGATGGACCACAACCCCGAGCGCTTGAACGTGAACACCGACAAGTCAGGCCAGATCACCTCGCTGAACTGCGGTTGAGCCGAGGCGCGGAATATATGACCTGATGGTTTACTATGCGGACCTAATTGCCGTTGGCTACAACTAGGCCCGTGGCAGTTTCCGGCTAGATCTACATTGCATGAGCTAAATTATGTTAATATTCGGCAGCCGTAAAAACTCCGTACATCTGCCGTCCGCTGCATCGCATTCGAACTCACAGACTGCGGACATTGCAGACCATCACTGCGAGTGCGCTAATGTCCAGTTTGGCGAACCGTTCAGCAAACGGTCCTTTTTCATAGAACGATAACCAACGTCCGTTATTATGGGACGGAAAGCGCCTCCATCGTTTAACTCTCCATTCCAAAGACCGATAAGAACGTGATAACTTAAAATATCCAGTGATTTACAGTGTCCGGGGCAGGCAAACATGGCGCGACAGTCATTAGAAGAAATTGAGGCAAACGTTCTTGCATTGAGCGGTGAGCAATTCGGTATCAGACCAGCCAAGATTTCCCTCAACACTCGACCTGTTCAAGATTTGGGCATTGATAGCCTAGACCTCATCGAATGGATGATGGCCATTGAAGAAGCATTTGACGTTTCGCTTCCCGATGCAACAGAAGTTGGCGATCCGGCATACAAAGAGGTTTTCACGCGCGCTGATCTAACCTTCCGAGATATGGCGGAGTTGGTTCACCTGCGATGGGGCAGCGGTCACGCTGAGCAAACGGACTTTGAAAAAGGTGCGTACCATTCGAACGAAAAGGCGGCATTCTCGCAGCTTGGTGGTGTGTTACAATCTCAGCCATCTGAGCTTTATCGCTCACTTGGAAAATCAGAACTGGGCGTCGAGCAGTTTAGGCGGATGACCGACGGCATGGTCTGCATGCTGCTTGAAGGTGGTAACGTAGAGATTGGCAGCAAGTGTCCAGATGCCCAGCCGGATGAAAAACCACTCCATGCTGTTGATATTCAGCCATTTCTCATAGACCGAGAAACCGTTTCAACGACAGCTTACTGCCGATTTTTGAACAGCATTGGCGAGATTGACGATGATGTTTTGTGCCAGTGGTTTCTGATCCGGCCAGATCAACGGCGCTTCGATCACCAGTTGATCGAAAGCAGCAGCGCGGGTTGGTCGCCAAAATCCGGTACTGAGGAATGGCCGATGATTTTGATCACGTGGCATGGCGCGGTTGCGTACTCTCTTTGGGCGAACGGCCATGACTGGCGCACTGAAAACAGCACTTGTCTGCCTTCAGAGGCGCAATGGGAATACGCGGCGCGTGGATCGACATCAAAACGATGGCCATGGGGAGATGGCGATCCAGAAAGCGACTCCATCAACGCCGGTAGGCATAAGCGGCACGCCACGTACAAAGATGTAGCTGATCTTCCCCTTGCACCCGTGAATGCCAAGGCGGGTGTGTCACCATTTGGCGGGCTTCAGATGGCAGGAAATGTCTGGCAGTGGTGCGCTGATTGGTTCGATCCATCGGCATACGCCAACAGCGGTGCGCCTTCATGCACAGGAATACGGAGCGAGCGCGGCGGGAGTTGGGTAAGTCCAACGAACCTTTCCAGATCATCTTACAGGCGGGGGCGAATACCGGATGCGAAGGGGCGATGTTTGGGCTTTCGATGCGTGGGAGCGGCACCGCACAATTGAAGCACGTTCAAAACCCAAATGGTTGTTGGAGTTTTTTGGCTCGTTCGCGATAGCGGACATCCCTGCATCACGCAGCATCGGTCAAAGAGGGCTCTAACTGCGAATTCGCTGCCCGTTGCATGAATAACTGCTTTTGCCTAAACTGTATCAAATAAACGACCGTTAACCTGATACGAGCCCCTTTGCGAAAGCAGAGGTGCACACAAAGTGCGGCATTGTCCAGTCTGGCCTCGACTCTGCCCCTTCACTGCAACGCCGCCCTTAGCAAAAGAAGAACGGCGTTGCTGGTATCATTTCTTAACGCGGTAGGCCTTGTGACAGCCGGCGCAGCTTCCGCCGAGGCCACCCATGCCTGCGCCAAGCCACTCTTGCGCACTGGTATCAAGCGCTTCGGCTGCCGTGCCCATGGCCTTTGCTTTGCTCTCAAAGTCAGCCCAGTTAAGCCAGATATCGGCCTTCGCTGTCGACTTCGGGTCAGTCTCGTTGCTCATAAACGCAGCCGGAATCGCCGCTGCGTGTTCGATCAGAGCGGCGCGTGCAGCTGTGGCTTTCGCCTCGTCAAACGCCATCTCGCCCTTGGCCATGCCGCCCAATAGGCCTGTCGCGTCTTTCACTTTGCCCATAAGCTCCATGCGCGCCTTGACGGCAGGGTTTTTCACATCTTCATGGGCAAAAGCCGCCCCGGCAAGCAACGCGCCAAAAGCCGCAGCTACGATAAGTCTGATCATGGTCTTCTCCTTGAAATTCATTGCCCGCATTACGCCACGACAGGCTGCCGCGATCAAATGAAACTTGTGTGAAGTATCCTCGCCAGTGGCAAACCCCTTGGCAAAGCCGCGCGTTTAGGCCAAGAGCTTTCCCATGGAAAAAGCCTTCTCATTCTCGCTCAACGCCACATCGGGCAGCGCCCGCGCTGGCGTGATCAGCACCAGCCGTGGCGACATTCGCACACCTGCTTTCATGCCCGTTGGCACAGCCGCAACCGTCAAAGCCATGATGCCTGAAAGCGTGCGCGCAACGGGCGCCGACATCCTGCTTGGCAACACCTACCACCTCATGCTGCGGCCCACGGCAGAGCGTATCGCCAAGCTTGGCGGGCTGCACAAATTCATGAACTGGGAGCGCCCGATCCTGACCGACTCTGGCGGTTTTCAAGTCATGTCGCTCGCATCCCTGCGCAAACTCACCGAAGAAGGTGTCACATTCAAAAGCCACATCGACGGCTCAAAGCACATGCTCTCGCCCGAACGCAGCATGGAAATCCAACGCCTCCTCGGCTCAGACATTGTCATGTGCTTTGACGAGTGCCCCGCCCTCCCCGCCGACCGCTCAGCCATAGCCAAATCCATGGAACTCTCGATGCGCTGGGCCAAACGCTCGCGTGACGCATTTGGCGACAGGCCCGCACACGCGCTGTTCGGCATCCAGCAAGGCGGCTTGGAGGAAGACCTGCGCAAGCAATCAGCCGAAGCGCTGCAAGACATCGGCTTTGAAGGCTACGCAGTCGGCGGCCTAGCTGTTGGCGAAGGCCAGGAAGCGATGTTCAGCGTGCTTGACTTCGCGCCTGACCAACTTCCAACAGACAAGCCACGCTACCTTATGGGCGTCGGCAAACCCGACGACATCGTCGGAGCCGTCGCGCGCGGTATTGACATGATGGATTGCGTTCTGCCATCGCGTTCAGGCCGCACCGGGCAGGTTTTCACGCGCTTGGGCCAGCTCAACATCAAGAACGCGCGCCACCAGGATGACCCGCGCCCACTTGACGAAAACTGTAGCTGCCCGACATGCCAAAACTACTCTCGCGCCTACCTGCACCACGTCTTCCGCTCTCAGGAAATCATCAGCTCAATGCTGCTGACTTGGCACAATCTGCACTACTACCAAGACCTGATGGAAGGCATGCGCAACGCCATCGCAAACAACACCTTCGCCGAGTTCCAAAGCGCGTTCCACAGCACCCGCGCGCAAGGAGACATCGACCCGATCTAAGCCAAATCTCCAGCTTTTTCTTTCTAGAAATATCCTGGGGGTTTGGGGGCTAGCCCCCAACCTGTCGGATTGCGTCAGCAATTCGAAACCTCTTCGCCACGCACCGAAACGATACTTCTTTGCATCAGCGCGCCACCACCCTACCATTCCCACCATGGAAACCGACCGCTTAGACATTCTCGGGGATGCCCTCGCACACCCCTCCCGCGCGCGCATGCTCAACGCGTTGATGGATGGCCGCGCCTTCACCAACAAAGAGCTGGCCAGCCACGCCGGAATTACCCCGCAGACTGCGACAGCGCATCTTGACCGCCTCGAATATGCCGGCCTCATCACGCGCATCCGGTCTGGCCGCCACGCCTATCACCGGATCGCCTCCGAGGAGGTCGCGACAGCGCTTGAAATGCTCTCGACACTCTCGGCCAACCCGCTGCCAGCCCGCACCCCGCCCGAGCTCAGGCGCGCGCGGTCCTGCTACAATCACCTCGCAGGCCGCCTTGCTATCGAGATCACACATGCGCTCACCCACAAGGGCCTGATCGTCGAAGAGAACGGCCACTTCGCGCCGAAGCCCTCGCCCATTTGGGCCAAGCTCGGCGTCACCTTACCAGACCGCGCTCCAAAGAAACCTTTCGCTAAGTGTTGCCTTGACTGGTCCGAGCGCAAATACCACATCGCAGGGCCTATGGGCACATCACTGCTCAAAAACGCACTAGCGGAAGGCTGGCTCAAGCGCCCTCGCCATGATGCCCGCTACCTTGACATCACCCCACAAGGCCGCCGCGCGTTTGGCGCGCTTCTCGGCCTCACTTCGGAGCAGTTCCAATGACACTTTCCTCGCATCGCTTCACCACGCAAGAGGGCCACCTCGTGTCTATCGAAGTGCCAGAAGAAGCCGCGCAAACCGTGCTTGCTGCCGTTCTTGAACACGACCCGCTGAAATACGGCGACTACGAAGAAGTCGCCTTTCGTACAGCTGCTGGCAGTCAACAGTTTCGCCCGCTTGGCACAGGCCGCAATGCCGCTACCGACGGTGCCGTTACAGTGCCTTGCTCAAAGCTCGGTTTCTTCACCGCACTCACGGGTGACGCTTTGTCAAAACTCGTTGAGGCCGTCTATTTCTCCCACCCCTACGAAGAGCCAGTCGTGTATATTTCACCAACAACCCGTACGTTGCACATCCGCGGCCAAGGCGAGGACAGCCCACATAGGTTCTGGAATCGCGACACGCCTGACTGGGTCCCACAGGAGCATCGCCCATGAGCAACCTCAGCCAATACACTGCCAAGTCCGGCACGCTCGTGCCTGTCTTCACTCTCGAAATTCAGACAGTCCCCGCTGACATTGATCGTATTCTTGATGCCGTAATGAAGGTCAATCCGCTCAGCTATGGCCGCTATCAGCGCAACGCCAGCTACTCGGCTGTTGGCGCTGAAACGGCGCAGCCCGAAGAGGGCTCGACGACGACTGCCCATGTTGAAGGCTTCGTCGCGGGCCAGACAGAAACCTACCCGATGGTTGAGCTAAAAATCTCCATCGAACGCGACACAGCGGCGCTCGCCCGCGTGATGGACGCGATCCTTGAAGTGCATCACTATGAAGAGCCCTGCATCTTTGTGCGCGAAGACTACTCGAGCCGCTCGGCCTACAACCCGCACAGCGACAACCCAAACCGCTGGTGGAACAACGGTCGCGGCCTGCCCGACCGGATTTCATAGCGCGCGCAGTTTCGTTAACCGCCTGTTAACCGCGCGCTGCGTTAACCCCCGCCTTTTGGCCAAATCGTATGCACACGTTATGCACACATAGCTGCACAGATAGCTGCATACCGTAGGCACGGCTGCTTTGTGGCGTTAGCCACTATGTCACAGGGCTTGATTCGACTGCCAATCGCGGCCACTCTGGGCCTATGAACATGGTTTCGCTTCCACCCTCATCTGGCCCACACGCAGCAGGCCAAACCGCCTTTCACCGCACTGAACTGGCGGTCATCCTGTCGCTCTATGGACGCATGGTCGCCGCAGGGGAATGGCGCGATTATGGCATCTCTTGCCTCAAGGATTATGCGGTATTTTCCATCTTCCGGCGCACTGCCGAAAACCCGCTTTACCGGATCGAAAAACACCCCAAATTGAGGGGGCGACAGGGCATGTACTCTGTCGTCGGGATGGACGGAAAGATCCTCAAACGCGGGCACGAGCTTAAGCCAGTGCTCCGCGTTCTTGAGCGCAAACTCATTCGCGCCGTAAAGGGCTAAGCTCTTTAGAAGTCTAGGTTTTCCACGTTCAACGCGTTCTGCTGGATGAACTCGCGGCGCGGCTCGACAACGTCGCCCATGAGCTTGGTGAACAGATCATCTGCCTCTGCCATATCCTCGATTTTTACCTGCAGGAACGTGCGTGCGTCAGGGTCAAGCGTGGTCTCCCAAAGCTGCTCCGGGTTCATCTCACCGAGGCCTTTGTAGCGCTGCAGCGACAGCCCGCGCTCACCCTCTTCAAGGATCGCTTTCAGAAGGTCTAGCGGACCGTGGATAAGCTGCGTACGCTCTTTGCGCTCAAGCCTTGCAGGCTTGCCGTAGATCTCCTGCAAGCTCTCCGTGAAAGTGCCCGACTTGCGCGCTTCACCGCCTCGGAGCATCGGCCCGTCCAGCGTGCGGACCTCTTCAACACCGCGCAAAATCCGTGCCAGCTTGATGCCATGATCCTGCGTGATCCGCCCCTGCCAACCCTGCTCATATTCCAGTGCAATAAGGTTCAAACGCGCCGCGACTTTGTCGGCGACGCCTTGCAAATCTTGCTCAACAGCGCCGGGCACAAACGCACCAGCGATCGCCGCTTGTTCAAGGATGTGGCGCGGGTAATGCGTTGGAAACGCTTCCAAAACGCGGCGCAACTGGCGGGCCTCGTCAACCACGCGAATGAGGTCTTGGCCAGCAATTTCGGCACCGCCGCCAAGAATAAGCCGCGCGCCATCAACGCCTTGGTTTACGAGATAGTCATCAAGCGCTGACTGGTCTTTTAGGTACACCTCCGACTTGCCGCGCGCCACTTTGTAAAGCGGCGGTTGCGCGATGTAGAGATAGCCACCTTCGATGAGTTCCGGCATTTGCCGGTAGAAGAACGTCAGCAGCAAAGTGCGGATGTGCGCGCCGTCAACGTCAGCGTCAGTCATGAGCACAATCTTGTGGTAGCGCAGCTTTGAAATATCAAACTCGTCGCGGCCAATGCCCGTGCCGAGTGCCATCACAAGGTTGCCGATTTCCTGGCTGCCAAGCATCCGGTCAAACCGCGCGCGCTCAACGTTGAGGATCTTACCTTTGAGTGGCAAAATGGCTTGCGTGCCCCTGTCACGCCCCGTCTGTGCCGAGCCACCAGCAGAGTCACCCTCCACGATGTAGAGTTCGGTTTTGCTTGGGTCTTTCTCGGAACAATCTTTGAGCTTCCCAGCGAGGAAGTTCACATCCATTGCCGTTTTGCGCCGCGTCAACTCACGCGCTTTACGCGCTGCTTCGCGCGCCATCGCGGCCTCAACAATCTTGCCAACGATAACTTTGGCGTGGTTCGGGTTTTCCTCAAACCACTCCGCGAGTTTCTCGTTCACCAGCCCCTCAACAGCTGGCCTTACTTCTGAGCTCACGAGCTTGTCTTTTGTCTGGCTCGAAAACTTCGGATCGGGCACTTTGACAGAAAGAACACAGGTCAGCCCTTCGCGCGCATCATCACCCGTAAAACTGATCTTTTCTTTCTTCGCAATGCCCGAGCTTTGCGCATAATTGTTGATCGTCCGCGTTAGCGCGCCCCGGAAGCCAGCGATATGCGCACCCCCATCGCGCTGCGGAATGTTGTTGGTAAAGGGCAGAACATTTTCGTGGTAGCTGTCGTTCCACCACATGGCGACTTCGACAACGATATCGTCGCGCTCGCCAATGAAGAAAATCGGCTCTTCCATGATCGAGGTTTTTGAGCGGTCGAGATATTTCACAAACTCAGCCACACCACCTTCGTAGAAGAGCTCCGAGCGCAGATGCTCAACAGGCCGTTCATCCGTCAGGATGATGCGCACTCCAGAGTTCAAAAACGCCAGTTCGCGCAGACGTTTTTCTAGTGTCTCAAACGAATACTCGAGGTTGGAGAATGTTTCAGTCGACGCCAGAAAGCGCACTTCAGTGCCTGTTCTGTCGCCACATTCACCGACAACTTTCAGGTGCTCGACAGTGTCACCATGCGAGAACTTCGCGATGTGCTCTTTGCCGTCGCGCCAGATCCGCAAATCAAGCTCGACCGAGAGCGCGTTCACAACCGATACGCCAACGCCGTGCAAGCCGCCAGACACTTTGTAAGAGTTGCTGTCAAACTTACCGCCAGCATGCAGTTGAGTCATGATAACTTCAGCCGCTGAAACGCCTTCTTCCTCGTGAATGCCCACCGGAATGCCGCGCCCATTATCACTGACAGAAACAGACGAGTCCGGGTGGATCGTGACCGTCACAGCATCCGCGTGGCCTGCCAGAGCTTCGTCGATACCGTTGTCGACAACTTCATAAACCATGTGGTGCAAACCAGAGCCATCATCGGTATCGCCAATGTACATCCCTGGCCGCTTGCGGACAGCCTCTAAGCCCTTAAGAACTTTGATAGAATTAGCGCCATACTCTTCGGGTTGTTGCTCGTTATCTGACATTCACCGGCTTCCTTTTCGGATTTGCCACTTTATACGGTTAATAGGGGTGGTTGTCACGTCAAACTGCCCTATTTCACAGCTTTCCGCTGTCGTTAAGAAGTCGCGAAAATTCGCAATAAACGGCACGAAATCGCCGCGGTTCAACCGCAGTTTTTTATGCGTTGCTATGTCATTCTCAAATCCGCAACAACCGCGGTAAAATCTGATGAATAAAACGCCCAGTGCAGCTGAGACAGCACCCCATCTAACGAGCAATTCGCCGATCACACATGTCTGGGAGCGACGGTTCTGGACGCCGATGGAAGCCATAACTCTTTGCGGAATGAACGTGATGGTTTTTGGCTACATGATGGGGCGCGGACACTACGATTACGTGTTCGCGATGCTTCTACCAAGCCTTGTTCTTAGTCTTATTATTGCCGTGGCCGAGGGCCTCTATCTTTGGTGGCGCCACGGCCTGAACAGCTTCGCAAGCACGAAGCTTTTAACTGCCACTGCCCACGACATCGGAGCAGCCCTCTCGCTCACTAACAAAAAGCCGCTGCGCACGCTGTCCAAGCTCTTCAAAAAGTTCAGGGCCGGTGCCCGTCATCCAAGCCTGAGCACCTAATGCACATATCTCGTTGTAAAGTGCTGCACGGCGCTCACCGTCAAGATGTGCCGCGACCTCGTCGAGCAAGACAATCGGTGGCTCGCCGAGCTCTTCCTTGAGTGCACGCGCATTGGCCAGAATAAGCGAGATCAGCAGGGCCTTCTGCTCGCCCGTTGAGCAATCCTTCGCAGGAACGGCCTTTGCGGTAAATACACCGTACATATCGGTGCGGTGAGGGCCAACAAGCGTCCGCCCAGCTGCCATGTCGCGAAATCGGCTTTCTGCTAGGGCGTCGGCAAGGTCTGCTTCTGACTGTGGCATCTCACCTTCGCTTTGCAAAAGCTCAAGCGCTGCCGTTGGAAAGGCTGTCTCCGCCGAGTCTTGAGCCTGCTGGAGGCGCTCTAGGGCAGCCTCTCGGTTCGCATGAATAGCCGCTCCGCTCTTGGCCATTTGCGTCTCAAGCGCTGCATACCAATGCGGATCGCGCACCTCGGCCTTGAGAAGCCTGTTGCGTTCGCGCATTGCCTTCTCATAGTCGAGCGACAGATCAGAATGCTCAGGGAAAAAACTAAGCGTCGTCCTGTCTAAAAAGCGCCTTCTCCCGTCAGCCCCTTCGATCCACAGCCTGTCCATCGACGGCACCAGCCAGACCATGCGCGCGAGCCGTGCCAACGCGACTTGCGGCGCTGGCTTACCGTCAATCTTCACCGAGCGCGCAGCCCCCTCAGCTGACTGCGTCTCGACTTCGTGCAAGCGCCCATGGCTGCTTAATATCCCTGTCAGCTTCCAACCAATCGCCTCTGGCCTGCGCGCCATGTCGCGCGCAGCAGCGCGGCGCAATCCGCGCCCCGGAGAGAACAGCGAAACAGCTTCCAAAATGTTGGTTTTGCCCGCGCCGTTGGGGCCATAAATGGCCACTGGCCGCGCATCAACTTCGATTTGCGCGGTGTGGTGTGAGCGAAAGTGAGACAGCGTCAGAGTCGTCAGGGCAAGCTCAGACATGTCGCTCACCCCCTACGGCGAAAGCCCTCAAACACGCATCGGCATGACGACGTAGACCGCCGAAGTGTCGTTGCCTTCGCGCATCAGCGTCGGATCGCCCGACGAGTTGAACATAAAGACAGCATTCTCGCGGTCAACTTGGCTGGCGATTTCGAGCAAGTATTTGGCGTTAAAGCCAATTTCGAGCCGCTCATCACCATAAGCCACAGCCAGTTCTTCTTCCGCAGCACCGCTGTCAGGCGCGTTAACAGACAGCACCAGCTTGTCTTCATCAAGCGTCAACTTCACCGCGCGCGAGCGCTCTGACGAAACCGTCGCCACACGATCAACCGCTTTGGCAAACTCGGCTGCATCGACTTCCAGCTTGCGGGTGTTGCCCTGCGGAATGACGCGAGTGTAGTCGGGGAATGTCCCGTCGATCACCTTTGAGGTCAGCGTAATGTCAGGCGTCGCAAAGCGAATCTTGGTTTCGGAAACCGACACAGCAATTTCAGCCTCATCATCATCCAGAAGTTTGCGCAATTCGCCGACGGTTTTGCGCGGCACGATAACGCCGGGCATATCTGACGCGCCTTCGGGCAAGTCAGCGTCAATGCGCGCGAGGCGGTGACCATCAGTGGCCACGCAACGCAGCACTTTCCCGCCGTCTGATTCAGACACATGCATGTAAACACCATTGAGGTAATAGCGTGTTTCTTCGGTAGAGATGGCAAACTTTGACTTATCAAACAAGCGGCGCAGCATAGCGGCTGGAGCTGAGAAATTCGAGGTATACTCAGACGTCGCCATCACCGGAAAGTCTTCTTTCGGCAAGGTCGCGAGCGAGAAGTTCGAGCGACCCGCTTCAACCGTCAGCCGGCCAGAAGCACCGTCGTCTGACAGGGTGACAAGCGCGCCATCGGGCAGCTTGCGCACGATTTCGTGCAGCATAACCGCCGACACCGTTGTGGCACCCGCGCGTTCAACCATCGCATCAGCGCGGTCGACAACTTCGATATCAAGATCTGTCGCGCGAAAACGCAGGTTGTTGCCCTCGGCTTCCATCAACACGTTGGCCAAAATCGGGATCGTGTTGCGGCGCTCAACAACTGACTGAGCCTGTGAAACGGCCTTAAGCAAAGCTGCCCGTTCAATGCTGATTTTCATGCCGATGTTCCTCTGTGCTGCGGGATGAGCAAATTACCCCATTCCCCTGTCAACTCAAGCTATTTCTTGAGTTGTCCAATGGATCAAGGCGAGCGTCAAGCTGCAAAGAGGCTTATGCCTCAAGCATCCTGCGCAGAATTTCGAGATCTTCCGCGATCTGCCCGTCTTGCACGCGCAGCTCTTCGATCCGTTTCACGCCGTGCATGACTGTTGTGTGGTCGCGCCCGCCAAAGCGACGGCCGATCTCTGGCAAGCTACGGCTTGTGAGCTGTTTGCACAAATACATCGCGATCTGACGTGGGCGCGCGAAGTTGCGCACGCGCTTTGGCCCGATCATATCAGACAGGCGGATGTTGAAGTGGTCAGACACTTTGCGCTGAATTTCTTCAACTGAGATTTTGCGCTCAGAGGCGCGCAGCACATCAGCGAGGCAGTCTTGCGCTAGCTCCAGCGTGATCGGATGGCCAACCAGCGAAGCGAAAGCAAACAGGCGCGTCAGAGCGCCTTCAAGCACGCGCACATTGGTGCTAATCCGGTGGGCGAGAAACTCGAGCACGCCATCATCAAGCTCAAGCGTCGGATATTGCGCGCGCTGCACTTCGACTTTGCTCTGAAGCACACCAAGGCGCAGCTCATAGTCTGTCGGGTGTAAGTCAACGACAAGGCCACATTGCAAGCGGCTGATAATACGTTCCTCAAGGCCTTTGATCTCGCCCGGGGCGCGGTCAGCGGAAATGATGATCTGCTTGTTTTGGTCAACGAGTGCGTTGAACGTATGGAAGAACTCTTCCTGCGTACTGTCTTTTCCGGCGATGAATTGCACGTCATCAACCATGAGAACATCAACCGAGCGGAACAACTGCTTGAAGTCCATCATCTTACGGTCGCGCAGAGCTTGCACGAAGCGATACATGAATTGTTCAGCCGAGAGGTAAACAACATTTAGTTCGGGCTGAGAAGCTTGCAGCTCCCAAGCAATGGCATGCATCAGGTGTGTCTTGCCAAGGCCAACACCACCGTAAAGGAACAGTGGGTTAAACGTCACGGGGCCGCCCTCTGCAACGCGGCGCGCTGCGGCATGGGCAAGCTCGTTGGGCTTGCCAACAACAAAACTGTCAAACGAGAATTTCGGGTCAAGCGGCGCCGATGCAACGATCTCATTTTGTGGTGCTGCAGCTTTGCTTCGAGCAGCTTTGGGTTGCTCTTCAGTGGCGGTTTCGTTGGCAACGCTTGCAGGTGTTGAAGCCTTAGTGTCCGCAGCCACCATGAAACGTACGCGCGCAACATCAAGGCCCAAGCCCATCATCTGATAGAGGATCTGGTCGCCGAAGTTTTGCTTAACGTAGTTACCAAGAAACGTCGTGGGCGCCTTGATTGTAGCAAGGCCGCTGGAAAGGCTGTCGAACTCCAGAGGTTCGATCCAGCTTGTAAAATTGTTCTTACCGACTGTTTTGAGAAGGTTGTCTTGCAGCTGTCCCCACTGTTCGTCCGTCATCATCATCCCGTTCTTCATCATCCAACTCGGCCTTCAACAGACAAGCAGGCGGATAGCACCGTAATTACACTCTTATAGTCTCACAGGCCATGCAACCGTGTGGCCCAGCGTCCCATTCTCAAACACAATTCACCCGTTCTCAACGAGAGTTTCAGCATGTCAAAGACATGCGTGAAGTTCCATTTTCAAACTTCTTTTGACAAGTTGGAGCCATGCCCCAAGCCAGTGAAAACACATCCTCTGGCCGCTTGTCCCCCCAAGGCGAGGTGAATCGCTGGAGCCAAACTAGCAATAGCTTGGCGGGCTCGGCAACGAAACTTCACACTTGACTCATGCATTCGTGAAAAAGAATCTCTCGCGTCTTCGGGAAGCCTTGAAAACATAGTAAAAACGCAAAACGGCCCCCGGTTTCCCGAGGGCCGCATGTTGCTCAAATGTGAGCCGTTCGTTTACGCGATTGCTTTCACGCGTGATGTCAGGCGCGACATTTTGCGTGCCGCTGTGTTCTTGTGGAAGATGCCTTTGGTCACGCCGCGCATGAGCTCGGGCTGGCAGGCACGAAGAGCAGTTTGCGCTGCTTCCTTGTCGCCAGACTCGATCGCTTCTTCAACTTGGCGCAAGAATGTGCGGATGCGTGAGCGGCGGGCTTTATTTACAGCAAAACGACGCTCGTTCTGGCGGGCGCGTTTTTTGGCTTGTGGTGTATTGGCCATTTCGAATTCCTCAGTCTTTCATATGTCGGTTAACGCATGAGCGCCCACAGGGTCGCCACCGAGGTGATTCTAGCCAGAGCGGGCTTCACGCGCATGTATCTGGAGCGGCATATAGGCCAGTTTGGCGGCTTTGCAAAGGGCTAACTCTGCGGCTTTTGGGCGGTATTTGCGCTATCAAAGCTGTCTTGAACGAAAACCGCATGTTTTGCGGCGGGCGCCAGTGGGCTTTCCAACTGCAAATTATCCAAAATTTCGAGAAAAATATCAATTACTCTCAATGCATTACGCGATATTTGTCAAGAAGTCCCCACCCCAACGTTTCAAAAGGTTAACGCATTAACCGAAAAGCTGCTCACGCTCAAAACCGCGCTGCCCAACCTATGCAGCAACCTGTATGACACGCGTATGGCCAAGGATTTGCCGTCGACGCCAGCCGCTGAACACAGTGGACAGTATTTCTGGTCATTTGCATCGCCGTGCTCGAACTCACACAGTGCGGGACAAAGTGTAAATTCGCTGCGGCTGCACCAATGGCTGCTTTCTCAAAGTGGCGTTTTTGAAAAGTAGTTGTGTCCACAATAACTTTTCATGCAATTCATACCCAAATAGTTTCCAGTTGGCCTGCATGATTGCCTAAAGCGCCAGTTCCGCTTTCGACAATGATTGCCAGTGCATCCACGCGCGTTTTGGCGTAGTTGACTGGCATCCCAAACGATAGCAAAGGCAATTCAGCATGACATCAGGCAAGAAAACGGCGATTGTAACAGGGGGCCTATCAGGCATGGGACTGGCAATTGCACGCAGACTGGCAAAGGACGGAACAACTGTTTTTGTTGGTACGCGAAGTGCTGGCGATGAGGCACACGTGCGCGAGGTTCTTGGGGCTGACGCCGGTCATATTCAGGCTGCCGCCCTCGACGTGCGATCGCGTGAGAGCGTTGATGTCTTTGTCGCTGATGTTGTAACCGCACGTGGTGGCGTTGATATTCTCGTAAATGCAGCAGGTGTCTATGATGAGGCCGCAGTAATCGATCACCCTGACGACATTTGGGAGGATCAGGTCGATATCAATCTTAGCGGCACGTTCCGCATGATCCGCGCCGTGATGCCGCATATGACGCGCGCTGGGTGGGGACGGATCATCAATCTGGCCTCGGTTGCTGCGCACAATGGCATGGCCAACAACGCGGCCTATTGCGCGTCCAAGGCGGGTCTTTTGGGCTTGGGCCGCTGTGTCAGCCTTGAAGGGGCTGCGCATGGCGTCACATGCGTATCCATCAGCCCCACGTGGGTCGAGACCGAGATGCTGCGCAAGTTCATCGACGCCGACATGAAAGCGACGGGCCAGACGCTGGAACAGGTTCGTGCAGAATATGCCAAATCAAACCCGCAGACCCAGCTTGTTCAACCCAACGAGGTCGCCGAGCTTGCAGCATTTCTGGCCAGCGATGCCGCCCGTGCTTTGACGATGGCAGACTATCAGGTCAACGCGGGTGCGCTTTGGTAATCACGCGCCCTGCGTGCCAGTAATATGTCACCGTCGCTGATCGTGTCGAATGGCTGATCGCTTGTCTGCGCCCAAGCGGCGCGGGCGGCGGCATTTTGAAACGTCGAATCTGCACGCAGCGTGTCGGGAAAGTCAGCGATAACGCGTGCGATACCGGGGTCGAGAGACGCTACCTCCAACCAATCCTTTGGTGCCAGTGCCGCCGGATCGCTTGGCAATATACGCGTATCTGCCATAAAGTTGTAGATCGGGGCGTCGGGGGCTGTGATGGGGCCAAGCAGGAATGCGGCAGCAGCGGTTACGTCCGTCATCGGGAATTCCAACGCCTGCGGCATATGCCCCGCGCGCAAAGACGCTTCGAGAATGATCTCATAGATGTCGCGCGGATTCGGCGCATTCAGATCGTAAAGCGATGGCAGGCGGACGATGGCTGCAGCTACACCGGAAGTTTGAATAGCATCTTCGGCCGCGATCTTTGCGGCACCGTAACCGGTGCACTGATCCCAGAGCGTCGCAGGGCCTTCGGGCCAAGGGCCGCCACGGTCGGGGAACACAGCGCTCGATGACGTAAACCGCAGATCGGCGTTTGCGTCTGCACAGAAGGTCAACACCGTTTCCATCCCGCGCGCGGACCAATCCAGCATGTCCTCGCGCCCGATTGCAAGGTTAACCATCGCCGCGCAGTGGACGACCTTGGTGACCGACTGGGCCAACGCCGCATAGGCATCGGACTGAAGTGCGAAACATGGCGCATCCAGAGTACCATGCACGATCAAGTAGCGATCAGACGTAATGCCGTGTGCCAAAGCCACCTCATCCAACCGGTCGCGCGCGCCGCGATTTTTGTCCCGAACGAGGCAATAGATTACCTCGCCCTTGGGCAAGTCACGAGCCGCTTTTGCCAGAACATGCCCGCCGAGAAATCCGGTGGCCCCCGTCAGCAAAATACCGGAGCGATCAAAATTCTCGCTCGGCGCGGGCGCATCGGCCTCTTGCGTCATCAGTTGGTCAAGCCGGTGCAGCGGGACGTTCATGGCCAGATCAAAGTCGATGGGAAGGCCGTACACCTTTTCAAGCTCCAGCATCAGCGTCACGCACATCAACGAGTCCCCACCCTGATCATGAAAGCTCAGTGCGGGATCGATGTCGCAAGGCGCACATGACATCGCCAGAGCTGTCGCCGCGATGACGGCATCCTCTGCGAAATCGGAGGCGATGGTGTGTTCCTCAACTGCTGGCAGTGCGCGCATATTGGCTTTGCCCGACACCGGATGCAGCGGCAGGGCCTCCATCTGCACAAGAAACGAGGGCACACAATAGGCCGGCAAAACCACGCGCAGATCGGCGGCAAGGGCTGCCGGCATCTTGTTGGTTCCCGTTGCGATCCCCCAAGTTTGTGCGTTGCGTTTGGCCTGCGCTTTATCGGCGGCGTAGTAGAAAATCAGGCTTTGTCCCCGTGCGCCGACCTCGGAGACCCATGGCGCTGCGCTGGAAAAGGCGAGCCTATCGCGCATGGTGTCTGTCAACTCTTTTGTTTGGATTGAAAACCCGCGCAACTTGAGCATATGGGCGATGCGCCCTTCGATATGCAACGCGCCGGTGTCGCCCACCCATGCCTGATCGCCAGTGTCGTAAAGCCGCACTTCGCGCCCGTCAATCGTCAGTTCGCGAAACCGCAGGCGGGTCTCCTCGGGGCGATTGACGTAGCCAGTGCCAAGCATCCGTGGTCCTTCAAAGTGCAACTGTCCCGATGCGTTGGGCGCGCAAGGCGTATCGGTTTCGTCCAGAATAACCGCCCGAAGATGCTCCATCGGAACACCGACAGATGCGGGTGCATCGCCCGCCGGTTCTGTGAGATGCGACATGCAGACATCATGAGTTTCGCAAATGCTATAAAGGTTCCAAAGGGCCGCGTCGGGCAGTTTGGCCAAGGATGCGATGATCAAATCATCACTGACAACTTCGCCGTTCAGAACGACGCGACGCAGCGGCAGTGCTGCGGCTTTGTTGCCATCCAAAGCGTTGAGAAACGTGTCATAAAAGGATGGCGTAAACAGCATCTCTTCGATGTTATTTACGATCAGAAAGTCAGCCAGCTTGGCCGGTGCGAACAATGTGCTTGCATCAGGAAACCACAAGCCCGCACCTTTGCGCAGCGGGCGAAACATTTCCCAGATCGCAAAGATATAAATGCCGACCCGCATGTCAGGGCCATAAGGGGTGTACGCATCGCGCCAGTCGTATGACAGATAGGCTGCATCTTGTGATACTGGAATGCACTTTGGTCGTCCTGTTGTGCCAGAGGTCGCCACGAGGTAAATCGGGTCGGTAGGCGCAACAGACGCCGCATGTAGTGGCGCATACTGCGCGGGCGCATTGCCAAGCAGGTCATTGGCATCAACTGTTTGGCAATTGATGGGCAACTGGCCTGCGATGGGTGCCTCACACGTGATAATCAGGTTGACCTGTAATTCTGAAACGATGTTGTGCAACACCATTTGCGGCATTGCGGGATCAAGGTGTACAAAGGCGCGGCCATGGATGACGCAAGCCACAGCGCTCGCCCCCATTGCAACACCCGGTGAGCCGAATATAGCAACAACCTGCGGTGTCTCCAGACGGCTGCCCAATGTCGAAACGAACTGGCCGAGCCGTCCGTATGTGACTGAACTGTCGCTACCCGACAAGGCGGGCAGATCAGCGAACTGCGAAATGGCGCATACAAGATCAGCGGCAACTGTTTGGTGTGATGTCATGACATTGGCCCCTGTTTGTGGCTCCCCGTTTATCAGTATAAAAGCGAAGAAACAGTCCCAATTTTGACCTGACGATGGATAGGCGCTCAGCTGTCCGCGCAACCATGCGCGTGGCGTCAAAACAGGCATATTTGCGCGCTTACACGGCTGCGATTGCGTTTCTTCCGTTGTTTGGAATGGTACTAGAACAAACGGCAGTCGCACTAGGGCTTCTGGATGCTTCGCGCTTTCAGTTCGAGTTCCTCTTTTTCGCGTTGCTTGCGCTGGTTGGTACGCTCATGGTTTGGGTTGCAAAGCGGACCTCTTAGCAAAATACTTGAAACGACCCTTCGTCCCGCAAACTGTGATTTCGCGGTAGCCCCGAAAGTTTGGTTCGGCTTCGCTGCACTGCGGCGCAGCTCCCGTTTCAAACCGTAGGTGTTGTACGTCGCGACGTCTTACAAAGGCGCGTCTTGCTTTGCGAGCCAGCTCAGGATCGCTGCGTTGGTTTCTTCGGGGCGCTCTTGTTGAATCCAGTGGCCGCAGTCGAGCGTGACCACCTCAACAGCGGGCACGAACTCGGCCAGTTTGCGCGAGGTTGGCACGCTGTCCCACGCGCCATAGATCATCAGGCAAGGCTGTTTGATGATCGGATCAACCTGCCCCAGCACATGCCAATTGCTGTCAAAATTGCGATACCAGTTAAGGCCCGGCGTGAAGCCTGTTTTCTCAAAGGCGGCGCTGAAAACAGCTAGGTCGGCCTCACTCATCACCGGATTGCCAAAGGGCACTTCGGCGCGTGCAAGCTTGAGTAAGGTCACTTTGGGCGAGGGCTTTTTGCCCGCCACACCCTGGCGATACATGTTGCATAAAAAGCGCGCGGGGTGTTCGCCAAACACAGCATCGGCCTCGCCGGGCGCGCGGTTGAAATGAACGAAGTAGTGGTCAGCCCCCAGCACCTCTTCCATAATTTCTACCCAAGGCTTCTCACCGCGAATGGGGTAAGGAACGCTCAGGTTTATCACGTTGCTGACGCGGCTTGGGTGCAGCAAAGTCAGCCCCCAGACAACAATTGCGCCCCAGTCATGGCCGACAAATGTCGCGCGCTCATAGCCGTAGTGATCTAGCAGGGCTGTAAGGTCAGCAGACAGGTTCTCAATGCCATAGTTCGCCACGTCATCAGGGCAAGACGAATTGCCATAACCGCGCTGATTGGGAACAATCACATGATAGCCCGCCTCTACAAGCGCGGGCACCTGAAAACGCCATGAATAGGCGTGCTCGGGCCAGCCGTGGCACAGAACAATAGGGTTGCCCGCGTTGTGTTGACCAGCCTCAAACACTTCAAGCTCAACACCGTTGACTGTGATCATTGTAGGCTTCGGAAAGGCTGTCGCGTCGGGCATCGGGGCTTCCTTCATCTTGCGTTTTCAAACATTGTAAGGCGAAACTACCGTGGCGCCTGCGACGTTGCCTCGCTTTACGTGGCGCCCCGAATGTAGACAACGCGGGCGTTCTTCCCTACCTGTCAGGCGGCACTAAAGAGAACTCTGATGACAGAAGCAACCTTCCCAAGTCCGATCCTTGCCCACCGCCGCGCAGATATGGCTGTGCATGCCGTTGGCCTGGCGATGATTACCGTCGTTGGTTGCGTTCTCATGGTGCAAGCCTTTGGGCAAGTCGAAGCAAAGCTTTTGCTTGCGTTGGCTGTCTATGTTTTGTGCGCGCTGGCTTCTAACCTTGCCTCTGTCGCCTATCACTTTGCGCCATGGCACGCGCACCGCAAGCTGCTCCGTCGGATAGATCACGCCGCGATCTACCCGAGTATCGTGGGCACATTCACACCGTTCTTTGTTTTTGCAAACACCGGTTGGACGATGGCTTTGCTGTGGTTGTCATGGGCGCTTGTGGTGTTGGCGATTTACAACAAGATCACCAATGAGCAAGTCAAGTCGCGCTGGTCAACGGCGTCATACCTTGCGATCGGAGCGCTCGGCCTTCTCGCCATGCCCGACTTGAAGGGCGTTCCGCCGCAAACGCTGTGGTGCATTCTGGCGGGCGCTACCTGCTACGTGATCGGCGTGACTTTCTATGCGCGCAAGACAATGCCCTACCGCTATTCCATATGGCATGCCTGGGTAAACGCGGGCGGCATAGCGATGTTCGCTGGTATCTGGCTGGCATTTTTCTAACGCGCTGCATGAGCCATCGCTAAACAAAAAAAGCCCGCTCAAATGCCTACGCCAGCACAAAACAAAACGGCGTTAGAACTCGTAACCCAATAACGCGATATCCGCATTGTAGATCTCTGCAATTATCTTTTGCGTCTTTAACGTATAGCTTTCACGAAAACTCGCGTGATCAGATTGCCTTACATGCGGTAAAACAACTGGCTCACGACGGATGGTTCTGTAAAATTCGTCAACATCTTTTTGCAGAGTTTCAAAACGACCGAGTTGGTCCAGCGCATGCGTCTTGTCGCCTGGTTGGCATATCCAATAGAGCTGTTCTCGAAAGTGAACATAAGAAAGCACTTTTCGTCGAACGACGTAGCTCTCCAGAGATTCAACGAAATCGGTGAAACCGTCAAACTTATCCAGCACGTCGTGCACAAAGAGCTTGTCTCGTTTACTAGTGTTTTTCCCATGCCGCAGAAAGGTATAAGCCGACAGAAACCTATCCCAAGGATTGCGCACAACTCCGAATTTGTAGAACTGTTTGGCAAGCGCGGGGTTGTAGGAATAGAACTCACATATACGTCTATGGCCAAGCTTTCGGCTGGAGCCATATAGGCTTTGCTTGAAACTTGTCCCCGCTGATTTGGGCACATGAATAAAGATCACCTTGGCGTCAACGACGCATGGATCAAACGGAGATTGCATAGGTAAGAGCGGCAAAATTCGCTGCGAGAAGCGCCTCGGAGCGTATCGGAAGAAAGAGTCTTTTAAGGTACTTTTTGTCCGCCTTAGATTCACCACGCCTCTACCTTCAATGATTGCGACTAACGGTCGCGGAACTGCGGTTCGCGCTTTTCAGTGAAAGCCGCCATGCCTTCTTTCTGGTCTTCCGTCGCAAACAGCGAGTGGAAGACGCGGCGCTCAAACAGCAGCCCTTCTTGCAGCGTTGTTTCAAACGAGCGGTTGACGCTTTCTTTGACGGCCATCGCTGTGATCATCGACTTTTCAGCGATTTTGGCAGCCGCGCCCATGGCTTCGTCCATCAGCTTTTTGCACGGCACAACACGGCTCACGAGCCCCGCGCGCTCGGCTTCTTCGGCGTCCATAAAGCGGCCTGTCAGGTTCATATCCATCGCTTTGGCTTTGCCTATGGCGCGGGTCAGCCGCTGTGTGCCGCCGATGCCCGCCATAACGCCAAGGTTGATCTCGGGCTGGCCGAACTTGGCGGTGTCAGACGCGATGATGAAGTCACAGAGCATTGCCAACTCGCAGCCACCGCCCAGCGCGTAGCCTGAAACAGCCGCGATGATCGGCTTGCGCACGCGCGCAACAGCTTCGATCTCGTCACAGAAGAGGTTTTCTGTGAAAACATCTGTAAAGCTCTTCTCGCTCATCATCTTGATGTCAGCGCCAGCGGCGAACGCCTTTTCGCTGCCTGTCAAAACGATGCAGCGCACCTTGTCGTTTTTCTGGGCATCCGTCATTGCCTGCGCGAGCTCTTTGAGCAGCTGACCGTTCAGCGCATTAAGGGCGTCGGGGCGGTTAAGACGGATGAGGGCTACGTGATCTTCAACGTCAACGATGATCGCTTCAAAGGCCATGTGATAATTGCTTTCGCTTGTTTCACTCAGACTTGCGTGAATATCACCCCTGCGCGGCGGTTCAAGTTATCTTTGACACTTCGGGCAATAGAAAGTTGAGCGGCCCGACTGCACGATGCGTTTGATCGTTCCGTCGCAGGCTTGGTTTTGGCAAGGCGCGCCTTCCCTGTCATAGGTGGCAAAGCTGTGCTGGAAATAGCCCAACTCGCCGCTGGCTTGGCGGAAGTCTTTGAGGCTTGAGCCGCCCGCTTTGATCGCGGCCTCAAGCACCTCACGCACAGCAGGAACCAGTGTGGCCACGCGCGGCTTAGCGATTTGCCCAGCAAGACGCGTCGGCGAAATGCCTGTCTTATGAAGCACTTCGCAGACATATATGTTGCCCAGCCCCGCGATGATACGCTGATCAAGCAACGCTGACTTTATCGGGCTGCGGCGGCCCTCAAAGGCGCTGATCAGGTAGTCTTCGTTAAAGCCATTGCCCAGTGGCTCAGGCCCGAGCTTGGCCAAGAGCGGATGCTGCTCGGCGGTGTTAGTGTCGAGTAAATCCATCGCGCCAAAACGTCGCGGATCATTGAACGCAATGCGCGCGCCACCCGCCATGTTGATGATCACGTGGTCATGCTTTTCAAGCGGCGGATGATCGCGTACAAACTGCCCCAGCGGGTCTCCAGACACAGTCATACGGCCCGACATGCCCAAGTGGATGAGCAGTGATTCTTCGCTGTCGAGGTCAACAAGGATATACTTGGAACGCCGCCGAAGCCTGAGCACTTTGCGCCCTGCCAGCCGCTGCGCCATGTTCTCGGGAAATGGCCAGCGCAAGTCGGGGCGGTGCACGTCAGCCGAGGCGATGACAGCGCCTTCCATTGACGGGGCCAACCCGCGCATCACGGTTTCAACTTCGGGGAGTTCGGGCATGGTTTAGACGCTCCTGCGCGTAAGACAGTACTTCATCGCTGCCAATGGCGAATTCGGAAATAAACCCTTTTCCCGACTTCGCGAAGTGAAGATATGTTCCGTCATCGGTAAGACTGCGTGATGTGCGTTCAATGTGTTTCCATTCGTGCGTTTTCTTTGACAGCAAAAGCGTTGTCACCGTGATGACCGAACCGTCGTATGCAATTCTATAGATCAGCCAGAAGATTCCGCCCCAAAGAAAAATCAGGCCGCCAAACACGAATAGAAGTCGCACTCCGACGCCAGATAGGGCGAACCAAGTTCCAAACCCTGAATACAAGAAGAGAACGGCCATTGCACAAGAGCCGTACCCTATTGTTCGGCGGAAGCGCATCTGGCTGGTATAGAGGCCGTCTTTATCGAGAGACAACTGCTCTTCTCCAACATTCGCCAAGCCGAGAGACGACCAAGTTTTCTCCGCCAGAAGCAACAGAACTAAGAGCAGAAAGATGCCAGTGAGCCATGAAGCCAATTTTACGAAGAATTCCGGCGTTTCGAAAACCTCCAGTCGACTGGCAACTTTAAACGCGATCATCGCGGTTAAACTTGCCAAAAAACATAGAGTAACCTGCCAAAGTTTCACACGCGATACCTGCTACAATTTGCTCGGATTGTATTCGTCAACATGAGGTCTATAAAGAGGCTCGGATAGCCCAAAGGCAAGGCAATGTCAGAGAAAACAACACACTTCGGTTTTGAAACCGTCCCCGAACACGAAAAAGCAGGGCGCGTTCAGGGCGTCTTTGGCGCGGTTGCGAGCAAATATGACGTGATGAACGACGCGATGAGCCTCGGCATTCACCGCATCTGGAAAGAAGCGATGATGGATTGGCTGGCACCACGCGCAGGCCAGCGCTTGCTTGATGTGGCGGGTGGCACGGGCGACATTGCGTTCAAGTTTATCGAGCGCGCAGGCCAAGCCGACGCCGTTGTCTGCGACATTACCGAGCCGATGCTTGTCGAAGGGCGCAAGCGCGCTGAAGCTGCCAAGCTGGCTAGCAGCCTTGACTGGGTCGTTGGCGACGCGATGGCGCTGCCCTTCCCCGACAACAGCTTTGACGTTTACACCATTTCGCTTGGCATCAGAAACGTGACCCGCCCGCAAGATGCGCTGAATGAAGCCTACCGCGTGCTCAGGCCTGGTGGCCGCCTCATGGTTCTTGAATTTACTCAGGTGCCCAATGAGCTGCTGCAAAAAGCCTATGATATCTACTCGTTCAACGTCATCCCACGGCTTGGCCAGATGATCGCGAATGACAGAGACAGCTACCAATATCTCGTCGAGTCGATCCGCCGCTTCCCTGACCAAGAGACATTTCTTGGCATGGTTCGCAAAGCCGGCTTTGAAAACGCCAAATATCGCAACCTGTCGATGGGTATCGTGGCGCTGCACTCGGGTTGGAAAATTTGAGAGGCCCGCACAACATAATCCGACTAGTTCGCACGGGCGCCACGCTTGAGCGCACGGGTGCCATGCCTGTGATCTTGGACGCTTTTGATGCGCCTCGCGGCCTTCGCATTCTGGCGCGCACGCTTGTTTGGCCGTTCCAGTGGCTCGGCAAAAAGGGCGACCCTGCTCTGCCCGCGCCAACCCGAGCACTTTCGGCGCTCGGGCCTGCCTATATCAAGTTTGGCCAAGTGCTCAGCACCCGCCCTGACCTTGTCGGCGACGAAATGGCGACGCAGCTACGTGTTTTGCAAGACAAGCTGCCAGCCTTCAGCATGGACGACGCGCGCCGCACGGTTGAAGACGAGCTCGGCCAACCCGTCGCCAGCTTTTTCTCTGCGTTCAGCGAGCCCGTTGCTGCTGCCTCAATCGCGCAAGTCCATAAGGCCACGCTGCGCGAAACGGGCGAGCAAGTTGCCGTCAAAATCCTCCGTCCCGGCATTGAGCGCGCCTTTCAGCGCGACATTGATGCGTTTTTCTTTGCGGCAAATTTCATCGAGTTTTTCAGCCCCGCCTCGCGCCGCCTGAAGCCGACAGACGTGATCGGGCACTTCCAAGGCGTCGTGCAAGGCGAGCTTGACCTACGGCTTGAAAGCGCCTCGGCGAGTGAGTTTGCCGCCAACACCCAAAACGACGAAGGGTTTGCCCTGCCCAGCATAAACTGGGAGCTGTCAGGCCGTCGTGTGATGACGATGAGCTGGGCGGAGGGCGTGCCGCTTGGCGACAACGCCGCCATCGACGCCGCGAGCCACGACCGCAATGTGCTGGGCGCGCGCGTGCTGCAACTTTTCCTCAGCCACGCGCTGCGCGACGGATTTTTCCACGCCGATATGCACCAAGGCAACCTTAAAGTTGCCCCCAACGGTGACATCATTGCCTTTGACTTTGGCATCATGGGCCATATCGACGAATACACCCGCCGGGTTTATGCCGAGATCTTGTTTGGCTTCATCAAGCGCGACTACCAGCGCGTTGCCGAAGTGCACTTTGAGGCAGGGTATGTGCCCGCTGACCAAGACGTTGACGCCTTTGCCCGCGCGTTGCGCGCCGTTGGCGAGCCGATCTTCGGCATGGACGCGACCCGCATCTCCATGGGCAAACTGCTGAGCTATCTTTTTGAAGTCACCGAGCGTTTCGGCATGGAGACACGCACCGAGCTGATCTTGCTGCAGCGCACCATGGTTGTTGTGGAAGGCGTTGCGCGCTCGCTGAGTCCGCAACTCAACATCTGGGATGTCGCCCAGCCGATCGTTGAGGACTACATCAAACAATCTATCGGACCGAAAGCGCTGGTAACCGACGCTGCAAAAACTCTGCGCGTTCTGGCACGGTTTGGGCCGCGGTTGCCGGGATTGGTTGAAAAAGCGCTGATCCGGCAAGTCCTTGAAGAAGGGCCGATGGAGAAATCTAAGCCACTATTTACAATCATTATTTCTGGGGTTGTGGGGGCACTTGCAGCCACTGCGGCAATCTTCCTTCTGGCCCCCTGATTGGCCCCCTGAGGCCGAATTGCAGCAGGCGTTAACCTGTGAGAAACTGCGGCTGTTCTCGCTGCAAATTATACAATATGCTCTGCGGCAACAGGCAAAGGCTGGGAACTATGCGCAAATCTCTGACCACCTCACTGGTAGCACTCGGGCTCGTCGTGCCTTCGGTTGCCAGCACCGAGAGGCTCACAACCCGTTCACTCAACATGTACGGATTGCCCAGCGGGCTTATCGACATGCCAACTGCAGAAGTGGCGCCTGATGCGCAGCTCTCGACAACGGTGTCCCACTTCGGCGGTACGACAAAAACCTCGCTGTCGTTCCAGCTGACGCCACGCCTTACGGGCACCTTCCGGTATTCGGCCATTCGGGGTTTCAAAAATGTTCCGTCCTATGCGCTTTCGGCCTACTACGACCGCAGCTTTGATTTGCACTACAGCCTGCTCAAGGAAGGCAAGTACCGCCCGGCTGTTGCCGTTGGCCTGCGCGACTTGCTCGGAACCGGGCTTTATGGCGGCGAATATGTCGTTGCGACCAAGTCACTGGGCAACAAGCTTCGCCTGACAGGTGGCCTCGGCTGGGGCCGTTTGGGCAGCCACAATAGCTTCGCCTCAACAGGCACACGCCCGACGACACTTCTTGGCGGCGGCGGCTTGCCGAACGTCGACAAATGGTTCCGCGGCCCCGTCGCGGCCTTTGGCGGGCTCAGCTATCAGCACAATGACAAGCTCAGTTTCGCTGTTGAGTATTCGTCAGACGCCTACACGCGCGAAACAACTCAGAATGTGTTTTCCCACAAATCACCGTGGAACTTTGGCCTCAAATATAACTTCAACAACAACGTTCAAGTCGGCGCTAACTACATGTACGGCAGCGAGCTGGGTGTTTATGTCTCGGTTGCGCTGAATGCCAAGTCTTCGCCCGTCGTAGGCGGCAATGACACAGCCCCAGTGGCCGTGGCGCTGCGCAGCATGAAAGACCGTGGTGATCTGGGCTGGACGCTTGACCAGACGGCGAAACCGCAGATCAGGCAGGGCGTTGCGAAAGCCTTGGCGCGCGACGGCATTGTGCTCGAAGCGATGCGCCTTGATGCAAATTCCGCCGAAATTCTGATCCGCAGCGACAAGTTTGACATCGAAAGCCAAACCACCGGCCGCAGCATGCGCCGCTTGAGCCGGGCGCTTCCGCCCTCGGTTGAAACGCTGACTGTCACGCACTCAAACAACGGCATGCCTGCGGGCTCGGTCACGGTCAAGCGGTCTGACTTGGAAAACCTTGAGAACGCCTCTGCCGATGCCATTTTGCAGCGCGCAAAGTTTTCCGGCGGCTCTGACGTGCGCAACCTTGAGCAACTAGACGGCACATACCCACGGCTGAGCTGGCAGTTTGGCCCCAGCTTGCAACTGTCGGTATTTGACCCAGACAGCCCCGTGCGGGCCGATCTTTTGCTCAACCTTGAAGGCGACTACCACATAGCGCCTGGCTGGGTGGCCTCCGGCGCATTGACATACAAACTCGGCGGCAACCTCGACGGGCTTTCCCCCAACCGTTCAGGTGTTGTGGCTGTTGATCCAGCCCATGCCGTGCGCTCGGATGCGCGCAAATATGCGGTTGGCGCGGGCCCCAAAATTGACCATCTGACAATTGCCAAATTTGGCCGCCACGGCGACAACCTCTACAGCCGCGTGACCTTTGGTTACCTCGAGCAAATGTATGCTGGTGTTTCGGGCGAGCTGCTCTGGAAGCCCGTGAACAGCCGCCTCGCTATTGGCGCGGAAGTGAACTATGTCGCCCAGCGTAACTTTGACCAGCGCTTTGGTCTGCAAGACTACAAAGTCGCGACAGGCCATGTTTCAGCCTACTATGACCTTGGCAATGGCTTCCACACGCAAGTTGATGTTGGCCGCTATCTGGCGGGCGACTTCGGAGCAACGCTTTCACTTGATCGCGAGTTTGGCAACGGCTGGCGCGTCGGCGCCTACGCCACCAAGACCACGCTCTCGACCGCGAGCTTTGGCGAAGGCTCGTTTGACAAGGGCATCCGCATCACGATGCCAATGAGCTGGGCCCTCGGGAACGCCACCAAGCGAAGCACGAAAACCACCATCCAGTCGCTCGCTCGTGACGGCGGCGCGCGGCTAAATGTTGATGGCCGCTTGTACGAGAGCATACGCGAAACGCACGGCGCTGATATGGCGAAAACCTGGGGGAAATTCTGGCGATGAAAACCATACTCACTGCCTTGGCTGTAGCCTCGCTTGCCCTTGTAACGGGCTGCGGCAACCAACCCGATCAAGGCAATATCGTGAAAGCGATCACCAAGGGCAAACTCAAAACCAACCGTGGCGCGCCAGCAGGCACAGATCAGAAGCCTGATTTGGCTGCCGCGATCAGCGGAGCCCTTCAGAAAACAGACAGGCCCCTGACCATCGCAGTTGTGGAGAACCGAGACAGCTTTGCCATGCTGGCTCAGGTTGGTGCCAACAAAAACTATCGCACCTGGGCTTCGGCTGACCGGCGTACGCTCATCACAACCCGCGGTGTTATTACGGCAACTCGCGGTCTTGGCTTTGATCTGATGTCAGCCGACGTATCATTGTCTCAGCCCACGGTTAGCGCCCGTCGCAGCGGCGCAACCCAGCGCACTCTGCGCTTTCTTGATGGTGAAAACCAAACAGTTGAGGCCGCATTTTCATGCAACACAAAAGTCTCCGGCTCGCAGACAATCGCGATTGGTGAAGTGCGCAGCCACGTGACAACCGTTGTCGAGACTTGCCACGCTGACGCTGGCGAACAAACTTTTGAAAACACCTATCAGGTGAGCCCTTCAGGCTACGCGCTGCAATCGCGCCAATGGGTCGGTCCGCAGAATGGTTACATATTTACGCAAGCAGTTCGCTTGAACTGATTCTAGTCGCGTAACGCTGTAACGTTGGTCGGGAAGATCGGCTGCCCACCCTGCAGGATCAGAACGACCTGACCATCAATCATCTGGGCTTCCTCGATCGCCTGATAGCTTTCAACTGGCGTCGAGCCTAGAACCGATCCGTTGGCATAATTCTCGACTTCGAAGTAATATGTTCCGTTGTCGAGAGGCGCACCATTGCTGGCAACGCCAGCCCATTCAACCTCCTCACCATCCAGCGCGATCTCTTGGCGCTGCACCTCGACGCCGTCCTTGTCATAGACGACCAGATAGGCCTCATCAGCCAGTGCCGCTGGCAACGGGTGGAGCGTTTCAGGCGCACCATCAAAGACGACCCCTGCAGAACTGCGCGCTTCCATCCCGACCCAGCTAGAAAGCTCCGCTAGGCTTGAAGTGTTCATTTGCGCAGTCAAGGCCGTGAGCAAATCATTGGTCAAAACCTGTTGCTCAACCGATGAGAACGCAGCCAGTTGTGAGGCATATTCCGAGCTGTCAATTGGGTTCAAAGGATCCTGATTTTCCATCTGCGCCGTCAACATTTTCAGGAATGTCTCAAAGTCGGAATTCAGGGTTGTCGTGCTCTGAACCGTCGTCGCGGCCGTGGTTGCAGTGGTTGCCGTGCTTGTTGGGAGTATCGTTGTCATGGTCTAAAATCCTTCAAATTCTGATGTCCAGCCGCGCGGAGGATAGGCTCCATTGACGAGACTGTGCTGCAGTCGTATCGCTGGCGGCCTGCTCAAGCGAAGCCCCCAGCAGCGCCCGCTCCTCCCCCGAGGTTTGCTGGCTGTCCGCTTGCTGTTGTTCTTGTGAAAACTCAAATTTCGCATCTTCATATCCGAAGGCGCGTAACTCCTCCGAGAGCAGCTCTATGTGCCGCCGCAGCCCCTCCAGAACTTCGGGTCGCTCGGCACTGACCTGCACCAACATCTGCCCTTCTAGCGGCACCATCGTGAAACGCAATTTACCCAACTCCTTGGGGTTAAGGCGAATTTCTATCTGGTTCTGCGTGCTGTGCGAGATGGCCTCAAGTGCCTCTCGAACGCCTGCCATGAGCGGTGCCTGCGAGACTGCGGCGACCTTGCCCAGAACTTGTTGTTGCACCACTTGTTTCATCGGTTCAAGCGCGGCTGCTGCTTCTGCTTCGCGGCCCGAAACCTCGCGCGCATTGCGCGTCGGTGAAAGCTCGGCCTGCCCTAAACCAGCTTCAGTACCCGTTCGTGCCCCTGAGAATGCTTGCGCATATTGGCCGCTCACCAACTGTTGAGCAGCGGTCTGCGCCTGGTTCTGAGGAGGCATTTGTTGGGCCATCTCAGGCTTCTGCAGCCGAGCGTCCGTCGGAGCAGGCTGGCCGGTTTGCAAGGGTTCGGATGCCGATACTGACAGGCTCTTTGCCACTTGAGGCGAGGCACTAGAAGGCGAGATACTTTGTTCAGGCTTGGGACCAGTTGCAGCCTCAAATTTGGATAAAATCCGCGAGGAAGGCTGTTCTGGCAGCATACCTTTGGCCAAGGCTTGGCTGGCAACTTGCTCCATTTTGGCAGTCATTTCGGGCGTGGAAGTTGCAGCTGCGGGGCTGCCCTGCTTTGTCGGCACAGCGGCTTTCACGGTGGCTTTCACAGCGGCTTTCACGGCGGTTACCGTAGCCTCTTGGGAGACTGGCAAGGGAATTCTCTCCGCACCAATTCTCTCCGCACCAATGGGACCGTGCATAGCGCGCAGAGTATCAGGCGACGAAGGCATCTCTGCATCTGCGGCCGGAGGCAAAGTGACGAGCTGCCCAGGTTGCTCTTTTGACAGCGAAGGTTGCGTCTGCTGGGAATGTAATGCCGAAGGCGTAGCTCCTGTCGGCATGGGGCGCCCCATTCGCCCGGAAACCGCCTCCTGAACAAAGGCGCCGCTTGAGATCAGGCTGGATGATATCAAGCCACCACCGACTCGCACTCCTGCAACGTCTGCAAGCCCCGTGGCTTTTGCAACTTCCTCATCCGCGGCCTGCTCCGGCGTTTTCTCCGGATTGAGAGAGGCTTTCTTGTGGGGGGAGGCAACAAGCATTGTTGGCACATCGGTGTCAGTCGCGTCGTCAAACTCGGGCGCTTGCGCTTCTTTCGGATCAGCACTGCCAGACTCGACATCGGCGCCTTCAACCTTTGCTTCGACAGCCACCTTTGACTTTGCTTCAGAGTCGGAAACCTCGAGGCTAGCAACGGCAGCTTCAAACATCGCGGCGAACTCTTCTGCACCATCAACAGACAAAGCGGATTCAGGCGCGGGCAGAGCCTGCCCCTCCTTTGGCGCAGGCATGAGAGTGGGCAACACATAGGTTTGTGACAGCATTTCATCCTCGGGATTTCTTCCAGATCGCTGTCACTATTACGCAAGCTGGTTACCGCTTCTTTACCGTTTTAACGGCATCTTAGAGAAAGTCCTGAGAATTGGAGGCAAATCTGTGACGAATTTTCAACCGTTGGGGGCCATCCCAGCCAGAAACCCAACCAACACCCAAACCATTGCGCCAGCGAACACGCGAGTCGAACACGCCCCAGCTGACGAAAAGCTCTTTAGAGTCGCGCAGGAGCTTGAGGCGAGCTTTCTAACCGAAATGTTAAAGTCCGCTGGCTTTGGTAAGTCGCGCGACACTTTCGGCGGTGGCGCGGGCGAAGAGCAGTTTTCCTCATTTCTAACCCAAGCACATGCAACTGCGATGGTAAAAACAGGCGGAATAGGCCTCGCACAGTCAATTTTTGACGCTCTAAAGGAGAGAGAGAATGACCAAACCTAAAGTAATTTCAGCACTAGACGATCTGTTGGAGCAAGAGCGCAATGCATTGTTCTCCGGTGAACTTGAAAAGCTTGTCGGGCTGATCGAACGCAAACGCAAGCTCATCGAGACACTCGACACTCTCGGCCTGACAGGAACCGATGAACTCAACACGCTCAAGAGCAAAGCCGCGCGCAACCAGGCTCTTTTAGACAGCGCTCTCAAGGGAATCAAAAGTGTTTCGACCCGCCTCGCAACTCTGCAAAAAGTACGCAAAAGCCTTGATACATATGACGCCAAGGGCCGCAAATTGACAATTCAGGGCCAGCAGTCCGGCAAACTTGAAAAGCGCGCCTGACAAGTTTGCTTTAAATGCCGATGATATCGGCGAGCCAAATTAAGCCTTCCTTAGGGGTGCAAACGACATGGTGATCCTGCGTCCGAAAATCGGATGGCGCAGCATCGGGAAACCCTATCAGCTGCACCCGTCAGAACGACATTAGGCGCCTCACAAGAGGCGAAATTATTGTGGCGCAAAGCGCCTCGTGTCAAAAGGAACTCTTAATCATGTCAAGCATTCTGACAAACAGCAGCGCAATGGTTGCGCTTCAAACTCTCAAAGGCATCAACTCTGGCCTCGCAAAAACACAAAACGAGATTTCGACAGGCAAAACAGTTGCAACAGCCAAAGACAACTCGGCTATCTGGGCGATTTCAAAAGTCATGGAATCAGACGTTGCGGGCTTTAACGCTATCTCCGACAGTCTTGCTGTTGGTGAAGCCACAACAGCGGTTGCCTCTGCTGCTTCAGAGCAAATCGTAGATGTTCTCAAAGAGATGCGCGAACTGGCCGTCGCAGGCGTCAGCGAAACAGCTAACCATGGCCAGCTTGATGCTGACATGGAGCAGAAAGAGCAGCAGATCCTTGCGATCATAGACGCCGCGCAGTTTAACGGTGTGAACTTGCTCAAAACGATCACTGACGGTGGCACTGCCACAGGCCTCAATGTACTATCATCGCTTGACCGCGTTGGTGCAAACGACGTGACCAACAGTAATGCGCCCACGGTGTCCATGATCACTGTAGCAACAGCTGACTTTCAGGCTGATCTGGACGTCGCAGGCCGAACAACCATGACTAACAGCGCCACAGCACAAACTGCACTTGATGAAATTGAAGGCTACCTGCAAGTCGCCGTCGATGGCGCTGCAACGCTGGGTGCTTCAGCCAAACGCATCTCTGATCAAGGCGAGTTTGTTGGCAAGCTAACAGACGCCATGAAAACCGGTATCGGCGCACTTGTCGACGCTGACATGGAAGAAGCCTCTGCCAAGTTGCAAGCTCTGCAAGTGCAACAGCAGTTGGGTGTTCAATCGCTCTCAATCGCGAACCAAGCACCGCAACAGCTTCTTTCGCTTTTCCGTTAAGTTGATCACTGGACTGGGGCAGGGTTTTTCTCTGCCCCAACACCTTAATGGAATTAGAAGGGTCAGATTGTGAACGTATCAACACTCGCAAGAGCAGCATATTCCTCGCAGAGCGCACTAGTACGCACCGAACGAGGCTCTGAGTATGAAGCCTTTGTTTTCGTAACGCGTAAGTTGCACGCGATATCTCAACACCGTGGCAAAGCCACACCCCAAGTGGCCGAGGCTATAGACCTCAACCGCCGACTTTGGACACTTCTCGCAAAAGATGCCGCAAGTGACGACAACCTGCTGCCAGATGCATTGCGCGCAAGCGTCATTTCACTTTACGAATTTACGCGCTCCCACGGCAGCAAAGTACTGCAAGGTGAGGCTAGTATTCAGACTCTGATTGAAATCAACGCCGCTATCATGCGCGGCCTGAACGGAGGTGGTTCACAATGAGCGGGCTAATCCTAAAACTCGGGCCAAAAGAACGTGTTCTGATCAATGGCGCCGTTATAGAGAACGGTGAAAAACGCTCTCGTCTTGCCATCAAAACGCCCAACGCCAACATCCTGCGCTTGAAAGACGCCATCCATCCAGAAGAGGCGACAACGCCAGTGCGCAGAGTCTGTTATGCGACCCAATTGATCCTTTCAGGCGATATCGACGCCGAGAAGGCCAAGCTACAAGTTCTGCGGCGTATCGAAGAGCTCAGCCGCATTCTCACCGATGAAGACAGCAGGCAGCATCTTGACGAGGCCACCACTGCGGTTTCCGAAGCTCAGTATTACCGAGCCCTCAAAGCCCTACGCGCCCTACTTCCGCGCGAGGAAAGGCTACTCACGGCGCAGTTACAATGACATACCAACCCGTCGTTCCGACAAGCGGCCTCGCTGGCTGGCGGTTCTTGCAGGCAACGCTTGAACGCCAAACCGAGGCTTTCGAAAACTCAAATGTCATCAAAAGTGACAGAGCCTATTTCAGCGAAAAGATTGGCTCTATTTCAAACGCAGAAGAGCTGGTCGCTGATCGCCGCCTTCTTTCCGTGGCGTTGGGCGCTTTTGGCTTAGAGGATGATATCAACAACAAATACTTCATCACGAAAGTGCTCGAAGAGGGCACGACAGCTGATGACGCGCTCGCAAACAAGCTTTCCGACACACGCTACAAGGCTTTCTCGGAAGCTTTCGGATTTGGTTGGATTCCTCAAACTTCAGAAGCCGGATTTGCCGACAAGATCACTGACCTCTACGAAACACGCTCTTTTGAGGTCGCCGTCGGGGAGCAGAACGAGACCTTTCGCTTCGGCCTAAACCTGGAACGTGAACTCCCCGAAATCGCCGCCAGTGACTCAACGGTTAATTCCAAATGGTATTCCGTGATGGGCAATTCGGCGCTAAAGGAGGTCTTTCAAACTGCCTTTGGTTTGCCCGCAGAGTTTGGGAGCGTCGATCTCGACCAGCAGCTCGAGGTTTTTAAAGACTATGCACAACGTCGTTTTGGCACATCTGAGGTTGACCAATTTGCAGAGCCCGAGAAAATGGAAGAGCTTCTCCAGCTTTATTTTCTGCAAGAACAAATAGCGCAGACAAGCGCCAGCAGTGCCTCTGTCGCACTCACTCTGCTGCAATCAGCTAATGGTGGCTAGCCACCACTTAGGATCACTCCGAGACAACAGCTAGTGGTTGTGGCAACCGCCTGCCCTGAGCTTGCGTATCCCTGTCGGCCTGCTGTTGAGCCTGCGCCGTTCGCATCAGCAGCCTCAACTTGTTAAAACTGTTATGTGTGTCTTGCTGCTCGTCTGAGGCAACAAACTGATCAAGCGCTTCCCAGATCTTAACGGCGCTATCCAACTCGGCGTTTCTACCCGGCTCATACAGCCCAGCGCTGATCATAATTTCGGCCTTCTCATAAATACTGAGCAAATATCGCGCGCGATCTATCAGAGCGTTCTCTGCGTCGCTCGCGGCGCGTGGCAGACTGCGTGAGATCGACTTTAGCAAATCAACAGCAGGGTAGCGGCCGCGCTCGGCGATACTGCGTTCAAGCACAGTGTGGCCATCAAGCACGCCACGCAAAATGTCGGCAACAGGCTCGTCCATATCCGAACCCGCAACCAAGACCGTGAAAATCGCCGTTATTGTGCCAGATCCGGGGCGCCCCGGGCCCGCGCGCTCACAAAGCGCCATAAGCAGGTGCGAAAGCGACGGAGGATAACCCCGCATTGTCGGCAATTCTCCTGTCGCGGCAGCGATTTCGCGGTGCGCCTCGGCAAAGCGGGTGAGCGAATCGGCTAGTAGAACGACGCTTTTTCCCGCGTCTCTGAAGTGCTCGGCAACGGCCATGGCAGCCCAGGCACAGCGTCGCCGCATAAGCGGCGACTGGTCAGATGTTGCAGTTATTATCACGGTGCGCTTCAGCCCTTCCGTACCCAAGGAGTGTTGGACAAATTCTGCCAGCTCACGTCCGCGCTCACCAATCAGCGCAAGTACGACAACATCGGCCTCAAGCTCTTTTGCAAAATGGGCAAGCAAGCTTGATTTGCCAACACCAGAGCCCGCGAACAGCCCGATTCTCTGGCCTTTGACGATCGGCAGCATGGTGTTGAAAACGGTTTTCCCTGTCTCCAAACGCGCCCCAAGAAAGCCGCGTTCGGCAGCCGGAATCGGATCTGCTTTAAGCTTTGCAGGGGTCTCGCCGCGCATCAAAGGGCGCCCGTCGAGCGGCCTGCCTGTCGGGTCAATAATGCGCCCGATCCAGGCCTGCGATGGATAGAGCTCGGCAGGCTCCGCAAGCGTTACCATGTCTCCTAGAGAAACCCCTTCCGGCGAGCGTTCAGGCAAAGCAAACAAGCTGTCTCGCTCGAGTTTCAAAACTTCACCCGAGAGCACGACACCGCTTCGCAGCCTGATTTCAACCTGATCTCCGTGCCGCGCCCTGGTTTGCAAACCATCGATTTTCAGCACGCCATTCTCTACCGCGCTCACGCGCCCGACATGACAAGAGCGCTCCAATTTCGAAAACTCAGCAGACAGATGTCCAAGATCATAATGCGGCATGGGCGACTCCAATTTCTAAACTCGAGAACAATTTATAAAGGAATCAGAGTTAAGTCTTAGTTGAAACAAATCGAGGGAGAAGCCCCGATGCTCGATAAAATAAGCCTGTTCCAGGTTGCCCACTCTCTTGCGCGCCATTCCGGTACGCGGCAGGCCATAGTGGCCCAAAATATCGCGAACGCTGATACGCCCGGGTACACCGCGCGTGATGTCGCACCGTTTAGCACCGCCCTGCCCGACAAAGACGCAAGCTTTGGCATGGTCGCCACGCGCGGCGCGCATCTTTCGGGTCAGCGTGACCAGTCTGATATGCAAGTCATAGAAGCACGCTCACGCAGCTCTGAGCCCAACGAAAACACCGTCTCTTTACAAGAAGAAATGCTGTTTGCGGTGGAGGCAAAGCGCCAGCACAGCAAAGCCCTAGCCATCTACAAAAGCGGCCTGCGCATTCTGCGCACCAGCATCAATGATAAGTGAGCTACGCCATGAATGATTTTTCAAATGCACTCGATGTCTCGGTTAGCGGCCTAAAGGCACAGGCGCAACGCTTACGCCACCTGTCGGAGAATATCGCCAATGCTGACACGCCGGGTTATCGGCGCAAGACCATCAGTTTTGAAGCGGAGTTCCAGAACGGTTCCGACATCGGGCGCGTGGAAACCGGCCGCGTCCGGCTCGACCCTGCAGACCTTGAAAAAGTCTATGACCCGTCACACCCGATGGCCGATGAATCCGGCCATTTTCAAGGGTCAAACGTTAACTTGCTGATCGAGATTGCAGACGCTCGTGAAGCCCAGAGAAGCTACGAAGCAAACCTGAAGATGTTTGAGCAATCGCGCCAAATGTCCGCAGACTTGATGTCGCTACTACAAAAATAATGGAGTTCTAGAATGGACATTCGCGCTATAAACGCCACCCAAAAATACACCTCTTTGAAAGAGGCGACCCAGCCAACACAAAACCCGGCCAAAGCCGAAAACATTGCCGGAAAGGTTGTCGGTGACTTCGCCAGCGCCCTAAAACAAAGTGAAGAACTCGCCGTGTCTTCGATGACAGGCAGCGCCGATCCGCATGCTCTGGTTCAGGCACTGGCCCAAACCGAGCTTGCCGTTGAGACAGCCGTGACCGTGCGAAACAAGGTTGTTGCGGCCTATCAAGAAATTTTGCGCATGCCGGTGTAATCCGATGGATGAAGCCATTTTCTTTGATACGATGCGCCAGGGGCTGTGGGTTGCTCTCGTAATATCCTTGCCAATTCTGGCGGTTGCTCTTGTCACCGGCTTAACAATTGGCCTGTTTCAAGCGCTCACGTCTATTCAGGAAATGACACTGACTTTTGTTCCCAAACTCGCGGCCATTCTTGTCGTGTTCTGGATGAGCATGGGGTTCATGACCCAATCTATCGTGTCGTTTTTTCACGATAGGATCATCCCTCTGATCGTAGGAGTATAAGATGGAAAACGCGGGTTACACCACGCTTACGCGCCAGTCGGGCCTGATGCGCGAGATGCGCGTTATCGCCAACAATATCGCCAACAGCGCGACGACTGGCTTTAAGCAAGAGGGGGTCATTTTCTCCGAATATGTAGCGCCTTCTGCAAATTCAGAATCTCTCTCAATGGCGCTTGGCAATATCGCGAACACTTCGCTGTCGCAGGGCTCTCTCACAAGCACAGGCGGCACTTTTGATTTTGCGATCGAAGGAGAAGGCTTTTTCTGGCTCGAAGCCCCGCAAGGCGAGCGCTTTACCCGCGCCGGGAACTTCACGCCAAACGCCCAGGGTGATCTCGTCAACGCGCAAGGCTACCGCGTCCTTGACGCTGGTGGCGCGCCCATCTTCATCCCTCCGGATGCGCATAATCTTTCGGTTGGCGGCGATGGAACGATCAGTGCTGACGGCCGCGCCCTAGGCCAGATCGGCATCATTGAGCCCGTCGAAGATACGCGCTTTATTCGCGAAGACGGCGTTATGTTTCGTGCCGAAGGTGAGGTGCGCCCTGCCTTGGACGGGAAAATTGCACAGGGCTTTCTCGAAAGTTCCAACGTTGATCCGATCGGCCAGGTCGCGCGGATGATCGAAGTGCAGCGCGCCTACGAACTTGGCCAAAGCTTTATGGAAACCGAGAATGAGCGGATCAAAAATGCGCTCAAAGCCTTCTTCAAGTAAAAAGGAAAACCTATGCGCGCCCTAAAAATAGCAGCCACTGGCATGAGTGCTCAGCAGCTTCGCGTTGAGACAATAGCCAACAACCTCGCCAACATGTCGACGACGGGTTACAATGCCCGGCGCGCCGAGTTCGCTGACTTGCACTATCAACAAGCCACAAAACCCGGCACCATCAACGCCTCTGACGGGACGGTTCTGCCAACGGGCGTTCAACTTGGCCTTGGCGTGCGCCCAACTGCAGTATCTGTGAAGCTAGCACAAGGCTCTCTCGCCCAGACAGGCGGTGACCTCGATGTTGCCATTGACGGCGCTGGATACTTGGAAGTCACCCTACCTTCTGGCCAGTCAGCTTTCACGCGCGACGGTGGCTTGAAGCGCACGGGCGAAGGGCTCATCGTCACCTCCGATGGCTTCGCCGTGTCTCCCCAAATAACCATCCCAGATGATGCGCGCTCGGTCTCGATCAACGGCGCTGGCGAGGTCTACGCATATTTCGCGGAAACCGCCGAAGGACAGTTACTTGGTCAGCTTTCTCTCGCGGGTTTCAACAACTCGAAAGGCCTTGAGGCGCTAGGCGGAAACCTATTCGTTGAAACCGAAGCTTCCGGCGCCCCGCTGGTTTCAACTCCCGGCCAAGACGGGCTCGGCACGGTGCGGCAGGGCTATCTGGAAGCCAGTTCGGTAGACGCCGTACGCGAAATAACCGAGCTCATCGAAGCACAGCGCGGCTACGAAATGAACGCCAAAGTAATTTCTGCCGCCGACCAGATGATGAGCGCGACATCGCAGGTCCGCTGATGAAAACCGTCGTTCTCATAGCGCTCATCTGCGGCACGCCCGCATTGGCAGACACTGTCGTGCCAGCCCATACAATCAGGGCGCGCACCCTCATTAGCGCCACCGATCTTTTGGTTCGCAACACCGACGTTCCCGGGGCACTGTCCGATCCAGGCGTAGTGATCGGGCGCGAGGCAAAAGTTGCCCTTTATGCAGGCCGGCCAATCCGCGCGATCGACATTGGCCCGCCGGCCCTTGTTCGTCGCAACCAAGTTGTGACGCTCAGTTATAGGCGCGGTCCACTGACGATCAGAACTGATGTTCGTACACTGGGCCGAGCGGCGGCTGGTGAGCGCATTCAAGTCATGAATATTTCATCAAAAACCACTCTTTTTGCGACGGTCCTACCAGACGGTACATTGCAAGTTGACGAATAGGAACACCACTATGTTGTCAAAATCCAAATCTGCACTACCCTTCGCATTGCTTGCCTTCGCAGCCTGCGGCCGGACCGATCATATTGGCAAAGAGCCACCCTTCAGTGACGCCAATGGCGGTGTCGAGCATGTCGCTATGTTGAGCCCTAGTTTGCCCATTTCAACCAAGCAACGAACGCCACAACAGCAAGCCTCTTTGTGGAGTAAAAACCGCTACTCACTGCTTGGTGACAGGCGCGCCGATAAGAAAGGCGACATCCTCACTGTCGTTATCGAGATCGACGAGAAAGCCGAAATTTCAAACAAGACAACGCAGTCCCGTTCCGGTTCTGAAAGCCTGTCAGTGCCCGGCCTCTTTGGCATTCCTCAGCGTATCAACCAAAGCCTGCCAACTGGCGCTTCCATGGAAGAGGCGGTTTCGATCGACTCAAGCTCAAACGCGAGCGGCGACGGCGCGGTGCGCCGCAATGAAAAGCTAACGCTACGTATTGCAGCAACAATCGTAGATGTTTTGCCTAACGGGGTGCTTTTTCTCACTGGCTCACAAGAGGTTCGCGTGAACTTCGAGATGCGCGAACTCTCGATCAGCGGGTTCGTGCGGCCCGCCGATATCTCTAGAACGAACGAAATTACCTATGACAAAATCGCCTCAGCGCGCGTGTCTTATGGTGGACGTGGGCAGATCACCGATATGCAGCAACCGCGCATCGGGCAACAGCTTCTTCAGCGAATTCTTCCCTTCTAAACACAAACAAAAGAAAGTGGTCAGACAGTATGGGTAAGATCATTCCAATTATTATGGTTGTTTTGGGCATCTCAGGAGGTATCGGAGCCGGTTTGGCGCTTCGCCCGGCCCCGGCCGAGTACTCAGAAATGCCCAACCCTTGTGGAGAGGTCACCTCTCAAACCCACGCTTCCGGTGCCGAGAAAATGGCCGAAGAGCCCAGTGATCTAGAGTATGTAAAGCTGAATAATCAGTTCGTCGTTCCGGTTGTTTCGACAAACCGAGTCGACGCGCTAATCGTCGTGTCGCTCAGCGTCGAAGTGCCACAAGGACGCAAAGAGGAGATCTATGCGCGCGAACCAAAGCTGCGCGATGCCTTTTTGCAAGTGTTCTTCGATCACGCCAACATGGGCGGTTTCAAAGGTACCTTTACCAACTCAAATAATATGGACATCCTTCGGCGCGCCCTGCTTGAAACTGCGCATGACATTGGCGGTGATCTCATAACGGATGTTCTGATTATGGATATTGCCCGCCAGGACGTTTGAGCTGGTTAGGTAGAAAACCCTTTCACAATCAGATCAAGGTCTGATTGCTTCTGCAGTTTGCGGCTTTCAACACGTTTCTGCTCTTGGTGCATTTGATGTATGACAGTTTTGAAAGATTGCTCTTTGCCATGTGCCTTGCGCAGCTTCTCACGTATATTTTCACGTTGTGCCATAATCTGCGCCAATGCGTTCAGAACGGTGCGACGTCGACGCTCCACCCATGTTCTCCAGGCCATGTCAGCACCCGTAGCAGAAAACCCCAAACCAGCGATCTCCGCTTCGGATGACGACGTTTTGTCCAGATCTGCTATCACTTTCTTCAGATCTGAAACACGCACATTCACTTCCGCTAGCTCGGCTTGAACGGTTTCAAGCTCAAGCTCGAGTATCTCTGTTATACCGTTAAGCGCTTGCTCATTATAAACCATATGGCATCTTTCTTCTCACTTGATCAGCAAAGCGGATAGCCGCCGCAACGGCTTTGTAGTGATCCGAGTTTATCTCCTGATCAACCTCGGTGCTCGCAAAGAGTGCGCGTGCTGTTGGCGGATCACTGTGGATCGGGACACCGGAATCGAGAGCCACTCTCTTGATAGCAAGCGCGATCTCATCAACTCCTTTTGCCACACAAACCGGAGCTTGACCCCGCGCTCTGCTCCACTTCAAGGCAACTGCGTAGTGCTCTGGATTCACAATCACAACATCTGCTTCAGGCACTTGCGCAACCATCTGGTTCATAGCGATTTCTTGCGCCTTCTGTCGGCGGGCGCCCTTCATGTGCGGATCTCCCTCCGCTTCTTTTTGCTCGTCCCGCATCTCTTTGTCAGACATTCGATTTTTCCTCAAATGCTCCTTATATTGCCAAAGATAGTCAACCAAGCCGATGCTGAGGGCGACGAGAAAGGCCACAAGAAAGAACGCCCCGGCGATCTGAAACATCAGCATCACGGCTTGCCCAGGCGCCTGGCTCATGGTGTTGGCAATTTCCGGAAGGCGAGCGCGCAGGAAAAGCGCCATGCAGATGGAATAGATCACAAGCTTGGTAAAACTCTTGCCAAACTCAAACAGCCCGCTGCGCCCGAACTTGTTCTTGGCGTTTGATACAACCGATATCCGCGACATCTTGGGAACTAGTTTGTCCGTTGAGAATGTGACGCCCTTTATACCAATCAGCAACAACAGCGTCGTCATAGCAGGCACCAAAAGCCACCAGGCCCCGACTTTCGCCGCAACGCTCGCCAGATTTTGAATAATGGGAAATGCACGTTCCGAACCCAAAGCCGTTATCTGTTCAAGATAGGCAACCAGTGTCGCACAAAAGTAGAGTAGGCTCGCTGCGCCAAGGCCATAGTAAAGCAACAAAATTCCGCCGTAGCTGGCCGCGACTGACAGGTCTGTCGAGCGCGGGATTTCACCCTTCCTGCGCGCATCATCGAGCTTTTTCTGGCTCGGTTCGTGTTGCTTGTCTGACTCTTCTTCCTCACTCATCGCACAAACACCTCCGGTCGCAGAAGGTATTGCTCAAATGATTGCCACCAAACTGAAAGCATCAGCGTGCTGAACAAAAGCAGAAAGATGAGCCCCCCGGCAGTGATCACTGGCGCACCGACAAACGCGACCATAAGCTGTGGCATTGCGCGATTGATCACACCAATCGTCAGGTTGTAGAGCAGCGACATAACCAAAAACGGCGCCGCTATCGTAAACGCGAGGGCAAAGCACTTGGCCACAAGCTTACCACCCCATTCGGCGAGCAGGCCAATGTTCAGCCCGCCCGACATTGGAAACATTTCATAAGAAGTTACGATCAGTTCGAGCACCCTCAATGGCAGGCCCATTATCATCGCAAACGCCAAGCCGGAGATCACAAGAAAATGCCCGATCGCAGGCATCGGCTCTGCTGCGGCGCCGGCAAAAAGTTGCGCGAGGGACGTTGCTTGTGCGGCCATCGACCCAGCTGTTTGCAGGATGATCACAAAGAACCGGAGAGACAGCCCCAAGAACAGGCCAACAGTGGTTTCGATCGCGATTGTCGGTACGAGGCCAGCCGCTCTCGCCGTGGCTGTAACATTTGCGCCAATAACAGGAAGTGTCGCAACGACGAAGCAAAGAACAAGTACAAGCTTCACACGCGCGGGTATCACACGCTCGCCAAAGGCTGGCATAAATCCGATGATTGGAGCGACGCGGAGCAGCACATAAAACCCCTGCTCCAGAAACCCGTTGCTGGCCTCCATTAGAAGCTGAAGGCTCGCGTTCATGCTGCGACAACCCCAACCAAGGAAGGGTGTGCATCTAAGCCTATTTCCTCGTAGGATAGCACAGGGGCGCTGATGTTCTTAGCCTTGGTCAACGTGCGTAAGAACCTTCGCCGCCTTGACGAAGTTACTATTGCAGCTGCCACTCCCTGATGCTGCGCATGGTCAACTTTTTCTGCCAACCCATCTGACAACTTATTAAACAGCTCCGGCGGCAGCGCCACATCGAGCGCGCCGCGCTCAGCGCCAACTTGATAGTTTACGAAGGCGTCTTCCCACTCAGGTGCCAGTTGAATAAGTGGGATAGTCCCATCATCGCGCTTGAAGTTCGCAACAAGCTGAAAGCCAAGCCTTTGGCGCACATGTTCGCATATCGCATCGGGTTGAGCATTGACGGCACGCGCCTCGGCAATCGCTTCCAAAATGAGCGGCAGGTTGCGGATTGAGACCTGTTCCTCAAGCAAGAGACGCAAAACATTATGCAAAACATCACGCGGAACTTTGTCTGGAATGAGCTCGTCCAGAAGCTTTCTGTTGGCTTCGTTCCGGCTGGCATCAGACAGGTTGACCATTTCGTCGAGAATTTTGCGAAGCGACTTTAGTGTTAGCAGACGGGAGAAGTTTTGCTTCACAACTTCGAGCATATGAGTTGCCAGAACCTCACCTGGTGTCACGACAGTGAGGCCCTGCAAAACAAGCTGATCTTGTTGAGACGCACTCACCCAACGCGCATCAGCCCCATAAACGGGTTCCTTCACATCAATACCTTCGGTTGCCGTTAAAGCCTCATGCTCACTTCTGAGCACCAGAACTTGGTCAGGGTAGAGCTTTGCCTGTGTTTGAGAAACACCTTGCACAAAAATCCGATACTCTCCTGAAGGCAAGGCTGCGTTATCAGTGAGCCTGATTTCCGGGAGAATTAGCCCAAAATGACTTGCAATATGCGTACGAATATTCGCTATTCGTGCGTCTAAGCCGGTGCCTGCATCAAGTATCATGTCAACCAGATCAGGTGCAAATTCGACGCTCAGATCATCAAGGTCAAGCACGTCGCCAAGCCGGCGTTCGACAGGTTGGAGTGTATCGCTCTCTTGTGAAACAGGCTGGTTAGTTTTCAATTTTCGAGCGCGAACAACCCTAAAGGCTGACCACCCCAGTATCATGCTTCCGATGAGAAACGGAAAAAATGGCAATCCCGGAATTATCGCAAACAGGAACATCAGAAAAGCTACTGTTCCCAAGGCCGCAGGGTGCCGCCCTAGTTGATTTAGCAAAGCTAAGTCAGTAGCGCCACTCGCCCCGCCGCGAGCCAACAATAGCGCTGACGCAATAGAAATGATCACCGCCGGAATTTGAGTAACCAGCCCGTCTCCGACCGTCAGAATCGCATAAGTTTCAAACGCCACTGAAAGCGGCATACCATGCACAACAACGCCCATGATCAGGCCGACAACCAAGTTCAAAAAGGTTATGAGCAAGCCAGCAATAGCGTCTCCCTTAACGAACTTTGAGGCTCCGTCTAGTGAACCAAAAAAAGTAGTCTCAAGCTGTTCTCGTTCGCGCCGTTCTTTGGCTTGATGATGGTCAATTGCCCCAGCCGACATGTCAGCGTCGATCGCCATTTGTTTTCCGGGCATACCGTCAAGCGCAAAGCGAGCACCAACTTCTGCCATCCGCGCAGCGCCTTTGGTGATCACCATAAAGTTGACGATCAGCAAGACACCGAAGACAACAAGGCCCAGGAAGACATTGCCGCCCATCACGAAATTAGCGAAGCCTTCAATGACGTCGCCCGCTGCTGAAGCACCCGTGTGGCCCTCACCGATGATAAGCTTGGTTGAAGAAACATTAAGCGACAACCGCAACATCAATGACGCCAGCAAGATCGTCGGAAACGACGAAAAATCAAGCGGGCGGTCTATAAACAGAGTCACCGTGAATATCAAAATTGCGAGTGCAAATGACGTTGCAAGGCCCATGTCAAGAACCCAGGCTGGCATGGGTAAAATCATCATCACGATGATTGCCATCAAGGCCAAAGCAAGCAGCACTGTGGGCTGAAATATGGCTTCCAGATGCTTCATGGAAAAAGCCCTTTCGCCGTTCTTTTGAACAGGAAACCGTGCGCATGTTCTGCATCTTCGAGCTGAACAAGAGAACCCGTTGAAATGGAAGCCCCGCGCTTTATCAACAAGGGAAACTGGTTGTTGCGCAACGCTTTTGTACGTCTGACGGACAAAGGCTCGAGCTTAGCAGAAGGCAGGTTTTTCACTGCCGCAAAGTGTTGCTTGTAAAGCGCTTTATATCGATTTGCGTGGCGTGGCGTACGAGAGTGATAAGCGCCTGCGGCTTCTTCCCAACTGCCGAGCTCTTGATGTAGTGCTTCGAGAAACTTCGCTGCGTAATTCGCGCCTGCCAAAGGATCAAACATTTCGTCCAAAGAAGAAAACTCAGTATGGTGCCAACGATAATTGATCTGGAAACAGCCTACGTCGAAACTACGGGCACCCCTTTTGAAATGCTTATAAACATAGGCCCGCGCAGCATCATCACTTTCAAACCAGCTGCCTTTGCCTTCCATATTTACAGTCCACGGCCAAGGCCCAAAGCGCCCATTGTGCTTTCGGCCTGTTTCTGTTCGGGTGATCGCACGTAACACGTTGACTGGAACGTGGCTTGTCTGTGCCGCTTGCTTGGCCGCAGCCTCACAAATATCCATCGCATTTGGCTTAGCGGTTAGCTTCACCGCGCTGAGCAAAATCCAGACGGTAGCCCATAAAAATAAGCTACTCCTCTCATACAAGACCTGCACTGTGAGGCACGTCTTTCTGGTGATTTTCGCCATTCTAACTCCCCTACGCATTCTGCGTTAAGGGTGAGCATAGTTCGAACGTATTGAGATTTGGTTATGCTGTTTCAAGGCCCACACTTAAGGCAAATTTTAGTTAAGCGGCATCGCATCAACGACCTCATGTCGCGTCAAAAGCTCGCTAACATTTGTACGTAAGTCAGTGCTGTCGGCGAGCAAAGCCCGCCCGTTTGCCAGTACCTTTGAGGTGATTTCTTCAGAGGGCGGCTTCGCTCCCAAGATACTCTGCTCAACCGTCCACTCTGGAGTGTCTAATGTTACGAGCTGATCCCATTCTGCGCCTAGCCAGGCCTGCTCAGCGGCCAAGTCTTCTTCGCCCAACATAGCGTATGATAGCCTGGCTGCTTTATGGTCGTCGCCCATCGCGCGCGCGCGCGCGCGCAAACCCTCTACATCACGGCCGGTAAGGCCCAGCAATTCTGCTTCTGCCCCGCGAGGCTTGCTCAAATCCAATGCAGCGGTTGCACGTAAAAGTCGGCGGGCGCGGCCTATGTCCCCGCTGGCCGCAGTTTCAAGAAACGCGAGGGCCTGCTCTGCAAAGCCTAGGGATAGAAGCCTTTTGGCAGCGGCATTCTCGGCGGTCGCTTCAAGCTGATACCCCTGCTCAGACAAAGCAAACGTGTGCTTTAGAAAAGACACTTGATCAGTCGTTCCCACAAGCCGGTCCAAGAGATAGGAGGCAGCTTCTTCTTTGTTTGGCCGGCTCAATCCACCGTCAGTGGACATCAACGCAGAATAAGCCAAGTCAAACTTTTCTACGCTAATGAGAGCGAGGATATTCGCTTTTGCTAACTTTTCGCCAAGCGGATCACGACGGTATTCATGTGCAAATGCTGCTGCAAGCTCCTGATGGCGCGCAGGTACTATTGCTTCCATTTCGACCAGCGTCTCAATTCGCTTAACCAAAGCTGCCGGTGCATCTGCCCCATTTGCTGCAATCACCTCATCGAGTGTTTCCAGCCCAACATTTGCTTCGCCGGCAGTGATGGAAAGTTCAGCTGCGACAAGTTGCACGGCTGGATCTTTAACGCTGCGCCCACGTTGCATAAGGCTCGCCAGCTTGGTCAAAATCCCTGCCGACTTAGAGCGCCCTGCTTGTAAGTGCTGATAAAGTGGCGGGCCCAGATGCGCGCGCAAACTGGGTGGCAATGCCCCAAACGCACGCAGAACCGCATCTTGATTAATAGATACCCCAGATGGCACAGATTCTGCTGCAAACGCAGCCCAAAGTGCTGCCGACGTTTCGCAATCAAACCCCCACCCGTGAACCGCGGAAGTGTCCAATCTCCCGTCTTCTACTATATCCGCCATTGCCCGAAGATGAGAAAGTGATGCAGGCAGCTCAACGTCTTGCAGCGCTTGTATGGCTTCAACTCCAAATCCAAAAGAAATGTATGTTTTCGCAAGCTTAATGGCGGCAGCGGTGTTTGCTTTGTCGAATTCGCCAACAAGGTTACGGCGCAATCCACCTATTTGATCTGCGAAGTCACTTGTGCCTGCCCAGCTTTGCACATCAAGCAAACTATCAGCCATGCAGCGTTCACCATTTGCCGAAAACTGAGGCGTGCTTTCTGAAAGTAAGAAATCCCGGTCTATGCTGGAAATAGCGCGCAAGTTAAGCCCGTTCAAACTTGGCAGCAGCACACTCTTAACGGGGGCATCAGCTGAGGTCTCTTTTGTGTTAGCCCCCTTTTCTGGGTTAGTTGGCCCTGTCGCAGCTTGATGCACTGAGCCCCTTTTTGGGCTCAATAAGCCCTGCGAAGCGACTCGTGATAACTGTCGCATCAAATGTGCTTCAACTTTCTGAACACGCTCAGCTTTCGCGACCAGGTCTTCTGTCGAGGCTTGGCTCCTCAAAGGGCTTAAACTAACGCTCTCACCGTGAGTCGCCTTGGTGGTATTTACGCCCAAAAGAAGGGGCAGGGCCACGGGATTGGGCGAATTTTCAACCTCGGATTTATCGGCAGTAAGTGTTGGCTTTGGAGGGCCACCATCTGTAACCAACTCTTCTGGATCCCCATAAATATCTATGACAAGCATCTTTGGGCCGGCATAAAAACTCTTAACTTCACAAGCGCAATTAAGGGCAATCAGAAGTTCTGATTTCTGCGGCAAAGGCTCTATGGAGACAACTCGGTTGGCGCTTAATCTTCCCATTGTGTTTTGGATATCAAAGTCCGCTCGTATACCCTCAAGGCGCAATCGCAAATCATCCACTTGGATGAGTTCCCATTCGAGCTTACGCGGCACGTCGAGCACCAATCTTGTATAGGTCGGGTGCTCACCGCCCCGCACGATAACAGATTCGGCCGCAATGACAGTCGGCAAAATAAGCGCAAAGACTATCCCTAAGGGCAAGCGCATCAAGCTGCCTCCTGTTTGAGCGCTTTCAGCGCTTCTTCCAATTCGCCGAAACTTGGCCGGCAATGTGACGGAGTGTTTTGACGTCCAACCTCAATGCAGATATTGGTTGCGTGATTGTGGAGGTTCGCGACCAACACCTCTCGGATCAACTGATAGAAGTGACCATCTTCTTCCGTGACATCCTTTACCTTTACAGAAAACGGGCCGACCAACCCGTAGGCAAGGAAAACTCCCAAGAACGTTCCCACAAGAGCGCCACCGATCATCTTACCCAGGATTTCAGGCGGCTGATCAATCGAAGCCATTGTTTTGATCACGCCGAGAACCGCGGCAACAATTCCCAGCGCAGGGAGGCCGTCAGCAACCGTCTGTAAAGCATGGCTTGAGTGCATAGCATGGTGCAAATTGGCCTCAATTCGCTTTTCCAGAACCTCTTCAACCTGATGGGGGTCATCATAGTTCATCGACGCCGAGCGCATTGTATCCGCGATCAAGTGAACGGCTTCCTTGTCTGTCAGTATCTTCGGATACTTGGAGAAAATCGACGACTCTTCTGGCGCTTCGATATGTTCCTCGATCGCGACTGGGTTTGCACGCGCAAGCCTGATCAGCTCAAAAAGGAGACACAATAAGTCTTTGTAGTCTTCATGCTTCCATTTCGGGCCTTTGAAGACTTTCCCAAGGTCTTTGAGCGTATGCTTGACAGCGGCCATATCATTGGAGATCAAAAACGCCCCTGCAGCGGCCCCACCAATCATCATCATCTCAAAAGGCAGCGATTTGAGAATGATACCTAGTTTCCCGCCAGCTAGAATGTAGCCCCCGAAAACCATGATGAAAATAACTGCAATGCCTATTAAGCCGACCATCTACACGCACCTCAATCGTTTTTTTCACTTTAACTGGAAGGTGTTAAAAAAGGCCTCACTCCTTGGGAACATTTGCGTTTCGACCTGCAAGAATTACACTGATTGAATATGCGCGCTCAGCCGTCAAACCGGCCAGTATTGAGGCCGCTGAACTGGGCTTCATGCGGCCCAAAAATCCAGCTGAAAACTCTGGATCCATCTGCTCAAACAAAGCCGATGCATCTTTGGGCTTCATGCTTTCGTAGACTGTTGTCAGGCGCGAAAGATCATCTTCTGCGGCAGTGTCAGCTATCGCCAAGGTTTGTTTCAACTGAGCTTCGGCCTGTGTCAGGGCTGCTAATTTTTGCTCGATCTTTTGGTCCGCTACCGAGAGCGCTTGCATACGCGACTTGATCTGCAATTCGCGCGTTTCAAGCCTCTTTTCACGCTCCTGTAGAGCCTCAAGAACACCGCCCAGATCACCCGCCGCCTCGCACTCTTGTGAGGGTTTTTCAGCAACATGGGTTTCAGGTGCATTGTCACGGGCAAAGGCTTGGCCTGCATTTGATCCGATCCGAACAACAACCGAGCCAAGCAGTAAAGCAGCGATGGCTATCAGCGTACCGCGCGTCGGGCGTGAAGACTTGGGAGTTTTCGACTTGGCCTTCATTGCGTGCGCTCCTCAACTGGGCGGCGCATGAAAACGGGTTCGGGCGCAGGCACGGCAGCGGGCGCTGTTGCAGCGCCTTGTTGGGCCTGTGGCTGCACTGGTTGCGCACGTGGCTGCTCCGGCAAGTCATGCATTGACGCGACCATCAACTCGAGCCGTTTTGCAACATTCTCGGCACGGTCCGTCAACCCATCAAGAGACTGTGTAGAGGCTGTCGCTGTCTGTCGCGCCGCAGCCAACGTCTTGGTCAAATCGTCAACCTGCGCCGACAAGATAGCAACCGCCCCGCCAACGCCATTCTCCAAGTCATTAAACCGCGCCAAACGTCGCGCTAGGACAAAACAATAAACTCCGGCACCAAGCGCACCAGATACCAGTAGTATATCAGCAACCAAATCCATATTATCTTCCTCAGTTCAGCACAAATTCCATGATCAACAAATCGTTGATCCGCCCGTCACCAACCACAATCTGAACCCGTCTCAGCATTTGTGCTCGCAATTTTACAAGTGCCGCCGCGTCTTTCAGATCTTCAAGTTCGACCGCGCGTAAATAGCTGTTCAAAACATCGACGATTCGCGGCAACAACTTCTCGACGTCTCCCTGAAATTGGCCAGGTGTTTCAAGTTGGGCTTGAAAGCGCAAATGCCTGCTCTGGCCATTTTCCAGCAATGAAACTGTCATCGGTGCGAGTTCCACAAACGCGATATCGGGCATGTCTTTAACCGGGGTATCAGGCGCCTCTTCCGCGTGCGTTTCTTGGCCAAACAGCATTCCTGAATACACCGCAAAAAACCCGCCGCCGCCGCCCACAAGCATCAAAACAACGCCAATGATGAGCGGTAACTTAGATTTCTTTTTAGGCGCCTCTTCTGCCTGCTCTTCGGTTTCTTCCATCGGACTCACTCCAAATTTTGCAAATCCTGTATAACCCGATCCGCCCTAACCGATTGTTAAGGCTGATCGGCGAAACATGATTGTAGATCGGGCAGAAGCCCTGAACACAGGAGAGGCAGACTTGGAGCAGTTACAGAACGTATTTGCATCGGCAGACACACGGCGCAAAATCATTGCAGGGCTGGCGGCTGCGGGCATGTTCGCCGCAATCCTAGCGATGACGAACCTCGCCTCAAAGCCCAGTCTTACCTTGCTGTATACGGGGCTCGAATCGGGCCAAGCGGGCGAAATTGTTCAGGCTCTTGAACAGCGTGGCATGCAGTATGACGTGCGCGGTGGCTCGATCTTTGTGGAAGCTGCGCAACGCGACGCACTTCGCATGACGCTTGCCAGCGAGGGCCTGCCAGCCAGCTCATCAAAGGGCTATGAACTGCTCGACAATCTCACCGGCTTCGGCACCACTTCGCAAATGTTTGACGCGGCCTATTGGCGCGCCAAGGAGGGAGAGCTGGCGCGTACGATCGCTGCCAGCCCGCTCATCTCATCAGCGCGCGTGCATATTGCCAATAGCGGCCGCAACCCCTTCCAGAAGAATGCCGAGCCGACGGCATCGGTTTCAGTTACCTCCGTTGATGGGGGCCTGCCCGCCAAGCACGCGAAGGCCCTCAGATACCTGATCGCCTCAGCAGTTGCCGGGCTACCTGCCGAAAATGTTTCCGTCATCGACAGTAAAGGCGGCCTGATCGGCGCTGCCGATGAAACAACAACCGCCGAAGCCGGACACGACAAAGCCGAAACTCTGCGGAACAAAGTCCAGAACTTGCTAGAAGCCCGTGTTGGGCATGGCAATGCCGTGATCGAGATCAGTGTCGATACCGTAACGGAAACGGAATCCATTCGAGAAACAAGGATCGATCCTGAGAGTCGCGTCGCGATAAGCACCGACACTGAGGAGCGCTCGGGCAACTCCACTGATTCGGGTGGCGGTGCAGTTACTGTGGCCTCAAACTTGCCCGATGGAGCAGCTGGCGGATCTGACAGTAACTCGAGCCAGAACACCGAGACACGCGAGCGCGTTAACTATGAAGTCTCCGAAACGTACCGCGAAGTTTTACGCGCGCCAGGGGCTATCAAAAGAATGAGCGTCGCGGTGCTAGTCAATGGCACCGCCGTAACCAGCGAAACAGGAGAAACCACGTTTGAGCCACGTACAGCCGCTGAGCTCGCTGACCTCAAGGAACTTGTCAGCTCTGCGGTTGGCTTCAGCGAGGCACGCGGCGATGTCATTACGATCAAGTCACTGCAGTTCCAGCCACTAGAGTCCTTGGGAACCGAGGCGCAATCCTCTCTCTTCAGTGGCTGGGGCCTTGATGCTATGTCGCTCATTCAAATGGCGGTTCTGGCGCTGGTTTCGCTGGTTCTTGGCTTGTTTGTTTTGCGCCCGATCCTGACCAACCCCAAGCCTGCCGAGCTGCCTGCACCACCGCTTCCCTTGCCCAACTCAGCGGCTCCAGCACTCGACGGTGAGATCGACGACAGCTCACTTCCAGCATTAGCCTCGCAAGGCTTTGAAGCCGCAACTGGCCTGTCAGCAACCGAGACGACGCAAGATCCGGTTGAGCGACTTCGAACCCTAATTGGCGAGCGTCAGGACGAAACAGTAGAAATTTTGCGCAACTGGCTTGAAAATAAAGAGGAGAGCGCCTGATGACTATCTCGCACCTGCTAGAAACCTTTAACACCTCAGCACTGTCCACCGATCTCTCGGAAGCCGGAGAGGATTCGCGCGCCGACAAGGAGCTCGCCATTTATGAGCGCGGCTACACCGCTGGTTGGGATGATTGCGCGCGCTCCCACACGCAATCAGAAGATGACGCCGAAACAGAGTTTAAGAACACGCTGCGTGAGCTCTCGTTCACCTACCAAGAGGCCTACACCGCGATTGTGAAATCACTCGAGCCGCTGTTCCGACAAATTGTCGAGGTGACGCTACCGCAGCTTGCTCACGATAGCCTCGGGCTGACGCTCAAAGAGCAAATCTTACAAGTCGCGCGTTCACATGCGGGAAACCCGCTGGAAATCACCTGCCACCCAAGCCAAGAGGCTCGCCTCGCAGCTTTGGTCGAGGATGACCCTGCCATGCAAACACGGATCACCAGCGATATGGCGTTCAGCGAAGGGCAAATCACGCTGCGCTTTGCCAATGAGGAGCGCCAGATCGACATGGATGCATTGAGCAGCAAAATGAAGACCGCAGTTGACGAATTCTTCTCTGAACTCAAGAAGGAGCCCCAGCATGCCTGAGCCCCAAGACAATGACGAGCAAACAGCTGAAAAGAACTCTGGCCTTTTCGCGACCGTGCCAATCGAAATCACCATTTCGGTTGGGAAAGCGCGCCCACTTATCAAAGATCTTCTGACACTTGGCGAGAACGCCGTTTTGCCGCTAGACACCCGCGTTGACGACCCCGTCGAACTGTTCGTCGGTGACCGTCTCGTCGCACGCGGAGAACTTGAAGAGCTTGAAGGCGAAAATGCTGGGCAACTCGCAGTCCGGCTGACAGAAATCGCCGAACCCGGACACCAATTGGGATGAAGTTCAACGCCACATGCCTGATGTTATTTGCCTTGGCAGTTGGTTTTCTGTCGCTGCCCAATGCGGCAGTCGCGCAAGAACTTTCAATCTCGCTCGGCGAAGGCAGTTCACTTTCTGGGCGCTCTATCCAGTTGATCGCCCTAATAACCGTCTTGAGCGTAGCGCCCGGACTGGCGATTATGGTGACTTGCTTCCCGTTTCTGGTCACAGTGTTTTCAATCTTGCGCCAAGCCATCGGCTTGCAACAGTCACCTCCCAACATGCTAATCGTTAGCCTCGCGATGTTTTTGACCTACTTCATCATGGAGCCAGTCTTCATGCAGGCGTGGAAGGACGGAATTGAACCGCTCACCAAAGAAGAACTGACGATGGAGGAGGCTTTCCCAAAAACGGTTGCCCCCTTCCGCAGCTTCATGCTTGGGCGTATCGAGGCCGAAACCTTTGCCTCAATCGCCGCGCTGCGCCCAGACATGCCCTCGCTGAGCCCCAATGCCGATGCGCCTCTGTCAGTACTTATTCCAAGCTTTATGCTCTCCGAGGTTTCCCGTGCATTTCAGATCGGATTTCTCATCTTCATTCCGTTTCTCATCATCGATTTGGTCGTCGCCGCGATCCTTATGTCGATGGGGATGATGATGGTGCCACCAGCCGTGGTTTCGCTACCGTTCAAACTGTCATTCTTTGTTTTGGCCGACGGGTGGCGGCTTCTTTCGGAAGGACTGGTACGCAGCTACTTCTAGCCGCTACCGACGCCCCTCACGCAGCCAACCCGCGACAATGAACAAAGCAAACAATGCCAGTGCAAGCCATGGCGGCATCAAAGGAAACTGCCGCACAGCCACTGTTTCGTAAGCATTTCGCGGCGTGAGCCCCATCCAGCTCGCGCCTGCTGCATTCCGCCCCGCACGCACGTTGCGCACAGATGGCATGCCCTGCTCGGCCACAAATGCCCCGCCGCCTGTTGCCTCAAGCAAAGGCTCCAAAAGCAGGTTGGTGGCAATAGTTGATACGAACTCGCGTGGCGAGGCCGGCCCAAGCCCCGCCACCGAAGACAGGTTGTCGCTCACCATCCGATACAGACCCGGCTCGTCGCTCAGAACCGTCGTCTCAAAGACGCCGGGAGAAACTTCGCTTAACGTGTGCTGGCTCACCTCGCCTGTCGGGCTCGTCAGCTCAACTTGCCCCGGCTCTGCTTGCAAGCTACGCCGAGTGATCTTCAAGCCACCCTCTATTGGCTCGGCCGTCAGCGCTTCCTCTTCAAGCTCAGGTTCTTTCATCATCCAGTGTGAAAGTCTGCGCAGCAATTCCAACTGTGGCCCGCCGCCTTCATAACCGCGCGCCCAAAGCCAAGCCTGATCCGAGGCAAGCAAGGCAACCCGCCCCGTTTCGATATGATCAAGAATAAGAAGCGGCTTTTCTTCCAACCCAGTCATAACGATATCACCAGAGGTTTGCTCAACCTCGATCTGGCGCATCCAACGGCCCCAACTCGCGCCTTCAGCAACTTCCTCGACGCTCAATTTTCGGGTAACAGGGTGGCGCGCGCCAAGCTCTGTCACCACAGGCATAAAGGCTTGTTCGATAACACGCGCCGTAGGTTTGCCGGGCAAAATTTCTCCCAATGGTGAGCGGTAAATGCTGTCAGCTGAAGCATAGTCAGGCCCCGCAGCCACCAGCACAGCACCACCATCGCGCACATAGTCACGGATGTTTTCAAGGTAGAGCGAGGGCAAAATACCGCGGCGCTTGTAGCGGTCAAAGATGATCAGATCAAAGTCAGTGATTTTCTCAACAAACAGCTCACGCGTCGGAAACGCGATGAGAGATAGCTCGCCAACAGGCACGCCATCGTGCTTTTCGGGCGGGCGTAGAATGGTAAAATGCACCAGATCAACCGAGCTGTCAGACTTGAGCAAGTTGCGCCAGGTGCGCCCGCCAGCGTGCGGCTCGCCCGAAACCAGCAAAACGCGCAACCTGTCGCGCACTCCGTTGATTTCAAGCAAATAGGAGTTGTTGCGGGCCGTGATCTCGCCCTCTGCCTCTGGGATGTCAAACTTCAGCAAGTTGCGCCCCCCATGAGTCAGCGTGACAGGCAGCCTGATCTCGCGCCCTATCGGCACATCAAAAGCCATCGGCTCAGCGGCACCGACAGTTATCGTAAGCTTTGTATGGGTCTCGCCCTCCGGAAACGCACCTTGGTTTTCAACCTTCAAAGTAAGCTCAATCGGCTCTCCGATAATGGCAAACGCGGGCGCGTTCTCAACTATCAGCCGCCTGTCCCAATCGGCGGCACGCCCAGTGCGCAGCAAATGCACAGGCGCAGGGAAGTTTGGCGCAAGCTCCATATCATGGATGACGCCATCGCTTATAATGACTGCGCCAGCAATGCGGTTGCGCGGCTCTTCGGCCACGGCCTGTGCCAACAATGTCATCGCATTGGTGCCCTGATCGTCAGGCGCATCAGGCAGGGTTATTTCGCGCAGCTCAGTATTGGCGCGCGCCTTCAACCGGGCCACAAGCCTGCTTCGCAGATCCGATGTCTGCTCAGCACGATCAGACAACCGCTGGCTCGCGCTTTCGTCCGTGAGCACAAACACAATATCGCTCAGTGGCGCGCGTTCTTCGTTTTGCAAAACAGGCCCGGCAAGCACGCCCAAAACCAGAAGCGCCGCCAAAGCCCTTAGCCATGCGCCTTGCAAACCTTTCCAAGCGGCCAGCCCAACCGCCGCAACCGAAACCGCTGCCAAAACCCACAGGACAAGCCAGCTCACAAGCGGATCAAACGCGATACCAAGGTTCATTGCCCCAGCCTTTCCAAAAGTGCCGGCACGTGCACTTGGTCTGATTTGTAGTTTCCTGTGAGTACATGCATCACGAGATTAACGCCAAAACGGTAAGCCAGCTCGCGTTGGCGCTCACCGGAAAAGCCACGTCCGACAGGCAACAAAGGCGCGCCGCGGGCATCAATCGCCCAAGCGGCTGCCCAGTCATTGCCACCAATAACAACAGGCGTCACGCCATCGTTTAGGTTGCGGAACGGCATTCCCTCGGTCCGTTCTGCACCAGCAGGTGCAGCTTCGACCCAGACATCGCGGCTGCCGTAACGGCCCGGAAAATCTTGCAAAAGGTAGAACGTTCGCGTCAGAACATGGTCGTCGGGCAAGGGCTCAAGCTCGGGAATGTCGAGCGCCGCTGCCAACCTGCGCAGCGTTTTTCCTGCGGGGCTCGCCGCGCCAAAGCGGGACACATCTGCATCGCGCGTGTCAAACACGATCATGCCACCAGCGCGCAGATAGGCATTCAACTTGTCATAAGCCGCAGCAGAAGGTGTTGGTTGCTCTGCCGAAACAGGCCAATAGAGCATCGGATAAAACGCGATCTCATCGGTCTCAATGTTGATGCCGCGCGGCATGTCGGGCTCAACAGACGTTCTAAAAAACAACGTATCAGACAGGCCGCGCAGCCCAGCAAAAGCAACTTCGTCAATGCGCCGATCCCCGGTAAGAACATGCGCCAGAACAATCTCGCCTGTACCTGCAACGCTCTTTTCAGCCTCCTGCGCTTGAGCCGTGGGCACGGGCAGTAGCAACACCGCGAGCAAAACGCTGGCCGCAACAGCCCCGCGCATCCGGCCCGAAAGAGCAAGCGTCGCCAAAACATCAAGCGCCAGCAACACAAGCGCCAGTGCAAACAACGGCCCACCCAAGTCTCGCTCGGGCACGCCACCAAATGTCGACAGCGGAACTCGCGCTGGCCATTTCGCAGCCTCCAGAACCTGCCCTTCAGACAGGACATTGCGTGCTATCCAGCGCCCCGGCCCCTCATAAAGCCCCGGCTGCAACGCGGGCCCGATCGCAGCACTCAGTAGCGCGACCCCGTCAACACCTTGCAGGTTTCCCGCGTCCCTCAAGCGGCCAAAACCATCAAGCGCATACACCGGCTGCCAGACAGTTCCCTCAAGTTCACTTTCCTGTAAGCCTGACAACGATGTCGCCACAGAGAGCCTTTCCAACATTCGCACAAACAGCCCCGAGAGCGGCACATTTGACCACTCCGCATTTGCGGAAATGTGGAACAACACAACCTTGCCTTGCCCAAGTGATTTGCGCGTCACCAACGGTGTGCCATCGGTAAGCCGCGCAATGACACGTTCGGCAAGTTGCGGATCGGGCTGAGCAACCACCTGCGCCGAAACGCGCAAGCTGTCGTCAACCGTGAGGCCAAAAAACGGTGAGCTGTCCTCAAACGGTGCTAGTGCTTTCGGTGCGCCCCAGCTCATCGCACCGCCAACAACACGGCCGCCCGCGCGCAGCCTGACTGGCATCAACGGGTGTGCTTCTGTGCGGCCAACTTCGCTTGCGGCAAGCCGTGGCCCTGCGAAACGTACCAACAAGCCGCCAGCTTCCACCCACGCGGTCAACGCAGTTTCATCGGCCTGCGTTAACTCGGCAATATCGGCCATGATCACAACATCAGGGTTGCCTTTAAGCGTGTCGGTGAGCGCGCCCTGCAGCAGATCAGACGATGCAACCAACGCCTTTTCAAGGTAGTGCAGCGGTGACAAAAGCTCGAGGCCTTCGCGGTTCTCTCGGTTCGAAATAAGCGCGATCTCGCGGCGACTCAGGCTGTCATCCGCAAGGGCAACTGCGCCCGCATGTGCGCTCTCCTTCAGCACAAACCGTGAGACACGTGCCTGCAGCTCAGCGGGCAAATCAAATGCCGCAGATGTGCGCGCGGCTCCGGCTTCAAATGTGGCTGATGTCTCGTCAAGAATGCGCTCAACACCCGCCGGATCAAGCCCGATCGCCTGTAGAGTGAGCCTGCGTGGACCAGCCGCCTGCAAGCGCTGCACCTCAAACGCAGCGCCGCCATCTTCGCTGCGCAACAGCTCTAGCGCATACAGTGGCCGCGCGCTTTCAACCACTCGCAAGTCACCGCGGGCTTCAAAGGCGTCGCGCAAAATGTCACGACTTTCGCGCGCGACACCGTCGCTCAACCAGACCGTATCAAACGAGCCCTCGGGTAAGAACTCCAGCGCCTCTGCACTGCCTTCCCAAGCTTGCGGCTGCAAGCCTGCCAACCTGCTGCTCCACTCTTGCGCGGCGCGAAATTCGGTCTTTTCTGGCGCAGCCAAACTTATCAGCGCGACAGGCTGTTCGTTGCGCGCCGCTTGCTTCAAAAGGCTCTCAACGTGGCTAAGGCGCGCATCCCAGTCGCGCGCGCTGGCCCAGCTGGCATCAAGCACAACCAACATCCTGGCCTTCCCCAAGGCCTCGCTAGGGCGGGGGTTGAGCACCGGGCCCGCTAACCCGATGATCACCGCAGCTACGGCCAAAAGCCGCAACAACAGCAGCCACCATGGTGTTCTATCGGCGCTATTGTCTTCATCGTTCAGCCCGATCAAGAGCACAACCGCTGGGAACAAATGCCTAATTGGTGCCGGTGGAACGGCCCTCAGCAACATCCACAAGATCGGCAGCGCCAACAACGCCAGCAGCACAAAGGGTGCCGTAAAAAGAATGGGCCCAAAACTCATCTTAAGCCTTCGATCACATTATAAAGCCACATCACAGCCATCTGCGCGCTTTCATGCGTATGATGACACGCATATTGCCAGCCCGTCTTGCGGCACTGGTTCTGCACGCGCGCTTTACGCTCCGCCAATCGCGCAAGATACCGCTCTGCAAGATCCGCTGCTTGCAAGGTTTCGTACTCAAGCGTGCCGCCAACACTGCGAAAAATTGCTCGGCCACGAAATGGGAAGCTTTCTTCCACAGGATCAAGCACCTGCAGGCACACACCCCGAACACCGCTTGCAGCAGCCTCGTGCATACGCTCTTCCAGCACCTCAATATTACCCAGAAAGTCTGACACAAAGACAGCAAAAGAGTTGCGCTGGAGCTGGCTCACGTCGGGTGCGGCATAGTCTTCTGGTTTCGGCGCGACGAGCAGTTCTGCAAAGCGTTGCACCTGTTTCATGCCAGCACGCGGCGGCAAATCTTCGCCAGAGAGGCCAACACGCTCGCCGCCACGCGCCAATAAAATCGCGATCGTCAGTGAGAGGAGCTGCGCGCGCGCTGCCTTTTGAGGCAGACTTGTCGCGCTGGCAAACTGCATAGATTGCGCCCGATCCACCCAGAAGTGCACCGACTGCGATATCTGCCACTCTTTCTGGCGAATAAACTGGCTGTCTGATCGCGCCGATCGCCGCCAATCTATCATCCGCAGGGTATCCCCCGCCTGAACGGGGCGATACTGCCAAAAATCATCGCCATTGCCCGCGCGCCTGCGCCCGTGGCCGCCAGGCATCACGGCAGAGGCCAGCTGCTCTGCCCGCGCCAAAAGCGGGGCAAGCTGCGCCGTGGCCTCTTCAGCCCGACTTCTCAGAGGCAGGGCCTCGCTCACGCGGCGGCCTGCAGCCCCGGGTTCAGCGCAATTTGCGCCTCAATCAACGCCTCAAGACTCTCGCCTCTTGCAAGAGCGGCATAGCTCAGCGCCATACGGTGCTTCAAAACTGGCTCCGCCATGGCCACAACGTCACTCGCATTTGGCGCAAGCCGCCCTTGCAGCAGCGCCCGTGCGCGCACCGTTAGCATAAGCGCCTGCGCGGCCCGTGGCCCCGGCCCCCAAGCGACGTTTTCGCGCACAGCCTCTGAGGCATCGGCCTCTTCAGGGCGGAAAGCGCGCACAAGATCGAGGATATTTTCCATCACGCTTTCACCTACAGGCATGCGGCGCAACAGCCCCTGCGCCTCAATAAGCTCTTGCGCAGTGAACACGTTTTCAGACCTCGCATCTTCCTCACCCGTCGTTGACAGCAAAATCTCGCGCTCTGTGTCGCGATCAGGGTAGCCCACATCAACGCGCACCAGAAACCTGTCAAGCTGCGCCTCGGGAAGCGGATACGTGCCCTCCTGTTCAATCGGATTTTGCGTTGCCAAAACGTGAAACGGAGCCCCCAGAACGCGGGTTTCCCCCGAGACGGTTACCTCGCGCTCTTGCATCGCTTGTAACAACGCCGACTGGGTGCGTGGACTTGCACGGTTGATTTCATCTGCCATCAGCAATTGGCAAAAAATAGGCCCTTCGATGAACTTGAATGTTCGGCCGCCATCAGCGCCCGTTTCAAGAACTTCAGAACCGAGAATGTCCGCTGGCATCAGATCAGGGGTGAACTGCACGCGCTTACCATCAAGGCCCATAACTGTTGAGAGCGTCTCAACCAGACGGGTTTTGCCAAGCCCCGGCAGGCCAACCAGCAAGGCGTGCCCGCCGCACAAAAGCGCCGATAGCGTCAGGTCAACAACCCGTTCCTGGCCAATGAAGCGGCGGGTGATCTGGCCCTTCGCCTCCGAGAGGCGCGACTCTAGCGCCTCGATACGATCCAGCAGTTCTTCCGCATCGCCCATAGCATTTCTCCAAATGAACCATTATCCTTAAAGTAACTCTAACGCTAAAAGCATCGATGGTAAAAGCAATGAGCGGACAAATACCTGTGAGCCCTGACGCTGAAGGCATCGCCCAGTCGGCCCGCGCTGCCAAAAAATCCGGCGGCTTGCCGCCTGTGCACCTGTGGAATCCACCGTTCTGCGGCGATCTTGACATGCACATAGCGCGTGACGGCACTTGGTTTTATCTGGGTACTCCCATTGGCCGCCCAGAGCTGGTGCGTTTGTTTTCAACGATTTTGCGAAAAGACGGAGAGAATTATTTCCTCGTTACGCCTGTTGAAAAAGTCGGAATCACTGTCGAAGATGCGCCCTTTGTAGCTGTCGACTTTGAAGTCCGTAACCCTGGGGAAATGCAAACATTGCTCTTTGAAACAAACGTCGGTGATCGTGTTGAAGCAGGCCCTGACGCCGCGATTCGCGTTGAACGCGACGCGCAAACTGGGGAGCCCTCACCTTACGTGCTGGTGCGCAGCAATCTAGAAGCGCTGATTGATCGCAAAAGCTTTTACCGGCTTGTCGAAATTGGTGTGCATCAAGAGCATGAAGGCAACAGCTGGTTTGGCATTCACTCGCGCGGGGCCTTCTTTCCGATCATCCCCTCTGACGAGCTAACGGAAGCCTAACGCCTTGCGAGAAGACTTGAATCGCGGAGCCTATTGGTATCGCGTTCGTTCCATAACCAACCTGCGTCTTGATTGTTTTCAAAAAACTTAATGCACGACAAATTCGGCGTGAAGCGCCCCCGCAGCTTTGATAGATTTGAGAATATCAATCATGTCTCGCGGCGCAACACCCAAGGCATTAAGCCCAGCAATCACCTCCGAAAGTGACGTGCCAGCAGGCACCTCAGCAAGGCTTATCCCTGCGTCCGCATCAAGCCCAACATTGGTTCGTGGCACAACCACAGTTTCGCCTTCGGAGAATGGGTTTGGCTGCACAGCAACAGGCGCTTCCTGAATGCGCAAAGTAAGCCCGCCTTGGCTTACGGCGACCCGGGAAATGCGCACATCTTCACCCATCACTATGGTGCCAGAACGCTGGTCAACAACCACGCGCGCCTTGCGCTCTGGTCTCACCAAAATATTCTCAACTTCGCCAATCGCATGCGCTGTCGAGCGTCGGTTGGTTGCCGTCACATCTACCTGTACAGTGCCTGAATCAAGCATAACGGCAACACGCTTGCCAAAGTTCCGATTGATCGCCTGCTCAATGCGCCCCGCGGTCGTAAAGTCAGCCTGCCTGAGGGCCAGCCTAAGTGACGTCAGAGACGATAGTTCAAACTCGATCTCGCGTTCAACCCGGGCACCTGACGGAATAGTCCCCGCAGTGGGAACTCCCTTCACAACAGTCGCAGCATCTCCTTCGGCAGAGGCACCTCCTGCAATAATCGTCCCCTGTGCAACAGCATAAATTTGCCCATCAGCAGCATTGAGGGGCGTCATGATCAGGGTGCCGCCCAACAGACTCTTCGCATCGCCGATCGCAGAAATGTTAACATCAATCTTCGAGCCCGCCCGTGAGAAAGCCGGCAGCTCGGCCGTCACAAAAACCGCCGCGACGTTCTTGGGGCGGAATTGTTCGCCCGTTACATTTACCCCGAGACGCTCAAGAACGTTGGCCATTATTTCTTCGGTAAAAGGCGCATTTCGAAGGCCATCTCCCGTGCCATTCAGGCCTACAACCAGGCCATACCCGATTAGATCATTGCCGCGCACCCCGTCAAATTCGACAAGATCTTTGATCCGCACTTGATTGGCAAAACTGCCTTGCGCGCCCAATAATACCGCCAGTATGGCGCCTAAAAATGCCTTCATCGCATATAGTCCATCAGTGAGAGTTGAGAGAGCCGCGCAGTTGCTGTGTAAAGGGTTTCAAGCCTGAACTGCGTTTCTTCCAATCGCGTTATCGTCTCGTAGGGGTCTGCCTCGAGCAGCTGGCCGCGCGCATATTCAAGGCTGGTTTTCTCCGCAGAGAGCCGCGCAGTTGCGTCTTCAATGCGTGCCTCCGCGAAGCCTAACTTTGACCTGATCGTTATCACGCTGTCTTGTGCCGCCAGCATCGCCTCTCCACTGGCACGCAGCATATCTGACTGCACATCACTTGAGAAAGCCAACGTAGCATCGGCTGACAATGCAGCCATTGCTGTTGCTTTGAGAGTATGTCGCACAGCCACATCATCGGCCCGAACGTCTAGGGAAACCCGTTCACCATCACCCAAGAAGAACGGGTCAAGCGATTGCACAGATCCCTGATATGTCATTGTTTCAAAGCCGCCACCCGAGGCGTCGAACCAGTCGTCTAACACAGCTTCAACGCCAGCAAATGTCGTTTGGCCGGTGAGGGCACTGCGCAAATCATCAAGCAAATCCTCCGCCGATGTGAGAGCCGAGCCATTGGTGCCAACGCCCGCGAAAACAGTTCTCCCCGCAACACTGGTGTTGAACGTATTCATCATCAATCCCATCTGGCTGCGCGCGTTCTCTGCCGCGATTTCGCGTGTGCCCGCCACACCTCCCGTTCCTGCAGCGATCAGCCCGAAACTCATGTCTTGCAAAGCGTCCGCGACAAAACCCAGAGAGTTTTGCATAGATGTTGAAAACAACGCGGCCTCTGTTGCTGATGATTGGAATGCTGCAGAAATGCGCATGCTGCGCTCTAGTTCTGTTAGGTAGCCATAGTCGCCACCCAAATGCTGAGCCACATCCTGAACTTGCCCGCTCGACAACTCCTGCGTTAGGCGTGACATCTCAGCCTTTAGTTGGCTGTTCTGGCGGCGCAAAGCTACAGATTGCGCCATATCTCCGAAAGAAAGTGCTTTCATCAAATCGACCTCATCAAGGTGTCCATCATTTCGTCAACCGTTTGCAGCATCCGTGCGTTGGCCGCATAGGCTTGCTCGATCAGCATGAGCTTTTGCATTTCCTGATCAGAATCAACGCCCTCGGCCAGGATCAGCGTGCTTAACTCGGTGGCCCGCATCGACGAAAAGCTTAGTGAGCGTTCGTTCGTCAGCCGCGTGGCACCAATATCGCCCACGAAGCTCCCGCCAAGCTGCGCAGCCGTGCGGTCTTCTCCGGCGAACTTACCAGAGGCAATGGTTCGCGTGGCTCCCAAGGCGTCATAGTAGTCGCTTATCAAGCTGGCGTTACCTTCAGGCCCGATCGTTGCTGCGCCAAGCCCGTCGCGTACCCGCCAACTCGCCCCGCCTTGTGCCTCGTCGACCAGCGCGTTGACAGTCAAGCGGCCAGAAAGCCCAACCTCATCGAGCGGGTCAAACGCAGCGCCTCCATCTGTCAGTAGCCCCGCATCACCTGTCCCGCGCGTGGCGTCGAGTGCCGGGTCTTGAAAACGTTCGACAAGGTCGCGTGCTACCGCATCAAGCTCTGCCTGTGCTCCAACAGCCTCATGATCGCGCAGGTCAAACAGTGCCACCAGTTTGCCGCCACGCAGAGGGCCAGTCTCTGAATTTGTCGAAGCCTCGACACCGTTGACGCTCAGGCCCGACAAAAGCCCAGCATCAATCGTCATTTGTGGTACGATGATCTGCGCATTTGTAAACGAAAGCTGGGCTGCTGGCCCATCAACCAGCTGTGCTCCACCGACAGTGTAGAGCGCCACGCGCCCATGTCCGCGCGCGACTTCTTTGAGCGGAACCCACTCGGCAATGTCGTCAATCAGAAGCTGTCGCTGGTCATGAAGGCCCGAAGTGTCAAATCCGCCGCTATGGTTACGGGCGATTTCACCGTTCAACTCTTCGACCTGCAAGAGCTGAGTGTTTATCTGCTCAACCGCCTGCGCGATAGAGCTGTCGGCCTCTCGACGCATGGTCTGAATTCCGCTTGAAACATCGTCCAGGCTTTGGGCCACGGCCGCCATGCTTTGCACGACCATATCAAGCCGCCCCGACAGGTCTGGCCGGCTCGCAGCTGAAACAAGGCTGGCCTCTAGGTCTGCCACAAGCGATGTCAATGAAGAGGCGCTATCAGGCGTTCCCACGAGCCGTTCTAGCCGAGTATGAAACCCCGAAAGCGACTCATCGTAGGCCAGACTAGAGTTGGCCATGCGCATTTCCGAAATAAGCGTCGTGTTCTGATGTCGAGTGACACCTGTCAGTTGAACGCCCCCAGCCCCAACGCCATATTGCGCGCCAAGTTCGACTTCGCGGCGACCATAGCCTTCTGTCATGACATTCGACAGGTTGCTGGAAACGACTTGCGCAGAGCGTGACGCCGCGTTCAAGCCGGTGATTGCATTGGAAAGTGCGCCAGTAAGCGACATAGCGTTGGCCTCATCTCAAATGGGGGGAGGAGCACGCGCAGCCAGTCGCGCGCGCTCACGGGGTTATCTTGCGGTTCTATCGTTTGATGTTTGCAGTCTCTTGCAGCATCTCGTCGACAGTTTGGATCACCTTCGCGTTGGACGTATAGGCGCGTTGCGTCTCGATCATTGCCGTCAACTCGCCCGCCACATCGGTGGTTGATTCTTCCCGCGCATATGAGACGATATCGCCTGTCGGTCCGTCGCCTGCATCCCACAAGAAGAAGGTGCCACTGTCTGGTGATGGCGCATAGGTCTGTTGATCAAGTGCCACCATCCCGTTCGGGTTTGGCATCGACACAAGCGGGATCTGATAGATCGTGCGCGTGATGCCCGTGTCAAAGAACGCGTGCACCATTCCGTTGGAATCAACTTCAACTGAAGTCATGTTGCCAACTGGCGTGCCGTCTTTTGAGATCGAGACAGGCGCAAAAACATCCGACAGTTGCGTCAAACCGTCGGAGTCTCCGACAAGGCCTATGTCCACAATCATCGGGCCGCCATCAACAGGCACAGTAAACTCACCAGTCGCGGCGTCATACGCGCCGCCGCTCACAGTTGTCACTGAGGCCAGTGTGCCGCCAGCCGTGCGACTGTCATCAAACGTCAGCGTATATTCTCCGATCACGGTGCCAGGCGTTGCCGAGTCGCTGATCGTCATTGTCCACTGGTTTGAAACTCCTGTGGCAGGCACCACGGGCGTAAACTCGACAGACAGGCTCTCTGATGTGCCCATGTTGTCATAGTACTCAACTGAGAGTTCAGAGCTTTCCACCGTAGCGCCCGCTTCTGTTGCCGTCGCAGGAAGGTTCACACCAAGATTAATCTTGGTGGTTGGCTCGCCAGTGAACTGGTTTACGTTAATCTGTACCGGCTCCAAGCCATCAGACGTATCACGCGGGTAAGTCGGTATCGTTCCGTCAGCACTTGCGGGCCAGCCAAGCAAGACAAGCCCAGCTTCGCTGCGTAGGTAACCGTCAGCGTCTGTTCTGAAAGAGCCGGTCGTAGATAGCAGCATTTGTGACTGCCCGTTACCAGCTTCAATTTCGCTATCGCGCGCCACTGGAATAAGCCCGCGCCCACGCACAGCCAGGTCTGTTGGGTTGCTTGACCCGACAAGTGCACCACGTTGATCAATCAGGCGCTGTGTTGTCGTGCGCACGCCCCCCGCTGAATAGGTGCCACCCTGCGAACCAATCACCATTGAATGGAAGTCAGCTTCCATCCGCTTGTAACCGTAGGTCGCAGAGTTTGCGATGTTATCTGCGATAGTACTCAGCCGCGTTGCATTGGCCGTTAGGCCCGCCACACCGGCATTAAGCGAGGAAGAAATTGTCATGGATACGCCTTTCTGCTGCATCAAACGTCATTGATCAGCAGTAGTAGAGCGTTCCACTTAACACCGGGCTAACATATAAAATGCGTTATAGTTTCGCCTAAAGTATCGCCGATGCTGTCACCTCACAGTTCTAAGGAAGATAATTTCAAGCCGGTTGTTGCGCAGTGACATTGGGTTCGTCACCACATGACTCCTGTCAGCGTGGCCCACCATTCTTTTGGTACGGCTGGCTTTAAGGCCCTGTGCTTCAAGCAACACCCGCATGCTGTTGGCGCGCGCTGAGGACAAGTCCCAGACCGGGTTGTCCGCCAGAACAACAGGTTGCGAGCGCGTGTGCCCGCCAATGGCGATCTCGTTTGTGACAAGCCCCGCAACTCGAAAAACAATATCTGCCAGCTCATGCAACACCTGTGTCGGCTCACTTGTGCCAACCTCAAATAGCGCTAGGCCTTTGACGTCAAACAACTCAACGATCAGGCCCTCATCGGTGACGCGCGTGATAATGTGCTTGTAGAGTTCTTTCGAAACCGTGCTTTCGCCAGCCTTCCCCTGCAGCGCATTTTCAACCTCGTTGAAGGCAGCGGAATCTTTGCTTTCAGCGGCTTTCTCGCTCTCCGAGGTGACGCCCATCTCGCCACGCGCTTGACGGCCTTCTGTTGGCCTGAGGCTTGTCGCGCCAGTGCCGTTCTGTGGCAGGGTCATCTCCGAGAAAACAGACTCACCACCAAAGTTCCCGTCGCCACCGCCAGACACCCGGTTGATGGCAATCGTTGGGCTGAAGTAGTCAGCCACGCCCTTCTTTTGTTTCTCTGTCGTTGCATTCAGCAACCACATCAAAAGAAAGAACGCCATCATCGCTGTCACGAAGTCAGCATAAGCCACCTTCCAAGCGCCGCCATGGTGGCCGCCACCCGCGATGACCTTTTTCCTTTTTATAATGATCGGAGCTACATTGCTTTGCGCACTCATGATCCACCACCTTTGTTAACTCACCCACACAAAGGTATGCGCCTCTGCTATTTACAGAGGCTTAATCAATTGAGGCATTGTTGTGATCTATTAAGGCGTTCTCATGGTGTCGCCCTGCGAGATATGCGGCGTCAGCTCGATCTTTTCGTCAAACATCGCGGCCTCATCCTGCGAACGCGCCAGGATGATCTCGGCGGCCTTCATGCCAATTTCGGCACGGCAAGCGTCCATCGTGGCAAGCATCTTTGGCAGGCCTTGCAACAGCTCGACGCCGTTAAAGCCGGAAAGCCCGATCTTGCCCGGCACGTCATAGCCTTGCTCAAGGCAATAGAGCAGCCCACCCGCGCCGATCATGTCGTTTGAGTAATAAATGAAATCAAGGTCAGGGGTGCGATCCAACACCGCCTTCGTCATCTCGCGACCCTTTGCCAATGCTGAGCCGCCCTCATAAAACTCCTGATCGGCAATCTCGATACCCGCCTTACCCAGCGCCTGCGTGAACCCCTCAAAACGCTTGCGCGCCCGGTGATCAAGCGGCATCTTGGTGCCTAGAAAAGCAATCCGCTTGTGGCCGGCAGCAGCAATGGATTCGCCCATCTGACGGCCCGCCGCACGGTGCGAAATCCCGACTGCAATGTCGATCGGCTCGCCGTCCACATCCATGATCTCGACAACAGGAATGCCCGACGCCGCCATCATCGCCCGCGCATTGTCAGAGTGCTCAAGCCCGGCGATGATCACGCCCGAGGGCCGCCAAGACAGCATCTCGTAAAGCACGCGCTCTTCTTTCTCGGGCAGATAATCAGTTATGCCAACAACCGGTTGCAACCCGCTGTCTTCCAACACATCTGTGATGCCCGACAAAACCTCGGGGAACACCATGTTCTTCATCGACGGGATGATCACTGCCACCAGATTGACCCTCTGGCTGGCCAAAGCGCCCGCGATCTTGTTGGGCACATAACCAAGCCGCTTTGACGCTGCGAGCACCTTCTCGCGCGTCGCGGCCGAAACGTCGCCTCGGTTGCGCAAAACGCGGCTCACTGTCATCTCGGAAACGCCGGAAGCCTCAGAAACATCGCGCAATGTAAGCGGGCGGGTGCTTCGTTTCATCACTGTGGCGTTCCTTTTTTTGGAGTCTCACGATGCTAACGCAACCCCTCCCCCCCACGCAAGCGTGTTTGGGGCTGACAGCGCCACTTAGAGCCGCTATTCAAACCCCCGCGTGGCCCCGTGGCTCAACTGGATAGAGCAGCCCCCTCCTAAGGGGCAGGTTGCAGGTTCGAATCCTGCCGGGGTCGCCAATTCATTATATATAACAATGATTTATGCGTACTTTGACGGATGGATATCGCCTATATACCATCACCCAAAGCTCACCCAATTCACTCATTTTTGAAGGAAACCAGCTTGTGGCGGCGATTCATACGATTCTTGGTGGGAAAGTTCGGGTTTACATGCGTGAAACCGGCGACAACTGGTACTGTTCGACATTCTTAAACGGCAAAGAGCGCCGAAAAAGCACAAAGGAAGAAAGCCTCAAACTCGCTAAGGAATTTGCCGAAGACTGGTATCTGACGCTGAGAGGCAAGCGCACGCGCGGCGAACTCATTTCCGAGAAAAAATTTACAAAAGCTGGTGAGCAGTTTCTACGGGAGTTTGAGGCGGACACAGCGGGGGAACGGAACCCCAAGTGCCTAACCAATCACGCCAACCACCTCCGGCTCCATCTCCTGCCTTTCTTCGGCAAGCTGGGGTTGTCGCAGATTACGACGACAAAGATTCAAGAGTATCGCATAGCGCGAATGCAATCGACCTATATCCGACGCGCCGCTGAAGCAAGCATCACTGTCTGAGACAGATGGCGCTCAAGATGCCTCCGAAACGCGCGTGGATTGACGCCCGACCCCCAAGTCACTTGCGACAGAGTTTTAACTGCGAATCGAGCTTGATCATCTCTTCGGAGACAAGCTTGGTCATCTCGCGCGACTTTGACCATTCACTCACAAAAGCGCGTTTCACGCCCGCGCGATAGTATTGCGCCACGAAGCCGTCGAACCGCCCGTTGAGGTTGCTCGCATGAAAGCCAAAGCGCTTGCCCGGTATCAGGCAGGCATTGGGCAGCGTCATCAGCATGGTGCAGGCCGAGTTGCATTCGCCAAGGCGCACCCGCTGTCCGCTGGCCTTGAGCTGGTCATACAGCGCAGCATATTCATAGGGGTTTCCACCCGTGTCCTTCAAAATGGTGATCGTGCCATCAGGCCCAGCCTTGAGTTCAGGCGTGGTGTTCACCGAGCAAGCCGCGAGCAGCATGAGAGGCACTAAGAGCAGATGCTTCATGCCACAACTTCCGAAGCGAAGTCACCGTGCAGCGCGCATTCCAGAAGCTCCAGATCGTCCGAACAATCCGCATAGCGCGCCGCCATCTGCGGCGGGATGACAAAAGCATCGCCCACCTGCAACTTGCGCGGCTCTTGGCCCTCGGCGTGCAGCTCCATGCTGCCCTCCATCACGAAGGTGAAATGAATGTCTGCATCAGTGCGCGTCGCGGGCGGCTCCCCGCCTTCAAACCGCACAACCTGAATGTCAGCAACGCCCTTGGTGCCTTCCGAAATGCCCGTATTGCGACAGCGAAAGCCCGGCACTCGGAAGGGTTGCCAAGTCGCGCCTTCCTTCACGTGATGCACAAATCGCTGGCCCTGCCACTCGCGTGTTGGCTCGCCCTGCCCGTTGGGCAAGGTAAACTCATGGTCGATCGCAGTCACATGGTCGGCAGGCACGCCGATCTCGATCACCTCAATGTCGGGCGAAGCATGGCACACGCGGTGGCGAATTTCGGGTGGTTGAATAACGCAGTCGCCCGCATGCAGGCGCATCATGTCGCCTTGGTCTTCGTAGAGTACATCAACCCAGCCTTTGTAGCAAAAGATCAGCTGAAACCCGACGGTGTGGTAGTGCACCATGTCAGGCACATCGCCGCCGCCCGGCACGCGGATATGGCTGGCTATGATCGCGCCGCCAAGCCGTGTTGGCAGCAAGTCGCGGCAGTTCATCCCCGCGCGTCCGATCACCCAAGGGGCCGAGTCGCGCAGGCGGCGCACGTCATACATATGCTCGGTCTTGGGCATCACCATCGGTGGGTTCAGCTCGGTAATCTCAACGCGCGTTCCGGCTGGCTCGCTGGCTCCCTTCTCGGTCCGCAGCCGCAAACCGTGGCCTGACAGCACAGCAACACGCGGATCATCGGCTGGGGATATCTCGTCAAGCCGCATGCCAAGTACCTTGGTGTAAAATGGCAGATCGTCGCGCAGCTCGCCGGTGGGCAAGCGAATTTCCGCGCGGGTCTCGTTCACGACTTCGCCCGCTCACGTGTGGCCTTAAAGCCCTCGCGCGCTCTGATGGAACTGGCGTAAGCGTCAAGCTTGTCACTGCCATGCTCAAACTTCGCGCTCACTGCCCAGTTGAGGCAATGCACCAGCAGAAAATCAGGAATGGTCATCTTCTCACCCATGAGAAACGGGCCTTTGATCTTGTCAGCGATCCTCTTCGCATTGCGGGTAAACTCCCACGCCAGCGAAGGCTTCACCTCACGCACGCGGTGCTCTTCAGGCAAGATAAACCCGTGCCGCGCCGCCGTCCAAAGCACCCCGTCAAGCTCATCAAGCACTTGGTGCATCAGCGCATCTTGCTTGGCGCGCTCAAGCGTGCCGGCAGGGTAAGTAAACTGCCCGTGCTTGTCGGCAAGATACGTCATGATAGCGGCGCTGTCGGTGATAGTTACGCCGTCAACCTTGAGCACAGGCACCTTGCCAGACGGGTTGACGGCCAAAGCCTCTGGGCTGCGCGGGTTGATTTGGTGATGGGCAAACTCAAGGCCCATCTCTTCCAGCAGCCAGACGACCCGAAAAGACCGGTTGGTGGCGGCACCATAAACTTCATATGTCATGTTCATTCCTCTTTGAGCACTAAGTGACAGCAGTTTTCCGGTACGATCAAGCCAGACATCCCAGAATAGGCCGCAAAAGTGCAAACTAATGCCATTTTGAGGGGCCATCCTGTGCTGAACGAGTACAGGCGAACACCTCTTTCACATTTGGTCAATTCCGGAGCGACCCATGCGCAAATTCTTCATCCTAGCCTTTCTGGCAGCACTTCTAGCGCCCACGCTGGCTTTGAGCGGCGGCAAGAAGTTTTCGGGCCAAGCTATTGCAGGCGGCTATAAAGTTAGCTGGGGCTCGCTCGGCCGTTCTGGCCAGGCTCAGAGGGGGCTCACGCCACTCGCGTTCTTTTTTATCCACGCCAACCCGAGCCGCTCAAGCAATATCACCGAAAGCGATTGGCAGCGCGAAGCACAGCGCCTCCAGACAAGTGTTTGGACACTCAAGAACGTGATTTTGAAAGGTAACGTCTACAAAACCAAAAACGGAAATTTGGCAGGCTGCACCTACGGAGCCATCCAAAAAGGGCTATGCGGAAAAAAGCTGGGCCTCTCTGTCGAGCAGCGCGCTCAAATCGCGCAGAGCGTTCTTGCGCGCCATAAAGCTTGTCGCTGGGTCGGGTTCGACCCCGCCTATCATGCGCGGCTTTCTCGTCAGGCAGGCGCCGCAAACATGTCGCTCCACATTCAGGCTAAATGCCGCTGAGGCGCAAAGCCCTCAACGCCTCGCCAGTGCCGACAGTCTGATCAGCGCGCGCTCAACCAGCGCCATCTGCGGCGCGGTTTGCCCCGCGCTGCGCAGCTGCAAATCAGTGTCTATAAGCACGCTCAGACCCTCTTCAAGCCGCCTCATGTCCCAGCCTTGGGCTTGGCGCAGCATCCGGTCGCGGCGCGGCCCGAACACAGGCGGGCGCAGGCGGGATATCCCTTGGCTCGCCCCGCCCGGATCACTCTTGGCTGCGTAGAGCGCCTTGAAGTGTCGTGTTGCGCCGATGACCAGCCCGACAGGCTGCACGCCCTGCGCTTTGAGCTTGGTCAACAGCGGCCCGATCTCGCCCATCTTGGCCTCGGCGACAACGTTCAAGACATCGTCCAAAGCAGCCTCGGTGCTGGCGGGCGCACAGGCCTCAACGTCATCGCTGCTCACTTCCGAGCCGTCGCCAAGCTTGTAGAGCGAGAGCTTCTCAACCGTCTGGCGCAAGTCTCCCGGCCCCAGCGCGCGCGACAGCGCCACAAGGTCGGTCATCGCGTCGCGGCTGATGTTGCCAAGGCCACCCTCAGACAGCATCGCCTCGATCTCGGCCTGACTTGGCGGATCGTCGTAGATGCCGGCAGCGTAGGCATTCTTATGCCCCTCAAAGGCCTTGCGGATTTTCGATGTCGCCTTGAGCTGTCCGGCAGTGACGATGATCTGCGCATCACCTTCCGACCAGTCTTGCAACGCAGCCAGAATGGCAGGCGCTGCGGTGTCGTTCGCGTCTTCGACAAAGGCCACACGCGGGCCGGGAAAGAAGCTCACTGCTTTCACAGCGTCCAGCAGCTTCGCAGGGTCTTTGCGCAGCTCGGCTCCCGGCATCCGCGCCAGCCGCATTTCCTCGTCGCCGTTCGGGCCGATCAGTGCTTTGATAACGTCTTGCCGCTTGAGCGCCACGCGCATCGCGTCACTGCCATAGATCAGCAGTCCAGTACGCCTAGGGTCGGGCTTTTTGAAATAGCCCGCCGCTTCGCGCGCACCGAGTTTCATGTGCTTCCGCTGAGTTTGGCACTCATCAAACGGGTGATGATTTTGTCACCGAGAATCACCATCAACCGCTCGCTCGCATCGCGACTGGCAGCTTGTGTGGCGGCTGTGCTGCCCGTTGTCGAATACCCCGTAAAGCTCTCAACGATCCCCGATGTGACAACCTCGCCGGTGCCCATGTCGCGCAGTGCGTAAGTCGCTTTGCCAAGCAGGTTAAAGCGCGTCGCGATGTTGTCAGCCGTGATCGCCATGCGCTCTTCGTCAAGCTGGATCGCGATAGACAGGCCAAAGCGCGGCGCACTCGTGCGGCCCAAGCGCTCTTCTATGTGGCGCACCAGCGCATATCCCTCGCGGTCGCGCGGCGGGTCAACCTCGACTGTGTTGAGCAGCGCGCGCGCCTCGCCTTGCGGGCCGTAAACAGGCGTGAAGCCACAAGCACTCAGGCCGCCTAAGGCGACTGCACCCAGTAAAAACGATCTTCGATCAAGCAACCACATTCACAATCCGCCCCGGTACGACGATAACTTTCTTCGGCGCGTTTCCGTCAAGCGCGCGCTGCACAGCATGCTCTGCAAGCGCGAGTTTTTCAACCTCGGCTTTGTCCATGTCTTTCGGCACGGTGATCTCGGCACGGCGCTTACCGTTCACTTGCACTGGCATTGTGACGCTGTCTTCCACCAGCAGCGCCTCGTCGGCCACGGGCCAAGGCGCGAGTGTGCAGAGGCCTTCACCGCCAAGCATCTCCCAGATTGATTCCGCAAGGTGCGGCGTCATCGGGCTCATCAACTGCGCCAGTGTTTTGGCGGCATCGCGCTTGGCTGCGCCACCGGCTTTAGACTTCGCCAACGTGTTGGTGAATCCGTAAAGCTTGGCGATCGCGGCATTGAAGCCAAAGCTCTCAACACCCAGCGTGACATCGTGAATGGCCTTATGCGTTTCGCGCAAGAGCTGCTCATCAGCCTCGGGCGAGCCTGCCTCGCCTGCGTCAAGCTCAGCTGCGATCCGGTAAACGCGGCTCAGGTGTTTGTGCGCCGCTTCCGCGCCTGAGGCTGTCCACTCCACGTCGCGCTCGGGCGGGCTGTCAGACAGCACAAACCAGCGCGCCGTGTCAGCGCCAAACGCCTCGATGATCGTCACAGGGTCAACCACGTTGTTCTTTGACTTTGACATCTTGGCGGAAGGAATGACTTCAAGTTTAGTAAGTTTGGCATTCTCCCAGTTCGCTCCATCAACCATTCGTTGCCGATTTACTGAAGCTGAATCTTCAGCGTCAAGACCGATCGCTTCCAAATCTGCGAGCAAGACTGCATATTTTTCGCCATCAAGATCGTGTAACTCCTTCACTTCGTCAGGATAGTGATACTTCGTATAGCCTATCCCCTCTCCACGCGGATCACCTTGCTTGGTTCGTGCTACGCTCTGATAGATAGCGTGCGTCACCATCCCTTGCGTGAACAGCGCGTCAAACGGCTCTTTTGCGCTTTCCGGCAAGTGCCCGCAAACATGCATCGCCCGCGCAAAGAAGCGCGCGTAAAGCAGGTGCAAAATCGCGTGCTCAACTCCGCCGATATACTGGTCAACATTCATCCAGTATTCCGCGTCCGCCATGTTTGTTGGCGTCGCAGCATTCGGCGCTGTGAAGCGCGCGAAATACCACGAGCTGTCCACAAACGTGTCCATCGTGTCGGTCTCGCGCTTGGCCGGTTTGCCACATGAAGGGCAAGGCACGTCGCGCCACGTTGGATGGCGGTCAAGCGGATTACCCGGCTGATCAAAGCTCACATCATCGGGCAGCACAATCGGCAGATTTTCTTTCTTTTCAGGCACAACGCCGCAATCATCGCAATGCACCACGGGAATGGGGCAGCCCCAGTAGCGCTGCCGCGAAAGCCCCCAGTCGCGCAGGCGGAACTTTGTCACGCCTTCGCCCCAGCCCTCGGCCTCGGCTTTGTCTATCGTCACGTTGATAGCCTCTTCGCCAGTCGCCACATCAAGCCCGGCAAAGTGCTCAACCCAGCGCACTTTCTCTGACTTCATCGGCACGAACGCCTCAGTCGTCACAGGCGCGCCGTCGTCGAGCGCAAAGAACGTGTCGATCACCGGCAAGTCATACTTGCGGCAGAAGTCCAAGTCGCGCTGATCATGCGCAGGGCAGGCAAAAATCGCGCCTGTGCCATATTCCATCAGGATAAAGTTGGCGATCCAGACGGGAAGCTCTTCGCCCGTGAGCGGATGCTTAACCTTAACGCCAGTATCAAAGCCCAGCTTCTCGGCAGTCTCGATGGCTTCTTCCGTCGTGCCACCAGCGCGCGCCTTGGCGAGAAATGCGTCAACCTCGGCATCGCCCTCCATCGCCTTCGCGATCGGGTGATCAGGCGAAATGCCAACAAAGCTCGCGCCATTAAGCGTGTCAGGCCGCGTGGTGTAAACGCTGATCGCCTCGCCGCCATCAACCCGCTCAAAGGCAAACTGCAAACCGCGAGACTTACCGATCCAGTTTGCTTGCATCAGCTTCACTTTGGCAGGCCAGTTGTCCAAGCCGTCCAGCGCGCCGAGCAGCTCGTCAGCCATGTCAGATATCTTGAAGAACCACTGCGTGAGCTCCTTGCGCTCAACCAAAGCGCCCGAGCGCCAGCCGCGCCCGCCTTCGACTTGCTCGTTGGCAAGCACTGTCATGTCGACAGGGTCCCAGTTCACAATCGCGTTCTTGCGATAGACAAGGCCCTCTTGCAAAAAGTCGAGGAACAACGCCTGCTGCTGGCCGTAATACTCAGGGTCGCACGTCGCGAACATGCGCGACCAGTCAAGCGACAGGCCCAGTGGCTTCATCTGCTCAACCATCTGGTCGATGTTGTTATACGTCCATGTCTTGGGGTGCCCGCCAATCGCCATCGCGGCGTTCTCGGCTGGCATGCCAAAGGCGTCAAAGCCCATCGGGTGCAGCACGTTGTGCCCCGTGCTAATCTTATACCGCGCGATAACGTCGCCCATCGTGTAGTTGCGCACGTGGCCCATGTGCAGCTTGCCCGACGGGTAAGGGAACATCTCAAGTACATAGTACTTGGGCTTGCCCTCGATACGTTCGGCTTTAAAAACTTCGGCTTTGTCCCAAGCCTTCTGCCAGTTGGCTTCGATCTCGGCGGCGTTATAACGGCTCATGCGTGTCTCTTCAGGTGCGTTCCAGTTAGGCGCAGTTGATAAAGGGTTTTTCTCTTGGGATAAATCGCGAAATGCGGCAGGCGCAGGAGGCTGAACTGAAACGGCAGAGTTTGTAGGCTTTCCGCAGGAGCTAAGCGCAAAAGAGCCCCCTACAGATCTCGCGTTGCAACGACATAATCCAAGCCGTTCTTTTGAAATACTATCGTATCCAATTGAAATCCGTTTCTAAGATAGAAGCTTATGGCCGACACCCGAGCATCACACCAAATCCGCTCACAACCGCGATCTCGGAGCACTTTCATCGCAACTTCCAATAGGCGGCTTGCTATGCCTACTCCCTGAAACTGAGCGTCCACGGCCAACTTTCGGAGACGAAAGGCACCGTCTTTTTCAAAAAAACTGCCGACGCCCACCAAGGTTTCGTCAATATAAGCGCCAAAATGGGTTGCGTCAGAATCACCATCAAGAACGACACTATCTTTGGGCAGACTAGGCCACATCACCCTATGCCTGAGGTCAATAGTCTGTTCTGCAGGTATCAGCCTAATCTCAATTTTGCCAATCATGCTGAGACATCAGTCAGTATTTCCATGAAGCGAATTATAGGTAAGTCTAGTATGTTTGTTCAATGGCGCGTTTGCCCTCAGGGCCAACAAGGGAGCCTCACCCGCTTTGAGGCTTGGTAATGCACAAACACTAGGCGTAATTTTCGCTGGAAAAAGCAGCATCTGGTTAAATTTTCCACAACCACGTAAACAAGTGAATCTTTTTCGCGCTCGCAGCATTTTTCCAGTTGCAACTCTGCCGCAATGCAGCATTGTAAGGGTATCGAAGGGCGTTACGTTTCTCCTCCCTTTTACGGGCGCCTTAGAAATAAAGCCATCGGCACCACACCTCCTCCCGTGGTGTCGATGGCGCATAAAAGTCTAACAGGGCGTGGCCGGGTTGCTTTCAGCGCGGCCACAACTGTTTAAAACACCCGCTTCACCGCCTGTATCGCTGTCAAAATAAACGCGATCAGCAGGCCCAGCATCCCCAACGCGATCAGCACAAACTTCACACTCGCAAAGGCCGAATAGGGCAGCGCTATCCAGTTCGTAAACTCCAGCGGATCAGCCAACATAACAAACGAAATCAAGTTCTCAGCCACATCGCACACCGCCCCTGCGATCACGGCGCAACCGGCAAAGATTGCCGCCTTCCGCGCCCAACTTCCATCTGCTGCAAACCGTCCTACAAACGTGCTCAGAAAGAAGGCCAGCGCCATCATCCCCGCGATAAACCCAAAGTCGATGAGCTGCGTTGTCCGGTAAACATCCAGCGTTCCCAGCGCCTCCATGTGAGCGTAGTAGCCCTTGGTCACATCGGCGCTAAACGCCATCTGCCCAGTGGCATAGTCAACCGGGTGGTTCGAGGCAGCATAGCTCGCATCCAGCTTGCCCTTCACCCACTGAAATCCACTGAACGACACCAGCACCGCGCCAGCATGGGTAAACCCGTTCATCTGCATCGCCCGTTCCATCAACTTCATCATCTCTCAGGTCCTCGAATCATTTTACATTCCTTGGAATGTATTTACATTCTCAGGAATGCATGTCAACAGCATGCCATGATACCCGATGTCCAAACCAGCGCCCGCACGCTCTCCATCCTCTGTCAGCTGTTCAGTTCGCGGATGGCGGCTTTGCTTGAGCCCCACGGGCTCACCCCTGCGCAATTCGGCATTCTGAACCACATCGCGCGGCCCGACCTGCGTGAAGGCACCCGCATTTCCGACATCGCGCAAGCCGTCGAAGTGCGCCAACCCGCCGTCACTAAGACCATCGCCAAGTTCGAAGCCACAGGCCTCGTCAAGCTCACCCCCAGCACAACCGATCAGCGCGCCAAGCTCATCGCGATAACGCCGACAGGCGCTGCGCATCTGGTCGACATCCAAAAAAGCATCGGCCCCGGCCTTGCTGGTCTCTTCGCCAACTTCCCCGAAGGCGAGCTCGCCCAATTCAACCAAACCGCAGGTAAGCTTATCAGCTGGCTCGACACCAACAGGCTCTAGCGCAATCCCGGCTTTTTCTTCGCATAAATACTCACTGCACACCGCTCGACAAAAAAGCCTGCCCCTCGCCGCCCTGATGCCTTAATCTTAGGCCAAAAGCGCCAAGCAAACAGGCGGAAAATCAATGACCTCAATAACCGTTACACTTTTCCTCCTCTATGCGGCGTCAGTTTTCCTAATCCTGCGCAGCCCCGCAAAGGGCAGTATAAAAAAGGGCAGCAAAAACGGCTGGGCCATCTACCTTTCCTTTTGGGCCAGCGTGCCGACGGTTCTAGTACTTCGACCACTAATCATGAGTGCAGCCGTCATAGCGGCCCAATGCGACCCGTCGCCAGCCCTGTCCGAGTGCTCGCTTTTCGGCTTAGACATGGCGGATTGGCACCGAAGCCTTTCCACCGCGAGGTTCTCAATATTCATTATCGCTCTGCCTTGGGTGATCGCTGCAACCTGCTGCACGGCCCTTGTATTGCTCATAAAGTTTTTTGATTCTCTCTTGCTGGCGCGCATAAAGAAAAACTCAGGCGAACGCCCTTAGAATTTTCATACCAAAACCGCATTCCCTTGTTACAAAGGCGCCCAAACAACGCGAGCAGTCCGCATGAAAATCCTGTTTATCCACCAAAACTTCCCCGGCCAGTTCAAGCACTTGGCCCCGGCGCTGGCCCAGCTTGGTCACCAGACTGTCGCGCTCACCCTCAGGGTCGAGAAGCCAACAAACTGGAACGGTGTGCGCGTGTTGCCCTACAAGATCAAAGCCCGCACAGGCCAGAACGTGCACCCTTGGCTGGTGGACTTTGACACCAAGCTCACCCGCGCCGAGGCCTGCTACCATGAGGCCGTCAAGCTGCGTGAGGCCGGCTTTACCCCCGACATCATCATAGCGCACCCCGGCTGGGGCGAGTCGCTGTTTCTCAAAGACGTGTGGCCCAAGGCCAAGCTCGGGCTCTACTGCGAGCTGTATCACCAGTCTGACTACCCCCACACCGGCTTTGACCCCGAGTTCCAACCCGAGATCAAGCCAACAGAAGCCCTGCGCCTGCGGATGAAGAACCTCAACAACCACGAGCACTTTGACATCGCCGATGCCGGCATCAGCCCGACGCATTTTCAGGCAAACACCTTCCCGCAGGAGTTCCGCGACAAGATCACCGTCTGCCATGACGGCATTCGCACCGACTTGCTAACAGCCGATGACGCAGCAACGCTAACGCTGGAAACAGGCGAACACTTCACGCGCGACGACGAGATCATCACCTTCGTGAACCGCAATCTTGAGCCTTATCGCGGCTACCACGTGTTCATGCGCGCCCTGCCGCGCCTCCTTAAAGAGCGGCCAAACGCGCGCGTTTTGATCGTCGGCGGCGACGACGTGAGCTATGGCGCGCGCCCCGCCAAGGGCCAAACGTGGAAGCAGATCTTCATCGACGAAGTGCGCGGCCAGATCCCGACACCCGACTGGGAGCGCGTCCACTTCTTGGGCCGCATCCCCTACGACAAGTTCCAAAGCCTGCTCAAAGTCAGCCGCGTGCATGTCTACCTGACCTACCCCTTCGTGCTGAGCTGGTCACTTTTCGAAACCATGAGCGTTGAAGGCGCGATCGTCGCCAGCAAAACCGCCCCCGTTGAGGAAGCGATCACCCATGGCGTCACCGGACGGCTGGTTGATTTCTTCGACAAAGACGCGCTGGTTGAGGAGGTCTGCCACCTGCTCGACAGCCCCGACGAGCGCGCCGCCCTCGGAAAAGCCGCCCGCAAACTTATCGTCGACAACTACGACCTCACCAGCACATGCCTGCCGCGCCAGCTTGAGTGGGTGAAAGCACTCGCCTGATAGGTGAAGTAAGCATTTTGAGATAAACTTGATTTTTGCTAGGCTTCTAATGTTCAATCTGGGACATTGTTAGGGGGCCTATCATGAATTGGCGCATGTTAATTTCAGTATCTTCACTTTTGGCCATCGGCGTTTCTGCCTTCTCTTGCACCAAGGGAGACAACCCATATCGCACCCTAGCGAGCAAAATTGAGCCAAGTTGCGACAACGCGTTTTTACTGAAAGACGACGAGTACTCTACCGCCAAAAGCCACGAAGACCGCACCAAATGTTACTTAAGCCCCTTCACCGTCCTTGGCGCGAAAGCATGGGCGGAAATACCAAGTAAATGGACGATCAAACACCCTGCCAGTTACATGCTTTCATTCGTCGAGATGGCTGAAAGTACCGCCGCCTTGAAAAGGGCAGAACAGCGCGATGACCTCCTCGCCAGCTTACGTTTGAATAATCAAAACGACGACCAGAATGTCGTGCTTGTCTATGTTCACGGCTGGCGCCATGACGCAGACATCGGCAACGGCAACGTGCGGCGGTTTCGCACTATCCTTGGTTACACACGCAGCGCACTCAATGCGCGTTGCATCGAGGTTGGCAAATACTGCGAGGCGAAGCTGACAGGCGTTTACCTTTCGTGGCGAGGCCGCTCATTTGCGGAATCCACAAAGCGCGACGCCGGGCCAGCAGGCGCCCCGGGCGCATTTTTCACAACTTGGGGCCGCAAGAAGCAGAGCCAAAGGCTCGGCGGTGAAGACAGGCCTTTCTCAATTGCGGGAAAGACGCTCGCGGAAATACAAAACGAACTCGGCCTTAGACACGGTGATGCACAGGCGGACAAAATGATGGTTGTCGGCCACTCCTACGGTGGCAACATGCTTGCAACCTACCTTAAGGACCTCACTGTTGAGCACATTGCTGACCATACGATGGGCGCAGAGATGAAACCTCTGTTAGGAGATCTGGTCGTGCTGCTTAATCCTGCTTCCGAGGCTCAGAACTGGACAGCGATCCAACGCGCAATGCGCACAAAGGCCAAGCTTACCGAGCCACATCAGAACAACGTTTCCAGCACCGACGGGCTAAACGCCAAAGAGCGAAAACTGCTCTATGGTTGGAAAACCATGTTTCCACGCTCGCAACGTCCGTTCTATGTGTCGATCACCGCTACAGAAGACTGGAACAGCGTCGAAACGCGCCACAATGCCAACAAGCTGCCCAATCATGACAGCGCAACAGGCAATCTGTTTCCGCTTTCCAGTTATGTCGCTGGCCGTTTTGACAGAGAGCGCTCCACGGCGATTGGCCACCTCACGCCAGAATACCGCCTGCGCAATGCATCAGCCCGAAAGACCTACTTCAGAATAGACGGTGATCCAGTCGGAACCAGCCACGAGTTGATCACAAATTCTGGCAGCGGCAAAGACACGTCCTACGCACGCTCCGGCAGCCCCGTCGACGCCAGATGTGGCTCGCACGATGGCTGGCTGCATCGGGCGCAAGAGCCCGACTATGGCGGCTACCCGCGCACTTTTGACAACTGGGACAGCGGACAAACTGGTAACGCGCCGCTCTTGGCAAACATGAACGGCTCAATGGTCCAGATCAGGCATTCGCTCTATGCGGTCGAAAATACGGCACCTGACGCTTACCGCGCAGAGTCAGTCGCGCAGGCAACCAGCCCGTTTTGGAACATGCGCGCCTACTTTTCGGTTGAAGGCCACTCAGATTTCATCAGCTTTCCAACATTGTGTACGCTGAACCTGCTCTGGCTCGACGACGCCACAAGCCAAACTCTCTCCTACAAGCCCTAAAGCGTTTCGAGTTTACGTTGGATCACAGCGTGAACTCGAAACGCGCGAAACACTGATATGTTGTGGGCGTT
>JADGEJ010000064.1 GCA_016744435.1 Lentibacter sp. | reverse complement strand
ATTCCGGGCTGAGCTTGCCCCAGTTGCTGATCTGGCCATTGGCAATGTTGGTGGCTTTCAACTGGTCGATCACGCTGCCCCATTGGGTGCCCGAATATGAGTTGTCGATCGTGTCTTTACCTTTACGACCCAGCTCCACATAGACCCTGGGCGCTGACCCTTCGGGCAATGCTGCCAGACGTTTTTCCACATCACCCACGGCTGCGGCATATTCGTCGGCCAGTGTGTTGGCGCGATCTTCGGCCCCCATGATCTGACCCAGAAGCTGGGTGGACTGGACGTGTTTTTCCAAAGTCTGGGCATTGTAATCAAGCACAACAACCGGAATGCCTGCGGCTTCGATCCGGTCTGCGACATCTCCCAGTGCCTTGTATTGCCATGCGGCCAGCAGCGCGACGTCGGGCTTTGCTGCGACAGCAGCTTCCAACGAAAACGTGCCCGAGTCGATTTCCCCGATATCGGCCAACTCTTCCAGGCGCGGAATGACAGCGACGTAGGTTTCCCATTGCAGACTGCGCCAGCCGGCCCAGGCGTCTTTCGAAATGGCGACGACGCGGTCATAGGCGTCAGGCCCGGCAACAGCCATGAAATCTTCGAAGTAGAACCCAAGCAAAATGCGCTGCGGGTTTTCCGGGATCTCGACGGTGCGGTTCATCGTGTCGGTGACGGTGATGGTGCCTGCCCATGCAGGCATGGCGACAGTGGCCGCAAAAGCGGCAGCGGCAATGCCGCGTGCAAGTGTTTTAAACATATGATTTCCTTTGGTTCACACAAGTTCCACACCCACCCCGGCGGGGCAGTGCAGGTTTTAATCAGGTTTGTGAAAGCTCAAAGAATCGGGGGGGGGGCGCGGCTTTGGAAATCCGCGACAAGCCGCAACGGGGTATGCAGTGACGGGGTGGGCCTGAGCGGGATGTAAAAGCCGGGCTTAAGAGGCGCCGAGGCAACAACTCCGCGCGCGGCAATGTCGACCACCGCACCAAAGGACTGACACCAGTCACACTCGTTCGCAATAACGGGTTCGGCGGGTTCACCTGTCTCAGGGTCGATCAGGATCTGTTGCACACCAAAGGGCGAACAGATCTCGATCTGCATCGCGTCAGCGGACGAGCCAAGCATGATGCCTGACATCGAGAACTGAACGAACAGCCAGGTCAGCGCCGGAAATACCATTCCAATCTTATGCCGCAGTGACGTTCGCAAGTGTCTCAATACGCTCCCTTAAACACCGCGTTTTTGCATTTTTCTGAGGACTATTCAACAACCGAAAGTCGGGCGCGGCGTTCGAATCTCTCGATGCATCGCCTGCTGGTTTAAGTTGCTTACCCTGACGAACCCGCTCTTGCTTGCCAAACCTATATCATCTGGCCATGAACCCGTCGGGCGATTTGGTCCATTGAGCCGCGTTGTTGATCCCCGACCAACGAATATTGCCAGGGACCATCCCGCCACGAAACCACAAGGTGCCCGTCTGCTTCCTGAAACCGGAACGATTGGCCTTGGCTCGTGTCGCTATGCGTGAATCGCGGTTTTGCTGACACGTCGCTTTGCAAGGAAGTAGTCGGCAACTGCGGTTGCTATTTCAAGGTAAGTCAGGCGGCAATTCGAGCGCGAATAGCTAAATGGTGGTCAACTCTGACCGCGAAGCGCTGGACCCCGTTGAATATCCGGAGTCGCAGCGACTGTGGTGTGGTGCTGTTAAAACAAAACACTTGTTTTGTACGAGTGTTTGATGTTGTATCCGATGACGCAGATTGGGGGGAGGACTCGGATGAGCCCCGGCTGCTGAACAAAATGGAGGAAGACATGACAGATACAAAACAACTGAATCGTTTGCAGGCGTCCTTTGACAAAGGCCGGATTTCACGCCGCAACTTTTTAACATCATCCGCCGCCTTAGGTGTTGCCGCTACGGCCCCGTTTATCCTGAGCGCGACGCACGCTGCAGCATCAGCGTCAGACACGTATGACTATATCGTCATTGGAGCAGGTGCTGGCGGTTGCGCGGTTGCAGCACGTTTGGGCGAAGACCAGACCAAGAATGTTCTGGTGCTTGAAGCCGGTCCGCCTGACGACAACCCGTTTATTCACGTTCCCGCAGCCTTCCCGAACTTGTTCAAGAGTGAACTGGATTGGGATTACAGCTCGGTTCCGCAGGAAGGCATGGGCGGAAAATCTGTCTACATGCCGCGCGGCAAAGTGTTTGGCGGCTGCACCTCGATCAATGCGATGATCTATAAACGCGGCAACCCCGCGTGCTTTGATGCATGGGGCAAAGACAACGAAGGCTGGAGCTATGCCGACGTTCTCCCGCTTTTCAAAAAAGGCGAGAACAACGAGCGCGGCGAAAGCGAGTTGCACGGTGTTGGCGGCCCGTTGAATGTTGCCGATCAGCGTGATCCTAACCCGCTGTCCAAAGCCATGGTCGCGGCTGCTGTCGAGCAGGGTTATGCGGCCCAAGACGAGTTTAACCAAGCCGAGCAAGAAGGCTTTGGCCTTTATCAAGTCACGCAGAAAAACGGCTTCCGCAACTCTGCTGCCGTGGCCTACCTGCACCCTGCTGTTGAGCGCGGAAACGTGACCATTCAGGGCGAATCTCTGGTGCATAAGCTGGTGATTGAGGGCGGCGTCTGCACGGGCGTTTCTTTTGAAGCGGGCGGCGAAATGCACGTGGCCAAAGCAACGGGCGAGGTTGTTCTGGCAGCGGGCGCAATTGGCTCGCCGCAAATTCTGATGCTGAGCGGCATTGGCGCCAAGGCTGATCTTGAGGCCCACGGCATTGACGTTGTGCATGATCTGCCCGGCGTTGGGGAAAACCTGCAAGAGCATGCCATGGTTGCTGTTGCCCACGAATCTACCCAGCCGATCACTTTGGCGGCTGCAACAGACCCTGAGCAAGCTGAGTTGTTCAAGTCTGGCATGGGGCTTTTGACCTCAAACATCGGTGAAGCGGGCGGCTACCTGACTGTCAACGAAGACGCGATTGCGCCTGACCTACAGTTCCACTTCACCCCGACCTACTTCATCAATGATGGCGCGGGAAACCCAGAAGGCCACGGCTTTACTTTGATGCCAGGGATTGTCGGGACAAAAAGCGTTGGCAACGTGAAGTTGGTGTCTGCGGACCCAGCCGAGAAGCCGGCGATTGACCCGGCCATTTTCAGCGATGAACACGACCTTGAAGTCATGTTGTTCGGGATCAAAGTCGCTCGCAAGATCCTCGGATCGGCGGCCATGACCCCGTACCGCGGCGCTGAAGTGGTGCCCGGAGAAGCTGTGCAAAGTGATGATGAACTGCGTGATTACATCCGCAAGAACAGCCAGACGATTTATCATCCGGTTGGCACTTGCAAGATGGGCAGTGATGACATGGCTGTTGTTGATGCGTCTTTGCGTGTGCACGGGATCGCGCAACTGCGTGTGGCGGATGCCTCGATCATGCCGACAATCGTTAACGGCAACACCAATGCCGCCTGCATGATGATCGGCGAAAAATGCGCTGATTTGATGAAAGCCTAAACGAGGCTAATCTCTCTGGCAGCCTTGTGTTGCCAGAGAAAACCTACGCGCGTTCCAACCCTACGGCCTTCAAGGAGAAGCCCCCACATGCTCGGGCAAATGATGAAAATGCCGTTGTTGATCAGTAGCCTGATCGACAATGCCGCAAAGAACCACAGCGACACTAAAATTGTTTCTGTTGAAACAGCGGGCGGAATCGCCCGTCGTGATTGGGGGCAAACCGCCCTTCAAGCCCGCAAGCTCGCCTCGGCACTTGGCAAGATGGGGCTGGCACAAAGCGCTCGTGTGGGCACGCTGGCATGGAACAACTACCGCCATCTTGAGATATACTTCGGGGCGTCTGGCGGCGGCTTTGTTTGCCACACGATAAACCCGCGTTTGTTTGCCGAGCAGCTTGTTTTTGTGGTCAACGATGCGCAAGATCAGGTGTTGTTTTTAGAAGAAACATTCGTGCCGATCATTGCTGCTATCCAAGACCAGTTGCCAACGCTCAAGGCGATTGTTCTGATGGGGCCACGCAACGAGGCCGCAAGCGCACAAATCGCCGAATTGCAGTTTTATGACGAGCTGGTTGAGACGGGCGATGCGGCCTACACTTGGCCCGAGCTTGACGAAGATCTGGCCTCGAGTCTGTGCTACACATCGGG
>JADGEJ010000063.1 GCA_016744435.1 Lentibacter sp. | reverse complement strand
CTCTGACAAAGTCTGGAAAGTTCTGGAAGATGGCACCGACGAGTTCGGCCCGATTGGCCACGGCTGGACCTATTCAGCGCACCCTATTGGGGCTGCGGCCGGTGTGGCAAACCTAAAGGTAATCGACGAGCTGAACCTGATCGAAAACAACGTGGTCACGGGCGAGTATCTGCGCGCGGGCCTGCGCGAACGTCTGGCCGACCACCCCAATGTCGGCGATATTCGCGGTGTCGGCATGCTGGCCGCTGTCGAGTTTGTGCAGCAGAAGGACGGGCGTAAGTTCTTTGAAGCCTCAGAAGGTGTCGGCGCGCAAATTTCAGCGGCGCTGGCCGCCAAGGGCGTCATCGGGCGTGCCATGCCACAAGGTGACATCCTCGGTTTTGCACCACCATTCTGCCTGACAAAGGAAGAGGCTGACACTGTGATCACCAGCACAGAAGCCGCCGTGCGTGAAACATTAGGATAGGTTAAGTGTCGCGCAGGCTTGTCCTGTGCGACGGCAATCAAGAGGACATCCATTTGAAGTTTGATATCGATCAGCTGATCCGCTTGCGGCACTGGCTTCACGCCCATCCCGAGGTCTCGCGTCAGGAGGTAAAAACCGCAAAACATTTGCGCCAGTTTCTCGAAACCCACGCGACGCCTGATCGTGTTGTCCCGCTGCATGGCGCGGGGTTTGCCGCTGTATATGAGGGCCAATCAGCGGGCAAAACCATTTTGTTTCGATGCGAACTTGACGCATTACCTATCCATGAAATCAATGACAACATCCCATACCGCTCAACTTTCGATGGCGTCGGACATAAATGCGGACATGACGGCCATATGGCTATCCTTGCTGGATTGGCGCAGACCTTGGCGGAACGCCCCGCCAAAGGCCGCGTAGTTTTGCTGTTCCAGCCGGACGAAGAGACAGGCACAGGCGCTCGGCTGAGTTGTTCCCACCCGAATTTTGACCAAATCAAACCGGACTTAGTTTTCGCGCTTCATAACCTGCCGGGTTTCCCCCTCGGTCAAATCGTCTGTAAGTCAGGGGTCTTTGCCTCTGAAGTCAGATATGTGACCATCAAGATGTCTGGCAAAGAAGCTCACAGCGCCCAGCCTGAAACCGGGACCAGCCCTTCTTATGCATTGGCAGAATTGACGCTAAGAACCCGTAAGGTTCAAGCCAGATACGACCTGCCCGACGCTTATGCTCTTGCTGTTCCGGTCTACAATCAGATGGGGGTGCAAGCATCTGGCATCTCGCCCGCACGTGGAGAAGTGCACATCACCCTGCGGTCTGCACAGTCAGATACGGTAGAAAAGATGTGGCAAGACATTCAGGGATGCGCAGTAGAGCTTGCAGCGAGATACGGTCTCGAAGCTGATTTCGAAATTCGTGAAGCATTTACCGGCACAACAAACACAGAACTAGGCTTTGACATGATCCGACAAGCCGCTGCCAAGACCAATCACCCCTTTCGCTGTCTGGAACACCCCTTCCGCTGGGGCGAGGATTTCGGTGAATTCACGAACCGTTTTGAAGGCGGAATGTTCGGATTGGGAGCGGGAGACATACAGCCCGAGCTACACCACCCAGACTATGATTTTCCAGATGGAATTATTGGGGATGGCATTGCGATGTTCGCCGAAATTATCCGAATCGTTGTCGATCAGACCGGTAACATCGCAAAGCCACACAATGGCAAGTCCTAGGGGCAGGACCCATTAATCCTGCATCTCTGGCGTCAAATCCGCGAAATATCAGGGGGTTGGTGCGCGCCGGGCATAGTGGTTCTATTCCCAAGCGCGACAAGCCGCTGAGATGATGCGGATTTGGCGTCCTTCGGATTTGGCAGATATTTCGCCTGCCGTCTTTTCAATGCCTTGAAATAGAACCACTATTCCTTCAGAACTGGGCATAGTCAGGCAAAATATCTGGCAAACCAGAAGTGCAGGATTAATAGGTCCTGACCCTAGCTAATGGGGATTAAAATTTTGGCTTCGGATCAATTTGATAGTGGATGCAGCCAAAGCAGCCATTGGTGCACGTGCAGTGAATGCACCTTTTGCCCCGCGCTGCCGACGCGCGGTTTGACTGTTGTGAATGGCAGGTATTGGTTATCTCGGTATAGCCGAGACAAACTATCTGTCACTCCACATAAAGTTACAAAGCAATGGCAGAAAAGTGAGCAAGCGTTTGTTGGCGTGTGGGCCGTTGCGCTTTAGCTAGGGGGAAACACTTATAAGGAGCCGCCTCATGGCCATGCGCTGGACGAACACTTTGAAAGACCGTGAAGTCACGGATGAAGCCACGTTTTTGAACCGTCGTCAGCTTATGGCGGGGGCTGCGGGCCTTGGGCTTGTTGGCGTGGCAACAGGAGCAAGCGCCGAAGAGCTGAAGCCCAATAGCTTTGAAGACATTTCAAACTACTGCAACTTTTATGAGTTTGGCACAGCCAAGGAAGACCCGCCGAAATATGCGGGCGCGCTGACAACCAGCCCTTGGAGCGTGAAGATCGACGGTATGGTCGACAGCCCCGGCGACTACGCTTTGGAAGACATCCTGAGCAAGATGACCATTGAGGAGCGTATCTACCGGTTCCGCTGTGTCGAGGCTTGGAGCATGGTTGTGCCTTGGAACGGCTTTGAGCTTGCCGACTTGCTAGCGCTTGCGGGCGTGCAAAGCAGCGCGAAGTATGTCGTGTTTGAAACGCTCGTGCGCCCCGAAGAAATGCCCGGTGTGAAGTATCCTGTGCTCGACTGGCCCTATGTTGAGGGGCTGCGGCTTGACGAGGCGATGCACCCGCTGACCATGATGGCGACAGGCATCTACGGAAAAGACCTGCCAAACCAGAACGGCGCGCCGCTGCGCCTTGTTGTGCCGTGGAAGTATGGCTTCAAAAGCATCAAGTCGATCGTGCGCATCACTCTGACCGACAAAGAGCCGGCGACGAGCTGGAACAAAGCCAACGCGAGCGAATATGGCTTCTATAGCAATGTGAACCCAGAAGTGAACCATCCGCGCTGGTCGCAGGCGACTGAGCGCCAGCTTGGCGGCGGATTGTTCGCCGGGCGCGTACCGACGCTGAAGTTTAACGGCTACGAAGAAGACGTCGCCAGCCTCTATACTGGTATGGACCTGAAAACGCATTTCTGATGGCGATTTCGAGTAGCTTGAACAGCGCTTTTCGGCGTGTTCCCACATGGCCCCTGTATATACTGTGCGCGGCGCATCTTTCGGGGCTCTTTTATAGTGCCGCGACAGGGGGCATGGGGCCTGAGCCGATCAAGGCGCTTGAGCATGCTTATGGCGAGATGGGGCTTAAGCTTTTGGTCGTGACTTTGGCGGTCACGCCACTGCGCAAGTATACAGGTGTCAGCCTGCTCAAGTTTCGCCGCGCGCTGGGGCTGAGTGCCTTCTTCTATATAGCCGCGCATTTGGCTGTTTGGCTGGTGCTTGATGTACAGGTGATCAGCCGGATTTGGGACGACATTGTAAAGCGCCCCTATATAACTGTCGGCATGGCGGGCTTTGCCACGCTTCTGCCGCTCGCTCTCACATCAAACAACATGTCGCTCCGCAAGATGGGGGCCGCCAGCTGGCGCAAGCTGCACAGGCTGACATATCTCGCCGCCTTGCTGGGCGGAGCTCACTACATAATGCTCGTGAAGGGCCTGCAACTTGAGCCTCTCGTCTATATGGCCGTGATCCTCGGGCTTTTGGCGGCTCGCGGCAGGGCAGGGCTCGGGGTTTCGAGCGATTCAGCTCGTCAGCTGAGAAAAAATCGTAGCTGAGCCAATTTTGGGGGCAGTTTGCTGCGAGTCGGGCGGTTTTTGAAAAGTGAATCAGCCGATTCAGTGTGAAAATCAGAATCAAAGCCGAATTTTGGAAGTGAATCGCATCGAAATTCCGAGTCGCAGGTGTGAATCGAAGGGTAAAGCGCGGCTCGAGCACTTGAGTCTTGTGGGCAGGCCTGTGGATAACTCAACATCTAGCCTCAAAGCTGGGGATGCCGAGCAATAAAATTACCCAAAGGGGGCTTCCTGTAAATGATTGTGTGTTCAACCCCCTATAAACATAGGGAAAAACTGGAAAAAGAGGAAAACGTGTATTTGTTTGAAAAAAGGGGTTGCGGGTTCTGGTGAGTAACCTTAGAAGACGCCTTACCGGACGAGCAGAGACG
>JADGEJ010000050.1 GCA_016744435.1 Lentibacter sp. | reverse complement strand
CTTGATCAACCCGCAGCGGAGTTATCAACGCGCAGAGCTTAACCAGCGCATAGCTCACCACAAAAGTGAACACGCCAACAACAGCCAAGCCGCCGAGCTGCGCGGCCCATGTGCCTGCGCCAAGCACCGCGATCATGATGGTGCCGAAGATGCCGCCAACGCCATGAACCGCAAAGACATCAAGCGTGTCGTCGATCTTGAGTTTGTTGCGGATGAGCGTGACAGCTTCTTGGCAGAGGATGCCCGCAATGCCGCCGATCAGCAGCGCTTCAAGCGGGCCAACAAAGCCCGAGGCTGGGGTGATCGAGGCGAGGCCTGCGATTGTGCCTGTGACGATGCCAACAAGCGAGGCTTTGCCGTATTTCACGACTTCCCAAAGTGCCCATGTCAGCGAGGCTGTCGCGGCCGAGATATGCGTGACTGTCAGCGCCATGGCAGCGCCACCATCTGCCGCAAGCTGTGAGCCGCCGTTAAAGCCAAACCAGCCAACCCAGAGCATCGCCGCGCCGATAAACACATAGCCGGGGTTGTGTGGCGGTGTTGTCATGTGGCGGCGCGGGCCAAGCGCTACGGCGATCACAAGTGCGGCGATGCCTGCTGTCTCGTGCACCACAATGCCACCTGCGAAGTCACGCACGCCCGTTTCGCCGAAGATGCCGCCGTCAGCGAGCATCCCGCCGCCCCAGATCCAGTGAACCACTGGCGCGTAGCACAGGAGCATCCAGAGGCCGGAGAACAACAGCACAAAGCCAAAGCCGATCCGCTCGACGTAAGCGCCAACGATCAGCGCAGGGGTGATGATTGCGAATGTCATCTGGAAGGCAAAAAACAGGATTTCAGGCAGGTTCGATGCGATATGCGAAGGCGTTTCTGCTGTGATGTCGATCAGAAACATCTTGCCCAATCCGCCCCAGACTCCGCTGCCGCCTTCGCCAAAAGCGATGGAATAGCCAAAGGCGAGCCAGAGAACGCTCATCAAACAGGCAATCGCGTAGACTTGCATGAACACGCTGAGCACGTTGCGTGCCCGCACAAGGCCACCGTAAAACAGAGCGAGGCCAGGCAGCGACATGAACAAAACAAGGGCCGTGGCGACAATGATCCAAGCTGTATCAGCTCCATTCATTTTGAGATTCCTTCCAGAAGGTTTGCGTTGGAGCCCCTCAAACCCGATGGTAAGCGCATAAAAAAGCACCTTGCGTGCTTAATGCGCAGGCAATTTGTGTAACGCTTAATTTTTGGGCGGTATTTGGGCGACTTGCCACAAATGCGGGCGCTAAATGGATGCGGCTTTGAGCAGCAAGTCCAAGGCATAGACACAGCTCGCGGCGCGCACTTCGGCACGGCCAAGCGGGCCAAATTCGATAGTTTCTGTCGTTGTTACGCCGCCTTCACGCGCCAGACCGAAGCAGACGCGCCCCTCGGGCTTATGCTCAGAGCCACCCGGGCCAGCAACGCCAGTAACCGAAACCGCAAGCGTGCCGTAAGAGTGCTGCAGCGCGCCCAGGGCCATTTCGCGGGCGACTTCTTCCGAGACGGCCCCATAGGTGGCAAGGGTCTTGTCGCGCACAGAAAGCATCTGGGCTTTGGCCTCATTAGAGTAGGTCACAAAGCCGCGCTCAAACACGTCGGAACTTCCGGCAACATCCGTTAGCGCCGCCGAGACCATGCCACCCGTGCAGCTCTCGGCTGTTGCAATCTTGAGGCCGGCCTTGCGGGCGGCGCTTAAGACAGCTTCAGCGCTCACGCGATAAACCCGTGGTAGACATAGGCTGCGATACCAACAGTGATCGCGGCGGCAATGCCTGCGAGGATGTCATCAAGCATCACGCCAAGCGCGTCGCCGCGCGCGTCGGCGGTGCCGATAGGGCCGGGCTTGAGAATGTCAAAGAAGCGAAAGCCAAAGAAGGCAACAAGCCAGCCGGGCCAAAGCGCAAGCGCATCAACGCCCGCATGCGACGCGCCGATAAGCACAGGCAGGATCGCGATCCATTGGCCAGCGACTTCATCAAGCACAACCTCTGATGGGTCATGATCCTCCTGACCTTCGATCATCACCGAGGTGGCCCACCAGCCAATGAAAAACGCCAGCACAGCGCCGAATGCGACCAAGTAAGGCCCACCGAGAAGATGCAGCCCATAACCAACAGGCAGCGCCGCCGCCGAGCCCCAAGTGCCCGAGAAAGGCCGCATATAGCCAACGTAAAAGAAAGTGCCTGCAAGGCGAGCGAGTTCGTTCATGATTTCACCAATGTGGCTGTTGCGAGCGCGGCTATGCCTTCTTCTCGGCCGGTAAAGCCGAGCCGCTCGCTCGTGGTTGCTTTGATAGAGACACGGTCAGAGGCAAGCCCCATGATGCGCGCCATTTCTGACTGCATGTCAGCCGCATGCGGGCCGATTTTGGGTTGCTCGCAGATCAACGTGCAGTCGATGTTGCTGATCACGTAGCCACTGGAGCGGGCCAGCTCGCAGGCATGCTCAAGGAAGATATGGCTGGCAGCGCCCTTCCATTGCGGATCAGACGGCGGGAAGTGGCGGCCAATGTCGCCCTCCGCCAGAGCGCCATAAAGCGCGTCGGTGACAGCGTGCATGCCAACGTCAGCGTCGGAATGGCCGAGCAGTGCTTTACTGTGCGGCACGTTCACCCCGCAGAGCACAACTGCGTCGCCCTCGGTAAAAGCGTGCACGTCAAACCCGTTTCCAAGGCGTATATCCATCTGCTCTGCCAATATTCTCTCAGCCCGGGCAAAATCCTCGGGCAGGGTGACTTTCAAGTTATCTTCATGGCCTTCCACGATCGCAACTGCAAGCCTTGCCGCGCGTGCAACTTCGACATCGTCGCTGGCCATATCGTCAGCCTGTGTGTGAGCCGCGCTGATTTTTGCAAGGTCAAAGCCCTGCGGCGTCTGGGCGCGGTAAAGCCCCTCGCGGCTTTGCGTGCCTGTGACTTCACCCGCGACACCGCGCCAAAGCGCGTCGGTGACGGGCAGGGCGGGCGCGGCTGCGTCGTGGGTATTTAGCGCAGCGATGACAGTGTCGATAACCTCTGCGCTTAAGCAAGCGCGCGCGCCATCGTGGATCAGAACATGGGTGAAGCCGCGGCCATGAAGCGCACCCAGCCCCGCCTGAACCGAGGCTGCGCGTGTCGCGCCGCCCAAAACAGCCTCGATGCCAGCGGGAACATGCACCGCATCGTCAGGGTTTATGACGGCGACAACAGCTTCAACTGCGGGGTGTTCGGCAAGGGCCGCATAGGCCCAGTCAAACACACGACGCCCTGCAAGCGGTTGCCATTGTTTGGGAATATCGCCTCCGGCGCGGCTGCCGCGTCCTGCGGCCACAAGAATAGCGGCGAGTTTCATACTGGCTCCTTAAGCTCATCAGGACTTAAAGTGTGGCGCCCCAAAGAGCAACACGGCGAAATAATACGCACATTGCCTATTTTTTGTGCAATACAGCGGGGCGGTGCAGCGTTAGCGCCGCCAACGCACTGAGGACGCATTGAGCCTGCCCCAAATCGAGAGTAGGCCAAATCAGACGCACAAGGAAGAAGCCGTGCCCAACGACCCCGAAAAACTGCCCCAACCAAGCCAACCTGTGGCGCTTGCTCCTTTGGCGGGCATCACCGACTTGCCGTTTCGTGAGCTTGTCAGCAGCTTTGGCGCGGGCTTCGTGGTGAGCGAAATGGTTGCCTCGCACGATATGCTACAGGCGACTTCTGGTGCGCGTGAGCGTGCCGAGCTGGGGTTTGACAGGGCCAACACCGCCGTGCAGCTCGCGGGCCGTGAGCCTGTCTGGATGGCGGAAGCCGCGCGCATGGTTGAGGCCAATGGCGCTGCGATGATTGATATCAACATGGGCTGTCCGGCGAAAAAAGTGGTTGGCGGCTTGTCCGGCTCGGCGCTGATGCGTGACCTTGACCACGCCCTGCGGATGATCGAGGCGGTGACGGAAGCTGTGAGCATTCCCGTGACGCTCAAAACCAGACTTGGCTGGGATGACAGCAGCCTGAACGCCGCCACACTGGCGCAGCGCGCAGAGGGCGCCGGGGTGCGCCGGATCGTGATCCACGGCCGCACACGTTGCCAGTTTTACAAGGGGAGCGCCGACTGGGCCGCAATCCGCCCCGTCAAGGAAGCGGTCAACATTCCGGTGTTTGCCAACGGTGATATTTGCTCGGCACAAGACGCGCGCGAGGCGCTTGAGCTGTCAGGCGCAGACGGCGTGATGATAGGGCGCGGTGCTCAAGGGCGGCCTTGGATATTGCAACAAATCGCCCATGAGCTCTGGGGCGATGCGCAACCAGCAATCCCTGTTGGTTGTGAGTTTGTAGACATGATATCAACGCATTATGAGGCGATGCTTACGTTCTACGGAAGCAAGCTCGGCCTGCGTGTCGCGCGTAAACACCTCGGCTGGTATATGGGCGTGGCGGGCACACCGCTTGGCCTGCGCCGCGAGGTTTTGACATCTGTTGATGCTGCACAAGTGATCGCGCTTATCCCCGAAACTGTAGAGAACAGGCGCGCGGCATGAACAATACAGCGCCAAACAGCGACATGATTGATGGTGAGGCCCTATGGGCTGCGCTGCCTTTCCCGACGATTTTGCTTGGCCTGAATGACGACATCCTAGCCGCCAATCCAGCGGCTGAGAGCTTTCTGATGGCGTCAGCACGCGCGTTGGTCGGCACGCCGCTTTGGGACAAACTGGCCTATAAGGCGGCCCTCGCGGAGGCCTTTGAACGCGCACGCGCCTCGCAGTCACCGCTTTTTGTGAGCGAGATGAGGCTTGCGCTGGCGAGCAATACAAAGGGCGACGGGCAAGCCTGCAACCTACAGTTTGCGCCTTATTCAGGCGGTCCTGAACAGATGCTTCTGGTGATAACGCCCCTTGAAATGAGCGGGCATTTGCCACAGCAAAGCCGCGCCAAAACCTCGGTGCGTTCGGCCATTGGCATGGCAGAAATGCTGGCGCATGAGATCAAAAACCCACTTGCTGGCATCACAGGTGCTGCGCAGCTGATCGGGATGAATCTCAGCGCGGAAGACCTTGAACTTAGTGACTTAATAGTCTCTGAGAGCCACCGGATTGTGAAGCTGTTGGAGCAAGTTGAGCAGTTTGGCAACCTGTCACTGCCGGACTTGAAGCCAACCAACTTGCATGACGTGTTGGACCGCGCGCGCCGCTCTGCTCTGGTGGGCATCGGCGCTGGCATGGAGATCATCGAAGACTATGATCCATCGCTGCCGCTCGCTTTGGCGGACAGTGATCAGCTGTTGCAGGTGCTTCTCAACCTCTTGAAAAACGCCGCTGATGCCGCCGGAAAGTCGGGCCAGATCAGGCTGCGCAGTTTTTATGAACATGGCTTCCGGCTGCGCACTGAGGCGGGACTTGGGCAGCCGCTGCCTCTGCAGATCGAAGTGATCGACGATGGCCCCGGCGTGCCACCCGAGCTTCTCAGCGAGATTTTTGACCCTTTTGTATCAGGCAAGGAAAACGGCACAGGGCTTGGCCTTGCCCTAACCGCCAAGATCATTGGCGCGCATGATGGCTGGGTGTCATGCACCTCAAAACCAGGGGAAACAGTGTTCCGCATTTCACTGCCCCGAGCACTAGAAAGTAAGGAGACAACCTGATGGATGGCACTGTTCTTGTGGCCGATGATGACCGCACAATTCGCACAGTTCTCACTCAGGCGCTCACCCGGGCTGGCTGTAAGGTACAAGCCACCAGCTCGCTGACGACTTTGATGCGCTGGATCGGGGAAGGGCACGGGGATGTTGTGATTTCAGATGTCGCGATGCCCGATGGGAACGGTCTCGAAATGCTGCCCAAAATCGCCCAGGACAGGCCCGGGCTGCCGGTGATCGTTATCTCGGCGCAAAACACCATCATGACCGCTATCAAAGCTGCCGAGGCTGAGGCGTTTGACTATCTGCCCAAGCCGTTTGACTTGCCTGACCTGATGAAACGTACAGCCCGTGCGCTAGAAGCGGGCGAGCGCAGCAGCTCCATTGCGCCGGACGTGCACAGCGAAGACAAGGCACTGCCACTTGTCGGCCGCTCGGCACCGATGCAAACCGTCTATGGCCTGATTGCGCGGGTGCTCAACGTCGAGTTGCCCGTGATGGTGACCGGAGAAAGCGGCACGGGAAAGTCGCTTGTCGCGCGGGTTGTTCACGACATGTCAGACCGGCGCAGCCAGCCCTTTGTGACTGTCACTGATGACGAGTTGCGCCGCCCCGATGCGGTGTCTGGCCTGCTGTCACGCGCCAAGAGTGGGACTATTTTATTTGAAGATATCAGCGACTTACCAGACGATCTTCAAATGAAGGCTGTGCACCTCATCGACGCGATTGGCCAAAACGGCCCAAGGTTTTTGGCGACAAGCCAATCCGACTTGAGCGTTGCAATGGCTTCGGGATCGCTGCGCAACGATCTGTTCTATCGCCTCGATGGAGCCGTTCTCAACTTGCCGCCCTTGCGCGAGCGGGTGGAAGACATCGCGCTCTTGGCCGAGCACTTCTTGGGCAAAGGAGAAACGCTCCAAACGACAGGCAAAAGGCTCGCAGCAGATGCTGTTGAGGCGCTGCGCCTTTACGGCTGGCCCGGAAATGTGCGGCAGTTGGAAAACACCATCAAACGCTTGGCACTGACAGCGCGCGACGCTGAGATCAGCGGCGCTGAGGCCAGCACTGCCTTGGCCGCCCAGCCCGTCGCTGCGCCCGTAGCCGGTGTGAAGGTTGATGAGAAACTCTCAGAAAGCGTGGCGCGCCATTTGCAACGCTATTTTGATCTGCACAGCGGAGAGCTGCCGCCTCCGGGGCTTTATCCGCGGATTTTGCGCGAGATAGAGACCCCGCTGATCGAAATTGCTTTGGATGCAACGGGGGGTAATCAGGCGAAATGCGCCGATCTCTTGGGCATCAATCGCAATACGCTCAGAAAGAAGATCACCGAGCTCGATATCCACGTGACACGGCGGCGCAAATTGATGTAAAACCGCAACATAAGAGTGGCTAACGCGCATCACGCGCCCAAAAGGCCACAAGATATGGCGGTTGAGAGACGATGCATCACATTATGACGGGGGGCCTAAGTGGCGTCTCGGGCACATAATTCTTCTTGGAATAGGCTGAGCCGGCTGCGGCGACAGCGGCGTTTTCAGAATATTGCCACGCTCGGATTGGTGATTCTCGGGCCATTGCTGGTTTTGGGAACCTTCCTTGTGTTCGGCCCGTTTGATCAGGACGCGCGCTCACCTGCGTTGCGGATGATCTTGCTGGTTGATCTGGTCTATGTGCTGCTGGTCGCGGCGCTGGTTTTGCAGCGTGTGGTGCGCATGGTTGCGGCGAGGCGCTCGCAATCGGCAGGCTCGCGGCTCCATTTGCGCCTCACCGGGGTGTTCGCGATCATGGCGCTTATCCCGACTGTCACAGTGGCGATTTTCGCGATGCTGACAGTTAATCTTGGCCTTGAAGGCTGGTTTTCAGACCGGGTGCGCCAGGTTGTTGGCTCGTCGCTGGCCGCGGCTGAGGCCTATGAGGGCGAGCACCGCAACACGTTGCAACGCAACGCCATGTCACTGGCCCGCGCGCTCGATTTCGAGCATGCCGGAACGCCCTTTATGATCGACCCCGACCTGCGCGAAGTGCTCACGCTTGGGCAGCAACGCTACCAGCCGCAGATGCGCGAGGCCTACGTGATTGACGGCACAGGAGAGCTGAAAGCGCGCGGCGAGCGCTCGTATTTGTTTAATTTTGAGCAGCCGACCGCCGAAGACATTGAGCGCGCCCGTTCTGAGGGCATCGCCATTATCCAAGACTGGGATAACAACGAATTTCGCGCCATCGTGCCGCTGGCCACATTTCCCGACAGGCTGATTTATGTCAGCCGTGATGTCGATGGGTCTATCCTCAACCTGCTGAGTGAAACGCAAGAGAATGTCCGCCTTTACAACCAGTTAGAAAGTGATCGCGGCAAGGTTCTGTTCCAGTTCGGGCTGGTTTACCTCGGTTTCGCGGTGATCCTCATTCTGGCAGCTGTCTGGCTGGGGCTGTGGTTTGCCGAGCGCTTGTCGCGGCCTGTCGGGCGGCTCACCAGTGCGGCGCAGCGCGTCGGCGAGGGCAACCTTGACACCCAAGTTATCGAGGAAGACGGCGACGACGAGATCGCTGACCTTGGCCGCTACTTCAACCAGATGACGCGCCAGCTTAAGGGCCAACGCGACACTTTGCTGAGCAACACCGAGCAGATCGAACGTCGCCGCCGCCAGTTTGACTCGGTGCTGAGTTCGGTCACATCCGGCGTTGTCGGGGTTGATCCCGAGGGGCGCGTTACCTTTGTGAACCGCTCGGCTGAACGGCTGCTTGATTGGCATGAAGACCAGTCTGCGCTTGAGTTGCGCATGGCGGTGCCTGAGTTCGGAGCGCTGTTTGACAGGCTGCGTGACGGCGGCGCCAACATGGTGCAAGACGAGGTGAAAGTCACCCGCGCGGGGCGGCTGGAGAACCTCTTGGTGCGCATGTCAACGCGCCATGGCGGCGGCGGCGACGGCGGCGGCGGCGACGGCGGCGGCGGCGACGACGGCGTGCTTGAGGGCTATGTCGTGGCCTTTGATGATGTGACAGAGCTTGTGAGTGCACAACGTATGGCCGCTTGGGGCGACGTTGCGCGCCGGATCGCCCATGAGATCAAAAACCCGCTGACACCTATCCAGCTGTCAGCCGAGCGGATCAAGCGCAAATTCTCGCGCGCGTTGGATGCGGGCGAGGCTGGCAAACTCGGCGAGCTGACCGATGTTATTGTGCGCCAAACCAACGATCTGCGCCGCATCGTTGACGAGTTCTCCAAGTTCGCACGGATGCCCGAGCCCGAGCGCCGCGCAGAAGACTTGGGCAAGCTGTTGAGCGAGGCTTTGGTGCTTCAAAAAGCCGGCCAGCCCGACGTTGTGTTTGAAGCCGACATCCCTGAGGCGCCTTTGAGCGGCCAGTATGACGCGACGATGATCGGCCAAGCGCTGACCAACCTGATCAAAAACGCGGGTGAAGCAACAGAAACACGGCGCGAGAAACTGGGTGCGGATTTCACCCCAGCCATTCACGTGAAGGCGCTTCAAGACGGGCAACATGCTGTGATCACGATTGCCGACAATGGCATCGGGCTGCCGGAAGATCGCGCCAAACTGTTTGAGCCCTATGTGACAACACGCGACAGTGGCACAGGGCTTGGCTTGCCGATCGTGAAGAAGATCATTGAAGAACATGGCGGCACCCTCATGCTTGAGGATGCGCCGCTATTTGACGCTGACGACCACGCAGGTGCGATGGCTGTCATACGCCTGCCATTGGCAGAAAAAGACCAGAAAATAGACACAGAAAAAAGTGCGGTGTGAGGACAACATGAGTGATATTCTGATTGTAGACGATGAACGCGACATTCGAGAGCTGATCTCGGATATTCTCCAAGACGAGGGCTACACGACGCGGCTTGCGGGCAACTCTGACGACGCGATGAGCGAAGTCGCCGCCGAGCTGCCGCGGCTTTTGATCCTCGATATCTGGCTCAAAGACAGCAAGATGGATGGCATCGACATTCTCAAGCAAGTCAAGACTGACCACCCTGAAGTGCCTGTTGTGATCATCTCGGGGCATGGCAACATCGAAATCGCCGTCGCCGCCATCAAACAGGGCGCATATGATTTCATCGAAAAGCCCTTCAACATTGATCAGCTCCTGGTCGTCATTCGCCGCGCGATGGAAACCTCACGCCTGCGCCGCGAAAACCTTGAGCTCAAGCGCAAAGACACCACCAGCGCCGAGATGATCGGCACGTCTGCCGCGTTCCGCACCATGCAGGGCCAGCTTGACAAAGTTACCAAGTCAAACGGTCGGGTGATGCTCTCTGGTGCCTCGGGGGCGGGCAAGGAAACCGCTGCGCGCTATATTCACACCAATTCGGCGCGCGCGATGGCTCCTTTTGTGACGGTGGGCTGCGCCAGCATTGGCCCCGATCGTATGGAAGATGTGTTGTTTGGCCGTGAAAGCCCTGAAAAAGGCGTCGAGCTGGGGCTGCTCGAAGAGGCCAGCGGCGGGGTGATCTACTTTGACGAGATCGCCGACATGCCGCTTGGCACTCAGTCCAAGATCTTGCGGGTGCTGGTTGATCAGCAGTTCTTGCGGGTTGGCGGCGCAAACAAAGTGCGCGTTGATCTGCGCGTTATCTCCTCGACTGCGAAAAACCTTGAACAGGAAGTTGCCGAGGGGCGTTTTCGCGAAGAGCTTTACCACAGGCTCAATGTGGTGCCGATCGAAGTGCCAAGCCTAGAGGAGCGGCGAGAAGACATTCCGGTGATCGCACAGCATTTCATCGAAATGTTCAACACCGAGCAGGGGCTGACAAAGCGGCCACTGTCTGACGAGACGGTTGCTCTCATGCAAACCATGGGCTGGCCGGGCAACGTGCGACAGCTTAAAAACATGATCGAACGCTTGCTGATCCTCGGCGATGGCACGGGCGAGATTACTGTCAAAGAGCTGACAAGCGGTGAGGCCCAGAACGCTGATGACAGCAAGATGGTGCTGCCTTCGGTTATGGCCACCTTGCCACTGCGCGAAGCACGTGAAGAGTTTGAGCGTGAATATCTGCTCACCCAGATCAACCGCTTTGGCGGCAATATCTCACGCACTGCGCAGTTTGTGGGCATGGAGCGCTCGGCCCTGCACCGCAAGCTCAAGTCGCTTGGTGTGGTGACGTCCAACCGCACAGGCGCGCGCGTCGCGCTGCACGCACCGGAAGATGACGAAACATAAAGTTACGGCGTAACGATCTGCCAGCGCCCGCCTGTGCTACGCACCACGCATGAGTTTGGCGCAAGGCGGGGCAGGCGGGTTGTCTGGCCCTCTGGTGTTGCTTTGGCGATGGCCGGATCACAGGCCGGAAGGCGCAAATATTCATAGCCTTTTTGGCGCATGCACAGGTCAGCGGCCTTTCTGCGCAGCTCGGCATTGGCATCGCGGGTGACAAACTCCGGCGGGATAATCACACCGGGTGTCATGTGGCACAGGCCATTGCTGTTACATTGCTTGCGCGGCGCAATTTGCTTGCCGGGGATGACATGGGTCACATTGCGGACCGGTACATCGCGCGCGGCTTTTACGTTGCAAACTGTCTCGGCATCCTGCGCCGTTTGCACGCTGACGCCCTGTTTGTAGTAAAGCCCCAAAGGTGTGCAGGCTGCGAGAAGCCCCGCAGCCCCAAATGCAAGAACCAGCTGTTTCATAACCCCTCCAAACCCAAGTTCATGCCGAAAATGCGTGAAACTGCGCGCAAAGTCATCTACTTATGTGAAAACCTGCGTAAATCCGCGCAGCTTTAAGCCTGATAAAGCGATTGACGCCTCATGCACCTTCTGGCATCGAAATCACTCAGACATGCAGGGAACACCCTATGAAAGTGATTATCTGTGGCGCAGGCCAAGTTGGTTGGCAAATTGCGCGACATCTGTCTGGCGAGGCCAACGATGTCACGGTGATTGACAGCAACCCAGACCTCGTACGCCGGGCAATGGACACACTCGACGTGCAGGGCATCGCGGGCTTCGCCAGCTACCCCGATATTCTGGACAGAGCAGGCGCGCGTGACGCTGACATGGTGATCGCGGCAACCTATTCTGACGAAGTGAACATGGTGATCTGCCAAGTCGCGCATTCGATCTTCGCGGTACCGCGCAAGATCGCCCGTCTGCGCTCGCAGAGCTACCTGACGGCGATTTACTCTGATCTTTACCGCCGCGACCACCTGCCAATTGACGTGGTGATCAGCCCCGAACGCGAGGTGGCCGAGGCCGCTCTGCGCCGCCTTTCCGCCCCGTCGGCGTTTGACATCGAAACCTTCATGGGTGGCAAAGTGCATGTGCTGGGCATCCGTATCGAAGATGATTGCCCGGTGATCAACACGCCGCTGCGCCAACTCACCGACTTGTTTTCAACCCTCAAAGTTATCGTCATGGGCATCCGCCGCAAGGGGCGCCTGTTTGCGCCTGAAGCGGGCGATCAGATCCTGATCGGCGACGAGTGCTACCTGTCGATTGCCCGTGAAGACGTGCCGCGCACGCTTGAAGTCTTTGGCAAGAAGGTCCGCAAGCAAGAGCGCGTTGTGCTGATCGGTGGTGGTAATGTCGGCCTTGCTGTGGCGCAGGCGCTCGAGAAAAGCGAAGTGCGCATTCGTACCAAAGTTATCGAACGCAGCCGCAAGATTGCCGAAGTTGCAGCCGACGCTTTGGAGCGCACGATTGTGCTAAACGGCGACGGGCTTGATGTGGCGCTTTTGGCCGAGGCCAATATCGAGCGCGCCGATGCGGTGCTTTGCGTCACGGATGACGACAAAACCAACCTTCTGGCCGCCGTACGCGCAAAAAGCGAAGGTTGCCCGATGGCGATTGCGCTGATCAACGATCCGACACTGACCCCGCTTATGGGGCCGATGGGCATTGACGCCTATATCAACCCGCGCGCCACCACTGTGAGCTCGATCTTGCGCCACATCCGCCATGGCCGTGTCAAAGGCGTCTATTCCATCGGTGACGCCGAAGCGGAGATCATCGAGGCTGAAGTTCTCTCAACCTCGCCGATTGCCGGAAAAGCCGTGCGCGACATCCCGTTCCCCGAGGGCGTTCTTGTCGGCGCGATCCAGAAGGGCGAGAAAATCGTCAAGCCAACAGGCGGTATGCGTGTTGATGAGGGCGATGTGATCGTGTTGTTCTCAATGGCCAGTGATGTGCCCGAAGTCGAGCGCTTGCTTCAGGTCTCGATCGACTTTTTCTGAGGTCCGCGGATGCAACGTTTGGCTGAGACCCCGTTTTTCTTACAGCTGACGCTTCTGGCGTCACTGTCGATGTATGTTCCGGCGCTACATGCGCTCAGTTGGAATGCACATCACGAGGCGCGGGTGTTCTTTTATGCGGGCACGCTTGGCCTGTTCGTAAGCTCGCTGATCGCCATAACCATGAGCGCGCGCCCCGAAAGGCGGCGCGGCGGGCTTGGCAACCTCGCGGCAGTTGTTGCGGCGTATTTCGTGCTGCCGGTGTTATTGGCTTTTCCGTTCTACGAGGCTGTGCAAACCACCAGTTTTCTCAACGCCTACTTTGAGATGGTGTCGTCCTTCACCACCACTGGCGCCCCTCTGTTTGAGCCAGGGCGCTTGTCGGGCACGATGCATTTGTGGCGCGCACAGGTGGGCTGGCTGGGTGGCTTGTTTGTCTGGGTGACAGCCGCCGCGGTGCTTGCGCCTTTGGCTTTGGGCGGCTTTGAAGTCACCGCGTCCGCCGAGCCCGGCTCAGGCGACACCCAAATTGACCGGTATGACCACGCGCGGGACACTTCGCGCCTCACGCGCGCCATTCGCCAGTTGGCGCCGCTTTATGTAGGGCTGACAGCGCTGCTCGCGGTCTGCCTTATCATCAGTGGTGACACGCCCCTTGTGGCGGTGATCCACGCGATGTCGACACTCTCGACCAGCGGAATTTCGGCGACAGGCGGCCTTGAAGGCAGCTCAAGCGGGATGCGCGGCGAACTCATTGTCTTCCTGTTTTTGCTCTTCGGGTTGTCGCGGCTCACCTTTTCAACCGACACCATCACCTCGCGCCGCCAAGGGCTGCACAACGACCCGGAATTTCGCATGGGTGTGCTGATCATTTTCGGGATCACCTTGCTTTTGTTTGCACGCCACTGGGTGGCGGCATTTGATGTCGCGGCAGAAGAAAATTTTGCCGAGGCCCTGCGTGCCCTGTGGGGCAGCGCCTTTACTGTGTTGTCTTTTCTAACAACCACAGGCTTTGAAAGCGCCGACTGGGAGGCCTCGCGAGGCTGGTCGGGGCTTGGAGTGTCGAGCATTATCCTGATGGGGCTGGCGCTGATCGGGGGCGGCGTGGCGACGACTGCGGGCGGCGTCAAACTACTGCGCGTCTATGCGCTTTACCTCAACGGGCTGCGCGAGATGGAGCGGCTGGTGCATCCATCATCTGTCGGGCGCTCGTCAAACCAGAGCCGACGCATCCGTCGCAACGGGGCCTTTATCGCCTGGATTTTCTTCATGCTGTTCGCGCTGTCTCTGGCCTTTATCACGCTGGCATTGGCCGGCAATGGCGTCGGGTTTGAGCAAGCGCTGATCCTGTCAATTTCGGCTCTGTCCACGACGGGGCCCTTGGTGAATGCTGCGGCCGAAGTGCCTATTTCTCTCGTAGAAATTGATACACTGGGCAAACTGATCTTATGCGCGGCCATGGTTGTTGGACGGCTTGAAACGCTGGCGATTATTGCCCTGATGAACCCGGTTCTATGGCGCGACTAGCCGTTAGGCCTATGGGCGACTGACGCGCGCGGGCAACAGGTTGGGGCCAAAGCCACGCTTTTGGGCTGGCTTCTCGGTAACACACGCGACATAATTACCAAAACGCGCGGCCGATCCACGGCCGGAATCTAACAAAAAGGCATTAGAACCATGGCTTCCGACCGTCAAAACTTGCAAGACGCATTTTTAAACCACGTCCGCAAAACCAAAACACCTGTGACAATTTTTCTGATCAACGGTGTTAAACTGCAAGGTGTCATCACTTGGTTTGACAACTTCTGCGTGCTTTTGCGCCGTGATGGCCAAAGCCAGCTTGTTTACAAACACGCGATCTCGACGATCATGCCAGCGCAGCCTATCAGCCTGTATGAGGGCGAAGAGGCTCAGTGAGCACGCCACCTGACGCAAGCAACAGTGATGCAGTCCACGAGACTGCCGAAACGCTCACGCGCGCTTGGGTTTTGCGGCCCGACATCCGACGGGATGACAACGCTCGCGCGCCACACAACGCGCTGGAAGAGGCTGTGGCCTTGGCCGAGGCCATGCCCTTTCTCGAGGTCTGCGGCGCTACCGTTGTGCGCCTGCAAAAGCCACACCCCGGCATGCTGTTTGGCAAGGGTAAACTTGACGAGCTTCTGGCCGAGTTTGAGGCTGCCGAGATCGAGCTGGTGCTGATCGACGGGCCCGTAAGCCCGGTGCAGCAGCGCAACCTCGAGAAAAAATGGGGTGTGAAGATCCTCGATCGCACGGGGCTTATTTTGGAGATTTTCTCAGACCGTGCCCGCACCCGCGAAGGTGTTCTGCAAGTCGAGATGGCAGCTCTAAGCTACCAACGCACACGGCTTGTGCGCGCCTGGACGCACCTTGAGCGCCAACGTGGTGGCCTTGGCTTTGTTGGCGGGCCGGGGGAAACCCAGATTGAATCGGACAGACGCGCGATTGACGAACAACTCGTGCGCCTGCGTCGCCAACTTTCAAAAGTAGTCAAAACCCGCGAGTTGCACCGCAAATCACGGGCTAAGGTTCCGTTCCCCATCGTCGCGCTTGTCGGCTATACGAACGCCGGAAAATCAACCTTGTTCAACCGCCTGACCGGGGCCAATGTGATGGCAAAAGACATGCTCTTTGCCACGCTTGACCCGACCATGCGCAAAGTCGAGTTGCCGCCTTCGGGAATGGAAGTGATCTTGTCGGACACGGTTGGATTTATCTCAAACCTGCCAACAGAGCTCGTCGCGGCTTTCCGTGCGACACTGGAAGATGTGCTGAGCGCTGATCTGATCTTGCACGTGCGTGACATCGCCCATCCGGAAACAAAAGCCCAAGCAAACGACGTTAAAGTCATCCTTGAGAGCCTTGGAATTGATGAGAAAATCCCGCATCTTGATGTATTGAACAAGCTTGATCTTCTTGATGAAGACGAAAGCCGCGCGACGCAGGCGATTGCGGATCGCAGTGATGAGGTTTTTGCGGTGTCTTCGCTGACCGGTGCGGGAATGGACGGGCTGTTGCAGGCGGTTTGTGATGCCCTCACTGGCACGCGTAAACACGAAGCCCTGACGCTTGGTTTTGCCCAAGGGCGGCAGCGGGCTTGGCTGTTTGAGCAAGGCGTCGTTGAAGACGAACGCCAGACTGAAGATGGCTATACGCTGAAGGTGTTCTGGACCTCTAAGCAGGCGGACCAATTTAGAACAGTATAGGTGTTGCGCCGCACTTCGTGCGTCGCTGTTTAGGTGTTGCGCCGCACTTCGTGCGTCGCTGTATAGGCGTTGCGCCGCACTTCGTGCGTCGCGGTGGCTGAGGGCTGCGCCCTCAGATCATCGGCTAAGAGGGGGCCAGCCCCCAAGTCACAAGACAAGTCTTGTAACTTCCCCCCGGGATATTTCTGGAAAGAAAAAGCCGGGCGTTTTTTACCGGCCTATTGAGCAGCAGGGACCAAGTGCGTTTCGCCGACAGAGGCGGCGCGCGCGAGGGCTTCATCAAGCGACATCGGGACATATTCACCGCGACGCCAGAGTTGGGCGAGGTCATCGTAGTGGCGCGACAGGAAGTGGCCGGACTGGCCCGTTGAGATCACGAAGATCGAGCTGTCAGGGTCTGTGAAGTCGTAGACGCCGCGATAGCCAGCGGCATGGACGTTTTCAAACGGGTTTGGGGCTGTGCCGCTGGTGCGGCCGCGCTGCAGGGTGTTGTCGCCACCAGAGGTGGATTGGCGGATGTTGACGAAGTAGCGCAGGAGAGGAACCTCGCCAAGCACCGGGTGGTCATGGGTGGCTTGGTGGGCGTCGCCCCACCGGAGAGCCTCTATCGAGGTTCCGTAGACTTCATCTAGCCAGACCAGCGCGTCGTCAAGCGAGAGACGGGCGATGTCTGTGCAGGTTTCGATTGCCGTTGACTGCTTGACGTCACACCAGACGGAGGCACCGCTCACGTCGCGGAAAACCCGCTCGACAAACAGCGGATCCATATGGGTGTATTCTTGGCTCAGCGGTCCAAGGTCGTCCTGTATCAGGCGTTCTTGCAAAAAGCGCATCCAAGTCGCGTAGATCAGCGGTTCGGGAAGGTGCTCGTTCATCTCACCGTTCCAATTGGCCAGCAAGTTAAGTGCGCTTTGGCGGCGCCGTTCGGGAGTGCCTTCCGGGGCGGCTTCACCGGTAAACCAGAGGTCAGCTGCGACCAGCGGCAGCAGCGCGCGCGCGGTGTAGCTGACAGTGTCGAGCTGAGCCTCAACGAAGCTGTCACGGGTGTGTGCCTTGCGCCCCTGCATGAGCCGTTGCCACCTCAGGATGCGCTGGCTATCGCCCCACTCGTAGGAGACATGCAGTGGGAAGGGCCGCTCAAGCAGTTTGTTGTTGGTATTGCCGACAATGCCACCCTGAGGGCGTATGAACTCGGGGTTGGCGGAGGGCGGGAACACGCCTTGCCAGCGGTTGGCGGCCACTGCGCCGCGCGCGGGCATGCGACCCATGCTTGCGTGCGCAGCATCGCGACGGGGCATGGCGCCGATGGTCTTCATTGCGATGCTGTTTTTGTCGGCGAGAGTCAGGTTTTGGCTTGGGGCAACATAAAGCTGGCTGGCCTCAATGGCGCTGTCAATATTTTGCGCCCGCATGATGCGCATGCCAGCGGTGAGCGAAGTATCGGCGGGGTCGAGCGCTGTCCAAGCCAGAGAGGCCACATGGCCCGGTGGTGTGACAGTGCCAACTTCGTGAAAGCTCGGCGGTAACAGGGGGCCGTTTTCTGTCCAACGTAGGGTCAATGTGACGGGGGCGGCGTCTTTGATCTTGATAATAGAGCGGCGGGTTTTGAAGGTTTTGAAGCCCTCTGGCGTGCGGTATTCTTCTGTGTTTTCGGGGTTTATCTCTTCGATGAAGACATCCTGATCGTCCAGGTAGGAAGAGGTAAAGCCCCAGCCCAGTGCCGAAGAGCGGCCAACAAGCACGACCGGAATGCCCGGAATTGTGGCGCCAATCACGCCGCCTGAGGCAAGCTCAAGCCGCGCGAGATACCAGATCGCGGGGGCTGTGAGGCCGAGGTGCGGATCGTTCGCCATGAGCGAGCCGCCGGAGGCTGCGCGCGTCGGGTCGGCGGCCCAAGCGTTGGAAGCCCCAGCGAAGGCGCGGGCTTTGACGGGCGACAGCGGCAGTTTGGTCACGTCAGCGCCGGCGACACGGGTCGGGAAAGGCGCATCCGGAAACAGGCTGGCATAAGCGGGCAGGGCAGCGACACCGGTGCCGGGCGCGTCGGGGAGAATGTCTTTCAACCGCTCGGGCGCGTCGAGCAAAAGGGAGGTGCGCGCGCGGATGATCTCGGCTTCGGCGTGGCCCGAGAGCTGCACTGCCATCAGCTTTTGCACCGCAATAGAATCTGCCGGCCGCCAAGGTGCGAAAGGCACATTGAACAGGAACATCTCAGGCGCGCCACGCCCCAGAGCGCTTTGGTTGATCTCGGTGAGGCGCGCATTGACGCCTGCGGAATAGGCCTCAAGCGCTGCCAGTGTCTGCGCGTCTTGGGCGTCAACCGAAGAGCTTGCCAAGGTGTAAAGATCAAAGCGGCGCATCAGCTTGTCGATGGGCAGGGTGGCTGTGCCAAACACCTCTGAAAGACGGCCCTGAGCGGTGCGGCGCAGGGTTGTCATCTGCCACAGCCTGTCTTGGGCATGGGCGTAGCCAAGGCCATAGAACACAGCGCTTTCATCATCCGAGAAGATATGCGGCACATTGGAGTGATCACGAAGGATGCGCACGGGGGCTGAAAGGCCGCTTACCTCAAGTGTTTTATCATAGTCCGGGAGCGAGCGGGAGGCGAGAAAGTAGACCGCCAAAACCCCGAGAACACCCAAAGCCACGCAAAGCGTGGCGAGGCGGAACAGCCATCGGAATAAGATGATCATCTCAGCTATCCTTCATCATTCGGGTTTTCTCTTGCCTTATGTGCGCCTGCCCGACACAAACGAAAAAACGAATGGATGCAAGGGGAAATATCATGGCAAAGCTCGCGTTTCTGGGCCTCGGTGTAATGGGTTATCCGATGGCTGGCCACCTGAAAGCCGCAGGCCACGAGGTTTGCGTGTATAACCGCACAGCCTCCAAAGCCGCGGCATGGGCCGATGAGCACGGCGGCACGCACGCAAGCACGCCGCGCGAGGCCGCCATCGGGGCTGACATCGTGCTTTCATGCGTTGGCAACGACGATGATCTGCGCTCGGTCTGCCTGAGCGAGGACGGCGCATTTGCAGGCATGGGCAAAGACGCTTTGTTTGTGGACCACACGACAGTCTCCGCCAAAGTAACGACAGAGCTTTACACAGCGGCCAAAGCGGCGGGCCTTGGCTTTGTCGATGCGCCAATTTCGGGCGGACAGGCGGGCGCTGAAAACGGCGTGCTTTCGGTGATGTGCGGCGGGGATGCGAAAGACTTCGCACGCGCCGAACCGATCATCGACGCATATGCACGCATTTGCCGCCGGATTGGCGAAAGTGGCGCTGGCCAGATGACCAAGATGTGCAACCAGATCGCGATTGCTGGCCTCGTGCAGGGGCTTTCTGAAGCGCTGCACTTTGCCGAGAAAGCGGGCCTTGACGGGCGCGCAGTTGTCGAAGTGATCAGCCAGGGCGCGGCTGGCAGCTGGCAGATGGTCAACCGTCACGAGACCATGATTGAGGATGCCTTTGAACACGGTTTCGCTGTTGACTGGATGCGCAAAGACCTTGGTATATGCCTTGATACGGCCGATGAAACAGGCGCAAGCCTGCCCGTGACGGCGCTTGTCGACCAGTTTTACAAAGACGTGCAGCAGATGGGCGGTGGCCGTTGGGACACGTCGAGCCTGATCAAGCGGTTGGGTGAGAAGGGGTGATGCAGCCCAGCTGGGGGTTTCACCCCCAGACCCCCGAGAGTATTTTTGCGAAGAAAAAGCCAGAGCTAAGGCCCGTGGCAGTGTCAGTGTCAGTGCGCATTAGCTTAGCGTGTTGTCGAGTTTTTGGCCAAACACCCAATAGCCAATGGCTGCGCTGAAGGCTATGCCGAGGCCAGAGCAGATCGCGTAGACGATGCCGTTGGGCATGACTTTGAGTGCGAGCGCCAGCAGGTAGACGCTAATGCCAAGGGCCACGACGACAAGCGCCGAAGGCCAGAAATGCGTGACTTGGTGGCTGGCCTGCAGGGCTGTTGTGCCAATGGCTTTAGCGAGAACAGCGAAGATCAGGTAGACGTATAGTGCTGATGCGGTTCCTTAGATCGGCAGTTCGGTTGTGTCTTTGATGTCTTCCATAACAAAGCTGGCGGACACATCGGCCATAGGAACCCGCGCGATCAGTTTTTGGTAGAGCCTGTCGTAACCCGCCATGTCGCTGACGCGGGCGCGCAACAGATAGTCAAGTTCGCCTGACATGCGGTAAACTCCTTGGATTTCGGGCAGGTTTTTGGTGGCTTTGGCGAAGTTTTTTGACCAATCAGCGGTGTGCTCGGCAGCGCGCACCTGAATGAAGACTGTTAGGCCAAGGTCGAGCTTGTCTGCATCTAAAAGAGCGACGCGACGCTTGATCACTCCAGCGTCCTCTAGCAGCTTGACCCGCCGCCAACAGGCATTACGCGACAGGCCTATTTGATCGCTGAGCTGGTCAAGCGAGAGGTCTGAATCGGTCTGAAGCTGGCGCAATATTTTGGTATCTAGTTCATCATGTCCCATATCAAAGCAATATGACGGGAAAATGTCTCAATATTCAAACTAAATGTCAGATATTTGGGATAAATCACACCAAACCCTCCGCTAAATTCAGTTTGAACAGGATCAAAGGACAGTCAAAATGATATCGCGCGTATTTCTGGAACACCCCAAGTCGGTTGATGAAACCTATGGCCAGCATTTTCTCTTTGCGCTGCGCTTTAGTTTCTGGCTGTTTGTCGCCGCAGTGGCGGCGCTTGTGCATGCTCTCATTCCGGCGGCTTGTGAAAAGACTGCCAGCACGATCATCGCCAAGCTTTACGAGCGCACGCACAACAGGGGCCGTTGATGTGCCGTTGGGCCGCCTACTTAGGGTCAGGGCCCATTAATCCTGCACCTCTGGTTTGACAGATATTTTGCCTGACTATGCCCAGTGCTGAAGGAATAGTGGT
>JADGEJ010000013.1 GCA_016744435.1 Lentibacter sp. | reverse complement strand
GCCTCGCTTGTTGGCATCGTCACAGGCACAATCGCAGGCCTCGCCTCGATCACCCCAGCCTCGGGCTTTGTTGGCCCGCTTGAAGCGCTGCTGATCGGTGCTGTCGCGGGCATCCTCTGCCAAGAAGCTGTCACGGTGATCCGCAACAGGTTCAAGATCGACGACACGCTGGATGTGTTTGCAGTTCACGGCGTTGGCGGCATCTTCGGCACCATCATGATCGCGGTGTTTGGCGAAGGCACATGGGCCGCGCAACTGGGTGGCTTGGCTGTTGTCGGCGTGTTCACCTTCGTGGTGAGCTACGTGCTGGTGAAACTCTGCGCCTTGGTTACGCCTTTGCGGGTTGATCAAGAGACCGAAGTCAACGGGCTCGACTTGGCCGTACACGGCGAGCGAGCTTACGACCACGCATCATAAAGCGAGACAGCCTGTCAGGGCTGATGAGCGGGCGCTTCGGCGCCCGTTTTATTTTGTGACCTCAGTGAGCAATGCAGGCAAGTCACCCGCTTCAATCGCACTCCAAAAGCGCGCAGCGTCACCCTGCCCCAAAGCGGCATCACCTTTGCTCAGTAGTTTTTGCAAACGGGTTTCGAACGGTAGTGGCGCAGTCAGATTGTGCTCAAACGTCTTCGTCTCACCACCCCATGTCAGCGCGACTTGCGTGGCCTCTTCAGAGATACTCTCGTCAGCAACAACATCAATGCGCGCCATGAGCGCCTCTGTATCCTTGCTCATCGGGAACAAGCCTTTGAGCGCCGCATCGTCAATGCCCTGCCCGCCGTTTTGCATCAGCAAAGCCGCCAGCGCTTTGTAGGAGAATTTGGCTTCCAAGTGGTCGCTCGGTGTGGGCTTGTTGCAGACACTCATCCAGCGTGGATGGGTGGTGATCTGCACGTGATCAGGTGCGCCAGCCCGCTGTTGCAAGCCCGCCATCATGGCCTCAATCGCCGCATGAGTGCCATGGCAACAGGGGTGAAACTTATGGGTGACCTGCTCAAACAGCCAAGCCTCGCCAATCCCGTCAAAGCCGCGCATGTTAGCCTCGCCGTGGTGCGTGGCGTTAAGAGCCTCAAGCGCGTTTTCAGAGCCGAACAGCCCCGCCTCGGCCATCAGCACAGCTTCAACCCCGTTGGCCGCTGCCATGCCCGCATTGACAGGCTTCATCGGCGTGCCGAACTGCGCCTTGAGGCCCGCCGCAAAGCCCGCTGCGTTGGTGAGAGCGGCGCGCGCATCGGGCAAGCCGGCCGCAACACTTGCCGCAACAGCAGCCCCAATCGCGCCCGCCGTCGCTGTCTGGTGAAAGCCGATCTGGTAGTGATCACGGCCCAGCCAGATGCCAGTTCGCGTCGCGGCTTCAGCCCCCATGAGGGCGGCGCGCAAAATGCGCTCAAAGCTTGCCCCGCGCGCCTGCCCCATAGCCAGCGCTGCGGGGATAACCACGGTGCTAACATGGCCGATATGGGCGAAATGCGTGTCATCATAGTCAAGCGCGTGAGACACCGTGCCATTGGCTAGAGCGGCGATGCGCGGGGGGGCAGTGCCGCCGAAAAACAGCGTAGCGTCTCCCTGCCCTTGGCTGCGCGCGTAAGTCAGCGCGCTCTCAGCCACCGCGTCGCCCGAAGCGGCGCGCGATACGATCAGCCAGTCAAGCAAGCAGAGCCGCATGATGGCCAAAGCGCTTTCGGGCAGTTCGGCCTCTTTCTGGCTGGCGTAGAATGCTGTCAGCTTCTCGAGCGCACTCATCCGTACAACTCGTGCGCGCGGGCTTCAAAGGCCTTTACGATCCGCTGCATGGCCTCAAAAAAGAACAGGCCAGCGGCTTTCTGCAAGATGATATTCTTGAACTCAAAATCGACATCAAACGCCACTTCGCAGCCCTCTTCAGTGTCTTTGAAATTCCAATTTGACAGCATGTATTTGAATGGCCCATCAAGATATTCGGTCTCGATCCGCATCGCCTCATGAAACAGCCCGACACGGCTGCCAAAGCGCTCGCGGAAGACTTGAAAGCCGATCACCAAGTCGGCCAGCATCACTTCGCCGCCCTCACATGGCGTCACCGAGCGCACCCTCGCGGCCGAGCACCACGGCAAAAACGCGGGGTACCGTGCGACATCGGCGACAAGCGCATACATCTGCTCTGCGCTATAGGGCAAAACTCTCGTTTCAGCGTGCTTTGGCATATTGGCCCTTTTGGCATTGCGGGTGCCTGTTCATTTCGTATGCTAGGGCCGGAAAATCAAGGGGGTAGCATGCCGCACCGACCATATGTGATCGACGTTATGATCTCGGCCAAAACGATTGCTGCGCGCATCGAAGAGCTGAGCCGCGCCATTCAGGAAGAATTTGCAGACACCGACAAGCTGGTGGTTGTCGGCCTGCTGCGCGGCTCGTTTGTGTTTATCGCTGATCTCGTGCGCGAGATCGACATGCCTGTGGAAGTCGACTTTTTAGAGGCGTCGTCATATGGCGACGGCATGGAAAGCAGCCGCGAGGTGCGGATTCTGAAAGACATCAGAGGCCAGATTGAGGGCCGCGATGTGCTGGTTGTCGAAGACATCGTCGACACAGGATACACGCTTGAACACGTGATTCACCTGCTGGAAAGCCGCAAGCCGCGCAAGCTGCGCACCATTGCTCTGCTTGATAAGCCCACAAGGCGCGAGACGGGTGTGAGGGCTGACTGGATCGGCTTTGAGATCCCCGATGAGTTTGTCGTGGGCTACGGCATCGACTTTGCGCAGCGCAACCGCAACCTGCCCTATATTGGCAAGGTGCGTTTTACAGATGGCGCCTGAGGGATGAACCCGCGGCACTTCCTGCGCATGGCTCATTGGGCGCGCCACCCGCCCTCGGCCAAGCGTGTAAAACTGGTGCTGGCAGTTGTTGTCGTCTGCCTCATCATCGTCGGTATCGAGCGCTTCATCGGCTGGCCCGAGGCGCTCACGCTCGACAAACAACCACGCATTCGCCTCAAGCCATAGTGATAGCCGCCACCCTTGTCGCAACCCGATAAGGCTGTATCCTATATGCGGTAAGGAGACAGGGCATGCGCAGATGGATGGTTAGGATTTTGGCCTTCGCAGCTATCGGCTTTGCTGTGTTCTGGATGCTTTCAGCGCCCCAAACCCTGCCTGATGCCGCCATGGCTGGCCTGAAAGGTGATGCAGTCAATGGCGAGCAAGTGTTTCACGCGGCGGGCTGTGCGAGCTGTCATGCCAGCCCCGGCGCTGAGGGCAAAGACAAGCTCGTGCTGTCAGGCGGGCAGCGCTTCCCCTCACCGTTTGGCACGTTCATTGCCCCCAACATAACGCCCGACCGCGCCCAAGGCATCGGCACTTGGAGCACACTAGAGCTGGCCAACGCTATGATCTATGGAGTTTCACCGACAGGCCAACACTACTACCCAGCTTTCCCTTACGGCTCCTATGTTCGTCTCAAACTGAGTGGATCAGGCTTGCAAGACATCAAAGACTTGCATGTTTTTCTGCAAAGCCTGCCCGCTTCTGACATGCCGAGCAAAGCTCACGAAGTAGGCTTTCCCTTCAACATCCGCCGCGGCCTTGGCCTTTGGAAGTTGGCGTTCACGAGCGACTATTGGGTGGCGTCTGTGCCGCTTGATGACCCAGCCTTGCTACGGGGCCGCACCCTCGTAGAAGCGCTTGGCCACTGCGGCGAATGCCACACGCCTCGCAATGCTGTGGGCGGCCTGCAGTATGACAAATGGCTGGCGGGCGCTGCTGATCCGTCTGGCGAGGGCCGCGTGCCTGCCATCCATGCGCTTGAGTGGAGCGCGAAGGACATTGCCTACTATCTTGAGAGCGGCTTTACCCCCGACTACGACAGCGCCGGTGGCCATATGGTTAACGTGATCGAAAACATGAGCAAACTGCCGCCCGAAGACCGCGCAGCAATCGCGGCCTATCTAAAAGCGCTTGGTGCGGACGACTAGCGCAGCCGCTCAGGCTCGTTGGTTTCGAGGTAGGCTTCCTGTTCAGGAGTAAGCTCGATCTCATCATACCCTGTGATCATCGGGCGCACGTGGGCGCGAAAGCCGTGCCCGACCGTGAGCAAGTAAACATGCACGATCACGAAGGCCGCTATCACATAAGCGCTGAGGATGTGCAGATTGGCGATCACCCAGATCCAGAAACTGGCGTTGCCAACGCTGTCGGCCCAGAAATTATAGCTCAGGTAGAGCAGCCCCGTGCTCCAGATCGCGGGGAAAACAAACCACTTGAGGCCAAAGTATGTCGCCGCTTGCAAGGGGTTATGCTTGCGCCAGAACATCTTCTTGTAGGGGTGCTCTTCGCCCTTGAAGACGCCCCAAGCGTAGAACTTGGCAACTTCGATCATACCCTCGATCTTGGGGATGAACTGCTTCCAAGCGCCTGTGGTAAAGAGCCAGAAGGTTGCGAAAATCCAGAGCGTCAACAGCGTGAGCGCGGCAACCGTGTGCAGCATAACCGCCGGGCCAAAGGGCAGCAGATTGTGAATACCACTGATCGCGAGCCCCGTGAACAAAAGCACCATGATCAGCGCCATTTGCGCCCAGTGCCAAAGCCGCTCAAAGCGAGGATAGACTTTGACGCTGCGCAGGCTCATCTCAGTCTCGGTCTTAGTCTCAGACACGGCCTTCTTCTCAACAGCCATCTCAATGCTCCCGTTCTTTTTTGCTCAACACCCGCACAGCCAAGTGGCCAAGCACGCCCGCAAGCGCGGCAAGCACCATGGCGATGCCGAGCAGTGAGGCCGTGCCAAAGGGCCGTGTGCCGGGCATATGCACGCCGGGCACACCCGCAAGGCGGCCATCTTTGGCATGGCAGCTCTCGCAATCAAGCGCCTGTTCGGCAGGTGCAACCATATGGGTGATAGGCCAGTACATATAGGTATCCACGAAGCCGAACTCGCCTGAGTACTCTTCGCCCGCAGCTTCCATGCCCGCGTCGATGGCCTTGGCCCAGTCGAAGTTTGTCCAGAGGGCTGTGTCGGTGGTTGGGCCCCAAACATGGGTGTAAACCAGCTTGTTGTTGACGCTGTCAAAGGGCTGACGGCCAACCATGCGCTTGAAGGGCCAGATGCGCGACACGCCATCGCCGCGCGTGCCTTTGATGGCGTTCACGTCAACTGTTTGGCTCGGGTCGATGGTTTTGTCTTTGGTGGTGTACTCAACCTGCCCATCAAACCATGCGTAGTAAGGCACAACGTTTTCGCCGTAGTCAAAATGGCCCTTTGTCGAGAGATAAGTGTGCATCTTCTCGCCCGTTGATGAGGTGTAATTGTCCTCATGGATCGGCTTGCCGTTCTCGTCTAGCTTGCCAGCTGTTGACCAATCCCAAAGTGTTTTGGTCGGCACGCCGCCCTTGGCAAACTCGGGGATATGGCATGTCTGACAGGCCAGCATGTCAGTGTGGTTGTTGAGCTTTGCGCCCATCAGGCTTGCGGGGTGCGGCTCGGTTCCGTGACAGCTTTGGCAAGTCGCGACATCGCGCCGCTCTCCGGGCTTGAGTGTTTCGCTATGGGCATCAGAGGCCATCACATTGTAGCGCGAGCCTGACCACTGGTGCTGGTCTGAGACGTGGCATGTTGCGCATGTCATGTTTTCGCCGTCAGGCGACATGTGCACATCAACGTCGATCGACGGGTTGTAGAGCACGGAGCTCAGATCGCCGTGCTTCACGTTGTCACCGCCGCCGCCGTAGAAGTGGCAGTTGCCGCAGTTTTCGCGTGTCGGCGCGCCCACGCTCTGGGCGGCTTTGGTAAGGTCAACCGCCCAAGCCTTGGCGCCTGTGATCGTCTTGGCTTTTTCGGGCACCGGATCAAGCGGCGGATGGCCCGCGCCTGTTGATGTCTTGGTATACTGGCCTGAGGTGTCGTGGCAGACGAGGCAGTCAGCGGTGACTTCCTGCTCTTCGGGGGCTTTTGACATGTCCTCCCAGCCATAGCCCGCATGGCAACTTGTGCAGCGTGGCTCGTTGCCCGCGACCGAGCCGCAAAATGCGTTGATCACATTGCGCTTGCCGAGCTTCTGGCCAGTCTCTGGGTGGTCATAGTCCCACTTGAAATGGATCGAATGCATAAACTGATCGTCGGCCTGCGTGTGGCAACTGACGCAGGCTTCTGTCACTGCGGGGCCTGACTTGAAGTCTTGCTGAAGGATCTTAAACTTGCTGTGATCCGCAGTTGTCGTGTTGGGCTGGCTTTGCTGCGCCGAAACGCCAAGCGCATAGGCCCCAACAACCGCCGCAAGACCCAGAATTTTGAAAACGCGTTTGTGCACGAAAGCCTCCCCCTCAATAAGAGAGACAGAGCCGACTCCCTCAAAGGGACAGTAACGTCACCTTAATATTCTGCATTTGATATATGTCAAAATCGAAATGTCAAAAACACGGTTGGCGCAGGTTCAAGCCATGGTTGCAAGCCAGAGGTTCAGCCCAGCCCGAGCTTTTTCTCACGTGCAGCTCGAAGGCGCTCAAAGTCGTCGCCCGCGTGATAGCTCGAGCGGGTTAGCGGCGTGGCCGAGACCATGTGAAACCCCTTGCCATAGGCCGCTGTCTCGTAGGCTGCAAACTCGTCAGGGTGCACAAAACGGTCAACCGCGTGGTGCTTTGGTGTTGGCTGCAAATATTGCCCGATTGTCAGAAAGTCGATGTCAGCGGCGCGCATGTCGTCCATGACTTGCAGCACGCCCATTTTGTCTTCCCCAAGGCCAACCATGATGCCCGACTTGGTAAAGATCGACGGATCAAGCTCTTTCACCCGCTGCAGCAGGCGCAGGCTGTGGAAGTAGCGCGCACCAGCCCGCACCTCGGGGTAAAGCCCCGGCACTGTCTCAAGGTTGTGGTTGAAGACATCAGGTTTTGCATCAGTAATGACCTTTAACACACTGGGATCACAGCGTAAAAAGTCAGGTGTAAGGATTTCGATCGTTGTTCCCGGCGAGCGGTGGCGAATGGCGCGGATCGTCTGTGCGAAATGCTCGGCGCCGCCGTCTTCGACATCATCGCGGTCCACGCTCGTAATCACCACATGTTTGAGGCCAAGCTTTTGCACCGCGTCCGCAACGCGGCCCGGCTCGAACGCATCCAAGGCTTCCGGCGGTTTGCCAGTTGCGATGTTGCAAAACGAACAAGCGCGCGTGCAGACCTCGCCCATGATCATCATGGTTGCGTGGCCTTGGCTCCAGCATTCGCCCGCATTGGGGCAAGCGGCCTCTTCACAAACCGTCTTAAGCCCATGTTCTCGCATGATTTTATGGGTTTTCTTATAGCCGTCGCCCTGCGGGGCCTTTACCCTGATCCAGCTTGGCTTACGCGGCTGGGCGTTGTCGGGCTTATGCGCTTTTTCAGGGTGGCGCTCTTGGGGGATGTTCAAATCACGCATGGCGAGTCCTTTGGTGCTGGGCTTATGCCCTCTTAGCGTCTGAGGCTGCCAAAGTCACGGCCTATGCGCGCCACATCCACGTGCAGCGCGCACAACAGTCGCCCGCTCAGCCGATCATCGGGCTGCTGCCAACTTCAGTGTAGTGGCGCGCTAGGCGACCAAGGGCAATCCGCAGCACGATCTTGCCTGACCGCGCCGACCAGCCGAGCTCGCGTTCGGTGGTTTCCAACCCTTCGAGATGGCAGCAACAGCGCAGCGCAACGTCGCCCAAACCCGGGCCAAGGTCGCGCAATGCATTTGACATGCGCGTGTGTGCCGCCTCTGCAGAAAGCAGTTTCGGCGAAGCAGTCTCATTGGCCTCAGTATCACCCGGCCCACCCGCGATCATCTCGGCCCAGTTGGGAGCTCCCTTCTTGCCCATCTGCGCAAGCTCGAAATCTTCGCGCAGCCGCTCTCCTGCGTTGACAGACTCTGGGGGCAAAAACAGCGAACCGTCTTTCTCGCGTCGCCGACCCAGCAGCATCAGCGGCGATTCTCCTCCCGCATAGCGCGTTCTACGCAGCGCTTTGGGCAGGCCGACATCGGCCCCCAAACCCGCGCCCGCAGGCTCAAAAGCGCTGGCCGCTTCCGCAAAGCCACTTGCGCGATTCTCGGCTTCTGCAAGCAGTTTGTTAAGCGCAGTGCGCCCCGCATTGGTGATCTGGTAGCGCGCAATACGGCCTTCGGCAGCGCAGCTTATCCACTCTTTCACCGCCAGTGCCTGCGCCAGCGCGCGCTCGACAATCGCGGTGCGCTGCGTTGTGCCCGAGTTTGTCTCGCGCACAACAACGCCCTTTTCCATGTCGCCAGCAAGGGCCAGAACGGCCCCCGGCTCGCTCATCCGGCGCAAAACACGGCGCGCCTCACTCAGGAAGGTTTCGTCATCGGGAATGATCTGGCTCAGCGTTTTCACAGAAGTCATGCTGGTTTCGTCCTCATAGCTATTCGTGCCCGTGGCACGTATTCGGGGTTTCACTAATCCGCTGAGCACTTCGTCGATGAGGCTGTCATCGCGCATTTGCTCCCAGCGGCTGATTTGACGTGAAATGGTTGATGCGTGGCAGGCGCGTGCTCTGCTGATCGCCCGAATGGGGACGCCGTATTCGATATGCGCCAGATATGAGACAAGAGGTGCAGGCAGCCAGTTTGGCCAACTGCGTTGTAATGCCGAGAGCAAATCTTCTTGCTTGCCAGATAATGTCAGCGTGCTCATTCTGTCGTCCATCTTATCCACAAAGTTTTCCACAACTTAAAAGTGTGGCGTTACCCATTCGTTAATTTTCACGTATTGGTAATTTTTCTTTCCAAAACATAAACGTGTCCTAAGGCTGCGAACGGTGTTCGGCATTTCAGGCAACACTCGCTTAAGTTGTTTACATTGATGGGCGACACCAATCTGGAGAGAGACATGCAAGAGCTGACCACCCGCCTTAATGCGCTACAGCGCCCCGATCTTTTGGTGAAAGCCGCCCGTTCGGGGCTTGCGAGTTATCGCCGTGAGGCTCATCTGGGCCGCGCCATGGGCCAGTCAGGCCACACGCGGCTGGTGCGCCCTCCGCAGGCACTGGAGCGATTGCTGGAAGTGGAGGCCAAGCTAAATGCCGAGCGCGGTGCGCAGGATGCTGGCTACGTTTACGCGCGCCATGTCGAGGTGCTGATCGCGATCATGGCCGAAGCACAGCTGTTGCGAGACGGCTACTGCCGACCGATTGCCGCAGAGTAATGCAGAGTAATGCAGAGTAATGCAGAGTAATGCAGAATAGCTCGGCAATCAGCAAACAAAAACAGGCGCCCCGCGAGGAGCGCCTGTAATGTCTGTAGCTAGCCTAGCCTAGATAAAGGCGTCCGGCGTCAAGGCTTTCTTCTCGGCCACGAAGGCCTCAAGCGCCGCGTTGATCTCAGGGTCCAGAGCGGGCTGCTGGTATTGGCTGATCAGCGTTTCAACCCGCGACGTGGCAAGCTGGCGGGTGTCGCGCGCGCCCTCGTCTTCCCATGTTTCAAACGGCTTGTAGTCAAGCATGTCTGACTTCCAGAAAGCTGTCTTGAAGTGCGCCTGCGTGTGCGCGCAGCCAAGATAGTGCCCGCCGGGGCCAACTTCTCGGATCGCATCCATTGCCTGCGCGTCTTCTGACATATCAACGCCCTTGGCGAGGCCATGAAGCGTGCCGAGCTGATCAGCGTCCATGACGAACTTTTCAAAGTCGGCCACAAGCCCGCCTTCAAGCCAGCCGCATGAGTGCAGCATGAAGTTCACGCCTGAAAGCAAGCCCATATTGAGCGAATTGGCTGTCTCGTAGGCGGCCTGTGCGTCAGGCAGCTTGGAGCCGCAGAAAGAGCCCGCCGAACGGAAGGGCAAACCAAGGCGGCGGGCCAACTGGCCTGCGCCATAGGTGATCATCGAGGCCTCGGGCGTGCCAAATGTCGGCGCGCCCGAGTTCATGTCAATTGACGTGACCATCGCCCCAAAAATTACTGGCGCGCCTTTGCGGCAAAGCTGGCTATAGGCCACGCCTGCCAGCACCTCGGCCAGCACCTGCGTGAGCGTGCCAGCAACCGAGACGGGCGCCATCGCGCCGCCAACAATGAACGGCGAGATGATGCAGGCTTGGTTGTTTTGCGCGTAAACTTCCAGCGCGCCCATCATCACGTCATCAAACGTCATTGGCGAGTTGATGTTGATCAGCGAGGTCATCACTGTGTTTTCTTGGACAAACTCCTTGCCAAAGAGAATGCCACACATATCGACACTATCCTGAGCGCGGCTTGGTTCCGTAACCGAGCCCATGAACGGCTTGTCAGAAAGTTGCATATGCGCCAGCAGCATGTCGAGATGGCGCTTGTTGACGGGCACATCTGTTGGCTCGCAAACCGTGCCGCCAGAGTGGTGTAGCCACTTTGACATATAGCCAAGCTTCACGAATTTCTTGAAGTCAGCCATAGTTGCGTAGCGGCGCCCGCCTTCTGCGTCGCGCACAAATGGCGGGCCATAGACAGGAGCTAGCACAAGGTTTTTGCCCCCAACAACCACGTTGCGCGCGGGGTTGCGGGCATGCTGCGTAAACTCGCTCGGCGCTGTTTTGATCAGCTCGCGGGCCAGCCCCTTAGGGATGCGCACGCGCTCGCCTGTGACTTCGGCACCAGCATCGCGCCACCGTTGCAAAGCGGCGGGGTTGTCGACAAAACTCACGCCGATCTCTTCCAGCACCTGCTCGGCATTGGCCTCGATGATGCTGAGTGCGTTTTCGTCAAGCACTTCGAAGTTTGGGATCTTGCGCTCGATATATTTCGCGGTTTCAAACGAAACGGCGCTGCGCTCGGCGCGGCGGGCTGCTCCGCCGCCGCCACTGCGTCCACGTCTACGTGCTGTCGCTTCAGTCATGCGCCTACCCTCAGTTTTAACCATGTGTCGCCTTCAAATACCGCGATCAACACTTTCACCGCTCAAGAATTGCGGCCAATCGTGCCCAAAAGCGACATTTGCATGCGAAAGGGCAGAAATATGCCGCGATCAGACTTCGTTGAGCGATTCCCACCGTAGGCTGCGCAAGCGCAAGTCGCTTATCAACGGCGTTATCGCGGCCTTGAGTTTGCTGTCGTCGTGGTCTTCCACTGTCAGCACGATCTCGATCGCAGTCACCCCGCGCTTGTCAGTGTCGCTCGTTTCGATCGAAATGATATGAAACACGGGCACCACAAAGGTTTCAACAATCAGCGCGCGCACATCGTCTTCTGCATCTGTGCGAAGTGCGACACGATACTCTTGCAAGGGCGTCATGCCAGCGCGGGTTTTGGCTTTGATCCACTTTACAACCGGCCGCAGCCCCAGATTGACGAACATGATCAGAGCGGTGAGCAGCAGAGCGAAGGCCAAAAAGCCCGCCCCAGCCGTTATTCCGACAGCGGCTGAACACCACAGCGTTGCTGCCGTATTCAACCCATGCACCGTGAAGCCATTGCGAAAGATGATCCCCGCGCCCAGAAAGCCTATCCCGGACACCACCTGCGCCGCGACACGGGTTGGGCTGAGTTCGTTTGGGAAAAGAGCGGAAAACACGACAAAGCCCGCAGCCCCAAGGGCGACAAGCGCGTTGGTTCTTAGGCCTGCCATGCGTTGGCGCACCTGCCGCTCAGAGCCTACGAGCGCGCCACAAAGCATTGCAACCGTCAGGTTGAGCGCGGCCAGTTCTATTGTCATTGGACCTGTCCTTTGGCTTTTGCAGGGCTCATTGGTTTGTCAAGCTCCAGCCCGTTTGCTTGGGCAGAAAGACTTCCACCGCGGCAACGGCCACAACACTGCGCGCGCCTGTCTGCGGGCAGACCACATCCTGACCGCCTTTAACAAGGTTAACCTCGGCAGAGCCTTCCAGAGCCACAGTAATATCACGTCCCGACAGAGCCTCGGGCGTTTGCACCCCTATATTGGCCTTCACGCGCATATCGGAAGGCGCAATCTTGAGGGCCGTGACAATGTTCAGCGACGATTGCATCAGCGCTTGGTCAACAGCGGCCTGCGCGGCGGCGGCTGTGGTCGTGGCAACACCCATGCCCATCGCGATGATCAGGCGGCCTTCGGCTTTGGCATTCATGCGACGCGCTCCATGTCAAAGGCAACACACAGAGCGACTGTGGCCATAACCGTCGGGTTGCCCTGCCCGTCTGGGCGCGCCACATCAAGCCCGCCGTGCCCCACGCTGATCTCGACATCCCCATAAGGGAAAATGTCAGCCAGCCCCGCCACATCAACCAACTCGGGGCGCTGCACGGCCACTTCAACGCTGACGCGCATCGCGTCTTTGGGGAAATCAAACAGCTCGGCAAGGTTGATCGAGTTGCGCCACAGCGCGTTTTGCAGCGCCCGCTTGGTGGCTTCCGTGTAATCGCCTCTCCTGAGAGACGTCCCCATGCCAAACTCTGTTAACATTCGCTGCATTCTGTTCTCTCCGGTATAACTCATGTGCAGTCTAGCGCTGCAACCCAGCAAGCCCAAGCCGCAAATCTGCCGTTGCGCTTGGCGTAACTTGTGCCTATTTGGACCCATGACAGATACATCACATGACCGCCTCCTGATCATCGACTTTGGCAGCCAAGTCACGCAGCTTATTGCGCGTCGCTTGCGTGAGCTAAACGTCTATTGCGAAATTCACCCCTACCAGAAGGTCACAGACGCTTTTGTGACCGAGTTTGCGCCTAAGGCCATCATCTTTTCTGGTGGGCCCGACTCTGTGATGCGGACCGGCTCGCCGCGTCCGCCTAAAGCCGCGTATGAAGCTGGTGTTCCGATTTTGGGCATCTGCTATGGCCAGCAAGTCATGATGCATGATCTTGGCGGCAAAGTTGAAGCTGGCGAGCATGCCACCGCCGAGTTTGGCCGTGCCTATGTGACACCGACTGAGGCGAAGGCTGGCTTTGTTGACGGATGGTTTGCCCAAGATGGCCGCGAGCAAGTCTGGATGAGCCACGGCGACCACGTCAGCGAGATCGCTCCCGGCTTTACCGTGCTCGGCACATCCCCCGGCGCGCCCTTTGCCATGACGGCTGACTTGGAACGCAAGTTCTACGCCGTGCAGTTCCACCCTGAAGTGCACCACACGCCAAACGGCGCCAAGCTTTACGAAAACTTCGTGCGCGAAGCGGGCTTTTCGGGCGACTGGACGATGGGCGCCTACCGCGAAGAGATGATCCGTAAAATTCGCGATCAAGTTGGCGACAAACAAGTGATCTGCGGCCTGTCTGGCGGTGTTGACAGCTCGGTAGCGGCGATTTTGCTGCACGAAGCGATTGGCGATCAGCTCACTTGCGTTTTTGTGGACCACGGGCTTTTGCGCCTCAATGAGGCCGAAGAAGTCGTGACGATGTTTCGCGACAACTACAACCTCAAGCTCATCCACGCCGCCGAGAGCGAGCTGTTCTTGGGCGAGCTTGACGGGCAGTCTGACCCTGAGACAAAGCGCAAGATCATTGGCCGTCTGTTCATCGACGTGTTCCAGAAATACGCCAACCAGATCGAAGGTGCCGAGTTCCTCGCGCAGGGCACGCTTTACCCTGACGTCATTGAAAGCGTCTCGTTCTCTGGCGGGCCAAGTGTCACGATCAAAAGCCACCACAACGTAGGTGGGCTGCCCGAAAAGATGGGCCTCAAGCTGGTTGAGCCGCTGCGTGAGCTTTTCAAAGACGAAGTGCGCGAACTTGGCCGAGAACTTGGCCTGCCAGACAGCTTTATTGGCCGTCACCCCTTCCCGGGGCCTGGCCTTGCGATCAGATGCCCGGGCGAGATCACCCGCGAGAAGCTTGAAATTTTGCGCAAGGCTGATGCTGTCTACATCGACCAGATCCGCAAACACGGGCTTTACGACGACATCTGGCAGGCTTTCGTGGCTATTTTGCCCGTGCGCACTGTCGGTGTCATGGGCGACGGGCGCACCTATGACTTTGCCTGCGCCTTGCGCGCGGTGACAAGCGTTGACGGCATGACGGCCGACTATTACCCGTTCGAGCACAGTTTTCTGGGCGAAACGGCGACGCGGATTATCAACGAGGTCAAAGGCATCAACCGTGTGACCTATGATATAACCTCCAAGCCTCCCGGAACGATTGAGTGGGAATAACCTTGTTTCGACGCGCGTTGCGCGCCGACCAACTGGGGGCTTTGCCCCCAGACCCCCAGAGTATTTTCCCAAGGAAAAGCCATGGGCGCTGACGCAGGTATCTTGCGCGCCGCGCTTTGGATGAGTGGAGCGATCGCTTCGTTTACGGCTATGGCTATCGCGGGGCGCGCTGTGAGCTTTGAGCTCGATACCTTCGAGATCATGATGTACCGCAGCTTGATCGGTATCCTGATCGTTCTGAGTGTTGGTATGGCCACAGGACACCTGCGTGAAGTCTCACGCCGCTCGCTTGGTGTGCATTTTATTCGCAACTTGGCGCATTTCACGGGCCAGAACCTATGGTTTTTTGCGCTGACAGCCATTCCGCTCGCGCAGGTCTTTGCGATTGAGTTCACTTCTCCGATCTGGGTTTTGATCCTGTCACCGCTCTTGCTCGGAGAACGGCTGACACCCACACGCGCTATTGCTGCGTTTTTGGGCTTTGTCGGCATCCTTATTGTGGCGCGCCCGTTTTCAGAGCCGCCCAGCATCGGACTGGTAACAGCTGCTCTGGCAGCTATCGGTTTTGCCGTAACGATTATCTTTACCAAACGGCTGACGCGCACCGAGAACATCACGTGCATTTTGTTTTATCTCACAGCAATGCAGGCCGTGTTCGGGGTTCTTTGTGCGGGCTTTGACGGCGACATCGCCCTGCCCTCAAGCAGCACTACGCCTTGGCTGGTGCTGATTGGTTGCGCGGGACTGCTGGCACATTTCTGCCTCACCACCGCTCTCGGCATCGCGCCTGCGACTGTTGTTGTCCCCATCGACTTTGCGCGGCTTCCGGTGATCGCCGTGATTGGCATGTTGTTTTATGACGAACCAGCAGATCTCTGGGTGTTCATCGGCGCGTTGCTGATCTTCTTTGGCAATTATGTCAACATCTGGAGCGAGACCCGCAAGAAACGGGTCGCGTGAGCGCGACAGCTCTGACAAGGTGCTTTGATGAGTGATCAAAAGAACCTATCCGCCCGTGCTTGGGCCGAGCTTTTGCTGCTTGCCCTTGTTTGGGGCGCGGTCTTCCTCTCGGTACGCATTGCCCTCAACGAAATCGGCGTGCTGAGCACCGTTGCCCACCGCGCATTTTGGGCCGCCCTTGTGCTTTGGGGGCTGGTTTTTGCGCTGCGCCTTGAGGTGCCGCTTGCACCGCGCATCTGGCTTGGCTTTGCGGGCATGGGGCTTTTGAACAACATCATCCCTTTCACCCTACTCAACTGGGGCCAGCTGCACATCGAAAGCGGGCTCACCGCGATCATCAACTCGGCAACGGCTATTTTTGGCGTGCTGGTGGCGGCGTTGTTTTTGGCTGATGAGAGGCTGACATGGCGCAAAATCATCGGCGTGGCGATTGGCTTTTTGGGCGTTGCATTTGCTATCGGGCTAGAGAACTTCACCCAGTTTAGCATCCGCTCTCTGGCGCAACTCGCAGCCCTAACGGCGACGCTCTCATATGCCTTTGCGGGTGTCTGGGCGCGCAAGTTTCTTACCGGGCTGCACCCGCTTGTGGCCGCCGCGGGCATGCTGACATTTACCGCCGTAGTCATGGTTCCGGCAGCGTGGCTCATAGAAGGCCCGCTGACGCTCGCGCTTAGCCCGCAGACATTGCTCGCGATTGCTTATTATGCGCTTGCAGCCACGGTGCTGGCCTACCTGCTTTACTACCGCGTGCTGGCCATGGCCGGCTCGGGCAACCTGATGCTTGTGACACTGCTCATGCCGCCTATCGCCATTGTGCTTGGCTGGGCTGTGCTGGGCGAGCGCCTTAACCCCAACGCGCTCATAGGCTTTGGCATTCTGGCGCTTGGCCTTCTGGTGCTGGATGGCCGCATTGAAGCTTGGCTGCGCAATAGGGTTTGACCCCTCGCGCGCAGGGCATTACCCATGGGCCAAGCACAACCAAAGGCCAAGCCCATGCTCTATGAGACAAAATCCGACTGGCTGAACGCCACGAACAAGCGTGTGCTGTTTTTCGGAATGTCGGGCCTTGGCAAAACCTATGTCTCTGACATCCTGCGCGCGCAGGGCGACTGGTTTCACTACTCGATAGATTACCGCATTGGCACCCGCTATATGAGCGAGCCGATCGCAGACGCCTGCATTTCTGCCGCCATGCAGCAGCCCTTTCTGAAGGACATGCTCAAGCGCGACGCGATCTATATCAGCGCCAATGTGCACACCCACGACCTGAGCGCTGTCAGCACTTACCTTGGCAAGCCCGGTGCCGTGGCCAGGAACGGGCTCACGATGGCAGACTACAAGCTCCGTCAAAGCCAGTTTGAAGAGGCCGAGAGGCTGGCTTTGCATGACACAGGCCACTTCATCGAACGCGCTCAACGCGTCTATGGGTATCCGCATTTTATCTGCGATACTGGCGGCTCTATCTGCGAATGGGTTGACGCTGAAAACCCTGATGATCCGATCCTCAAGCACTTGTCTGAGAACACTCTGATGATCTGGCTCAAGGGCAATGAGGGCCATACTCAAAGTCTTGTTGAACGCTTTGACCGTGACCCAAAGCCAATGGCCTATCAGCCCGCGTTTCTGGCGCAGGCTTGGCAGGAATACCTGAGCAAAAACAACTGCTCGGAGGGCGATGTTAACCCAGATGATTTCATCCGCTTCACCTATGCGCGCGCACTCGCACACCGACAACCGCGCTATGAGGCGATGTCAAAATGGGGTGTGACCATCACCGCTGACGAGATTTCGAAAGTGAAGGATGTGGCAAGCTTTGACAAAGCCGTCGCCGCCGCCATTGAAGCAAAAGCCTAAACACCTAAGTATCCATTCTCACTCATTGAGGTCTTCACCATGCCGATTAAAATTCCATCACACCTGCCCGCCTACAACGTGCTCAGCCGTGAGGGTGTTATGGTGATGGATGAAGATCAGGCGACGCGCCAAGATATCCGACCATTGCGCATCGGCTTGCTCAATCTCATGCCAAAGAAGATCCAAACCGAAAACCAGTTTGCACGTCTCATCGGCGCGACGCCGCTTCAGATCGAATTCTCACTCATCCGTATGAGCGAGCATCAGGCGCGCAACACGGCCGCCGAGCATATGGAAGAGTTTTACCGCTCGTTTGCAGACGTCAAAGCGACAGGCGAGAAGTTTGACGGGCTGATCATCACCGGCGCGCCGATTGAGCATTTGGAATTCAAAGACGTCACTTATTGGGACGAACTCTGTGATGTGTTCGACTGGACGCAAAGCCACGTGCATTCGACATTTGGGGTCTGCTGGGGCGGCATGGCGATGGCACATTACTTCCATGGCGTGCGCAAATATTTGCTTAAAGACAAGCTGTTCGGCTGCTACCGACACATGAACTTCGCGCCGCAAAGCCATTATTTAAGAGGCTTTTCTGACGATCTTGTGATGCCTGTCAGCCGTTGGACAGAGATGCGCAAAGAAGAGATCGACGCTGTCGGACTTAAAACGCTGCTGCACTCTGACGTTGTTGGCCCCGCACTCGTGCAAGATGCCGAGCAGCGCGCTCTCTATATCTTCAACCACCTCGAATATGACCGCGACACGCTTAACCAAGAGTATCAGCGCGACCTTGCTTCAAACCAGATCGAAGGCGCAACAATCCAGCGGCCTGTCAACTATTTCCCCGGTGATGACGACACGCAACAACCCCTCAACCGTTGGCGCAGCCACGCGCATTTGCTCTATGGAAACTGGGTGTCTGAGCTTTACGAGACAACACCTTATGACATCGACAAGATCGGGCAAGAAAGCACCGATCTGCGCGGCTGATGTGCGCACTAACTTAATCAAACTAAAGGCCCCATCATGAGTTTTCCTCTTTCGACAGCCCTCTGCCTCACAATGCTTACCGCCTCGATGGCAACTGCTGAAACCGTTCGTTTTGGCAACAACCAAAGCGAATGGGCGAACGATGGTGAGTGTGATGATCGCCGTTTTGTCGGCAAACAAATGGCCACCTCGCTCGACAATGACGACATCATGCGCGACGCAAGCGACTGCCGTGCAGCCTATAAAGCAGGCAAAATCAAGCTGCTTGACCCCAACAAAGCCCTGGCTGCGACAGACTGCTCAAAGATCAAGTTTGGCAACAATCGGAGCAAATGGTCGAACGACAAAGAGTGCGATGATTACCGCTTTGACGGGCGCGGCATGAGCTCAGTAATCAGCCGCGACGACATTGGACGCGACGCCGATGACTGCCGCCTCCTGTGCCGCTCAGAAGCGATCTATCTGCGCGACTACTGACAGGACGCGTAAGCGCCGTGGCATTGCACCCTGAGCTTTAAGCGGCCATATTGAACCAAAGAACAACAAGGACGAGGCAGCATGGAGCTTCCATTTGACGGCGCGATCAGTGACTATTTCAAGTCAGCCGCCCCAGACGACGTTCGCAACGCTATTTTGCGCGCAGACAAGGGCGATATCTTAAACACGGCCTACCCATATTCCGAGCGCATGCCGCGCAAGGCCTACGAAAAAGAGCTGGCGGCGCTGCAGATAGAATTGGTCAAATTGCAAAGCTGGGCAAAAGAGACAGGCGCGCGTATCGCCATCGTCTTTGAGGGCCGTGACGCCGCCGGAAAAGGCGGCACTATCAAGCGCTTCCGAGAGAATCTTAATCCACGCGGCGCACGTGTCGTGGCGCTGTCAAAGCCGACTGAGACAGAAGCCACCCAGTGGTATTTCCAGCGCTATATTGACCATCTCCCCTCTGGTGGCGAGATCGTGTTTTTTGATCGCAGTTGGTACAATCGTGGCGTCGTTGAGAACGTCTTCGGCTTTTGTACCGACGCGCAGCGTGAACACTTTTTCACCCAGGCACCTGACTTTGAGAAGATGCTGGCGGATGAAGGAATCATGGTATTCAAGCTCTGGCTCAACGTTGGTCGCGCCGAACAGTTGCGCCGCTTTCTGGGCCGCGAAAACGACCCGCTCAAGCAATGGAAACTCAGCTGGATCGACGTTGAAGGCCTGAAGAGATGGGACGCTTACTCAAGTGCGATCGTTGAAACACTGAAGCGCACGCACACTGAACATGCGCCTTGGACTGTGATCAGATCGGACGACAAACGCCGCGCACGTGTCGCTGGAATTCGCGCTGTCCTGAGCCAGATCGACTACGCGCGCAAAGACGCAAAGGCCGTCGGGGCGACGGACACATCTGTCTGCGCTGGCCCTGAAATCTGGGATGCGTAAACGCGGATATCACCACGGCAACCTGCGCCAAGCATTGGTCGAAGCCGCGTTGCAACTGATTGAAGTCAAGGGGCCGACTGGCTTCACCCTGTCGGAAGCCGCCAAGCAGGCAGGCGTCACGCCCGCCGCTGTCTACCGCCACTTTGAGGGGCGCGAAGACCTGATCGCAGAAGCCGCGCGTCAAGGCTATGAGATCTTCGCGGATGTCATGCAATATGCCTACGACAAGGGCCAGCCGTCTGACTTGGCGGCGTTTGAAGCCACGGGCCGCGCCTACCTCGCCTTTGCGCGCAAATATCCGGGGCACTACATCGCGATGTTTGAAAGCGGCATCTCCGTCAACCGAACGCCCGAGCTCGCCGCCGTGGCCTCACGCGCCCGCGGCGTGCTTGAAAAGTCCGCAGAAGAGTTGTCTGCCCACATCCCCGCCGACAAACGCCCGCCCGCAGCCATGTTTTCAGCTCACATCTGGGCGCTCAGCCACGGCGTTGTCGAACTATTCGCGCGCAATTCCCCGGGAACCCAAAGCCCCTTCCAGCCAGAAGAGCTCCTGGAAACAGGCATCGGCATTTACTTACGCGGGCTTGGGCTGATTGATCCCGATTCTTAAGCGAATTGCTTCGCACCCTCGGAATTTTTGAGTAATGAGGAAAGGAGGCAGCCAAGCCACCTCCTCTGAGAAGCTTACACTTCCCCTTTCACGGCCATCGGCGTCCCCGCCTGTACCGCAGGCTCATCCTTACACCTTATGGTTAACAAACCATTTCTTCCTCTTTCCAAAAATATCCTGGGGAGTTTGAGGGGCTAGCCCCTCAACGGGTCGGCGTCAGCCGAAAACCTGCCCAAAAGAAAAGGGCCGCTCCAAAGAGCAGCCCTTCGCAAAATCTTGTCTGTAAAGCTTAGCGCTTTGAGAACTGGAAGCTACGACGCGCCTTGCGCTTACCATATTTCTTACGTTCAACAACACGGCTGTCGCGCGTCAGGAAGCCAGCGGCTTTCAGAGCGCCGCGAAGGCTCGGTTCATAAAGCTGAAGCGCTTTTGAAACACCGTGCTTAACCGCGCCAGCTTGGCCTGAGAGGCCGCCGCCTTTTACAGTTGCCATAACGTCGAACTGGTCAACAACACCGGCAACCTCAAAAGGCTGGCGCAGGATCATTTGCAGAACCGGACGAACAAAATATTTGTTCATCTCTTTGCCGTTCACAACAACTTTGCCTGAGCCCGGTTTGATCCAGACGCGTGCAACAGCGTCTTTACGCTTGCCGGTTGCATATGAGCGGCCGAGTTCGTCACGAACTGGCTCACGGGGTTCCATCACAGCTTCGGCCACAACAACGTCGTCGCCAGCTACCGCGCTCAGCTCTTCGAGTGAGTTCACTTGATCAGTCATATCACTTAGCTCCGCGTGTTTTTCTTGTTCATCGCCTTAACGTCGAGAACAGTCGGGTTTTGGGCTTCATGGCCGTGCTCAGTGCCGGCATGTACGCGCAGGTTTGTCATCTGCTTACGGCTCAATGGGCCGCCTGGCAGCATGCGCTGAACCGCTTTGGTCACGATGCGCTCTGGGTGCTTACCTTCGAGGATCTGTTGCTTCGTGCGTTCCTTGATGCCGCCCGGGTGGCCCGTGTGCCAGTAGAAGTTTTCTTCACGCTTCTTACCAGTCAGCTGGATTTTCTCGGCATTGATGACAATAACATTGTCGCCCATGTCCATGTGAGGTGTGAAGCTCGGCTTGTGTTTGCCACGAAGGCGCATCGCGATGATCGAGGCAAGACGGCCCAGCACGACGCCTTCAGCGTCGATGATGATCCACTTTTTCTCGATGTCAGCGGGTGTCGCTGTAAAGGTTTTCATGTTGAAAGCCCCTGAGATTATTGGGTTGTGCGCAGAGATACCGTCCCGCGCTTACGGAATGAGCGGGTTATATAGGGTTGGGAAGCGCAGTCAACAGTCAGAATGTCCCATAAATCGTTCAAAAACAGCGCCTTACAAATTAGGTATTATTTTACCCCATCAAACATCGGCATGTGAAGGCGGCTTTGTAAGGATATCAGACATCTTGGTAAGGGCTGCCCGAAAGGCGCCCTGCTCCATATCAACTGACAATCCAATACGCACAGCATTCGGCGAGGCGCCGTCAGCGAGGGCAAACTCATCAGCGGCCTTAAGCATAATGCCCGCGCGCTCACAGGCCCTTACAAAACTGGAGCCGCGCCAGCCCTGCGGCAGCTTGAGCCAGATGAACGACACATCGTAATTATAGGAAATGTCCCAACTGCCAAGACAGTTCACAGCGTCCTGCACACGCTCGTTGATCAGGCTACGAACGCGCGCGCGAATATTGCCAGCTTCGCCCGAGCGCAGCAGAGCCTCGCCAAGATCAATTATCGGCTGCGGCAGGCCATAAAACGACGACTGCGCAACTTGGCGCACAAGCCTCGTCTGCCCCTGTGGTGGCACAATAAAGCCAAACCGCAGCGAGCTTGAGACTGACTTGGTGAGCGATGAAATGTACCAACTCAGTTCAGGGCACATCTCGCGGTAAGCTGGTCGCCCTTCCCACCAGATACAGTGACAATCGTCTTCAATAATCTGCAACTGGTGGCGGCGGGCAATTTCAACGATCTCCTTGCGCCGCGCGAGGCTGGTGCGTGTGGTGGTCGGGCTATGCGCCTCGGCAGAAGTCAGCAGCGCCTGCGCACCATGCTCGCGCAAAAGGTGCTCAAGCCGATCAGGTCGCAGCCCCTCTTCGTCCATCTCGACGCCGATAACCTTCGCGCGCAACAGCCTTGCTGCGTGGCGCACCCCCGGATAGGCCAGCTCGTCGGTCAGGATAATAGGCGCAGGCCCGTGCAAAACGGATTGCAGCGCAATGATTGTCGCGTTTTGAGCGCCCATGGCCAGCACAACATCGTCAGCCGTAATCCGCCCCGCGCGCCCCTGCCCGATCCAGTCAACAACGGCCTCGCGGGCGGAGCGGTCTGTCTCTTCCGTAGGATACAGAAAATACTGCCGCGAGTTGTCAGCGCTGAGCTCTTGCAACTGCGCCAGGATCGCGGAAGATTGGCCGACGTTAACAACCTGAGCCGCGCGAAAGTTGACCATATCAGGCTGACCAGAGTTGATCAGCGGTTCAGGGATGTCACTGACCGCACGCGCGCCTGTCACGTAAGTGCCGCGGCCAACCGTTGTTTCAACGAGGCCTTCCTCAACGGCAAGCTTATAGGCCCGCGCAACCGTGCCGGGGGTTATGCCAAGCTCATAGGCCAGTTCTCGCACAGGCGGCAGGCGTGTGCCCTGCTTAAGTGTGCCCGTGCGCACAGCATTGCGCAGGGATTGTACCAATACAATGTACTTTGCCCCACGGGTTGCCGTAAAATCCGGCGGCCAAATTGTATCAGTCACAATGTTTTCCTAGCAAGAATCGCGAGTGTTTCGTAAGTGTACCACACGAAAACCCCACATTGTATCAGTATTTCAGGAGGAAACGATGCTTACATTAACACAATACGACACCTCCAGCCTGACAAAGCTTGGGCAGGTCAAGACATTGCCGCTTATCTCGCGCATGGCATTGAAAACAGCCTATGTCACTTTTGTCTGGTCAGAGCGCAGCCGCACACGCGCAGCGCTCAAGCATCTTAGCACCGAACACCTTGGCGACCTTGGCCTCACACAGGCCGAGGCCCAGCAGGAATGCAGAAAGTGGTTCTGGAGGCCGTGACATCCCGCTACCTCTTCCTAACAGGATCATTCACTAGGCCGGAGTTCGCTCCGGCCTTTTTTATGCAGGCTTCGTTAGGCTGGTTTTTGCGGGATAGAATATGTCATGCTTGAGCGCGCGACGGGGCTGTCTTCACCTTCCGAGTAGATCAGCACATCTCCCACAGCCAGCACGCGACCCAGCTTGAGCAGCGTGCACTTCGCAATCAGATCCTTGCCAGCCGCAGGTTTGTTCATAAAATCAAAGCTACAATTGGTCGTAACCGCCAAAGCTTTCTTGCCAACCATCGCAAGGATAATCGCGTAGACAGAAACATCCGCGAGCGCGAACATGCTCGGCCCTGACACTGTGCCGCCGGGCCTCAAGTGGCGATCAGAGACCATCAGCCGCATCTCGACATACATGTCTTCGAGCCGCTCAACGGCAAAGTCGCCGCGGATTGGCGGGAATATCTCGTGAAGATAGTCGCTCAACTCTTGTTTATCTAATGCCAAAGTCATGTCTTTACCTGTCCTGTTTTCAGAGCCAGACTGCCCGCAGCTTATCGGGAGGGCAAGATGGGAATTTTAGAACGTAGCGACACTGCTACAAAATCGGGGGCTGTCGCGCATTTACGCATGAACGCGCCGGAGCGGTTGAACGCGCTCTCTGACGAGATGATCGCCGAGCTGCAAAGCACATTTGATACGCTCAAAGACGACAAGAGCATCCGCGCAGTTGTCCTGTCAGGCGCTGGCAAGGCGTTTTGTGCGGGCCATGACCTCAAGCAAATGACAGCGGCACGGCAGGCCGGGGATGGCGGCAAAGCTGCCTTTGCCGACCTGTTCGCGCGCTGTGCCAAAATGATGGTCAGCATCCGCGCCCTGCCCCAACCCGTTATCGCGGCTCCTCATGGCATCGCCACAGCAGCAGGCTGCCAGCTTGTCGCGTCATGCGACATGGCCGTGGCCGCAGAAGGCACACGCTTTGGCGTGAATGGCGTGAACATCGGGTTGTTTTGCTCGACGCCCATGGTCGCGCTCAGCCGCAACATCGCCCGCAAACAGGCATTTGAAATGCTGACAACCGGCGCGTTTATTGACGCGGACAAAGCCCTAGCGCTTGGACTGGTGAACCGTGTGGTGCCTGCGGAAACTCTAGAAGCAGAAGCGCTTGCGCTGGCGGAGGTTGTCGCTAGCAAGCTTGGCGCGGCTGTGAAGATCGGCAAAGAGGCGTTTTACAACCAAGCCGAGATGGGCCTTGAAGAGGCCTATGCCTATACGGGTGATGTGATGGTGGAGAACATGCTGTACCGCGACACCGAGGAAGGCATTGCTGCGTTTTTGGACAAGCGTGCTCCAGAGTGGGACCAGTAAGGCTTCGAATTTGCTTCGCAAATCCGACCAACTGGGGGCTCGCCCCCAGACCCCGTATAAACTGGGGGCTGGCCCCCAGACCCTGTATAAACTGGGGGCTGGCCCCCAGACCCCCAGAGTATTTCAGCGAAGAAAAAGCTTAAGCGCTGAGTTTTCGGCCAGATAGGGCAAACGTGCGCGCGCAGTCGAGACGCGGCGCTGCTCGAGAGTGGCGAGCAGTATTTCAGGGGCCGCCCCTGCGCGGGCAAGTTCGATACCATCGGGTGCGGCGATGAAGCTTTCGCCCAAGAATTTAAGACCATTGTCGCGGCCTGCGTGGTTGGCATAGGCGAGGAACATGCCGTTTTCATAGGCGCGCGAGGGCACCATGGTGCGCGCGACCCAGCCCCAGTCGGCGCTGAGAGCTGTCGGGACGAGGCAAAGGTCAACACCTTGGGACGCAACAAAGCGGGCCGCTTCTGTGAACTCGATATCATAGCAGATGAGCGTGGCGATCTTGAAGCCGCGGAGCGTGAACAGCGTGCACCCCTCGGCGGCGCTGTAATGGTCGCGCTCGGGGCCCGGGGGAATGGCGAGTTTGCGCTGGTGCAACAGCCGCGTGCCGTCAGCGCCCCAGCATTGTGCTGCATTGTAGATGATTTCGCCGCTGCGCTCGGCAAAGGAGCAATGCAGCGCGAGGCCGTGTTTTTGCGCAAGGGCTTTCAGCGCTTGCGAAATTGGCCCATCGGCGGTTTCGGCACGCTCCAGCACTTGCGCACCGATGTTGTAGCCCGTTGCGAAGAGTTCGGGGCAGAGAGCCAGATCGGCTTTGAGCCCTTTTAGGGTGTTATCAAGCCATTCCAAGCGCTCGGTTATACTGCCGAGTTCAGCGGGTGCTTGCAGTACGGCCAACCTCATGCGCCAGTCACCATGACTTCGCGGCGGTAGTTGGTGAGGTAGTCAAAGCCCGTGTCGGTCACCACGATTGAGTCGCCGATGCGCCCTGCTGTCTGGCCATCAACGGAAATGCCGCCATCAACCGCGAAGATCATACCTGCTTGCAGCACCGTCTCGTCGCCGGCCTTTAACTCGGGCGCTTCCAGATAAGCAACGCCGATAGAGCGCCCCGTGCGATAGCCGGTTTCGTAGCCGCGCTCTTGGTAGACGGCATTGGCGGCTTTGGCCATATCGCAGGCGCGCACGCCCGGTTTGATGCTGGCAATCGCGGCTTGCCGGGCGGCAATCGCGGCCTCTTGCACGCGCGCGTCGGCGTCGTGCACATCGCCAATGTGGAACATCCTGTCAAAGCCAAGCTTGTATTGCTTGAACTGCGCCATGTTGCAGAAACAGAAGTAAACAGGGTCAAACCGCGCGTAGGCCTTCACAGAAGCGCGCCTGTGGACCATCGAAGCATCGCGCCCAGATTGCAGCACTTGCAAGTTGTGGATCATCGGCGACACAAAACGCTCCCAGCCTTTCGCCGTGAGAAAACGGGCAGCGCGACGGGTGCCTGCGTCGATCACCGCAAGGGCGCTTTCCCACTTCTCAGCCCCTTCGCTCAGGCTTTCGTGCGCAGCTCTGACGCCCTGCTCTTTCATGCGGGCCTGCAAAACGGCGGTGCGGTGGCGCGCCTCTTCCAGCATAGGTCTGTCTCCTTTAGGGCAAAAGCCTAGCGGCCCAGCCCCAAGCTGACTATCCGCAAGCGACGCTAAAGGCGCCAAAACATGTCGCTTTTCATCCTGCGGACTGTTACCCACATGGAAACAAATGTTTCGTTAACCCTGCCTTCTTTTTTACCCATTTGCCTTATTGCTGCCACAATTAGGCGACAAAAAGGCCAAGAACCGCACAACTCCAACACTGGCGGAAAAGAACTAAGACTATAAAGAACAAGACCGTGATGAAAATCATCAAGTGGGTTACCGTCGGCACTTTGTCTCTCCAAGCCAATCTCTCTCTGGCTGCCGAATTGCTAAAGCCGGTGACCCACTCGGATTTCCCCTCCCCCCACTATGAAAAAGTTTTGCTGGGCCGTGATCTCTTTCACGATCCTATCCTGTCGGGCAATCGCAACATTTCTTGCGCCAGTTGCCATCAGGCGCAGCTCGGCTCGGCTGATGCTGTCCCGCTTTCCGTGGGCGAAGGCGGGCTTGGGCTTGGTGAAGAGCGCCATGGCACAGCCGAGGCCCCGGCCGAAAAGCATATTCCGCGCAATGCCCCCGCTATTTTCAACCTTGGTGCGCATGAGTTCACCACGATGTTTCACGACGGGCGCGTGATGCAAGACGCCAAAGCGCCCGGTGGCTTTCTGATGCCCGTAGGCCGCGCGCTGGAGCGTGATGCAGACACGGCCTTAGCCGCACAGGCCATTCTTCCGATCCTGTCACCCGAGGAGATGGCCGGAACAGAAGGCGAAAACGAAATCGCCGATGCTGTGGCGCATGAAACCATTCGCGGGCCTAAGGGCGCTTGGGCCATGTTGGCGGCGCGGGTTGACGCCCTGCCCGGCTACCGCGCGCAGTTTGACAAGGTGATCGGCACAACCCAGCCCGTGCATATCACCGATATTGGCAACGCCATTGCTGCGTTTCTGGCCTATGAGTTTCGCGCAGATAACAGCGCGTTTGATGCTTTCTTGCGCGGCAGCACACAGGCGCTAACCCCTGCACAACACCGCGGAATGGAGCTGTTTTACGGCAAAGCTGAGTGCAGCAGCTGCCATGCAGGCGCGTTCCAAACCGACCATAAGTTTCACGCGATTGGCATCCCCCAGATCGGCCCCGGAAAGGGCCATGGCGCAACGGACGATGACTTTGCAGACCACGGCCGCGCCGCTATTTCGGGCAAAGACGAAGACAAATACTGCTTTCGCACGCCCTCGCTGCGCAATGTTGCCCTTACAGGCCCCTACGGCCACTCAGGCGCTTACGCCACGCTCGAAGAAATCGTGCGCCATCACTTTTCGCCACGCGACTCTCTTATGTCGTATGATCCGCAGAAAGCCCCTGTTCCCGCGCTTGCAGGCTACGGCGCTGTCACGCCGCAAATGCCCGACCAAGCCGAACTTGAGCGCATCGCCAGCGCGATCACCCTCGACTTACCGCCCGTCAGCGATGCTGAAATTGCTGAGATCATTGCCTTTTTGCATGCTCTCACGGACCCAAGCTCAGCCAAAGGCCGCCTTGGTGCGCCAAAGTTCTTGCCCTCAAAACTGAAAATCGACACGCTTGCTGACTGATTTTTTCGCTCAAGAAAGTTGAGCCACTCAGCTTTTGCGCAAAGCTCCCCAATAGATCAACTTATAACAATGCCAATTGGGGAAGACGCTGGCAAAAAGCGCCACGACATCGACATGCTGTGGGTGGTGACAGACAAGTAAGCGGTTCGCAAAGGGCTGAAACACTCAAACGCGTTTCGGCTCTTTCAAAGCGGCGTCACTTGCCCTACATCGCTTTTATGACAGAGAGATTAAACATCATCGGCGGCGGGCTTGCGGGCTCGGAAGCCGCTTGGCAAGCCGCCAACATGGGCGTGCCCGTCACCATCCATGAGATGCGCCCGAAGGTTGAAACCTTCGCGCACCAGACAGGCAATCTGGGCGAAATGGTCTGTTCCAACTCATTTCGCTCTGATGACAGCGAGCAAAATGCTGTTGGCCTTCTCCACTGGGAAATGCGCCAAGCTGGCGGCCTGATCATGTCGACCGCCGACAAACACCGCCTGCCTGCGGGCGGCGCTCTGGCGGTTGATCGCGAGCCATTTGCCGAGTCTGTTACCGAAGCTATCAAAGCCCATCCGCTGATCGACGTCTCTTACGACGAGATCACAGAGCTGCCCACAGACGGCCACTGGATCATCGCGACAGGCCCGCTCACATCAGACGCGCTCAGCGCCGCGATTGCCCAAGCCACGGGTGCCGATGCGCTTGCATTTTTTGACGCCATCGCGCCGATCGTTTACGCCGACAGCATCAACATGGATGTCGCTTGGCTGCAATCGCGCTACGACAAGGGCGCAACCGAGGAAGAGCAAAAAGCCTACCTCAACTGCCCGATGGATCAGGATCAGTATTACGCCTTCATCGACGCGCTTCTGGCCTCCGAGCAAGCCGAGTTCCGCGATGGCGAAACCGCCAAATACTTTGACGGCTGCCTGCCGATCGAGGTGATGGCCGAGCGTGGGCGAGAAACCCTGCGGTTCGGCCCGATGAAGCCTGTCGGCCTCACCAACACCCATAAACCCGACGTGAAGGCCTACGCCGTGGTGCAACTGCGCCGCGATAACGCGCTTGGCACGCTGCTCAACATCGTCGGCTTCCAAACCAAAATGAAATACGGCGCACAAACCGAGGTGCTGCGGATGATCCCCGGCCTCGAAGACGCGCGCTTTGCCCGCCTTGGCGGCATTCACCGTAACAGCTTTATCAACTCGCCGACATTGCTTGACGACCAGATGCGCCTCAAGTCACAGCCGCACATTCGCTTTGCCGGCCAGATCACTGGCGTTGAAGGCTACGTCGAATCTGCTGGCATGGGGCTTCTCGCGGGCCGCTTGGCGGCTGCCGAAATGTTGGGCAAGCCGCTTACAGCCCCTGCCCCCGAAACCGCGACAGGCGCGCTTGTTACGCATATCACTGGCGGCGCTGAGGCCAAGACGTTCCAGCCGATGAACGTTAACTTCGGGCTGTTCCCGCTTGTTGAGGGCCTCAAAGGCGGACGCCGTGGCCGCAAAGACCGCTACAAAGCCTACACCGACCGCGCCAAAACCCTCTGGACAGAGTGGCTAGACGCGCAGGGCTGATTGCCGCTAAGCTTGCAACATGACAGAAAAATTCCTTTCTCAGGCCTATAGCGCGCCAGAAGACACCCGCGATCTTTATGCCGCTTGGGCCAAGTCTTACGACGACGAGCTGAGCAACAATGGCTACGTAACACCCGAGCGCTGCGCCAATGCGCTGGCCAAGCACAGCGTCTCGCTTGCCGCCCCGATCCTTGATTTTGGCTGCGGCACGCGCCTCACATCTCCGGCATCAGCCTTAACGCAAACGTCTATGTGATTGAAAAACAGTGACATTCACCACTCGCTTTGCGCCAAGCCCAACGGGGCCGCTGCACCTTGGCCACGCTTACTCGGCGCTGCTTGCCTATGACATGGCGCTGGCCAGTGACGGAACTTTTCACTTACGGATTGAGGACATTGATCAGACGCGCTCGCGCCCCGAATGGGAGGAGCAGATTTATGATGATCTGGCGTGGCTTGGCCTCTCGTGGGAAGCGCCCGTGATGCGCCAGTCAGAGCGCTTGCCAGCTTACCGCGAAGCACTTGCACGGCTTTGGCAGCGTGGGTTGCTCTACCCCTGCAACTGCTCACGCCGCGACATCGCCCAAGCGGTGTCGGCCCCTCAAGAAGGCGGCGCGCCGCCCTTCGGGCCTGACGGGCTGATCTACCCCAACACTTGTCGGCATGTCCCCGACACTTCGAAGCCTCTGCCTGAAGGCGTGTTGCGGCTCAACATGGAGGCGGCGCTTGCAGGGCTGGCGGACGATTTGAGTTTTGAAGAGGTCGGTCCTAACGCGGGTGTCGTAGCCCTGCCCCACATGATGTTGCTTTCCGACGTCGGTGATGTTGTGCTCGCACGCCACGGCATGGGCGCATCCTATCATCTGTCCGTCGTGCTCGACGATGCCGCCCAAAACATAACCGACGTTGTGCGCGGCCAAGACTTGTTTACCGCGACCTACATTCATGTGGTGCTGCAACGCTTGCTCGGCTTGCCGACACCACACTACCACCACCATCGCCTCATTCGCGACGCGGCGGGCAAGCGCCTTGCCAAGCGAGACGACGCCCGCGCGATAGCCACTTACCGCGCTGAAGGCAGAACAGCTGCCGATATTCGCAGGCTTGTCGGGCTGTAGCGCGCGGCGCGTTAACCTTCATGAACGGTTTTTGCACGCCAAAACTGTATGTACGCGGTATGCACACATAGCTGCATAGAGTGCTGCATACCGTAGGCACTGCCGTTATGGACGTTAACGAAGAGGTTAACCCTCCATAGGAGCCATTAACTCTGTCTCACCCCCGTCAATCACCGACGTGTAAAAACACGAGCGCCTGTTGGTGTGGCAAGCCGCGCCAACCTGCTTGATGATCACCAAAATACAGTCGCGGTCACAGTCAATGCGCATGTCGACAAGTTCCTGCGTGTGGCCGCTGGTCTCGCCCTTAATCCAGAAGGAGTTTCTTGAGCGTGACCAGTAAGTTACGCGGCGTGTTTCAAGTGTTTTAGCAACCGCCTCTGCGTTCATCCAGGCCATCATCAGAACTTCGCCCGTCACCTCATCCTGCGCAATTGCGGGGATAAGCCCTTTGGCATCAAACTTGAGTGTCGCAGGATCAAAACCCATAACTTATCCTTTTCATTGCTAAGATGCGGCCCTATCTATGCCAAACCTTTCAGGAAAACGCCATGAGTAACGAAGCCGATCTGATCAAGCTCTATTCCGCCCGCATCCTCGCACTGGCGGCTGATATCCCGCATCTTGAGCGGCTCGAAAATCCGCAAGGCAGCGCCCACAAACGCGCGCCTCTCTGCGGCTCGACTGTGACTGTCGACATCACCTGCGAGAACGGCAAGATTACGCAGTTTGGTCAAGATGTTAAGGCCTGTGCCCTTGGTCAGGCCGCGGCTTCTGTTGTGGGCGCAAATGTGCTCGGCCTCACGCGAGCAGACCTGCTCAAAGCGCAGCGCGAAATGCTTGCCATGCTCAAGGATGACGGCCCCGTGCCGGCAGCACCGTTCGCAGGCTTAGAAGTTTTGCTACCCGCGCGCGCCTATAAAAACCGCCATGCTTCTATCATGCTTTGCCTTGACGCCACGCTCGACGCCCTCGACGACGCAGGCAGTACCTAAAAAAAACCGCCGCACTCTTTCGAGGCGGCGGCAAGTGCGTGTGTCCGGAACAACCTGTGATCAATATCAGGGAAAGAAGAGGCAGACCCTATTAAGTTCGGACAGGCAGGTTTGTCATCGGGCGCTAAAGTTTGGGACAGATGCGCCGGACCACAGGTAAAACACACGGGGCAGAAAACGGGGCAGAAAACTGGGCAGAAAACTGGGCAGAAAACTGTAAAAGGGTTAAGTCAGGTTAGGGATATGCAGAGCCACCAGCAGGATTGTCATCAAAGCAAACGCTCCGATCGCATCTGCGAGCAGTGTAGATTGTGACCGGGCGATAGCGGTTTTGACATCTTTGATCATGGGTGGCTCCTGCATACGTTTTGTTCTCTTGTTGCACCTTTGTTCTCACCTGGTGAACAAAAAGTAAAGAAGTATTTTGGAACATTTGTGAACTTAATTTGACGAGACCCCCTAACCTACTGTAATTAAACGAATTGCCTGATCCTGCCCCATGAGCCAAAGAAGAACACGTGCCGCCTCTCCGCGCTCAGAAGTCAGGCTTGGGTCATCATTGAGCAGTTTTCGCGCGTCACTTTGGGCCACTTCCATCAAAGCGCGCTGGCTTTCCATGTCGGCCACACGAAAGCGCGGAACGCCTGACTGCGCTGTTCCGATCAAATCGCCTGCGCCGCGCATGTCCAAGTCAACCTCGGCAATGCGAAAGCCATCATCCGTGTCTCTTAGGGTGGTCAAGCGCCGCTCACCGCCCTCGCTCAGCGGCGCTTGATACATCAGCAAGCAGGTTGATGCGCCACTGCCCCGCCCGACACGCCCCCGCAATTGGTGCAACTGCGCAAGGCCAAAAGTCTCAGCGCGCTCAATGACCATGATCGTTGCATTGGGCACATCAACGCCAACTTCGATCACCGTTGTCGCGACCAAAACATTGGTCTCACCAGCCTGAAAAGCGCGCATCGCTGCGTCTTTGTCATCAGGCGGCATCTGCCCATGCACAAGGCCGACCACACCTTCGCCAAGAGCTGCCCGCAGGTGCTTGAACCGTTCCTCAGCAGCGGCCAGATCAACACTTTCGCTCTCGTCAACAAGCGGACAAACCCAATAGGCTTGCTTGCCTTCGGCAATGGCGCGGCGCAAGTGGTCAACCACTTCACCAATCCGCCCTGTTGAGATCAACGCCGTCTTGATCGGCTGCCGCCCTGCTGGCTTTTCGTCAAGCACAGACACGTCCATATCGCCATATTGCGCCAGCGCCAACGAGCGCGGAATAGGCGTCGCTGTCATAACCAGCACATCGGCGTGGATGCCTTTTTTTCCAAGCTCAAGCCGTTGGCGCACGCCAAAGCGGTGCTGCTCATCCACGATCGCAAGGCGCAGGTTTTGAAAGGCCACATCCTTTTGGAACACCGCATGGGTGCCAACCAGAATGTCAATTTCGCCTGCTGCCAGCGCCGCAAGCTTTGCGCCGCGTGGCTTGCCCTTGTCGCGCCCGGTCAGCAACTCAAGGCGCACGCCAGCGGCCTTAGCCAGAGGCCCAAGTCCGGCAAAATGCTGGCGCGCCAAAATCTCTGTAGGTGCCATCATGACACCCTGCCCGCCTGCCTCAACGGCCACCAAGAGTGCCATCAGAGCGACCAGTGTTTTGCCTGCGCCCACATCCCCTTGCAGCAGGCGGTTCATCCGCACAGGCTTGGCCATATCGGCAGATATCTCGGCAACCGCGCGCAACTGCGCACTTGTCGGCTTGAACGGCAGGCTGGCAAGCACGTTCTCTTGCAACTTTCCCGTGCCCTCGCTGGCGCGCCCCTTGCCGCTTTGGCGGTTGGCACGCGCCAGAGCCAGCGTCATCTGATGGGCGAAAAACTCGTCATAGGCCAGGCGCTGGCGCTCGGGTGTCGCGGCGCCCAAATCCTCAAGGCCTTTGGGCGCATGCGCTTCTTGAAGCGCGTCCTGCCAATCAGGCCAGCCCGCCTTTTTCTTCTGGCCCGCGTCGATCCACTCAGCCAAAGCCGGAGCGCGCTCAAACGCTGCCCGCGTCGCCTTGAACATAACTTTCTGCGTGACCCCAGAAGTCAACGGGTAGACAGGCTCAAACGTTGGCAGTTCGCCCGCATCTTCGGGTGCAAGCACGTGGTCGGGGTGCGTCATCTGCACAACGTTGTCAAACATCTCAAGCTTGCCAGACACCACTCGCCGCGCGCCCTCGGGCAATATCTTTTGCAAATAATCCCCGCGCGCATGAAAGAACACCAGTTCAAACGTCGTCTCGCTGTCTTCCACTTGCACGCGCGTCGGCCGCCCCCGTGTGCGCGCCGGATGGTGTTTGAGAACAGTCACTTCAACTGTCGCGACACAGGGCATATCCAGCCCCATAACACTGGCTTTCTTGGAGCGATCAATGCCAGAAAAAGGCAGCGTAAACAGCAGGTCACGCGGCTTGCTTATGTGCATCTGCTCAAAGTGCTTAGCCGTTTTTGGGCCCACACCTTCAAGTGTTTCAAGCCCCGCAAACAGGGGGAAAAGAACGGAGGGGCGCGTGCTCATAGCCCTGCCACGAGGTTGATCCAGCCGTCTTCATCTATCGTTTCGATGCCAAGATCAGCGGCCTTTTTGGCCTTAGATCCTGCCCCCGGCCCCGCAATCAGCAAGTCTGTCTTGGCTGAAACACTGCCTGACACTTTTGCGCCCAAGGCCTCGGCGCGCGCCTTGGCTTCTGCGCGGGTCATCTTCTCAAGCGTGCCAGTAAACACCAGCGTTTTGCCAGCGACGGGGCTGTCAGAAGCAACTTGCTCTGCATCTTGCACCTGCAACTCGGCAACCAGCCGGTCGATGCTCTCGCGTTCGCTCTGTTGCGCGAAAGCTGTAACAAGCGCCCGCGCGACGACCTCGCCCACACCATCAATGTTGAGCAGTTCTATCCAGTCCTCGCTGATCTCCCCCTGCGCGGCATCCATCGCGCTGATAAACCTGTCCCAGCTTACGTAATGTCCGGAAACCAGTTTCGCGACTTGCTCGCCAATGTGCCGAAGGCCGAGCGCAAACAGTAGACGCGCAAAGCCGATCTCGCGCTTGCTCTCGATGGCTTCAAACAGTTTGTCCGCCGAGCGCGCGCCCCAGCCTTCTCGGTTCTTCAGTTTTCCGAGCTGTTTGCTGTCGCGCGCCGCCAGCGTGAAAATGTCAGCTGGTTCACGGATGCTAAGTGTCTCGTCGGCGTAAAACATCTCGATTTGCTTTGCGCCGAGGCCATCAATATCAAACGCCTTACGCGACACAAAATGCTTTAGTTTTTCAACCGCTTGCGCAGGGCAGATCAGCCCGCCCGTGCAACGGCGCACGGCGTCGCCTTCTTCGCGGATCGCGAGCGAGCCGCATTCAGGGCAAACCTGAGGAAAGACATAAGGCCGTGCTGTTCCTTCGCGCTTGCTTAAATCAACATCCGCGACTTTCGGGATCACATCACCAGCGCGGTAAACCTGCACCCAGTCGCCCAAGCGAATGTCTTTGCCACCGCGGATCTCTTCGCCCTGACTGTCACGGCCGAGGATGTAGTCTTCGTTATGCAGCGTCGCGTTGGAGACAACGACGCCACCAACTGTAACAGGCGAAAGCCGCGCCACGGGTGAAAGCGCGCCTGTGCGACCGACTTGAATGTCTATCGCCTCAAGGCGCGTCCAGGCCAGCTCGGCCGGGAACTTATGCGCGATCGCCCAGCGTGGCGTCGTGGCGCGAAACCCGAGGCGTTCCTGCAAGGCGAGCGCGTCAACCTTATAAACAACACCGTCAATGTCGTACGGCAATGTCGCGCGCTTGGCCTCTATTACCCGATACTGCACAACCATTTCCGCGGGGCCCGCGCAAAGCTTGGTCAGCGGGTTGGTGACAAACCCGAGGGCCGCCAAACGGGCGATAGCTTGATGTTGGGTCTCAGCCAATGGCTCCGAGTGAGCCCCCCAAGCATAGGCGAAAAACTCAAGCGGCCTGCTGCGCGTCACCTCGGCGTCAAGCTGGCGCAATGATCCTGCAGCAGCATTGCGCGGGTTGGCAAAAGTCTTGGCGCCGGCCTCAGCCTGTACGGTATTCAGCGCGGCGAAATCCGCGTGGCTCATGTAAACTTCGCCGCGCACTTCAAGCAGTTCGGGCGCGTTTTCAAGCTGTTGGGGAATGCTCGCGATCATCCGCGCATTGGCCGTGACATTCTCGCCTGTCTGCCCGTCCCCACGGGTAGCGGCCTGAACAAGCTGGCCTTTCTCATATCGCAAAGACAGGCTCAAGCCGTCAATTTTGGGCTCGGCCGTAAAAGTTAGCGCGCTTGCTTTGAGGCCAAGAAATTTGGCCACACGTTCGGCGAATTCGTCGATCTCACTGTCCTCAAAAGCATTTCCGAGCGACAGCATCGCTTGGGCGTGACGCACTTTGGCGAAGCCATCAGCGGGGGCAGCGCCGACTTGCTCACTCGGGCTATCCGCGCGTTTAAGCTGAGGGAACTGTGCTTCAATCACGGCGTTACGTTGCTTGAGTTGGTCAAACAGCGCATCGCTGATCTCGGGCGCGTCTTCTTGGTGATAGGCGCGGTTAGCTGCGCCAAGCCTCTCAGCCAGCTGCGCAAGCTCTGCCTTTGCTTCCTGTTCTGAAAGCTCGATCACGTCTTTGTCCGCCAAGCACTTGCCCCCAAATTGTATGTTCTAGCAGGAAAACCGATTTTGCCTGCTTGTCTCGTGACGAGCAATACCGAACTGAGCTTCCAAGAGCCCAGTTCAAAGAAAAGCGCACCGGCAAAGCCGATGCGCAAATCTGGAGGAACATTCCGCGAGAGCCGCTGTCAAAAGGCCCGCTTAGAGCAAGGAGCTATGCACCGATCGCCATCGGAGCGTCTTCAAGCGTGTTTGGCTGCGGATCACGCAGCACATATCCCCGGCCCCAAACGGTTTCGATGTAGTTGTCGCCGTCTGTTGCATTGGCCAGCTTCTTGCGCAGCTTACAGATAAAGACATCAATGATCTTCAGCTCAGGCTCGTCCATGCCGCCATAAAGATGGTTGAGGAACATCTCTTTGGTGAGCGTGGTACCCTTGCGCAGGCTCAAGAGCTCAAGCATCTGGTATTCTTTGCCCGTTAGGTGCACAGGGCTGCCACCGGCTTCAACTGTCTTGGCATCAAGGTTGACATTGATTTTGCCAGTTTTGATGATTGATTGTGAGTGCCCTTTTGAGCGTCGGATGATCGCGTGGATACGCGCCACAAGCTCTTCGCGGTGGAACGGTTTGGTCAGGTAGTCATCCGCGCCAAAGCCGAAGCCTTTGATTTTGTTGTCAGTATCGTCAGAGCCCGACAAGATCAAAATAGGGGTGTCCACCTTGGCAAGGCGTAGTTGCCGTAAGACTTCATGGCCGTTCATGTCAGGCAGCCCCAAATCCAGCAGGATCAGATCGTAGTCATAGAGCTTGGCAAGGTCGATGCCCTCTTCGCCCATATCTGTCGTGTAAACATTGAGGTTGGCATGCGTCAGCATCATCTCGATGCTTTTGGATGCCGTAGGATCGTCTTCAACAAGAAGCACACGCATTAGGTAAGTCTCCGCAAATTGGCTTTCATTAGAATTAAACGTGAACAAAATTAGTTAACTACACGTTACCATAACTAAAATTTTCCAATATACAACCTATGATTGTTTCAATTTCTGAACCAACGTCGCTTTCAAACCCTTATCGCCATGGGCACGCACGGCACTAACCCATTCAAAAAATTCTTCATCGCTGATGCCATAGGTTTTCATGGCCTCTGCCTGGGTGATCAGCCCGTAAAGAACAGCCCGCACCACAAGCGCTTTGCGGCTGGCAACCCAACGCTGGGTGCCACTTTCAGGCAAATCTGCCCGCGTTATCACCTGACCATCGGGCAGGCGAACTGCCCTTGGACCTTCGACTTTCTTCAGATACATCACATCTATCCTTAGCGAGACCCCTATACATTGGAGTTAGGGGTTTAACGCTGGATGAAGCCGGCCCTTGAGAATAAGTAGGATTTTCCTATATTTCTTCAGACCTTTCGGAGCGCGCCATGACGACCACGACCAAATTGAACTCACAATTGAACTCACAATTGAACTCACTGGGCTTTGCCAAAGCCCCTGCTGACACGCGCGTTGTTGTGGCAATGTCAGGTGGTGTTGATTCGTCGGTTGTGGCCGCGATGCTCGCAGAGGAAGGCTATGACGTGATCGGCGTGACGCTTCAGCTCTACGATCACGGCGCAGCGCTGGCCAAGTCTGGCGCTTGCTGCGCGGGGATAGACATCCACGATGCGCGCCGCGTGGCAGAAGAAATGGGATTCCCGCATTACGTTCTGGATTATGAGAACATTTTTAAGGATGCCGTGATTGACGAGTTCGCCGATAGCTATTTAGGCGGTGCAACGCCCGTGCCTTGCATCCGCTGCAACGAGCGGGTGAAGTTCAAAGACCTGCTCGGAACGGCGCGTGACCTTGACGCCGACTGCATGGCAACAGGGCATTATATACAACGTAAACAAGGAGATAACGGCCCAGAGCTGCACTCGGCCACCGACGCAAACCGCGACCAGAGCTACTTCCTGTTCTCAACAACAGCCGAACAACTCGACTACCTGCGCTTCCCGCTGGGCCACTTGCCCTCAAAGGACGCGACCCGCGCCTTGGCGGCGAAATATGGCCTGAAGGTTGCCAACAAACCCGACAGCCAAGACATCTGCTTTGTGCCCAACGGCGACTACGCAGCCGTCATCGAAAAGCTGCGCCCCGGCGCGGCCGAACCCGGCGATATCGTTGATATGGAGGGAAATGTACTTGGCCAACACGGCGGCGTTTTGCACTACACCATCGGGCAGCGCCGCGGGCTTGGCATCGGCGGCATGGCCGACCCATTGTTTGTGGTGAAGCTTGATGTCGACAAAAAACAAGTCATCGTTGGCCCCAAAGAGGCGCTGGCGACACGGGTTATTCCGGTTCAGGAGATCAACTGGCTGGGCGATGAGCCGTTTGAAAACGTGGCTGAGCGCAGGATCGGCGTCAAAGTCCGCTCAACCCGCCCACCGCGTGAGGCAATTTTGCGCGCCACAGGGCCAACGACTGCCGAAATCGAGCTGCTCAACCCCGAAGAAGGCGTGAGCCCAGGCCAGGCCTGCGTGTTCTACGCCCTTGAAGGCAGTCGGATTTTCGGCGGTGGTTGGATCACCAAGGCCTAAGCGCTCAAAACGGCCTTTGCCGCCCTTAGCCCCGGGTCTTCGCCGCCGCGCCCAAGGCGTTGCATAGTCGTGTCCATAGCATTGTGCTGCACACTCGGGTCGGCCAGCGCTTGCAACACCGCCTCAGCCATTGGCGCAGCCTGACAGGCCTTGCCGATAAACTCGGGCACTGTCCGGCTCTCGCTGACAAGATTCACCAGTGTGACTGTGTCGATGAGCATCAAACGCGGCATGATCATGCGGCTGAGCCAAGCCATATCATATCCGATCACCATCGGAGTGCGCGCAGCGGCCAGCTCAAGCGACACGGTGCCAGAGGCGGCCAAGGCCACGTCAGCCGCCGCGAAAGCAGCGCGTTTCTCGGTGGCGTCTTCTGGCGCCACGAATAGCGTGCCTTCTGGCCAAAGTGCTTCTGTCTCGGTAAAATAGCCACGCACAGCCTCGGCCATTACAACAACGGGCACTATGTCGGGCCTAGCCTTGAGTACCGCCTGAGTGGTTTTTGCAAAGCGCTCGGAGAGGCGGGAAACCTCGCCCATGCGCGAGCCGGGCAACACCAACATCAGCGGGCGCTCACCAAGTGCGTGACGCGCACGAAACGCGGCGATGTCAGCAACCGTCGCCTCTGGCTCGGCAACAACAGGGTGGCCAACAAATTCTGCGTCCATTCCTGCGGCTTGCATGAGCGGCGGCTCAAAAGGCAGCAATGTCAGCACCTTATCAATGAACCCCGCCATTTTCTGCGCCCGCTTGGGCCGCCACGCCCAGACAGAGGGCGCAACATAGTGCACAGTCTTGATGTTGCTCTGCGCCTTCACGCCTTTGGCCACGCGCTTGCAAAAATCCGGGCTATCTATGGTGAGTAAAACGTCAGGTTTGGCGGCCAAGACAGCCTCGATCATCTGGTTCTTACGGCGCACCAAATGGCGATACTTCGGCAAGACTTCTACAAGGCCCATGACGCTGAGCTCATCCATCGGGAACAGGCTCTCAAGCCCCTGCTCCGCCATGCCCGCGCCGCCAACACCGATAAACTCAACATCATCGCGCAAGCTTTTCAACCCCGCCATCACCGCAGCACCAAGCTTGTCGCCTGAGGCCTCACCAGCGATGATGAACACCCGCATCAGGGCTGCCTCACCCAAAGGAACATGCCCATGGCATCAAGGATCTTGAGCACGTGCTCTTGATCAACGACCAGAACCTTTCCTGCTTTGATAACGATTCCATCAAGCCCCGCCTCGGCGGCCTTCATCGCCGTTGCCGGGCCGATTGTCGGCATGTCGACGCGCAAGTCCTGCTCAGGCTTTGGCGCTTTAAACAGGATCGCTCCGTCTGCCGCTTTTGCCCCCGTTTCATGTGGGCCGTTGATCCAGTCTTGGATCGCGTCAAGCGCCCACTCCACAGGGTCGGCACTCAAAAATGACGCCTCATAGTCTTCCGCAAACTTCGCCAGCATCGCGTCTGTGCCCGCATCGTCTTCGCGCGCCAGCACTTCGCCTGCACGCAAAACACAGGCCTGCCCCAAGTCGGCCTCGCCCATCTCTGCAATCACGCTATCGCCAAGCTGCGCATCGGCCTCATGGCGGGCTTCAGGCTTTGTTTTCGTCGGGATACTCGCCGCAAGCGTGAGATCGGGCATTAGCTCGTTCGCCGCGCGGATGATAAAACCTGTCTTCTCGAATATCCCCATTGCAGCCCGCAAAGCGCCATCGTCGCCTTTTTGCAGCGCTTCCATGAAGATCGGCACCAGCGGCATGGTCTCCGCGTCAAGCTTGCTTGGGTCAACGGCGGGCCTGTCTATGGCGCCGCAAAAGCAAACGTCAGTCACGCCGCGCTTACCAAGCTCCAAGAGCAGGCTACCAAGTGTTTCTAGCCGAAAAGTTATGTCAGCCGTGATCTGCGGCGCGTTGCCCTCAAGCGCGCAAACAAGCGGGCGCTCAGGCTGTGTCTCTGCTATCAGCTTTGGCAAAGCCCCACGGCCCGCGACAAGCGCCAGCAAGGCCTAGCGCTCCGGTGTGAGGAACGAGCGATCACTCGCGCCAGTCACAAACTCGACGATCTGTTGCACATAGCGGCTTTCACTTTCGTCACCCAAACGGCGCGCGCGCTCTTGAAACGCGCCTTCGCCCTGCGCGAGCATTTGGAACGCCGCCCTGAGCGCCGTTATCTCGGAGCGGTCAACACCCCGGCGTTTGAGGCCAACAAGGTTCAGCCCGTCAAGCGCACCACGTGGCCCTTGCACAAGCCCATGCGGGATCACATCATTTGTCACCATGCTCAGCGCGCCGATGATGGCCCCTTGCCCGATACGCACCCATTGGTGAATGCCGCAAAGACCGCCAATGATCACATCATCCTCGATCACACAGTGCCCAGCGACGGCCGAGTTGTTGACAACAACAACACGGTTCCCAACCTGCGCATCATGGGCAATGTGACAGCCAGCCATAAACAAGCCGTCGTCGCCGACGCGCGTGACACCGCCACCACCCGTCGTGCCTGTGTTCATCGTCACATGCTCGCGAATACGGTTGCGCTTGCCGATGCTCAGCGCGGTCTTTTCGCCCTTGAACTTCAGATCTTGCGGCACTTCGCCAATCACGGAGAATGGCCAGATCACGGTTTCTTCGCCGACCTCTGTCTGGCCCGTGACAACAACGTGACTCTTAAGCTCAACGCCAGCGCGCAGCACCACGTCAGCGCCAACCAGACAAAACGGGCCAACAGTACAGCCCTCGCCTATACTGGCGCCCTCTTCTATCACGGCACTGGGGTGAATACTGGGGTGAATGTTGCTCACTTGGGCAGGTCCATCATCGCAGTAAACTCGACTTCGCAAGCCATTTCGCCCTCAACCGTAGCAACCCCGCCAAAGCGCCAGACTTTGGCCCCGGGCTTGCCGCGCAGCGTTGTGAGCTTCATCTCCAGCACATCCCCGGGGATGACCATGCGGCGGAATTTGCACTTCTCGATTGCCATGAAGTAAACCAACAGCTCTTTGTCAGCCATATCAAGCGCCACACCCACCATGACAGCAGCGGTCTGCGCCATGGCTTCGACGATCGTCACCCCCGGCATGATAGGCTTGCCCGGAAAGTGGCCCTGAAAATGCGGCTCGTTCATTGTGACGTTCTTGATGCCACGCGCCGAGTTGGTGCCGTCAATGTCTTCAACGCGGTCCACCAGCAAGAACGGGTAGCGGTGCGGAATAATGCGTTGGATCAGGCCGATGTCGGCGCGCTGTAACTGCTCAGTCATGAAAAGACCTCTCGTTTGGTTTTCTCAGTCCTACCAACCCTGCTTGGGCAGAACAAGCATTTGCAGCAGTCGTGACGATAGTTTGCCAGTGGCTAATCGGCTGGTGCTGCGCTCTCGTCTTGCTGCGGTGCGGGCCGCTTACCGTCAGATTTTTCACCCGTGCCAATGGCCTCATTGATCTTCAGCACGGCTTCATCTGTGATATCAACCGCCCCGTCACGGAGAATGACGCTGCGCAGATCGAGCAAAACCGAGGCCTCGCGCTCGCGCATCAGCGTAATCAGCGCGCCCTGTGCTGCACCGAGAAACCCTTGCAGCGCGTTTTCGCGCTTCACATCAAGCGCCCGCAGCTTGGACAGGCGTTCACGGCGTATGCCCTGTACTTTGATGTCAAAAGCCGAGGCAACATCGCGAAAGTCTTCTGGACTCATGGCCTTGCGCGCTTCAGTCAGGGCTTTCTCTTCGAGACGCAGCTCCGCTTCGATCTTGCGGTTTTCCTCGCTCAGAGTTTGGCCCTCAGCTTCAAGCTCGTCTGTGATCCGCTTGCCAAAAAGGGTTTCGGCAAAAAGCCTGTTTGGGTCAAGGATCAAGACTTCCGACTGTGTGCTCCCAAGCGATTGAGCCAACGCCGCAGCCCCCCCCCCAAGGAAAGGAACCGCCAGAAAAGTTGCGATTGCAAAAGCTTGAAACAGGCGCAGCCAAGCCATCTTAGAACTTGGTTGAGATTGTAAACTCAAACGTCTGTTCTTTGTCTTGCGCTTCTTTTTTGAGCGCCTTTGAGAAGTTCATCCGAAGTGGGCCAATCGCCGTGTCCCAGAACACAGAAACACCGACAACATGCCGCCATGAACCGCTCTCGTAGAGAGTAAATTTATCACCAGTAGTTTTGTCCAGGCCCCAAACATTGCCGATATCGTAGAAAAGACCGCCAGTAATCCCGTATTCCTCTGGCAAGCCCAGCGGGAACAGAGCCTCGAACTGCGCCGTTGCGAACAAGTTGCCGCCCAAAGCGTTGTTGGTGACGCCTGCCAAAGCGTCGGTGGGGGCGGGGTTGTCGGGGTCGGGGGCGTCAGCACCATAATACTCACGTGGGCCAATACCATCTGGCGTAAAGCCGCGAACAATATCATCTCCAAACAGCCAACGGTCAGTCGCGCGACTGCCAGGACCAGAGTTTGAGAATGACACAACGCCGCCTGCTAGCGAAGCACGCAGGGTGATCTGGTCATTGAACACCTTAGTTTGAGCCGTCAACTTGGCTCGGGTCTTGATGAACTTGTCGTCACCGCCTAAGCCGCCGAGATCTTGCGAGAAATCAAACAGCAGCCCGCGATCAGGGTTGAGGCTCTCTTTGCGCGAGTCAAACTGATAGGTGTAGCCGAGCGAGCTTTGCGCACGGCGGCCAAGAGCAATCTCACCTTGAAGCAACGTGCCCAAGCAGTTGACAGCGCCGTCAGTGCCGCAGTCGGTGTTGTCACCCGTCATTTTTGTCGCGGTGTACTTATAGTTAAGCCCCAAGCGTGCACGTTTCCCGAGCGGGAAGGCTATACCAGTTGCAAACTTCGTCACACTTGTCGCGTAGTCAACATTCTGACCGTCATTGTCCTCAATGCCGATATCGAAGAAGAACAATAAGTCGCGCCCCAGCAAGGCAGGCTCGGCGAAGTAAAGGCCATATGTTTTGTTGTCAGTCGCACCGGAGGTTGTGAACCGCAGTGTTTGGCCGCGCCCGAGGAAGTTGGTTTCAGCATACTGGATAACCAGTCCAAAGCCGTTGTCTGTTGAGTAAGCGCCGCCAAAAGACAGCGACCCAGTTGTCGCCTCTTCAACGTCAACATCAACAATCACGTGGTTGGGCGAAGAGCCTTCGCGGGCATTGACGTCGGCTTTGCCAAAGAACCCAAGTGCGCGGATGCGTTCGGCGCTTTCACGCACTTCACGCGGGTTGAACGGGTCGCCTTCCGCCACGCGGAACTGTCGGCGCACAACACGGTCAAGCGTGGTGGCATTGCCTTCAATATCAATCCGCTCGACAAAAATCCGCGGGCCTTTGCTGAGTACAAACTCGATATCCAGCGTCAAGTCGCGGTCATTGCGGGTGATGCGTGGCTCAACGCGCAAGAACGGCTGGCCATTGCGGATCGCCAGACGTTCCATCCGTGCTATCGAGTTTTCAACCAGCGAGGGCGAATAAACCGTGCCGGACTTAACCTTGATAATGGCTTGGTATTCATCGGAATCAACTTCAGAGATATTGCTCGTTGTGGTGATTTCGCCAAAGCTAAACTGTTGGCCTTCCTGCACATTGAAGGTCACGAAATAGCCGTCACGCTCGCGGGCAAGCTCGGCGTTAACTGCCGTTGTGCGGAAATCAACGTAGCCACGCGAAAGATAAAAGTCGCGCAGGACTTGTCTGTCAAACTGCAGGCGGTCTTCCACAAAAGTGTCTTTACGGATCAGGGCACGCAGAATACCGGCCTGTTTACTGGCCAAAACGCGGCGCAAACGGCGGTCAGAGTAAACTTGGTTGCCGACAAAGCTGAGGCGCGAAACTTCGGTGTTTTTGCCTTCAAAAATCTCGAACACCAAGTCGACACGGTTGTCAGAGCGGCGGATGATCTTTGGGCTAACCCTAGCCGCCAGACGGCCGTTTTGTGCATAGGCCTCTGTGAGCGTTGCGGCGTCACGTTCGGCTTGCGTTGGTGAGTAGACAAGCCGCGGCTTCAGCTTGATAAACCCAGACAATTCATCGTCTTTGATCCGCTGGTTGCCCTCAAAGTTGATCCTGCTGATCGTTGGGAATTCAACCACCACGATCTTGAGCTTGCCGCCTTGCGGAACAATCTCGACACTTTCAAACAGGCCACTGGCCAAAATACGCTGATAAGCCTCGTTCAACTGCCCGGCAGAAACAGTCTGGCCCCGGGCGATTCCCGCATAAGTCAGGATCGTGCCCGACTCGATACGCTTGTTGCCCTCAATCGCGACAGAGCTAAACCTGTAATTTTGCGCTTCCGCAAACGAACCCAAGGTTAGGAAAACCACGGAGAAAGCTATGAAAACAAAGGCTTTCACTTGCTTCAAGCCGCTCATATTTTCGTGACAGCCCTGTACCGGGCCTTTTGTTCTGCTCGTCATTTTTCTAATCCACTCAGACACCGCTACCCCGACTGATTAATCGCAAAGGAACCTGTTGTCAAAAGCAGTTAAGCGCGCCCCAAGCGGAACGCGCTGTCAGTCTTTCCGAGTGCCTTACAGGCACAGCAATAGATTTAGAGCAGGAATGATCCAAGCCAGCCACCAGCATACAATGCCACGGTGATCGTCGACAGATAGAGGATGCGATCCCAATTCAGATCCCAGAGCAGGTGAAGCCCTTGATAGCCTTTTGAAATAGTGTCCATGGTGCCCTCGTTATGCCGTAGTTTCTTATTCCTTATGAATAGAAAATGACTGTGGCAACAATCAGGACACAAATGTGGCGAAAGCATGGCGCTCGCCACATCTGAAGATGTGGTTTGGTGCTTAAGGTGCTGACACTAGCAGAAAATATCGTTGCTCAACCCGAAGAGCATCACACTGAGCACGAACACCAAACCGATAGTCATCATTACGTTCATGGCCTTCTCGTTGGGCTTGCGGCGCGCCACAGCTTCGTAGCCGTAGAACATCAGGTGGCCGCCATCGAGCATCGGGATTGGCAGTAAGTTCAAAAAGCCAACAGCGGTTGATAGCAGCCCAAGAAAGCCGATAAACTCGGCAAGCCCACGGTCAGCTTGGTCCTTGGAGGCCCGCGCAATGCCGATAGCCCCCGACATGTTGCAGCGGTCAATCTTGCCGGTGATCATGTTATAAAGCCCCGACATCGAGCGGGTGACGATCCCGAAAGTCTGCTCGGCGGCACGGCCAATGGCCTCGCCTACAGGGGGCGTTTCAAGCACTGGCTCAAAGAATGTCGAGCTTGAAATGCCGATCAGCCAGCGTTTTTCAAACCCGTTGTCAGCTGTCGGCAAATCAGACAGGCGCGGCTGAATTGTAAACTCAAGCTCTTCTGCGGCACCGTCGCGCCAGACAGTCAGCTCAACAGGCGCACCGTCCGCGCCTCCTACGACGCCGATCAACTCGCGGAACCGCTCTATGGCCTCGCCATTGGCCGTCAAAATAACGTCGCCTTCCAGAAGCCCCGCCTCTTCTCCGGCTGAGCGTGGCTGCACCATGCCAATGCGCGCAGGCGCATATTGCGGCCCGGTCACATTGAGCCTGTCACCGCCCCGCTCTACAGTGTAGTTCAGCGTTGGGGTTGCGGGCAGCGCATCAAAATAGTCGCGCGACGGCTCCTGTGGGTAGGCTTTGCCGTCAATCGCGACGATCTGATCACCCTCTTGAAGCTCAGAAGCGGCACCGGGCAGAGCAAACAGCTTGGCAATGCTGGGCGGGTTGCTCGCCACGCCGACCGACAGCAAAAGCCCGACAAACACAACCATCGAGAAAATAAAGTTAAACACCGGCCCAGCCGCAACTGTGGCCGAACGCGCCCAAAGCGGCGCTCCGTGCATAGTGTGGCGCAGCTCGCTCTCGGGCATTGCCTCCATCGCATCGGTGTCTTCGCCGCTCGCCGCGTTGGCGTCGCCGAGAAACTTCACAAAGCCGCCAAACGGGATCGCAGCAAGCTGCCACTTGGTGCCGCGCTTGTCATAGCGTGACCACAACACAGGCCCAAACCCGATCGAAAATGTCTCGGCCTTGATGCCAGACCAACGCCCGACAATGTAATGGCCATACTCATGCACCCCAACGATGATCGACAGAGCGACCACGAAAGCAATGAGTGTCAGGATCGTGTTGCCAAACTGGGGCAAAAAGGATGCGAGTTCCAAAGTATACCTGCTCTATCGTTTTTAAGGTTGGGTCTTCTTAGGGTTGAGCCAATTTGCTGGCCAGTTCAAGCGCTGTCTTACGGCCAATGTGGTCAGCCGCGCGCACGTTATCAAGGCTCATCGTGGCATTGATAAGGCCACTATCTGGCAAGAGCCTGTCAAGCACGCCTTCAACCAGCACCGCCATCTGCACAAAACTGATTTGCTCGGCAATGAACACATCAAGCGCCACTTCCTTGGCGGCGTTAAACACCGCGCCTGCAAGGCCGCCGCGTTCCATCACATCATGCGCCATTCGGATTGCAGGATAGCGGGCATGCTCGACTGCCTTAAAGTCAAACTGGCCTATCTTGGCAAAATCCAGCCGCTCGACTGGCAAATGCGCCCGCTTGGGCCAATGCAAGGCATAGCCAATCGCGTGGCGCATATCATGCGGGCCAACATGGGCCATCAACGCCCCGTCTTGGTATCCGACCATCGCATGGATAAGCGATTGCGAGTGAACCAGCGCCTCGATCTTGTCAGAAGGCACGCCGAAAAACTCATGTGTTTCAATCAGTTCAAGCGCCTTGTTGAACATCGTCGCACTGTCGATGGTGATGCGTTGGCCCATGTTCCAGTTCGGATGCGTGCTGGCAGCCGCCACTGTCGCCTCGTGCAGCTTTTCCAATGGCCAGTCGCGGAACGCACCGCCTGACGCCGTGATGATCACTCGCTCGACAGAGCTTATGTCTTCTCCGACGAGCGCCTGAAAAACCGCCGAATGCTCGCTATCGACGGGCAGAATGCGCGCGCCGTGCTGCTTGGCGGTGTCCATGAGCAAGCGCCCTGCTGTCACCAGTGATTCCTTGTTGGCGAGCGCCAAAGTGCTGCCGTGCTTGAGCGCTTCCAGCCCCGGCTCAAGCCCCGCGGCGCCGACAATTGCGCTCATCACCCAGTCCGCGGGTCGTGCAGCCGCCTCAAGCAAAGCTTCGCGCCCTGCTGCGGCCTCAACGTCACGGCCTGCCAGCGCGTCTCGCAACTCGCCAAGCCGCGCCTCGTCGGCTGTGACGGCAATATCTGCTTTCAGCGCTATCGCGTCGCGCGCAAGCTGGGCAATGTTCTGTCCACCCGTCAGCGCAACAACGTCATATGCCTCCGGCGCACGCGCGATCAGATCAATCGTCGATTGGCCAATGGACCCTGTCGCGCCAAAAATGGAAACTCGCCGTTTCATGTTAAAACAACATCCAGACCAAGAAAAACATGATCGCTGCGCCAATCAGCCCGTCAAAGCGGTCAAGCAGGCCGCCATGCCCGGGGATCAGGTTTGAACTGTCCTTAATGCCTGTGCGACGTTTTAGGAAACTCTCAGCAATGTCGCCCACCTGCGCGGCAAAGGCGAGCAGCACTGACAAAACCACAAGCGGCAGTGACAGCTCCATATCTGCCGCCTGCAAGGCCTCCGTGAGAGGCTTGGTCATCAGCCAGCCCAACAAGGCCGCCCCTGCCCAGCCAGCAATTGTGCCTGACCATGTTTTCTTGGGGCTGATCGCCGGCCAAAACTTTGGCCCACCCAGAATACGCCCCGCAAAATAGCCCATCACGTCAGACGCGATGACAACGCCAACCAGCCATAGCATGAAAGTCATGCCAAACACGTCGCGCACCCAAAACAGCAATATTGCGGCGAGCACCGCCGCGAAGGCGTAAAGCCCTGTTAGGGCGCGCAGCCGCGTCCCGCCTTGCGCCACAGACCAACCCGCCGCCAATGGCAGTGCAATGATCAAGCCTGAACTGGACAGGCTCAGAGCCACAAACAACACCGCAGTTACAGAGGGCATTAACACGTCGCGCGTGCGGCCAGCCTCGATGCCCGCAAGCCGCGCGCACTCCCAAACCATGCCAGCCGCCGCTAACGAAAGCAGTGCAAGCAGCCAGATGCCGCCAAGCCAGATCGCGACACCCGCAACAATGACCATGACAACAGCTGAGCCAACCCTTGGGGCCAGATCGCCCCATTTTGCCGAGTTGCTCACGTTTTCACCGCTCCAAAGCGGCGCTCTCGCGCGCCATAGTTGTTCACAAGCCCAGCAAAAATCTCCTGGCTGAAATCAGGCCAGAGCGTGTCGATAAATTCGTATTCAGCATAGGCCGACTGCCAGAGTAAAAAGTTAGAAATACGCGCCTCACCGCTGGTGCGAATAACGAGATCTGGATCAGGTAAAACATGTGTATCCAGATACTTAGGCAAGGTTTCTTCATCAACCGATTCAGGATCAAGCTTGCCTGCGGCCACGTCTTGTGCCAGCCGCTTTGTGGCGCGGGCAACCTCGTCACGCCCGCCGTAATTCAGCGCGATTGTGAGGTGCACCCGCTCATTTTCGGCGGTGTCGACTTCCAGCTCGTCCATCAGCGCGACCAGTTTTTTGTCAAGTCGCACACGATCGCCGATAAAGCGCACCCGAACGCCCTCGGCCTGCAAGGCGCGCGCTTCTTTAGAAATATAGCGGCGAAACAGGCTCATGAGCCCCGCAACTTCGACCTGCGTGCGCTTCCAATTCTCTGTGGAGAAGGCAAAAATCGTCAGATACTTAACGCCAAGGTCAGGGCAAGCTTCAACGATCTGCCGCACCCGCTTGGCCCCCGCATGATGGCCAAACAGCCTAGGCCGCCCGCGTGACTGCGCCCAGCGTCCGTTGCCATCCATGATGATCGCAACGTGCTTGGGCCCATTCTTCGGAGCCTTCGCGCCCTCTGGCTCTGATGTTGTCACAGGGTGCTCCCCTTAAACCTGCATGATCTCGGCTTGCTTGGTCTCCAATGCATCGTCGACCGCTTTGATATATTTGTCGGTCGTCGTCTGCACTTCACCTTCCCAGAACTTCTGGTCATCTTCCGAGATGCCATCAGCCTTGGCCTTTTTCACCTGATCCATGCCATCGCGACGGGCATTGCGGACTGACACGCGTGCGCTCTCTGCATATTGCGCGGCAACTTTGCCAAGCTCGCGGCGGCGCTCTTCGTTGAGCTCCGGAATGGGCAGCATCACGATGGTGCCATTTGTCTGCGGATTGATGCCAAGGCCAGAGTTCATGATCGCCTTTTCAACGGCTTGAACCATGCTTTTGTCCCAGACATTGACAGTAACCATACGCGGCTCAGGCACGTTCACTGTGCCTACTTGGTTAAGCGGCGTTTGCTGGCCGTAGGCTTCAACCATCACTGGCTCAAGCATAGATGCCGAAGCACGGCCCGTTCTGAGCGAAGCAAACTCGGTGCGCAACGCGTTCATAGCGCCATCCATACGGCGCTCAAGGTCATCGGTATCAAGCATAAAATCGTCTGACATGCTGTCTCATCCTGTCTTATCACCGCCGAGCGGCTGTTGGCAACGTCTTACAAAACCTGCGTTGAAAATACCAGCCGTGATTGCCCCGCCTAACTTTACTCAAGCTGTGCAGGTCGGCCTCATTTGTGTTTCAACCACCAACTTTGGTATACGTCCCCTCGCCCGCAAGGATGCCTTTGAAACCGCCCGGCTCATCAAGTGAGAACACGATGATCGGTAGGTTGTTGTCACGCGCCAAAGCGATTGCCGAGGCGTCCATAACGCCCAAACGCTTTTGCAGCACGTCGTCATAGCTGACCGTGTCATAGCGCACCGCGTCGTCAAACTTCACTGGGTCTTTGTCGTAAACTCCGTCAACTTTGGTGCCCTTGAAGATCGCCTCGCAGGCCATTTCGTTGGCGCGCAGTGTTGCTGCGGTGTCTGTGGTGAAATACGGGTTGCCTGTGCCCGCAGCAAAGATGCAAACGCGCTGCTTTTCAAGGTGGCGCACGGCACGGCGGCGGATGTATGGCTCGCAGACTTGGTCCATCGGAATGGCCGAGATCACGCGCGTAAACACGCCGATCTGCTCAAGCGCGCTTTGCATGGCCAGCGCGTTCATCACCGTGGCGAGCATGCCCATATAGTCGGCCGTGGTGCGCTCCATCCCTTGCGCGCTGCCTTGAAGGCCGCGAAAGATGTTGCCGCCGCCGATCACCATGCAGATCTCGACACCCATTTCCTGAACCGATTTCACTTCTTTAGCAATGCGCTGAACCGTTGGCGGATGCAGCCCGAAGCCTTGATCGCCCATCAATGCCTCCCCTGAAATTTTAAGCATCACACGTTTATACGTTGTCTGCGCCTCTTCAGAGTTCGACATTTTTTAGCCCCCGAGCATTTTGATTTGCACTAAACTGTCTGAATTCGCAGAGAGTCGCAACGCCCGAAGCACGCCAAAAGAAACCTATCTCAAAGAAAATGCCTAGGGCACTTACGCAGCCTGCCCCACACCTTCGCTCAAGTCTTACCGTATTGGCGAGCGTTACGTAGTGCTGCTAGCCGAACTCTTCGACAAACGATGGTTGTCGCAGCGACAAGCCAACGCTGCAAAAACCGGTTCGATCCCTAAGTGCCAGATGCTTTGCCGAACAGGCTTTGCGGCACAGGCTTTCTCGCGATTTTAAGATATGCTGCAACAGGCAGCGCAGCCTCACCCAGAGATAAAGCGCGCTGCCAAGATCGAAAGATCAGTTCTCAGTGGCGGCCTTCAGCTCTGCATTGAACAGCTGATAGCCGGCAAAAAGCTGGCTTACGAAATTCGCAGCATAGGCGTTATCGACGATCTCATCCGATTGGGTGAACAATGTTTTGTCTCCGCAAGGTTGAACAGCGTAGATATGATTGTCATGCCCGCCGCCGATCTCGGCAGGGAACGGATCGGACCATCCGATTTTTTCACCGTCCTCAAAGATCAGCGTATGTGGAATCTCATTTGATATAGGGTTACCCGCATCATCAACACCAAACAGGAAAGTAACCACCACGCTACCGCCATCTTTGATGTCGCCGGACATGCCTTGCAGGGTTCCTGTGCTCCAACCCGACATGGCCTCGAAATCAGTCAAAGTGGCCCAAACATCCGCTGGGGCCGCGTCGATCAGCACTGACGTGTTTATGGTCGCGTGGGTTGGGCTGAGCTGGGAAATTTCACCGCGCATCATGGTGTGCATCATGGTGTGCATCATGGTGTTATCACAGGCCATTTTTGCGTTTTCGTCAGACCCATCTGCCAACAATGGCGTGCTGAAGGTGGCCGCAAGAAATGTCATCGCAAGGCTGGTGGATTTAAAAAGGTTAGATCGGGTCATGTTTACTCCTGTGATTTGATTGAAACCTACCTAGAGACTAAACAGCGCAGCGTCTTGCCTGTTCCTCTGATCTACATGCCTATTCCTCCGATGTTTGATATTTTCGCATGATTTCCAGAAGTGTATTTGCTAGGAAGGAGTAAGGGAGTTTTCCATGCCGCATGAGAAATTACATCGCCTGTCAAAGCGATATGAAAAGCAACAAGAGGCTATTTTTACGGGGACTTTGAATGCTGCGCATGTTTTCCGGCGCGAAGACGTCAGCGCATTTGAAGCTGTTCTTTACAACCCTTTTATTTGCCTAATCCTACAGGGAAAAAAAGAAATACACGTTGGAGAGAAGGCCATATCTCTCGTGCCGGGCGATGCTTTTTTGGTCAGCCACGACTTGCCTGTCACAGCAAAAATTGTTGAGGCCAGCCCAGAGGCGCCCTATCGTGCGTTGGTTTTTGCTTTGGATCTAGGAATTCTGCGTAGCCTTTATGAGCAGGTAGGCGAAGTTGTTTTAGAGGAAGCATCTGCAAGCGCGCTATCAGCCACCGCAGCAGACCCCGCCTATATTGCCCCTATGGAGCGATACCTTGAATTGATGGATGCGCCGCTGGACGCGCAGGTGCTCGGCCCGATGATCGTGAAAGAAATCCACTTCCGCCTGCTGATGTCTCCGATCGGCGGAATGTTGAGGAACCTTCTTTCGGTTGATAGCCACGCAAGCCGTATTGCCAAAGCTATCTTTCAAATCAAAAGCAAGTTTCGCGAACGTCTGGTCGTGGGTGAACTTGCTCAGATCGCGGGGATGAGCCCGTCCTCCTTTCACGAGCATTTCAAATTCGTGACGGGCACTACACCATTACAGTATCAAAAAGACCTGCGGATGATCGAAGCCCGTGATATCCTTTTGCGCGGTGCGTGCTCGGTTTCGATTGTCGGGTTTGAAGTCGGCTATGAAAGCGCCACGCACTTCAGTCGCGATTACGCTCGCAAATTTGGCTGCTCCCCCAAGCATCACCTTGCGCAGGCTAAATAGAACGTCACTTCAGACGCGGCAGAGCCGCCATTGGCGGCACCGCCCCTTTCGCCATTCGAAATGCGCGTGGTGTTGAGGCCTCCCGCTGCGTTCCGACGACATCGCGCATGAGACGACAAACTTGCCCTCTTTTGCCTGCCTGCCGCATAGGCTATTGCCTAGCTCATGTTGCGCATCACTGACATCAGCCCTGAACAGCCCGTGCTCATTGCGGGCCCGACAGCCTCGGGCAAGTCTGGCCTCGCGTTGAACATAGCCGAGGCGCAGGGCGGCGTGATCGTCAATGCCGATGCGCTACAAGTCTATTCGGATTGGCGCCTGCTAACCGCGCGGCCAAGTGTTGAGGAAGAAACCCGTGCGCCACACAGGCTTTACGGACACATCAAAGGCACGCATCCGTTTTCTGTTGGCGAATGGCTGAGTGAGGTGAAGGCCCTGCTTTCGCATAGCGACGAGCGGCTGATCATCGTCGGCGGCACCGGGCTTTACTTCAGCGCCCTCACAGAGGGTTTGGCCGACATTCCACCAACCCCAGCTGAAGTGCGCCAAGAGGCTGACGGGCTGCGCCTTGCGGGCCAGTTAGAGGCGATGATTGCCGCTCTTGATGCTGAAACCCGTGCCAAGATTGACGTGCAAAACCCGATGCGCGTGCAGCGCGCTTGGGAAGTTCAGCAGACAACGGGCCGCGGGCTGGCCGCATGGCAGGACGACACGCCCGCGCCTTTGCTTGCCCTTGAGCAGGCTCAGCCTTTGGTTATGAATGCCGACCGTGACTGGCTTAACGCGCGCATTGAACAGCGTTTTGACTTTATGCTGCGCGAAGGCGCGCTTGAAGAAGCCCAAGCCAATCTGGCGAGTTGGTCACCAGACAAACCGTCGTCTAAGGCCATCGGTGCGCGTGAGCTGATTGCCCACTTACAGGGTGAGATCAGCCTGAAGGAGGCCCGTGCTCAAGCGATCATTGCCAGCCGGCAATATGCCAAACGACAGCGCACTTGGTTTCGAGCTCGAATGCAAGCTTGGCAGTCTCTTGATCCTCAAAGTTAAGCCAGCGGGTGCCTAATTAATTCACGCGCCCCATTGACGGATGCGTCTTAAATATGTCCGAATGCTAGAAGTTGGGGAACGAGACTGAGCAAATCAGCACATCCCCACCATTGGGAGTGACAGATGTATCAAAGCAAGCGAGCCCTGCGCGCAGCGCTGCCGACGCCCAGCAATCACACCGTCCGGCGACGCTATCTGCTTTAGCCTCCCTAAACACACTGCGCTCTAAGCGCGCGCCAATCAAAGGCCAGCCAACCGCCAATGGCACGCCTACAAAGACTTACCGTCTAAAACCGCCTGACCAACAGGGGCACCTCATGGGACTATTTATCTTACGACGTTTGGGAGTGATGCTGCTCACAGCGCTCTGCCTGACTTTCGTGGTCTTCTTTCTGACCAACCTCTACCCAAACCTTGAAAAACTCGCCAAAACGCAGGGCAACTTCCGCATGAGCGACGAGCAAGTCGAATCGTATCTGGGCAGTCGCGGCTACCTTCAGCCGCTGCCGCGCAAGTATGCCGAATGGCTCGGTTTGGCCCCCGGCTATGTCTCGAAAGACACTGAAGGCAACACAGTTGGCCGTTGTATCCGCTCTGGTGTCGAGCCTGATAAAGCGCCCACACGCTGCGGCATTCTGCAAGGCGACTGGGGCTTTTCAACGGTTTTCAAAGACAACGTCTCAAGCATTATAGCAACGCGGCTTGGCCTCACCGCCAAGCTGATGTTGTTTGTTATGCTGCTTATGGTGCCCTCGGCCCTCATAATCGGAGTGCTCGCGGGCATGCGCGAAGGCTCACGCACTGACAGAACGCTCTCAACCCTCTCGATCGCGACAACAGCAACGCCAGAATATGTCTCCGGTGTTATCTTCATCGCCCTCTTGGCCTCCTCGCGCTTCGGCGTCAGCCCAATGCTCGCGGAAGCTGGCCTAATAGAAGGCAAGACGCTCTTTAAGGGCACGGCAACTTCGGCCATGGAAAGCGCCAACTTCCAGAACTTCTTCCTACCGGTTCTGACAATCTCGCTCTACGGAATGGGCTATATCGCCCGCATGACACGCGCCTCAATGGCCGAAGTCATGACAGCGCAGTACATCAGAACAGCCCGCCTCAAGGGCGTAAGCTTTCGCAATATCGTTATGAAACACGCGCTCAGAAACGCTCTGATCGCGCCGTTCACTGTCATCATGTTGCAAATCCCCTGGCTGCTAAACGGTGTCGTCATTGTCGAGACGCTGTTTAACTACAAGGGCTTTGGCTGGACGCTCGTTCAAGCCGCTGGCAACAACGACATCGAGCTGCTTCTCGGTGTTTCCGTCGTCTCCGTATTCGTGGTGTTGATCACGCAGCTGTTGTCTGACATCGGCTACGTCTTCCTCAATCCACGCATCAGAATTTCGTAAGGGAGAACAAAACATGGAACCTCTTACATGGTTTGGCGCCTACGCCACCGGCTTTGGCAGCCTACTCGCTATCGCCATCACAATCGCCGTTATTTGCGGGCTTTGCGCGATGCTCTTGTCGCTGACAAGCTCGTCAACCTCCGGCTCGTTTTCACTTTTCAACGGCATCGCAGTCGTCGTTCTAATGATCGTTGGCTTTAGCTATGTCTACGCAACCGTAACTGGCGGCGCTGGCGGCGGGCTGGACAGCGGATCACTGGGCAAAATCCTAGCGCTGCTCCTTGGTCTTGCGCTCTTTGCGGCAATGCTCGGCTACTTCATGAACACCTTCTTTGACGACCCTGCCGCAACGATGGGCTATGTCTTTGTGCTCGCGCTCAAAGTTATCGGCCTGCTCGTCGCGGCTTGGCTTGTCTGGACGCTCCTGTTTGCTGGCGCAGGCTTCCGCGACTATGTGGCTGGGCTTGACCCCGACACAATGCCAGACGCCGAAACATTGGCCGCTGAAAAGCGCATCGCGGTGATGCAGGGCCGTGGCATCATCGCCTCGATCTTCATGCGCTTCATGCCAGTCTGGACCTCGCTTGCACTACTCTTCACAGTGTCGATGTTCTACAAACGCAAGCTTGGCCTCTACGGCAAGCTCTATGACAATATCATCGGTATGATCGGCTTTGGGCTGGTGATGTTCTGGGTGTTCACAGCCTTTTACAGCGGCTTCTTTGAGATGATCGCGACCCACGGCGCACTTGATCAGGCCTCGGGCATGAAGAACAAACTGCCGGGTACACCGCTTCGCGGCGCTGAAGCGCATGAGTATCCGTTCTATCTGCTCGGTGGTGACAACCTCGCACGCGACGTGTTCAGCCGCATGGTTATGGGCAGCGGGATCGTTATTCTGATCGCACCGCTCGCAACCCTGTTTGCCTTTATGGTCGGGATCACCCTTGGCTTGCCGGCTGGCTACTTCTCAGGCCCTGCCCTCAACAGTGTTAAAAGCTATGGCGCTATCGCGACAGCGGCTGTCTTTGCTGTCATTGTCGTCTACACGCTGGCAACTTCTGGCTTCATGAACGCGCTGATTTTTGCAACCGTGCTTGGTATTATGTTTGCGCTGCTGTTCAAAACCACGCTTGATACGGCCCTCAGCTTTTTGGCCAACCTGATCCTCGCCTTTCCGGTTATCCTGTTGTTCTATCTTCTGGTTACTCCCGAGATCGTCAAGACAGGGCTGCCGCAATATATGGCCGTGGTTCTATTTGCCTTCCCGATGATCTTTGTTGGGGTGCTTTTGCACTCGCGCCTAAGGACACAGCCTGCCAAGAACAAGCTCTGGCTCTCGGTCTGGCTGATCCCGATGTTTTTGCTCTATATGTCAACGATCAACACAGCTGGTTCCAAGATCGACTTCTGGCCGCTTGATTTCTTCGACATCCCCGGCGGTATCCTTGTGGTCTTCGTGTCGGTTGTTTTCGTCAACTCTCCGACAGTTTTCCGGATCGTGCGGGGCCTCGCGCTTGACATCAACTCACGCGACTATGTTGCCGCCGCCCAAACGCGCGGTGAAGGCCCGTGGTATATCATGCTCTGGGAGATCCTGCCAAACGCTCGCGGGCCGCTGATCGTCGATTTCTGCCTGCGCATTGGCTATACCACGATCCTTCTGGGCACCTTGGGCTTCTTCGGCCTCGGCCTGCCGCCGGAAAGCCCGGACTGGGGCTCAACGATCAACGACGGGCGCAAGCTGTTGATGATCTACCCGCACCCGGCCCTGCCGCCCGCCTTTGCATTGTTGTCGCTCGTTCTGGGCCTCAACCTGCTGGCTGACGGTTTGCGCGAAGAATCGCTGAAAGATTGAGTTTGAGCGCGCGGCGGGTTTGCCTCGCCGCGCACCTGATAAACAAAATGATAAGGACGCGCACATCATGGTTAACGCTGAAACCGGCTCAAAACTGTATGTACGCGTTATGCACTGCGGTATGCATACTTTGCTGCATAGTGTCGGCACTGCGTTGCGCGCCTCTCAGGGAGAAAATTAATGTCCAAGATCCATGACTACGATGGCCCCATTCTTGAGATCGACAAACTGTCGATATCCTTCTTCACGCGCTTACGTGAAATTCCCGCCGTGATGGATTTTTCTGTCAAGGTCGCGCCCGGTGAAGCCGTTGGTTTGGTTGGAGAATCCGGCTGCGGCAAGTCAACTGTGGCGCTGGGCGTTATGCGCGACTTAGGCAAGAACGGCCGCATTGTTGGCGGCAGCATCAAGTTCAAAGGCCGCGACATGGAGAAGATGGACGCCGACGAGCTCCGTGGCATCCGTGGCAACGAAATTGCTATGATATATCAAGAGCCTATGGCCTCTCTCAACCCGGCCATGAAGATCGGCGCGCAGCTCATGGAAGTGCCGATGATCCACGAAGGTGTGTCTGAAACCGAAGCCTACAACCGTGCTCTCGAAGTTGTCACCGACGTGAAACTGCCCGACCCCAAGCGCATGTTGTCTAGCTATCCGCACCAGCTTTCCGGCGGCCAGCAGCAGCGTATCGTGATCGCTATGGCCTTGATGTCAAAGCCTTCTTTGCTGATCTTGGACGAGCCCACCACCGCGCTCGACGTGACGGTTGAGGCGGCTGTTGTCGAGCTCGTCAAAGATCTTGGCAAGAAATACGGCACTTCAATGCTGTTCATTTCGCACAACCTTGGCCTCGTGCTTGAAACATGTGACAGAATTTGTGTGATGTATTCTGGTGAAGCGGTTGAGCGTGGCGACATTGAAACCGTGTTCAACAACATGCAACACCCTTATACACAAGCACTTTTCCGCTCTATCCCCCTGCCCGGCGCTGACAAGAACTCGCGACCGCTGGTGGCCATTCCGGGCAACTTCCCGCTGCCCCATGAGCGCCCAAAGGGCTGCAATTTCGGCCCACGCTGCGACTATTACGAGGAAGGGCAATGTGATGAAGGTTTTATCCCAATGCACCCCGCCGACAGCGCCGGAGACCATGAAACACGGTGTCTAAAGTTCAAGGAGATCGATTGGAACGCGCCGCTCGAAATAGGCGAGCAAAAGACCAAAGGCGAGATTGGTAAAGTCGTTCTCAAGATGGACAACCTCAAGAAATACTACGAAGTCGCTGCCAACGCTCTCTTTGGCGGTGCCGAAACGCGCGTGGTCAAAGCCAATGAAACCCTTTCTTTTGAAGCGCATGAAAGTGAAACCCTCGCCATTGTTGGCGAGTCTGGTTGCGGCAAGTCAACCTTTGCCAAGGTCCTCATGGGCCTCGAAACCGCGACCGACGGTGAGATTTTGCTAGATGGCGAGAACATCGAAGGAACCGCGATCGAGCACCGTGACACCAAAACTGTGGCGGACATTCAGATGGTGTTCCAAAACCCTTTTGACACACTGAATCCGTCAATGACAGTTGGACGGCAGATTGTCCGCGCGTTGGAGATTTTTGGAGTTGGAGACAGTGACGAAGCACGCCGCGAGCGGATGCTGCACCTTCTCGATCTCGTGAAACTGCCGCGGGCCTTTGCTGATCGCATGCCGCGCCAACTTTCGGGCGGACAGAAGCAACGTGTTGGAATCGCTCGTGCTTTTGCTGGCGACGCTCGTATTGTTGTTGCGGACGAGCCCGTCTCGGCTCTTGACGTTTCGGTGCAAGCCGCCGTCACCGACCTGTTGATGGAAATCCAGCGCGAGCACAAAACCACGCTGCTTTTCATCAGCCACGACCTCTCGATCGTACGCTACCTGAGTGATCGGGTGATGGTGATGTACCTTGGCCATGTTGTCGAATTGGGCACCACGGATGATATCTTCTCGCCGCCCTACCACCCTTACACCGAGGCCTTGCTGTCAGCGGTTCCGATCGCTGATACAAAAATAGAAAAACAGCATATCGTGTTGGAAGGCGATATTCCCTCGGCCATGAACCCTCCTTCTGGTTGCCCGTTCCAGACACGTTGTCGCTGGAAGGACAATGTACCTGATGGGTTGTGTGACAAGGAAGTTCCTCAGGTGAAGGACCTGGGGAACGGTCACGAGATCAAGTGCCATCTCGATGATAAGACACTGAAAACCATGGAACCAGTTATCAAACTCGCGCAGGAAGCTGCAGAGTAACACCATGCAATATTGAGGCCGGGCACCTTGCTCGGCCCTTTTCTGGCTTGATAGTTACATATGTAACCCTCATGCAATGCGTCAACATATGAGGAGCCAAACATGAAAATCGAAAAAATTCACCACGTCGCCTACCGCTGCAAAGATGCGAAAGAGACTGTGGAATGGTATGGGAAAATTCTCAATATGGACTTCGTGCTGGCCATCGCCGAAGACCACGTGCCGTCAACCCACGAGCCGGACCCGTACATGCATGTGTTCCTCGATGCCGGAAACGGGAATGTGCTGGCCTTTTTCGAGCTGCCAACAAAGCCTGAAATGAGCCGCGACCCGAATACGCCAGTCTGGGTGCAGCACATTGCGTTTAAGGTGAAAGACCGCGCAGAACTTATTGAATATAAATAACATATCGAAGCTGAAGGCGTCGAAGTTCTCGGCGTAACCGACCACTCGATCTTCCATTCCATCTATTTCTTTGATCCGAACGGCCACCGCGTTGAACTCGCCTGCCCCGACCCCGCAGAAGACGCGATGCTCGAAAAGCTCAATGCCGTTAAATGGGAGATGCTGGAAGAATGGAGCCGTACTAAAAAGGCACCGAAACACGCTGACTGGATGCACTCTAAAGAACTGTCTGACGTCTGAATATTGGGGAGGCTTTCTAGCTCCCCCAAATCACTTTCACGTAGTTCCGCGTCTCTTTATACGGCGGCACACCGCCATACTTTTTCACCGCTCCAGGCCCTGCATTATAGGCTGCCAAGGCAAGCCGCCATGATCCAAATTCGCGATACTGCATCTTCAGGTAGCGCGCGCCACCTTCGAGATTTTCGTAAGGGTCATGCGGGTTTACGCGCAAAGTGCGGGCAGTTCCTGGCATAAGCTGGGCAAGGCCTAACGCGCCGGCATGCGACTTTGCAGATGCGTTCCAGCCGCTCTCTTGCTGTACCAGTCTCAAAAACAAATCAACCGGAACACCATGGCGTCGCGCGGCTTCTTTGGCCATGCTCAGGTATGGCCCTCGATAGCCTCCCCGATAGCTCTTGCTCACGCCGTACTTACTTGGCGTCACCACCCGTGCTGGCTGCAAGCGCACCGATGACGAATACTGGGTTTTCGCGCGTGTATCGAGAATACGAGTTTGCGACTTATACAGTGTCTTCTTTTTACCTGATGAAAACAGATCTGCTTGGGTTGCCATCGGAGCCACCGAGACAATCAAAGCCAAGCTGATGAGTATTTTCCGCATACTGCTTCCGTTCCCCCAAACGCGTGTTGGCAGCAACTTAAGCATCATGAACAAAAAAGCCAGCCAATCTGGAAAATGAAATGAGATTTGCAGATTATCGCTCATTTGTTTCAAGTTTTAAGCTTCCATTAAGCTCTCTGGAGTGATGTAAGATAGCCAACAAACAGTTTAGATTCTGCGAAAGGTGCATCATGGCGGGTTCGGTTAACAAGGTCATCATCATAGGCAACTTGGGGCGCGACCCCGAAGTGCGCACGTTCCAGAACGGTGGCAAGGTGTGCAACCTGCGCATCGCGACGTCGGAAAACTGGAAAGACAAAGCCACAGGCGAACGCCGTGAGCGCACAGAGTGGCACTCAGTTGCAATTTTCCAAGAGGGCCTTGTACGAATTGCCGAGCAATACCTGCGCAAAGGTTCAAAGGTTTACGTTGAAGGCAAACTTCAAACACGCAAATGGCAAGACCAGTCTGGCAATGATCGTTACTCAACTGAGGTCGTGCTTCAAGGCTTTGACGGTGTTCTCACCATGCTTGACGGCCGCAGCGAAGGCGGTTCGGGCGGTGGCGGCGGCAACTATGGCGGCGGTGGCAACGACTACGGCAGCAGCCAAGGTGGTAATCAAGGTGGCAATCAAGGTTCATCGCAACCTGCCCCACAAAACACTGACTTTGACGACGAAATCCCGTTCTAAACCACGTTTAATGCCCTATTTTGATGGATGTGCCAAACAACTGCTTTGCAGCCTGTACAGCATATCTGTCGGTCATTCCGCTCAGATAATCTGACACTATATTGGCAGTCGCGGCTGTGTCTTGCGCACTGTCGCGGGCGGCTTCTTGCCACTCTACAGGCAAAAGCGTCGGATCAGATATGTAAGCCTCAAACAGCTTCTCTACAATCATCGTCGCCTGCTCACGCATTTCCACGACGGCGGGTGCGCGATACATGTGTTCAAACAAGAATGCGCGGATTACTTTTAGGTCAGCCCATAGCGACGGTGAAAACCGTACCAAAGGCATGCCTGCGTGGCGTACATCGGCGGCACTTTGCGGCGCCATTTCCTGCACCAAACCTTGTGTCGTTGTAATAACGTCTTCCACCAGCACGCCAAAAAAACGACGCAAGGCTTCGTGGCGACGGCGCTGAACATCAAGCCCGGGGTGAGCGGCGTCAACTTCAGCAAAACAGCCAGACAGGATTGGCAGCGCGGCTATTTCCTCGACGGCAAATAACCCGGCGCGCAAACCATCGTGAATGTCGTGATGGTTGTAAGCAATGTCATCAGACAGCGCCGCAACCTGCGCCTCGGCGCTCGCGTGAGTGTGCAGCTCAAGGTCATGGCGCGCGTTATAGAACGCAAGAGCCGTAGGAATGTCGCCGGTAACTGGCCCATTGTGCTTGGCGATACCTTCGAGGCACTCCCAAGTGAGGTTAAGTCCGTCCCAGTCGGCGTAGTGCTTTTCAAGAGATGTGACGATCTTGATCGCCTGTGCGTTGTGGTCAAATCCGCCGAAGGGCGCCATCAACGCATCAAGAGCCTCTTCGCCGGTGTGGCCAAACGGTGTGTGCCCCAAGTCATGCGCCAGCGCGACAGCCTCTGTCAGCTCGGGGTTCAGGCCCAGTGCCCCACAGATCGTGCGGGCCACTTGTGCGACTTCGATAGAATGGGTCAGGCGCGTGCGGTAATAGTCGCCTTCATGCTCGATAAAGACCTGCGTTTTATGCTTGAGACGTCGAAAAGCGCTCGCATGGATGATCCTGTCGCGATCACGTTGAAAACAAGTGCGAAAGGCGCTTTCTGCTTCAGGATAAAGCCGTCCTTTGCTGTCTTCGGGCCGCGACGCAAAGATAACCCGTTCTAAAACCATGCCCTGCTCCTTGCCGCCTGCCCACTTCACCCATATATATTGGTGCACGCCAGAACGTAAACCTCACGTGAACATCGGAGCCAGATATGTTCGTTCCCCCCTCAGTGACCCCGCGCGCTTTTGAGCAGCTCGCAGCAATCGGTGCCAATGCCGAGGGTAAAGCCCTGCGCGTAGCTGTTGAAGGCGGTGGCTGCTCTGGCTTTCAGTACGAAATCAAACTTGATGCCCCAAGCCCGGAAGATTTGGTTCTTGAAGGCCATGGCGAGAAGGTTGTGATCGACGAAATCAGTCAGCCGTTTTTGGCCGGAGCGAAGATCGACTTTACCGAAGAACTTATCGGCGCACGCTTTACGATTGATAACCCCAATGCCAGCAGCTCCTGTGGGTGCGGCACCTCGTTTTCAATGTAGCCTTCACACCCCGGCACGGGCAAAGCCTGCAAAGAACTCTTCGAAATCGGGCATCGCCCTTTCGGCATTTGCAATAAGAGCAAACGATGGAGCATCTAGCGAAGCTTCAATATCACGCTTCAACTTGCCCCAAGCAAGCCCATGGTTGCCGCGCTTTTCATAAAGATATTCGGACAGAACGCGCAGCACACTTGGTTGTTTCGGCGGGCGTATGAAGCTCAGCGCCCCCGCCTCATGCCGCTTGCTAAACGCCTCTTGTGACGTGGTCATCAAGAACCAATTGCACATCAGATATTCATGATAGTCATCTTGCTGGCCAACGGGACTATTAGGCGCAATCAGAAAGCCTTGTGCATGTTCTTCAAGCCAACATTTCCAGACCGTTGGCACGGTAACTCTCGCATACCCGAGCGCGATGCAGACCTCCGCTAACAAATCGGCGTTTTGATCAAGAAATGCGAGCGTGCCGGTGAACATCAGGCTTTGGATTGCGGCTTGGCAAAGCTCAGGGTCGCAATGGCCATACTGGCTTAGGTAAAACACGATATGTGTGAGCTCGTAAGCAGCCTTTTTGTTGGGCAGACTGAAGGTTTCTTTGCGCGAGATGAAATGTTGCAGCCGTGCGCGAAGATCATCGTCAAGGCGCGCGTCGGCCTGCCCGCGCCGCGCCAGCAAACGCTGCGCTTCTGCGCGCTGCAAATCCGACAATTCCGCATCGGGCAACCCGCGTGCCTTAACCCAAGAGCAGAGCCTCTCACCCAGGCCATCGCCTTGCTTACGGCCAAGGCCTAGCTCTTCAAGATCGAGCGTGATTGATAGCAAGAAGCGGTAGTACTGCGGGAAAAACCTGAGGCGGTTTTCCACCGTTGCGTAAAACTCTTCATAGGGTGCCAGCTCGTCGGTCGAAAACGAGCTGGCAACACTCTGGTGGACATTCAGAAACTCAGCATTCTCTTTAAGCCAGAACACATCATCCTCACCGCGTCTGTGTTGCGCAAAACAGCTTGCCAACGCTGTGCGAGAGCCTTCGGGTTTTGGGCGAAGCTGAAGCTGGATGACGTTGCTCATGTGAACCTCCGATAGTCAGAACGGGCGGGGAAAAGCCCCGCCCTTTTGCTTACGAGCCCGAGATGAACGCGCCGACAGCCTCGCCATCTTTTGCCGCTGTGCTGTCTGATGGGCCAGAACCCGAAATAAACAGCTCCGTGCCTGAGCCAGCGATCATGTTGCGCCCTGTTGGAGCTGAGCCGGAAATGAACATTTCTGTGCCTGCTCCGGTTGTCATATCGCGGCCGGCAGGTGCCGATCCCGAGATGAACAATTCGGTGCCAGCACCCATGCTCATGTCGCCGTCAGACGGGGCTGAGCCACTGATGAACAGCTCGGTTCCGGCGCCTTCAAACATCGTGTTTGTTGGGGTTTCGATTGTTGTTGTTTCGGTTTTGCGAAGTGCAGACATGGTTCCCTCCTAAGTTGTCTGCCTCTACCGTTGACTACTTCTGGTTGTGTTGCAAGAAAATTTAAACAACCTATAGGTGTGCTGGGCCATTCTTAACAAAATCCAAATCCTATCGCATTGATTTCGCGTAATTTTGTGAGTTGAAAGTTTCTGCACGTTTGCGCCTCAGTTTGCGCCTCAGTTTGCGCCTCTGTGGCTTCATCTTCGCCCAATGAGGTAAACAAATGAGAGAGCCAACGTGCGGAGGAACTGCTTCTGGCCCTGCCATGATTCTTCCGGTAGAGCTAAGCCAAGCCACCAAAGGACGCCAACATGAGAATTGCGACATTCAACATCAACGGCGTCAAAGCCCGCTTTGAAACGCTGCTGACCTGGCTTGAGGAAGCCAAGCCAGATGTGGCGCTTTTGCAAGAGATCAAATCGGTTGATGAGGGCTTCCCGCGCGAGCCGATTGAAGCGCTTGGCTATCAAGTTGAAACCCACGGCCAGAAGTCGTTCAACGGCGTGGCTATCCTGTCGAAACTGCCGCTGGAAGACGTGGTGCGCGGCCTGCCCGGCGACGATAGCGATGAGCAAGCGCGCTGGATCGAAGCGACTGTTGTAGGCAAGAAAGCCCTGCGCCTTTGCGGGCTATACCTGCCCAATGGCAACCCGGCTCCGGGGCCGAAATATGACTATAAACTTGGGTGGATGGCCCGTTTAGAGGCCCGCGCGCAAGAGCTTATGGCCGCAGAAGAGCCGTTCCTTATGGGCGGCGATTACAACGTGATTCCGCAGGATGAAGATGCCGCGAAGCCGGAAAGCTGGCAGCAAGATGCGCTAGCGATGCCCGCCACCCGCCAAGCCTTTCGCCGCCTGCTCGCACTGGGCTTTACCGAGGCGTTTCGCGCGCAAACTCAAGGCCCCGAGCACTACAGTTTTTGGGACTATCAAGCAGGTGCGTGGCAGCGCAACAACGGCATTCGGATCGACCATTTCCTGCTCAGCCCCGAGTGCGCTGACATGATGGTGAAATGCGAGATCGAAGCTGCGATGCGTGGCCGTGAGAAGCCGTCAGACCACGTGCCAGTCTGGCTTGAGCTTGATAACTAACAAATTGTGAAGCCTGCGTTTCGGCGGGTAGACGAAGCAAAACCGCGCCAAAACACCCGTGCCTACGGTATGCAGCTATGTATGCAGCTATGTATGCATAACGTGTACATACAGTTTTGCCGCTAAACCTGAATAGACGTTAACTTAACGCAGCGAGCGCCTATTTGACACTGTTAACGGATTGGTAATAACCGACAAGCGCCGCTGTTGAGCCGTCGAGGCCCTCGCCGCTCGTCTCGCCGCTCAGAACGGGCGCAAGCCCCGTCGCCAGCTCTTTGCCAAGTTCAACACCGAATTGGTCGTAAGAATTGATCCCCAAGATCACCCCTTCAACAAACACGCGGTGCTCGTAAAGCGCGATGATCTTACCAAGCATGGCGGGTGTGAGCTGCTCATAAGCGAGCGTGGTTGACGGGCGGTTGCCTTCAAACACCCGCTGCGCGGCTTGCGCTTCAAGCTCCGCCCCTTCAAAGCCAAGTTCTGCACAAATCGCGCGCGCAGCACCCAAGCTACGGCCCAGCATCATCGCTTGCGATTGCGCCAAGCAGTTGGACACCAAGAGCGCGTGGTGATGCGCCAGTGCTGGCTCATGGCCGCGCATGGCGACCAAAAACTCGGCTGGCGCCACTTCTGTGCCTTGGTGCAAAAGCTGGTAAAACGCATGCTGCCCGTTGGTGCCCGGCGCGCCCCAGACGATGGGGCCAGAGCCGTGCGGCAGTGTTTGCCCGTCTTTGCTGACGCGCTTGCCGTTGCTCTCCATCTCAAGCTGTTGCAGGTAGTCGGGCAGTTTATCAAGCCTCTGGTCGTAGGGCAGCACAACACGGCTGGCGTGGCCAAGTGCTTGGTGGTGCCAGAGGCCAACGAGGGCCAAAAGCACGGGCAGGTTTTCAGCGAGGTCTGCCTCACAGAAATGCGCGTCCATCTCGGCGGCGCCTGCAAGGAAGGCGTCAAAGTCATCCGGCCCAATGGCGAGCATGATCGACAGGCCGATCGGCCCCCAAAGTGAATAGCGCCCGCCGACCCAGTCTTCAAAGCCGAACACCCGCTCGGGCGGAATGCCGAAAGCCCCCGCGCGCTCCTCATTTGATGAGATCGCAGCGAACTGCGCGGCTGGGTCTTTGACTGTCTCAGCCATCCAGTTGCGGGCGGTTTCCGCGTTTGTCATTGTCTCAATCGTGCTGAAGGTTTTGGAGGCGACAAGCACCAGCGTTGTGGTCGCGTCCAGCCCCTTCAAAGTGTCTGCAATATGCGCACCGTCAACGTTTGACACGAAATGCGTGCGCGGCCCGTCGGCGTAAGGCGCGAGCGCCAGCGTGGCCATGTCTGGCCCCAAGTCAGAGCCGCCGATGCCGATGTTGACAATGTCGGTGATCGCGCCGCCCTGCCCTTGAAAGCGGCCCTCGCGCACCGCGTTGCAGAAGGTGGCCATGCGGGCACGGGTAGCCAGCACCTCGGGCATGACATCGACGCCATCAACCAGCACTTGCGTGCCTTTGGGCGCGCGTAAAGCGGTGTGGAGCACGGCGCGCCCTTCAGTTGTGTTGATCTTCTCGCCTGCGAACATGGCGGTGCGGGCGGCGGGCACGTCTTTGGCCAGAGCAAACAAGGCGTCAAGCGAGGCCTTTGTCAGCGCGGTTTTGCTATAGTCAAACAGCATGCCACAGGCCTTGGCCGAGTAGGCCTTGGCGCGGGTGCTGTCGGCGTCAAACAAAGGCGCGATTGCAGGCGCGGCTTGGGCGAGTTTGATCAGGTTTTGCATTGTTAACTCCTAAGGAGCCCAGTGGACGGTCATCCCGTCGAGCACTGCGTTTACGGGTGCTTTCTCGGCGGGCAAAGTGGCGGCGCGCTCAAGGGCGTTGCGCTTTTCAGCGCCGATGATGACGAGGTGCTTGGCCAGCGCGCCGTTGAGCGTGTTGGCCGTCATCGTCACACGCACCTCGGGCTGGCCCTCAGCCGTGATCGGCGCGAGGATGGTTTTGGTCTGCATATCAAGCGCGGCTTCAAGCCCGTTTGAACGCGGGAACAGCGAGGCGGTGTGCATGTCATTGCCCATGCCAAGCAGCAGCACCGAAATCGGCAGGCACGGCAGGATGTTGGCCTCAACCTCGGCCAGCGTTGCGTCGGGCGTGGCGGCCCCAGTGTAGAACGGGTGAAACACCGCCTTGGCGGCACGGCCTTGGAGCAAGCGTTCGCGAATGAGCTTGGCATTGGAGCGCACATGCACTTCGGGCAGCCAGCGCTCGTCAGAGAGCATCACATCAACGCGCGCCCAGTCAAGATCAGCGGCGCAGAGGCTGTCAAAGATCGGCCCGGGTGTTGTCCCGCCCGGCACAACAAGGCTGGCGCGCTCTTCATGCAGCAGCACATTCTCAAGCTCGCCAGCCAGTTTATTGGCCAAGTCCATCGCGAGGATTTCGTCATCCTGATAGTCTACGAATTTCATTTGCGGATCTCCCTCCAGCGGCGGCCGTCTTGGTGCATCAGCATCAGCGCATCGGTTGGCCCCGCGCTGCCACTGTCATAGGGCAATGGCTTGTCGCGTCGCTCTTGCCAGCCATTGATGATCGGGTCTGTCCAGGCCCAGGCGGCCTCAACTTCATCGTCGCGCATAAACAAGGTCTGGTTGCCGCGGATCACATCCATGATCAGCCGCTCGTAGGCGTCGGCGACGTCAACATTGTCGGCCCCGAGCGCCTCCGCAAAGCTCATGTCGAGCGGCACGTCGATCAGGCGCATGCCCCCCGGCCCCGGCTCTTTGATGGTCACGCCAAGCTCGATGCCTTCGTTGGGCTGCAAGCGGATGGTCAGAATGTTGCGATGGCGCCCTGCCTCGTCGCCAAAAATGGAATGCGGCGTGTCTTTGAACACCACGGCGATCTCTGACGCGCGGTGCTTGAGGCGCTTGCCGGTACGCAAATAAAACGGCGTGCCCGCCCACCGCCAGTTGCTGATGTGGGCTTTCATGGCGATGAAACTCTCGGTGCGCGACTCTGGGTTGCCGGCGTCGTTGGCATAGCTCGCCAGCCCCTCGCCCGCCGCATATTGCCCGCGCACCAACTCGTCAGGCACAACCGGCTCAAGCGCTCGGATGACTTTAAGCTTCTCGTCGCGCACCGCATCAGGCTCAAACTTGGCAGGCGGTTCCATGGCGATCAGGCACAAAAGCTGCATCAGGTGGTTTTGCACCATATCGCGCATAGCGCCTGCACGGTCGTAATATTCGCCGCGCCCGCCAACGCCGACAGTCTCGGCAACGGTGATCTGGATATGGTCGATGTACTGGCTGTTCCAAAGCGGCTCAAACAGCATGTTCCCAAAGCGTACGGCCATCAGGTTTTGCACGGTTTCTTTGCCAAGATAATGGTCGATCCGGTAGATCTGGCTCTCGTCAAAATGCGAAGACAGCGCTTTGTTGAGAGCTTTCGCTGAGGTGAGGTCGTTGCCAAAGGGCTTCTCAACAACGATGCGTGTTTGATCGCCTGCGAGGCCATATTTGTGCAGCCGCTCGGCGAGGGCCTCAAACAGGCTTGGCCCGACAGAGAAGTAAAACGCCTGAATGACACCGCGGCCAAGCTTGCCTGCCAATTCCTCCCAACCGTCAGTGCCGAGCGCGTCGACATGCACATAGTCGATCTGGGCCAAAAAGGCCTCATAGTCTGACTTTTTCACACCGCCAGCATCTGCAAACTCATGTAAAGCCGCACCAATAAACGCGCGGTAAGCCTCAGCGTCTTGCTCGGTGCGGGCCGCGCCAATTATGCGCGCGCCCTCAGGCATCTGCCCTGCACAGAAACGGTGAAAAAGGCTGGGGAGTATTTTGCGGCGTGCAAGATCCCCTGTACCGCCAAAAATGACGAGATCAAATGCATCAACCGGGATCGTTCTTGAAACCATGGTCTTCGTGTCTTTCCACATGCTTGGCGCGAAGATAGCAGCCTTGGGCAACTTCACAACATAACTTCACATTCAACTTCACATTCAACTTCACATTCAACTTCACAATGGCGTCAGCAATAAATGTCCGGCCTTTCTTGCTGGCACTTTTCGGTATACCGACTTCCCAACGCTTGAAAGAGGCACGCATGGAAGATTTTTCTGTTAACGCAGGTTCGGTTACCGCTAACATTGGTAAATTTCAAGACCCAAAGACAACGGCTGATGGGCAGGCTCGCGCCAGTGTTGCGCTCACCAATCCCGAGACGATCTGGTTTAATACAGGAACGCTCTGCAACATCACCTGTGCCAACTGCTATATCGAAAGTTCGCCCACCAACGACGCGCTGGTCTACCTGACGCGCGCCGATGTTGAGCCCTATCTTGACGAGATCAAAACGCTTCAGTGGCCTGTGCGCGAGATCGCGTTCACTGGTGGTGAACCGTTCATGAACCCCGAGATAATCGGGATGATGGAAGCCGCCCTTGAGCGCGGTTTTGAAGTGCTGGTGCTGACAAACGCCATGCGCCCGATGATGCGCAAGTCTGTTCAGACAGGGCTGCTGGATTTGCACGAGCGGTTTGGTGGCAAGATCACCCTGCGCATCTCGGTTGATCACTATTCAGAAGAGTTACATAACGCAGAGCGCGGAAAAGGCAGCCTGGAGCGCACGTTAGAGGGCATGGGATGGCTTCGCGACAATGGGTTTAACATGGCAGTGGCTGGGCGGATCGCCTTTCATGAAGACGAAGCACAGGCTCGGGCTGGATATGCGCAGCTCTACGCTGAAAATAACTTTAATATTGACGCACAAAGCCCTGCTGTAACAGTAATTTTTCCCGAAATGGATATGAAGGCTGAAGTGCCTGAAATCACCAAGGAGTGCTGGCGAATTTTGAACAAGTCACCGGATGACGTGATGTGTTCGTCTTCGCGTATGGTGGTAAAACGCAAGGGTGCTGACCGGCCTGCCGTTTTGGCCTGCACACTGCTGGCCTATGCGCCAGAGTTTGAGCTTGGTGAGACACTCGCGGAGGCTGACCGCCCGGTTGCTCTCAACCATCCGCACTGCGCGAAGTTCTGTGTGCTTGGTGGCGCATCCTGCTCGGCTTAGCTTCGCCTATCGAGGTAGAACGGAACTGGCGTTGCTCGTCGTTTTCTTACAAGAAAACGGTCCGGAAAATTTAATTTTCCGGCTCAACCTGATGGGTAGCTCACAGTTCCTCCGCCGACGGCGGCCCGCACGCCTGTCGTACTGGGGCACGACGTCGGCAAGCCACGCGCCACACGCACTGCAAGGTATGCAAAGGCCTGGGCCTCAAGCATATCGCCATCAAGACCCGTTTCATCAATGTTGCACACGCGGCAATCAAGCGCCGCGTTCAGCATTTGCATCATCACCGGGTTGTGCCGCCCTCCGCCAGTCACCAGCACCTCTGTTGGCGCTTCAGGTGCATGGTCCATTGCCTGCAACACCGAGGCGGCGGCCATTCCTGTGAGCGTGGCTGCGGCGTCTGCATCTGATAGCTCAAATACAAGGCTGTTTATTTCGGAAAAAGCGTCTCGGTCTAATGACTTAGGCGGCATTTTGTAAAAGAACGGGTCTGCTAAAAACAGCTCCAATGCGCCGGTTTCGACCGTGCCTTTGCGCGCCAAAGCGCCGTCTTTGTCATATGGCACACCAAGGCGCTCTTGCAGCAAGTCGTTGAGTGGTGCGTTGGCGGGCCCTGTGTCAAACGCCAAAACCGCACCTTTGTCTTGTGGCTGTTCAGTACGCGGATCAACGAAGGTTATGTTGCCCACCCCCCCAAGGTTGAGGAATGCGACTGGCTCGGAGAGGCCCAGATAGCGCGCACACGCGTGGTGAAAAAACGGCGCGAGCGGAGCACCCTCGCCGCCAAGCGCGACATCGTTTGTGCGGAAATCCCAGACAACCGGCCGCCCAAGGGCTTCGGCCAATGCTGCGCCATCGCCCATCTGGTGAGTGCCGCGTCCACGCGGCTCATGCGCCAAAGTCTGGCCGTGAAAGCCGATGATGCTAGCCTCTAATGGTGAGACCGCCTCAATATGTGCTTTTTGAACAATATCAAAAGCTTGCTGAAGGCCTTCAGCACCATGCCACTTGCCCAGAGCAGCGCGCAAAATGGCCTGCTCATCCTCGGTATAGCCGCGATACCCCGTCTCACCGAAGCCGAAAATCTTTTCGCCATCGGTTTCCAGAATCGCCACATCAACGCCGTCCAGAGATGTGCCGCTCATGGCCCCAAGGGCTGTTACCTTGCCAGGCTTCAACATCTGCTCAACATGGCCTTTTCCTTAACTGTTTGACGATCTATACAAGCGCAACAACTGCCAAGGAATACGAAAATGACATATCACCCAAAATCGGAATTCATGCGCGTCATGATGGAGCGCGGCTTTCTCGCCGATTGCACCGATTATCAGGGCCTTGATGAGGCGCTGGTTGAGGGTGTTGTCCCTGCGTATATTGGCTACGACGCGACAGCAAAGTCACTTCACGTTGGCCACCTGATGAACATTATGGTGCTGCGCTGGCTACAAAAATGCGGGCATAAGCCTATTACCCTTATGGGCGGCGGCACGACGAAAGTGGGCGATCCTTCGTTCCGCTCTGACGAACGTCCGCTGCTCGACAATGCGGCGATCGACGCCAACATCGACGGGATGAAGCAGGTTTTTGCGAAATACCTCTCCTACGGCGAAGGCAAGTCTGACGCGATCATGCTCAACAATGCCGAGTGGCTTGACGAGCTTAACTACCTCTCGTTTCTGCGTGACATTGGCCGCCACTTCTCGGTGAACCGAATGCTCAGCTTTGAGAGCGTCAAGTCGAGGCTTGACCGTGAGCAGAGTTTGAGCTTCCTTGAATTCAACTACATGATCTTGCAGGCCTATGATTTCCTAGAGATCAACCGCCGCTATGGGTGCCTTTTGCAGATGGGTGGCTCTGACCAGTGGGGCAACATTGTGAATGGTATCGACCTGACACGTCGTGTGCTCGACAACCAGATATTTGGCCTCACCACTCCGCTACTGACAACTTCAGACGGACGCAAGATGGGCAAGTCTCAAGGCGGCGCTATCTGGCTCAATGCTGACATGCTCAGCCCCTATGAGTTCTGGCAGTTCTGGCGCAATACAACAGATGCTGACACCGGCAAGTTCCTCAAGATATTCACAGAGCTTTCGGTTGAGGAATGTGACCGTCTCGGCGCGCTTGAGGGCCAAGAGATCAACGATGCGAAGATCATCCTTGCCAACGAAGTCACGACACTATGCCACGGCGCAGGCGCAGCCGCGACGGCCGAAGCCACTGCTCGTGAGGTGTTCGAAAAGGGCGGCGTGGGCGACGACTTGCCATCAGTAACCCTGCCCGCCGCAGAAGTCGGCGAGGCGATCTCGGCGGCGCAGCTGTTCGTGAAGTCGGGCCTTGTCGGCTCTGGAAAAGAAGCCAAGCGGCTGATCTCTGAGGGCGGCGCAAAAGTGAACGACGAAGCCGTAACCGACGCGGGCCAGATGTTTGAAGCCGAAGCGCTTAAAGCAACGCTAAAGCTCTCGGCGGGCAAAAAGCGCCACGCTTTGGTGAGCATAGAAAGCTAGCACAGCTACGCGTTTTCTTCGTAAGAAAACGGATCGGAATTTTGTAAAATTCCGGCCCTACTCCCTAGAGTTGGCGGATTTTAAGGCGCGTGAGGCGATTGGCCTTACGCGCTTCAACTGTGAAGCGTGCCCCATGAAACGAAAACACCTGCCCGGTTTCAGGGATCATCTGAGCCTCGTGAATAACCAAGCCAGCCACCGTGTTGGCATGCTCGTCAGGCAAGTTCCAATCAGTCTCGCGGTTGAAATCACGGATTGTCATGCCGCCATCTGTGAGTACCGCGCCATCTTCCATGCGTTCCAGCGCATGTTCAAGCGCAGCATCATGCTCATCGGTGATCTCGCCGACGATCTCTTCCAAAATGTCCTCAAGCGTGATCAGCCCTTGCAGGACGCCGTACTCGTCAACCACCAGTGCAAAATGCGTGCGGCGGCGCAGGAACTCGCGCATCTGATCATCAAGCATCGTGGTTTCCGGCACAAAGTATGGCTCCATCGCCACGTCTTCGATTTTGAACTTGGCAAAAGCCGCGTCAACAGAGCCACCACCGACCATATGCTTATGCATCGAGCGCAGCAGGTCTTTGGCATGCACGACGCCGATAATGTTGTCGGGGTCGTCTTTGTAAACAGGCAAACGCGTGTGGTTTGAGCTGAGACACTGCTCAAGGATCGCGTTTGGCTCAAGGTCAGTGTCGATCATCTCGATGCCCGAGCGGTGCAGCATGATCTCTTCAACCGTGCGGTCAGCAAGATCAAGCGCGCCCAGTATCCTGTCGCGATCTTCCTTTTCAACGATGCCCTCAGAGTGGCCAAGTGAAATAGCGCCTGCAATCTCTTCCCGCACGGCCAGAATGTGGCTGTCAGGGTCTGTTTCAACGCCCACCAAACGCAGAATAATGCGCACAAACCAACGCACAGCGCTCACAATGGGCGCAAACACCAAGATAACAACGCGGATCACGCCTGAAACGCGAGACGCCGCAACTTCCGCATTGGTGATCGCATAGGTTTTGGGCAGCACTTCTGCAAACACCAAAACAAGCACAGTCATCACCAATGTCGCCAGCGCGACGCCGCTTTCGCCAAACATACGCGTAAACAGTGAAGTTGCGAGCGACGCGGCGAGGATGTTCACGAGGTTGTTGCCAAGCAAGACCGAGCCGATCAGACGCTCGTTGTCTTCGGTGATATCAAGCGCGCGTTTCGCCCCGCGCGAGCCTTTGTCAGCCTGCGCGCGCAGCTTGCCGCGCGACGCCGCTGTCAGCGCTGTTTCACTGCCCGAGAAAAAACCGGACAGAACCAGCAAAAGAAAAATGCCGCCCGCGACGGCCCAGTAGGCACCCTCTGGCGAGGCTATGTCATTGCCCATTGATATCTCCTGAAATCATTGCGTCTTATGAAACACTTATCGCCGCGGTTTCAAGCCCTTCGGCTATTTTGCCAAAGGGTGATGCGTATGAACCAGCTCTGACAGGCGCTTCTCAAGGACATGGGTGTAAATCTCGGTGCTCGACAGGTCAGCATGTCCGAGCAGCACCTGAATGGCGCGTAGGTCAGCCCCGTTTGACAACAAATGCGTCGCAAAGGCATGGCGCAGCTTGTGCGGGCTTACTTTGGCAGGAGATACGCCCGCTGTTACGGCTATCTCTTTGATCAGCAAATAGAAGCGATGCCGTGTCATGTGGCCTTCCTTGCCACGTGAGGCAAACAAAAACCTTGAGGGCGGCTTGCCTTTGGCGCGGGCCACATCTTCTGCTTCGTCGCGTGCTTTGAGCCAATCCTGCATCAGCGCGCGCGCATCCGGCGACAGCGGCACGATACGTTCCTTGCCGCCCTTCCCGAGGATCAACAGCATCTTCGGATCCCCTCGCGCCGCCGAAACCGGCAGTGAGACAAGCTCGGTCACGCGCATGCCGGTAGCGTAGAGCAGCTCCATCAGCGTGCTGTTTCGCAGCCTGTCGACTGGCGAGCGCCCGGTTTGCGCGGCGGCCTTGAGCAGGCGCTCAACCTCGTCTTCGCTGAGCACTTGCGGCAATGCTTTGCTGCGCCCGGGCCCCGAAATGTCGATGGCGGGGTTGTCGCTGCGCAACCGCTCTTCATAGGCAAAGCGGTAGAATTGCTTAACAGCCGAAAGCCTACGCGCGCGCGTCGACACCGCAAGCCCCTGCGCGTCACAGCTGACGAGGTAGGCTTCAATGTCGCGCTTGCCGAGCCCATTCGCGTCGTGGCCCATTTGCTCGGCCCAGCTCAGAAAATCGTTCAGATCACGCGCATAGGCCTGCAACGTGTTCTTGGCCGAGCCGTCTTCGGCGGCCTTTGCTTCGAGAAACATTCCAAGCCAGTTTGACATGTCCTAGCCTTCGTGGCGCAGCAGCATCTGCAGCGCTGCCCTGCGGGACACGTCTTCAAGGCCGACCTGCCTCAGCGCTCTGAGGGCTTTGGTCAGAGCCGCATAATCTCCCTCAAGCCCGAGCAACATGTCACCCATTGCCACCAAGATAGCCTCACCAAGGCGCGCTTCGCTCAGAAGCGTTGAGATATGGCTTGGCGGGCTTGGCTCAGTGGGCGCTGGGGCGGGTTTAAACCCTGTTTCAATAGCGATTGAAAGCTGGCCGCCAAAGCCTGATGCGCCGCTGGGTGTGCCTTGCGCGACACTCGCCAAAAAGGCGTTTCGCGGGTTGCCTGCAGGTTTGGGCGGCTTTGCTTGCTCATAGGCCTTGGTCAGCAAAGCCATCTCAAAGGCAGTAAACGCAGCGGCTCCTGTTAGTTTTGAACCTTTCAGTTCCGGCGCATATATCTCGGCGAGGACCTGTTGGAGCCCAACCTCACTTAGCTTGTCGTGCGCATCCAAAAGCGCGCGGCCAAGTGCGCCTTCGTCGCGCCCCGTCAGCGCGGCATCAAGCGCTTGAACCGCGCGAGCACGCTCCCAGACACCGCCAGAGGCTGAAGGCTTGCGGCTTGTGTAAAGCCCGAGCAGCACGTTAGACGACACAGCCTCGGCGCGCGCCAGCCGCTCAGCAGCCTCAAGCTGAGCTTTCCAACCAGCCAGATCCCGCAGATCAGACACAGCGTAAGCGAGTGGCAAGCCCGGCGTTGGCAGCGGGTTCCCCACGGCTTCGTAGAGGCGGAACTCCAGCGGGCTTATGTTACGAGGCGGCGCAAGGTTTGGCGCCAGTTCGGCATACTCCGGGTCAAGAAATGCCTGCAGCAAGCGCCGCTCTGAGCCACCGAGCAAGTTAAGCGCCCTTGCCGTTTCAAACAGCAGGCTCGCTTGCTCCCAATCGCCCCCGCGCATGGTGCAAAACACTTGTGCTGCGTAATCATCAGTGAGCTCGCGTGCGGCGTTCAGCGCGTCACAGGCCTTGTCTTCAAGTCCGGCGTAGAGCGTCAGATCAAACAGCAAATCAAAATGCTCAGGGCTTTTGAGCGGCAGCTGCGCCAAAAGCTCGGCAGCAGGCTCGATAGCGCCGAAGGCCGCCAAACGAGTAGCGCGCAGTGTCAAAAACTTCTCTGCATCAGCCCCATGCGGCGGCTCGGCCTCGGCCAACAGCAGCGTATAAAGCAACTCTTGCAGCGCCGGAACTGCGCGCGCATCAAGCGCTTCAAGCAACGTCGTGATGTCGGCAATTTCGCTGTTTTGCCAAAGCGTTTCCGGCAGGCCCGTAACGCGCATAGGCAACAGCCCGACAGACAAAACCTGCGGTACATCCCCTATCGGCACGACATCAACGCGCGGCACCGAAGCTGTCTGCGACACTGGCGCTTCCGGCGCGCTTGGCGGCACAGGTTGGGCAACAGGCTCAACACGCGGCATAAGAACTTGGCTTGGATTGTCCAGCCAATCAATGGCCGACAAAGGCGAACGCTCGTGAGTTTGCGAATTTGCAGCCGTTGCCAGCAACAAGCCAATCAGGAAAGCGCTAGTTCGCATCAAGCTCCACCGGAATGCGAATCTCTTCTGGGGCGGGGGAAAACTCTGGATCAAAGATCGGGCCAACATAGGCATAGGCGACAAGCGCAATCAGCCCAAGAACAACAAGGTAGAACAGCCATTTTATCAGTCGTCCCATAGTGCTCCACCCATGCCTCTTGTCTGTGCTTGCTTAGTTTTAGCGACGCGCCAATCCTATGCCTGCATCCGTGTTTTTTACACTTATATCTGGCCTTTTCGGAAATATCACGCCATTCAGTCATTCAGCACAGAAAACTGCAAAGAAATGCCGATGAGCCAGATGAAATGACCCATAAGCTCAAGAAAACGATCGTTCTTGTCGGCATGATGGGAGCCGGGAAAACCGCCGTGGGCAAGGCGCTCGCTGCCAAGATCGGCGCTCCGTTTCTTGATTCGGATGCAGAGATCGAACAAGCCGCCAACATGAGCATCCCTGAAATCTTCTCCCGCGACGGCGAGGCTTTCTTTCGGGCTCGTGAAAGCGAGGTGTTGCAACGCTTGCTGGCCGACACCCAAAAAAGCGTGCTCTCCACTGGTGGCGGTGCCTTTTTGGCCAATCACAACCGAGACCAGATAACCGCTGAAGGTGTTTCTGTTTTCTTACAGGCCGATCTGGAGCTTTTGTGGAACCGTGTACGCCACAAAAACACCCGCCCCTTGCTGCAAACAAGTGACCCGCGCGCCAAACTTGCTGAGCTGTTTGCAGATCGCGCGCCTGTCTATGCCTTGGCCGACGTGACAGTCACGGCGAATGCAGCCTATTCTATCGAAAAGATGGCCACAAAAGTGCTTGAGGCCCTCAAAGCCCGTGACGACGTATTGGAGACAAGTTGATGACAGAAACGCTGCGCGTTGAGCTTGGGGCTCGCGCCTATGATATCCACATCGGCACCGGGCTGCTCAGCGCAGCGGGCGCTCACATCGCCCCACTCCTCAGCCGCCCGCGCGTGGCAATTGTGAGCGATGAACACGTCGCAGGCCTACATCTCTCGACCCTCACCAGCGCGCTAGATGCGCAGGGTATTTCCTGGTCAAATCTGTCGCTCCCACGAGGAGAAGCCACCAAAAGCTGGCCATATCTGCAGCAGGTCGTCGACTGGTTGTTGACCGAGCAAATAGAGCGCGGCGATGTTGTCGTTGCTTTCGGAGGCGGCGTGATCGGTGATCTGGTGGGCTTTGCCAGCGCAATCTTGCGGCGCGGCGTGCGGTTTGTGCAGGTTCCCACCTCCCTTTTGGCACAAGTTGACAGCTCGGTTGGCGGCAAGACCGGCATCAACACCACGCAGGGCAAAAACCTGATCGGCGCATTCCACCAGCCTAGCCTTGTGCTAGCGGACATCGACGTGCTCGGAACCCTCACAGAGCGTGACTTTCTCGCAGGCTATGGCGAAGTCGCCAAATACGGGTTGCTCGGCGATGCCGCGTTTTTCGACTGGCTTGAAGTTAATGGCCCCAAGCTGGCAGCCGGAGACGTGCCCGCGCGCGTTGAAGCGGTTCGCCGCTCTTGCCAGATGAAAGCCGACATCGTCGCGCGCGACGAAACCGAGCAAGGCGAGCGGGCACTTCTCAACCTTGGCCACACGTTCTGCCACGCGCTAGAAGCCGCCACGGGCTACTCCGACAGGCTTTTGCACGGTGAAGGTGTTGCCATCGGCTGCGCCTTGGCGTTTGAAACATCTGCCCGCCTTGGCCTCTGTAGCCAAGAAGCGCCAAGCCGTGTCCGGGCACACTTAAAAGACATGAATATGAAGGTTGACCTCTCTGATATTGAAGGAGAATTGCCCGACGCTGACACGCTCATGGCGCTGATGATGCAAGACAAGAAAGTCAAAGCAGGCACACTTAACTTCATCATGGCACGCGACATTGGCGAGGCCTTCGTCACCTCAGATGTCGCCCCGTCAGTTGTCAAATCCGTCCTGACCGACGCATATTCCTAGACTTTTTCTTTCCAAAAATATCCTGGGGGGGTTGGGGGGCTAGCCCCCCAATCAGGCGATGCGGCTTTGCCGCAGCGCAATCCCCTAGGCCCGCATTAGGCCCGCAATTTCTCGCCCTTCGGATCAAACGGCGGCTCGAGCAATATCCGCGCTTTGTGCGGCTTGCCAAGCACCATCACCTCTACTTCGTCGCCAGCGACAGCGCCTTTCACATAGCCTAAAGCAAGGCTCATGCCGACAGAGTAGCCATAGGCACCCGATGTGACACGCCCGATGCCAACCCCGTCTTTGAAGATCGGCTCGCCGCCTGTCGCATCCGCGTTTGACGCGTTCACAGCGGCCTCATCCAGCGCCATCAGCACCAGTATTTCGCGCGGCGCTTTGGCCATCACTTCGGCACAGGCAGCCTTATTCAAAAACTCTTTGTCCATTTTGCAAAGCCGCTCAAGCCCCACTTCCTGCGGCCAGTATTCAGGGCTGTATTCACGGCTCCAACTGCCATAGCCCTTCTCAACGCGCAGGCTCATCAGAGCGCGCCCGCCGACTGGCCCAGCACCAAACTCCTTACCTGCTTCAAGCAGAGCCTCGTAGAGCCGCAACTGGTCTTTGGTTTTGCAATGCAGCTCCCACCCCAAGTCGCCCGTGAAGCTCACCCGCAGCGCAAGGCATTCTACGCCAGAAATTTCGACGCGCTTTGAGCGCATAAAGCGAAAATCAGGCGTATCAAACGAAGTATTAGACAGGCGCTGCAACATCTCGCGCGACTTTGGCCCGGCCACGTTGAAGCCGCACATCTCCTCGGTCATGCTCTCAAACGTCGTGCCCGCGGGCAGCGGCACCGTGTCGTAGAACCGCTTTTGGTAGCGCTCGGCCATGCCTGACGAGACAATCCAGAACTCGTCATCGTCAAGCTTGGTCACCGTCGCGTCACCCGCGATGCCGCCGCGCACGCCGATCAGTGATGTGAGGCACGAGCGCCCAACTTCAGCAGGCATCTTGTTGGCAAAGACAGCGTTCAGCCAGTCTTCCGCCCCTGCCCCTTTGCAGCGGTATTTGGCAAAGTTTGAGATGTCGATGATACCAGCGTTTTCACGTAGCATCCGGCACTCGTCACCAACAGGGCCCCACCAGTTTTGGCGCGTAAAGCCGTCAGTATCGGTCGTGCCCTCAGTGCCGGAGAACCACAGCGGATGCTCCCAGCCGTAGTTGAGGCCAAAGACCGCGCCGAGTTTCTTTTGCGCTTCATATGCAGGGCGCACGCGGGCGGGCCGTCCGGCCGCGCGCTCTTCATTGGGAAAGTGGATCTTGAAGCGGTGTGCGTAGACGTCTTGCACCCGTGCTTTGGTGAAGGCCTTATCCGCCCAATCGCCAAAGCGGGCCATGTCCCAAGCGAACATGTCATAGCGCATCTCGCCTTCGACGATCCAGTCAGCCACCATAAGGCCCATGCCCGCGCTTTGCGAGAAGCCCGGGATGATGCCGTTGCAGCAGAAGTAGCCTTTCAACTCAGGCACGGGCCCGAGGATGACGTTGCTGTCAGGCGACCAGATCATCGGCCCGTTGATCACCCGTTTGATGCCCGCCGTGCCGACAACTGGCACGCGGTCGATCGCGCGCATCATGTTTTCCTCGATGCGTTCCAGATCATCCGGGAACAAGTCGTGCGCGAAATCAAGCGGCGTGCCTTCCTCCGCCCAAAAGCGCATGTCTTTTTCGTAGGCCCCGACAAGCAGCCCTTTGCCCTCTTGGCGCAGGTAGTATTCTCCGTCGCGGTCAGCAACCGAGGGCAAGCGCCTGTCCATCGCGTCGATCTCGGCAATGGTTTCGGTCACAAAATACTGGTGCTCTGTAGGTTGCAGAGGCAGCTCAATGCCCGCCAGCGCCGCCACCTCACGGCCCCAGAGCCCCGCCGCGTTGATCACCCAAGGTGTCGCGATGTCGCCTTTGGAGGTGCGCACGATCCACGTGCCGTCTGGCTGTGCTTCTGTTGCGGTCACCGGCGTAAAGCGCATGATCTCTGCCCCGCGTTGACGCGCCCCGACGGCGTAGGCGTTGGTGACGCCCGAAGGGTCAACATTGCCACCGTCCGGCTCCCACATGATACAGCGGATACCGTCGTAGTTGACCAGCGGATGCAGCCGCTCGGCCTCAGCGCGGTCGATCTCGTGGAAATTCATCCCGTAGAGCTTGGCCTTGGCCGCTTGCAAACGCAACTGATGCTCACGCTCTTCGGTTTGTGCGAGATAAAGCGAGCCGGGTTGGAACACACCGCAACTTTGCCCCGTCTCGGCTTCCAGCTCATTATAAAGGTTCATCGTGTAGTGCTGCAGTCGGCTGATATTGGCGCTGTCGTGCAGCCCGTGAATGTTCGCCGCCGCATGCCAAGTGCTGCCAGATGTCAGCTCGTCGCGCTCAAGCAAGACAACATCTGTCCAACCCAGCTTGGTGAGATGATAGAGGATCGAGCAGCCAATAACGCCGCCTCCTATGACAACTGCTTGGGCATGGGTGCGCATTTGTGAGAACTCTCTTTTCGCCAATTTCGTGTCCCGTTGAACAAAATTGGCGCGGGTTGGCCGTGAGAGATAGCCCGAAGCCGACATAACGTGTCGCGGAAGCGCTTTTCGGCCAAAACCGGCTTTCACAGCGACCATCCCACAAGAATTCAACTATGCAATTGCACTTAACTTCCTTTTGTGTAGTTAGGTGCAAAAAACTAACAACAACACAAATGGTTGTAACTATGTTTTCGCAACTAAGTCTTGATCTGCTCCTGTCAGACGATAGCCCGACTCCAGACACGTCTCCGGACGCAGCCTTTGGCCATGCCGCCGATGTGCTCTCGGGTAAATGGACAACGCTGATCATTCGCGCGCTTTTGGAAGGCACAAAGCGCTATTCGCAACTGCAATCAACTCTGGTTGGGATCTCTCCGAAAATCCTCACCGCACGGCTGAGGATGCTGGAAGCTGAAGGGGTGATCACCCGCAAAGTCTACGCGACGGTGCCGCCCAAAACAGAATATCGCCTGACCGAGCTTGGCCGCGAGCTGGAAGTTGTGATCGACGCAATGATGCAGTTTGGCGTGCAGTTTGCCGAAACGCGCACGGGCCAAAGCCACTAACGACACCAGCTGTCGCATTCTAACTTGCCCTGCCTCAGTTTCCCCCTCAGACTTCACTGTAAACGTGAAAACCTGAGGAGAGGTCCATGCAAACCACAGCGCGCGTAGCAGTAATTGGCGGCGGAGTAGTCGGCGTTAGCGTTCTCTATCACCTGACCAAGCTTGGCTGGTCAGACGTGATACTGATTGAACGCTCTGAGCTGACAAGCGGCTCAACGTGGCACGCAGCGGGCGGCTTTCACACCCTCAACGGCGACACCAACATGGCAGCGCTTCAGGGCTATACCATCAATCTTTACAAAGAGTTGGAAGAGCTGACAGGCCTGTCTTGCGGGCTGCACCATGTTGGAGGCGTCACGCTGGCCGACAACCAAGACCGCTTTGACATGCTGCTCGCCGAGCGCGCCAAGCACCGTTTTATGGGGCTTGAGACAGAGATCGTGACGCCAGAAGAGATCGCCAAGATCGCGCCTGTGACGAACACCGACGGCATCCTTGGCGGGCTGTATGACCCGCTGGATGGACACCTTGACCCTTCAGGCACGACCCACGCCTACGCCAAAGCCGCGCGCATGGGCGGTGCCACGATTGAAACCCATACCATGGTGACAGCCACGACCCAACGCGCCGATGGCACTTGGGATGTGGTGACAGACAAGGGCACTGTGCACGCCGAGCACGTTGTAAACGCTGGCGGGCTTTGGGCGCGTGAAGTCGGCGCTATGGCGGGCGTTTACCTGCCGTTGCACCCGATGGAACACCAGTATCTGATCACCGACGAAGTGCCGTTGATCCGCGACATGATGGCAGACGGCAAAGAGCACCCGCATGTTATGGACCCTGCTGGCGAGAGCTACTTGCGCCAAGAGGGCCAAGGGCTGTGCATCGGATTTTACGAACAACCCTGCCGCGCTTGGGCGGTTGACGGCACCAGCTATGGCTTTGGCCAAGAGCTTCTGGCAGACGACTTCGACAAGATCGAAGGTAGCATCGACTTTGCCTACAAGCGCTTTCCTGACTTGGAAAGCGCTGGCATCAAGTCGGTGATCCACGGGCCGTTTACATTTGCGCCAGATGGCAACCCGCTGGTTGGCCCTGTTCCCGGCATGCGCAACTATTGGAGCGCTTGTGGCGTCATGGCAGGCTTTAGCCAAGGTGGCGGCGTCGGCCTTATGCTGGCGCAATGGATGGTTGAGGGCGAATGCGAGCGCGACACCATCGCGATGGACGTGGCGCGCTTTGGCGACTGGATCACGCCGGGCTATACACTGCCTAAGGTGATCGAAAACTACCAGAAGCGCTTTAGCGTCGCCTACCCCAACGAAGAGCTGCCCGCCGCGCGCCCCCTGCGCCAAACGCCGATGTATGACGTGTTTGACGAAATGGGCGCAGTCTGGGGCGCGCAGTTTGGCCTTGAGGTGCCCAACTATTTCGCGCTTGGCGACGATGCGCGCTATGAGACGCCCAGCTTCCGCCGCTCTAACGCGTGGGAAGCGACCGCGCGCGAAGTTAAGGCCGTGCGCGAGGCTGTGGGTATCAACGAAACACATAACTTTGGCAAATATCTGGTGACAGGTGCCAATGCCCGCGCGTGGCTTGACCGTGTTATGGCGGGGCGCGTGCCCAAAGTTGGCCGCATGTCGCTCACGCCGATGCTGAGCCATAAGGGCCGTCTGATTGGCGATTTCACCATCTCCTGCCTCGGCGAAGAGGCCTTCCAACTCACAGCGAGCTATGGCGCGCAGGCTTTCCATATGCGCTGGTTTGAGCAGAACGAGATGGAGCATGTGACGGTTGAAAACGTCTCCGACAAGCTCACGGGCTTCCAGATCGCGGGGCCAAAAGCGCGCGACGTACTGGCAGCCTGTACGCGCTATGACGTTGAAAACATGAAGTTTATGGACGTGCGGCACATGACTGTTGGCATGGTTGACTGTGTGGTTCAGCGGGTGAGTTACACCGGCGACTTGGGCTATGAGATCTACTGTGATCCGATGGCGCAGCGCGCCTTGTGGAACGTGCTTTGGGACGCCGGCCAAGACTATGGCATGCGCCCCTTCGGGATGCGCGCGATGATGTCTCTGCGGCTCGACAAGTTCTTTGGCAGCTGGGGCCTTGAGTTCTCGCCCGACTATACGGCGGCCGAGACCGGGCTTGACCGTTTCATCAGCTTCAAGAAAAACGCTGACTTTAACGGCCGCGCGGCGGCAGAGGCCGAGCGTGATGCAGGTGTGGCGCGCAAGCTTTGTGCCTTTGAAGTTGAGGTCGAGGACGCCGATGTAAACGCTTATGAGCCGATCTGGCTAAATGGTGAGGTTGTCGGCTTCTGTACGTCGGGCGGCTATTCGCACTATGCGCAAAAGTCTATCGCGCAGGGGTTTGTGCCTGTTGAGCGGGCTGAGGCCGGGCTTGAGGTTGAGATCGAGATTCTTGGCCAGATGCGTAAAGCGAGGCTGATCACCGAGCCACTGTTTGACACTGATGGCGCACGGATGCGCGGCTGATGGGCCAGCGCGCGGTCTTATTGCCAGCAGCTGGCGCTTCCAGCCGGATGCGAGGCCGCGACAAGCTGCTCGAAGATGTGCACGGCGAACCATGTTTGCGCGTGATGGCCAAGCGTGCATTGGCCTCACAAGCGCAGGTTATTGTCACCTTGCCGAGGCTTGATCACCCCCGCGCAGAAGCGCTTACGGGCCTTGATGTGACGCTTGTTGCTGTGCCTGACGCAGAAGAAGGCATGTCAGCCTCATTGCGCCGAGGGGCGAAGGCCGTGCAGTATGGCGCTGCACTGATGATCTTACCCCCTGACATGCCAAGTATTTTAGGTTGTGATATCAATAAGATGTGGGAAGCCTTTGATGTTATATCATCTCCCGTTATCCTCAGGGCGACCACAGGGTGCGGCGAGCATGGGCACCCTGTGATCTTTGATGCGTCGTTCTTGCCGGCCTTTGCACACTTAGAAGGTGACAAAGGCGCGGCGCCTATTCTGCAGGCAAGTATGGCAACTCTGAGAGAGCTTGCTCTGCAAGGCGAACGCGCACGGGAGGACCTTGACCGACCGGAGGATTGGGCAAATTGGCGGGCGGTGTCTCTGCCGCCAAAATGATTTCTTCTATGTCTTGAAAGACAATCGTGTCGATACCGTCTGTGATTGTGCCAGCGTTTGGCGCCGTAAAGTCGATTGTTACAAAAACGTCGATCTCGGACAGATCAAGGACGCGGATGCCCTTGGTGCCGATCCCGCCGATCAGGTAGTCGTCACCCAGACCACCGCGTCTGGCGCGCACTTTGAAAGTGGCCTCCTCACTGCCGTGGTCAACGCCCAAATTACTCGGGACGCTATAGGCCGGGTAGAAGTTCTCAAAGTATGCTTGTGAAAAACTCACGTGTGTTACGCTCACTGCTCTTGTTGGTGCCCCCAATGTGCTGATGCTAAGTGGCGTCAATGGGGCGAGCGCGCGGAATTTGCACCGGAATTTTGGGAAACCTGCCACAATGGTTAACTAGGGGTTAACTTCTGAGTGGCGCCTCGCCTTTAAAGTGCAAAAGGGGAAGGCACGAAAACGTACCTTCCCCTAACGCTCGCGAAGGGTGCGAACGTGGCTGCATATTCGAGAATTTCGGTAGGTTTCGGACCTCGCCGCGAGGCGAAGCCCGTTATTATTTTAGCGTACCAGAAGCTTGGCTTCGTGCTTCTTGAGCGAGCGGCGCGCGGCGGTGTAGTCGTCAACGCCTTCCTTGGTGTTGAGCTCAGGGAAGAGCTCGAGGATTTCGTCGCGTTGCTCAACACCGAGGCCGTCCATGACAGACTGACCAGGCTGGAAGCTTTCTGTCCATGCGCCGTTTGACAGCACAACCTCGTGGTTGTCGAACATGAAGTGAACATAAGTCACTCCGAGCGTGCCCACTTCATCAACCCCGTTGAGGCCGGTGAGGTGTTTGGCCGCTGCGAGCACTTCTGTCTCTTCAAAGTAGAGAGAGGTGCGCTCGTTGTTCAGCAGGATCCGGTGCTGCGGGCTGACGAGGATGTCATGCTCTGGCAGGTTATTACCAAGCGAGCCCTTCTGGATCAGGATCGGACGCAAGTTAGGGGATCGAGCAAGGTCAAAGCCTGACAATGCGCGCTGCCCCATCCAGCGGATTTCCTGAATGCCGTTGTCGCGGGTGATGATCTTGTCACCGACTTTGAGCTCTTCAACAAGGCGCTCTCCACGTGGTGTGGCGATCGCTGTGCCCGGTGTAAAGCAAGGCACGATGTTTTCGATCTCTTCAAATTCCATCGTTGAGGTGATGTTGCCATCCTCATCGCGGAAGTTGACGTAACCATCTTCACGGTCAGCCGATGTGTAGACCACATTGAGCGAACCACCCGGGTTAACCGCTTCTGCGGCACCTGTGAGGTCGAGCGTGTCCCAGTCGTTTGGCAAGAACTCAAGGTTGTTCGGGCCAGCTGGCTGCGTTGGGTCGAAAGCAGGGTTCGGCATGAACTCTGGGTTCGTATCGCTGATCGGCTGTGTCGGGTCAAAGTCAGGGTTCGGCGCAATGCCACCCGGGCCTGAGCCGCCGTCAACTGTGTCGCCATCCGTGATGTCCATGAACAGGTCTTGGCCCTGCCCGCCGAGCATCGTGTCAGCTCCGTCGCCGCCTGAGAAGACATCGTTGCCAACCACACCATCCATGTAGTCGTCGCCGTCGCCGCCGATAAGCGTGTCGTTGCCAAGCGCGCCGATAACAGTGTCGTCGCCTTCGCCAGCAGTGATGTGGTCGTCGCCCGTGCCACCGATGATGTCATCGTTGTCGATGCCAGCGTCGATTACGTCGTCGCCTGCGCCGCCGCGGATCGTGTCAGCGTCGTCACCTGTGATGATCGTGTCAGCGCCTGCGCCACCTTCGACTGAATCACAGTCATCAAGCGGGTTAGGATCAGTCGCGTCCAGGATCGGGTTCGGGCCTGAGGTGTCGATGAAGTCGGCACCTGTGCCGCCATCAACCACATCACAACCGTCGCCACCGAGGATAGTGTCGTTGCCGTCACCGCCTTCGACTGTGTCGTCACCGTCGCCAGCAGTTACGCTGTCGTCGTCGATGCCTGCGTCGATCACGTCATTGCCTGCGCCGCCATCAATAGTGTCGCGGTCGTCGCCAGTTGTGATCGTGTCGTCGCCTGCCCCAGCAATAACGCTGTCGCGGTCGTTCTCTGGGTCGAGGTCTTCACTGTCAGGCGCATCGTCGTAGTCATAGCCCTGCGTGTCGATCACGTCATTGCCTTGGCCGCCGATGACGGTGTCAGACCCTGTGCCAGTTGTGACTGTGTCGTCGTCGATGCCTGCATCAACATAGTCGTCACCTTGGCCCGATGTGATCGTGTCATCATCGTCGCCTGTGAGGATCGTGTCGTTGCCGGCACCACCGATGACGCTGTCCATGTCGTCTGTTGGATCAGGGTCAACATCGTCGGTCAGCGGCGTGCCGCCTGATGCGTCGATGTAGTCGTCGCCTTCGCCACCGTCGATCGTGTCAGACCCGTCGCCACCGATAACGCTATCTTCGTCGATGCCTGCGTCGATCAGGTCGTCGCCTGCGCCACCGATGATCGTGTCATCGTCGTCGCCTGTGAAGATCGTATCGTTGCCTGCGCCACCGTCTGCGTAGTCAAGGTCGTTGCCCGGGTTGGGGTCTGTATCGTCTGGCTCAGGAGCGAAGCCTGACAAGTCGATATAGTCGTCGCCCTGCCCGCCGAGGCCCGTGTCGGAACCGTTGCCGCCCGTGAGGCTGTCTTCGTCGATGCCACCGTCGAGCATATCGTCGCCGTCGCCACCAATGAGCGTGTCGTCGTCGTCGCCGCCCAAGAGCGTGTCGTTACCTGCACCACCGTCAACAAAGTCGAGGTCGTTCTCAGGCACCGCATCAATTGCGTCGATTTCGTTGCCACCCATTGAGACGTTGCCGGCATCAACATAGTCGTTGCCTTCGTTGCCAAGGATGCTGTCTGAGCCGTGATCGCCGATAATGCTGTCGTCGCCCATACCGCCGATGACAGTGTCATCGTCGATCCCGGCGTCGATGGTGTCGTTGCCGTCACCGCCATCAATCTCATCAGCGTCGTCACCAGTGTTGATAACGTCGTTACCGAGGCCGCCATAGACTGTGTCGAGGCCGTCAGTTGTGTTGCCATCTGACGTGAAGCCGAGAGTATCGGTCAGGAAGGTGCCTGGGCCGAAGTTCGGATCGTCGCCTTCGTAGTCAGAGAAGGTGTTTGTGCCAACGTTGATCGTGTCGTCACCCGCACCACCGATGATGAAGTCGGCGCCTTGAACGTCTGTGATCAAGTCGTCGCCGTCGCCAGCATCAACCCAGTCATCGTCGATACCACTGTCGATGGTATCATCACCATCTCCAGCTGTGATCGTGTCTGCGTCATCACCTGTTGAGAAGGTATCATCGCCATCTGTGCCAACTTCGACGTCCAGATCGTCAGATGGGTCATGGTCCTGATCAAAGCCGTTCAGCGGATCAAGCGGCTGGAGTGACGGATCAACCGGGAAGACATCTGCATCGATCAGAGGCTCGCCGCCATCGTCAGCAACTGTCACAGAGACTGTCGCAGTTGATGTGCCGCCGTTGCCATCGGAGATGGTGTAGTCAAACGTGTCAGTGCCTGTGAAGCCCGCGTCTGGCGTGTAGGTGATCGTGCCGTCGCCGTTCACAGCAACCGAGCCGTTGCCCGGAACTGTCGTGCCAGTCACGGTGAGCGGATCGCCTTCTGGGTCGGTGTCGTTTGTGAGAACGGGGATCACAACCAGCTCGCCCTCGTCTGTTGTAGCCGTATCGGCCACAGCTGTTGGCGCTGAGTTCGGGTCTTCAACAACAACCGTGACAGTCGCAGTTGATGTTTCACCTGATGGGTCTTCGATTGTGTAATCAAAGGTGTCAGTGCCTTCAAAGCCCGCGTCTGGCGTGTAAGTGATCGTGCCGTCGCCGTTCACAACAACCGAGCCGTTGGCTGGGTCTGTTGCGCCGGTTACTGTGA
>JADGEJ010000049.1 GCA_016744435.1 Lentibacter sp. | reverse complement strand
CATCCATCGTGTCGGCCAGCACAGCGCCCAGTGGGCGGCCCCCGCCCGACAGGCCCGCGCCGCCACCCGAGATCATCTCGCGTTCATGCGTCAGCAAGTATTTCGCAACATCCCAGCCTTTGTTCTCTTCGCCAACGATCTGCTCTTTGGGAATCACAGCATCGGTAAAGAACGTCTCACAAAACGGGGAGACGCCACTGATCATCTTGATGGGCCGTGTCTCAACGCCCGCCTGCTCCATGTCGCAGAGCAAAAACGAAATGCCCTTGTGTTTGGGCGCGTCACGGTCGGTGCGCACCAGCGCAAAAATCCAGTCAGCCTGATCTGCGTATGAGGTCCAGATCTTCTGGCCGTTCACCAGCCAGTGCTCGCCCTTGTCTTCGCCATGCGTCTGCACGTTCGCAAGGTCAGAGCCAGCGCCCGGCTCGGAGTAGCCCTGACACCAGCGCACTTCGCCGCGCGCCACTGGCGGGAGGTAGTGCAACTTTTGTTCGTGGGTGCCGAAGTGCAGCAGGGCTGGCCCCAGCATCCAGATACCAAACGACTCCAAAGGCGAGCGCGCGTTGATCCGCTCGCGCTCCTCAAAGAAGACTTTCTCTTGCTCGCGGCTCAGCCCCGCGCCGCCATACTCGACAGGCCATGTCGGCACGGTGTAGCCCTTGGCAGCACAGCGCTCTAGCCACAGCTTCTGCGCCTCTGAGGTAAACACCCAATCTTTACCGCCCCAGCATATCGCGCCTTCGGTCAGCCCGCCGTCGCGCATTTCTTCAGGGCAGTTCTCTTCAAACCATGCGCGCAGCTCGGCGCGGAACGCCTCTATGGTGTTTTCAACCATTCTCAATTCCTCCCTTAAAGACGTCACGTCAAATAGCGGACATCTATTCCGCTGTGCAGAATGGCGGCCCGAATTGCGATTGACAAGATACGACGCCACGTCTCACTTTTGGATTCAACCCAATGGGAGAGACGAAAATGAAAGCGATGCTAAGCCACGAGGCCGGCGGCCCGGAGACACTGGTGCTGGAAGAAATGCCAACGCCCAGCCCCTCCAAGAAGCAGGTCTTGATCAAGGTTCGCGCAGCTGGCGTTAACTTCCCCGATACGCTGATCATTCGTGATCTTTACCAAGTCAAGCCGCCCCGCCCGTTTGCGCCGGGTGGCGAAATAGCAGGCGAAATCGCGGCGGTTGGCGAGGGCGTCACGGGCTTTGCCGTGGGTGACCGCGTGCTTGGCATGACGGGCTTTGGCGGCTTTGCCAGCCATGTCGCCGCCGACGCGGCCCGCGTTATCAAGATCCCCGACAACATGCCATATGACGAGGCCGCGTGCTTCGTGCTAACTTACGGAACGTCACACCACAGCCTGAAAGACCGCGCGGCACTCAAAGAGGGCGAATCTCTTCTCATCCTCGGGGCTGCGGGCGGTGTTGGTGCGGCTGCCATCGAGCTTGGCAAAGCCGCTGGCGCGCGCGTCATTGCGGCTGTTTCGTCTGAGGAGAAAGCGCAGTTCTGCCGCGATCTTGGCGCAGACGAAACGCTGATCTACTCGCGTGACATGTCAGACCGGGCCGCGCAAAAAGACTTCTCAGCGCAGATCAAAAAGCTCGCGGGCGGCGACGGTGTTAACGTGGTCTACGACGCGGTAGGCGGCGACTACGCCGAGCCAGCCCTGCGCGCTCTGGCGTGGAAAGGCCGCTACCTTGTCGTCGGCTTTCCGGCGGGCATTCCCAAAATTCCGCTCAATCTGACGCTGCTCAAAGGCTGCCAGATCGTCGGGGTGTTCTGGGGCGCTCACACCATGCGCGAGCCACAGAGCCACGCCGAAAACATGGGCGATCTCTTCCGTCTCTATAGCGAGGGCAAGATCAAGCCACGCGTCTCGGCCAGCTACCCGCTCGCGCAAGCAGGCGACGCTCTGCAACTGCTGCAAGACCGCAAAGTCTTGGGCAAAGTTGTTGTCACGATAGACTAGGCGCGCAGGTGCGACACGTCGTTAAACCCGCGCAGAACCATCTGCTCGCCGTGCACCACAAGCCGGCTGATCGAGCCGTTGTCTGCGCCCATAAAGGTGAACGCGGGGGTGTTTGTGGCAAGCGCCAGAGCCGCCGCGATCACCCCGCCGTGCACAACGACTGCGACCAGCTCGTCGGCATGCGCCTGTGCAACCCTGAGCAGGCCCGCCTGCACGCGGGCGTGAAAGCCAGCCGTGGTTTCCGCCCCCGGAATTTCGCCCCACTCCTGCCGCTCTTTGGCACGCAAAAACGCCGGATCACGGGCCGCAGCGCGAAAGCGATACTCGCCTCCGTCCCAGTCGCCCAAGAACACTTCACGCAGGTCGCGCTCAACTTTGGGCACAAGCCCCAAATGCGCAGCCAAAGGCGCCGCCGTCTGGTGCGTGCGCTGCATCGTGGTCACGTAAATCGCGTCGATAGCCTCGCCCTTCAGGCGCTCGCCAATCGCGACAGCCTGCACTTCCCCGTCAGGGTGCAGCGCAGGGTTGCCCTGCCCCTCAACCATCGGAAAACTCTCGCCGCGCACCGCAGCCTGCGTTTCGCCATGCCGGATCAGCAGCAAATCAGCCGCGCCCTTGGCTGGTCGAAACCTGTGTTGTCGCGCTTCATTCATATCAAACCTCACTTCGTTTCAGCCCAATAGGACACATCCCATGACAAACCGCCAGATCACAATCGCCGAGTTGCCCACCGACGCGCTCACCCCCGCGCACTTCAAACAGGTCGAAAGCGCGATGCCGGAAGCGGGCGAAGGCGAGGTGCTGCTGCGGGTGATCCTCATGTCGATAGACGCGGCCAACCGCTCGTGGATGAAAGGCGCAACCTACCGCGCGGCTGTTCAGGCGGGCGACGCGATGCCGACATATGCGATCTGCGAAGTTGTGCAGTCAAACAGCCCCAAGCTCGCCGTTGGCGACATCGTCGAGGCCGAGGCCACGTGGTCTGACTACATCACAGCCAAGGCCCACAAGGTGCAAAAACTGCCCAAGGTCGACAGGCTCTCACACCTGATGTCAGTCTACGGCATCGCGGGCAAAACGGCCTTCCATGGCCTGATGTCAATCGGCAAGCCGATGGCGGGCGAGACTGTGCTTGTCTCCGCCGCCGCAGGCTCGGTCGGCGGCTACGTCGGGCAGATCGCCAAGGCGCTCGGCTGCCACGTTGTCGGCATCGCAGGCGGCGCGGAAAAGTGCCAATGGGTGCAAGACGAGCTCGGCTTTGACGCCTGCATCGACTACCGCGAAGCTGGGCTTTCCAAGGCGCTCAAGGCCGCCTGCCCCAATGGCGTTGATGTCTATTTCGACAACGTCGGTGGCAAGATTCTTGAACGCGCCCTCAACTTCATGAACGAGCAAGGCCGCGTCGTCTGCTGCGGCGCGATCAGCCAATACGACACCGACAACCCGACAGGCCCGCGCAACCTCCCCGGTGTTCTCGTGGTCAAACGCCTCAAGATGGAAGGCTTCATCGTGATGGACTTTGCCCACAACGACGCCAAATGCATCCGCGCGATGCAGCACTGGGTCTCAACCGGCCAAATCAAAGTCACCGAAGACATCGTCGAAGGGCTTGAAAACGCGCCAGCCGCCCTCATCGGCCTGCTCGCAGGCGACAACAAAGGCAAGCGCCTCGTGCGCGTCGCCGCTGACCCAGTATAAGGAGCAACCAAATGTCCTCTCTTCAAGCAGCCCTCAAAGAGGCCGAAGCCCAGATTGGCACCGAAGTCGGCGTGTCCAACTGGATCACCGTTGACCAAGCCATGATCGACGACTTCGCCAAGACAACGCAAGACGAACAGTGGATCCACGTTGACCCGGAGCGCGCCGCCGCCGAAACGCCCTTTGGCGGAACGATAGCACACGGCTTTCTCACGCTCTCGCTCGCCAGCCGCTTTACCTATGACTGCTTTGAAACGCTGCCCGGCCAGACAATGGGCATCAACTACGGCATGAACAAACTGCGCTTTCTGATGCCCGTGCGTGCGGGCTCGCGCCTGCGCGGGCGCTTCACGTTGCAGGCCGTTACCGCGCGCAACGCGACAGACCTTTTGCGCACCAACCTGCTCACCATCGAGATCGAAGGCGAAGAAACGCCAGCACTCGTCGCAGAGTGGCTCGGGCTGTCTGTCTTTAAAGACTAGGCGCGCATCTGCCTGAAATATCTGCCTTCGCGAGCGCTGCCTAGGACTCGTCCAGAAGCGCCGCGAAGGTGGCAAGCAGCTTGTGCTTGAGCACCTTTCCAGTCGCAGCAGCAGGCAGCTCGCTGACTGGGAAAATCCGCGAGGGCTGCTTGTAACCACTCAGTTTTTCGCCCGCGAAAGCCGCAAGCTCGGCCACATCAAACGTCTCGGGCGCGGCGCATTGCACAAACGCCAATATCTCTTCGTTGCCGTCAAGCGCCCGCCCGATGACGGCTGACTGGATAACATCGGGGTGGTCATTAAGCGCCGCCTCAACCTCCGGCGGGTAGACATTAAAACCACCGCGAATGATCAGCTCTTTGCAACGGCCCACAACGTGCAGGTTGCCGTCATCGTCAAACTGCCCCAAGTCTCCGGTGCGCAACCAGCCCTCAGCATCCACCGTGCGCGCAGTTTCCTCTGCGTTGCGAAAGTAGCCCTTCATGATGTGCGGCCCGTGCGACAGGATCTCTCCGATGCTCGCGTCACCACCGCCAACAGTGGCATCAAGCGCAACCTCAATGTCAGGCAAAGCGCGCCCGACACTGGTGTCAGGCGTGCCGATAGGGTTGCGCGTGCCCGAGATGCCCGCGGTACTTTCCGTCATGCCGTAGCCGTTCTGCAAGGCCACCCCGTAGAAGGCTTCTGCCTTGCGCTTCCAAGCCGGATCAAGCGGCGCAGCCCCCGACGACACATAGCGCAGCGCGCTGTCTTCAAGGCGTTCCAGCCCCTGCTCGCGGGTATACTGCATGAGCAGCGCGTGCATCTGCGGCACCCCGGGAAACACCGTAACGCCGCCCGTCAGCGCGTCATAAAGCCTCGCGGGCTGAAAGCGCGTCTCAAGCTGCACAGTCGCGCCAGCATAGGCCGAGGCCATCAGCATCGAGGCGAGGCCAAACACATGCGTCAGCGGCAACACGCCATAGATGCGGTCAGCGGCCGTCATCTCTCGCTGCCGTGCCGAGGCTTTGGCTGCAAACAGCAGGTTTTCGTGGGTCAGCATCACGCCCTTTGGCGCGCCTGTTGTGCCTGTCGTGTAAAGAATGATCGCAGTTTGCGCCTCTCCTTGCGCCACACCTTCAGGGTCGCTCGCCCCCGTCACGGCAAGCGCAAATCGGCCAAACTCTGCCTCGTGTTCTGTCGCACTCGCGGCCTTGGCGTGGGCCGCCGCATCGGGCGAAACACCCGTCATATAGGCCGTCACTCGCGGCGTTGCATGCGCAATGACGCGGGCGATTTCGGCCTCTGACATGCGCGCATTGACCGGCACAGCATAAGCCCCCGCCACGCTCGCCGCGAAGATAAAAACAGCCGTTGCAAAGCAGTTCTCCGCAACCAGCAGCACACGGTCGTTCGGCGCGACGCCCTGCTCTTTGAGCAGCAGAGCCACCTGCCTGATCGCGGCGTCAAACGCGGCGTAGCTATAGGCTTTGCCATCACTGTCGATAATCGCGACGGCGTCGGGCGCAAGGCTTGCCTGCCGCGCCACCAACTCAAAGATGCGCGCGGCGGGCGCCTCTGTCATAGCTTCTTCCGCAAACTGGCAAAATCAGGCGGGCGCTTCTCAAGGAATGCGCTGATGCCTTCAGCCGCTTCCGGCGTTGCGAAAGCATCGGCCATCGCGTCGCGCTCGGCGTCAAGTTGCTCGGCCATCGGCGTGGTGTAAGCCGCGTTCACCAAGCCCTTGATAGCCCCCTGCGTTGCAGACGGGCCCTTGGCCAGCGCGTCTGCCAATGCGTCAACCGCTGCCAAAACCTCGCCCTTCGCTGCAAGCTGCGAGACTGCGCCCAATTCAAAAAGTCGCGCCGCTGGCACCGCCTCTCCGAGCAGGGCCATACGCATGAGCGTGGCGCGCGGCAGCCCCGCCGCCATGAGGCTTGTCAGCCCGCCATCGGGCACAAGGCCCGCCTTCACATAGGCCACCGTAAACAGCGCGTCGTCCTGCGCCACGATCAAGTCGCAGGCAAATGCGATCGACACACCAGCCCCCGCAGCGCCGCCTTCAACAGCGGCAATAACCGGCTTGGAGCAAGCCACAATCGCACGAGTCACATCGTGCAACTCGTCGATCTTGTCGCGCCGCTCGTCTCGCGACGCGTCCTTGCGCTCGGCCATGATCCCAAGATCACCGCCAGCGCAGAAAAAGCCACCCTCGCCGCGCAAGATAACCGAGGTGATGCGCGGCTCACGGCCCGCCAGCTCAAGCGCCTCGTGGATCACCTCATATAGCAAGGGTGACAGGGCGTTGCGCTTGGTGACATTGGCGTTCACAACAACAAGCCGGTCGCCGAGGTCTTCAAAGTAGGCAATCGGTGTCATCTCGTCTCCCCCCAAAGACAGATTACGCCACCGCCAGCGCGATGAAGCGCTCAAGGTGGTGGTCAGCGTCGCCAAAGCGGTGGTCAACCATCGTCAGGCGCTTGGCCAGATGACCCAGCTCGTATTCGTTGGTCATGCCGATACCGCCGTGCATCTGGATGCTTTCCTCGACAACCAGCCGCGCAACAGTGCCGATCAGGTTTTTCGTCGCACTCACATGTACGTCACGCACTTCAGGCGCCGCATCAACATGGCCCGCGAGGTTGATAACCGCCGAGCGCGCCTGCTCGACTTCCAGAGCCACGTCAGACATGCGGTGTTGAAGCACCTGAAACTTGCCAATCGGCACGCCAAACTGCTTGCGCGTTTTGAGGTAGTCGATGGTCAGGTCTTTGATCACTTCCATCAGCCCCAGCGCCTCTGCGCTGATCGCCAGAACTGCCCGCGCATTGGCCGCCGCGATTGCCTCGTAAGCGCCGCCTTCAGGGCCGACAAGCTCGGCTGGCACATTGTCGAGCGTCACTTCTGCCGCTTGCCCGCCGCCCACGAGCGGGTAGCTGCGCAGCCTAAGGCCCGCCGCGCCCGCAGGCACAAGGAACAGGCTGATGCCGCTCTCGTCTGCCGCCTTGCCCGAAGTGCGCGCGCTGACCAGCAAGTGCTCTGCCGCAGGGGCATTCACAACAACGGCCTTACGGCCCGTCAGCGCATAGCCGTCACCCGCCTTAGCGGCAGTCGCGTCAACGCGCGCCAAGTCGTAGCGGCTGGTTGGCTCAACGTGGGCAAACGCCAGCTGCGCGCCGCCGCCTATCACTTCGTCGACAAGCTTCTTTTGCCCATCGTCGCCAAGCGCGGCCACAAGGCCACCGCCCAGAACAGCCGTGTCGATCAGCGGGTCAACCGCGCCAACGCGGCCCATTTCCTCAAACACCAGCGCCAAGTCAAAGCCCGCGCCAGCAAAGCCGCCGTCGTCTTCGCCAAACAGCGCGCCAACGACGCCCATCTCGGCAAGGCTGTTCCAGATGTCGGCTGAGAAGCCGGTGTCGCCCTCTTCAATGGCTTTATGTGCGGCAGGTGTGTAGCTGTCAGCCAGCAAGCGGCGCAGGCCGTCTTGAAGCATCTGGCGTTCGTCTGTCAGATCAAAGTTCATGATCGCCCCCTTACAGTTGCAAAATTGCTTTGCTGATGATCGTGCGTTGGATCTCGTTAGACCCCCCGAAGATCGACAGCTTGCGGTTGTTGAAATACTCGCCCGTCACTGGCGCGGCGTAGTCTGGCCCGACAAGCTCGGCGTTGCTGCCATCTTCCAGCGCATCGCTGGCGAAAGGCATCGCGTAGGGGCCAACGGCCATACGTGTCAGCGCGTTGATCTCTTGGCGCACGACCGTGCCTTTGATCTTGAGCATCGAGCTTTCAGCGCCCGGCGCTTGCCCGGCTGCGGCTTGCGACACAACCCTCAGGTTGGTCGTCGACATCGCCATCAGCTCGATCTCGACTCGCGCAATACGTGCTGCGAAATGCGGGTTCTCGATCAGCGGCTTGCCACCGTCCTGCTCAAGCCGTGCGATGCGCTTGAGGTTCTCAAGGCCCGCGTTCGCAAAGCCTACGCCGGCAATGTTTGTGCGCTCGTGGGTGAGCAGATATTTCGCGTAAGTCCAGCCCTTGTTCTCCTCGCCAACAAGGTTCTCGACGGGCACTTTGACGTTGTCAAAGAACACCTCGTTCACTTCCGGCGTGCCGTCGATCAGCACAATCGGGCGCACTTCGATGCCCGGAGTTTCCATGTCAATCAGCAGGAAAGAAATGCCCTCTTGCAGCTTGCCCTCTTTAGAGGTGCGCACAAGACAGAAGATCATGTTGGCGAACTGGCCCAGCGTCGTCCATGTCTTCTGGCCGTTGACGATATAGTGGTCGCCCTCGCGCACAGCCGTGGTGCGCACTGCCGCCAAATCAGAGCCAGCGCCCGGCTCGGAATAGCCCTGACACCACCAGTCATCGCCGTTCAAAATGCGCGGCAGGTAGTGGTCTTGTTGCTCTTTTGAGCCAAACGCCTGCAACACTGGCCCGAGCATCGACAGCCCGAAGGGAACAATGCGCGGCGCGTTTGCTTTTGACATCTCGTCTTCAAAGATGTGGCGCTGCACGGCGTCCCAGCCGGCCCCGCCAAACTCGGCTGGCCAGCCGCCTGACAAGTAGCCCGCAGCATTGAGAATGGCGTGCCACTCTTCCATGTCGGCCTTGGTCAGGTCTTGGCCCTGCCGTATGCGCTCTGAGAGGCGCTCGGGCAGTTTCGCTTTCAAAAAACTGGCGATCTCACCTTTGAACGCCAGTTGTTCTTGGGTATATTGCAGGTCCATATCTGTTCCTCTAACTCTTGTTCAAACTGTCAAAACTACGGCCCTCGCGCGCCAGCTGCTCAAGCAGTGGTGCGGATTTCCAATAGTGGTCGTCTTGTTCGGCAAATTCGCGGATATCCGCCAGAATGCTCTCAAGGCCCTGCGCGTCTCCATGTTGCATCGGGCCGCCGCGCCAACGCGGAAAGCCGTAGCCCGCGAGAAACACCACATCAATATCAGAGGGACGCTGCGCGATGCCTTCAGCCAGCACGCGCGCGCCCTCGTTGACCATCGCGGCCATATAGCGCCGCACGATCTCTTCATCCGTAAAAGCGCGTGGTGTAACACCCGCATCAGCCCGCGCTTGCGCGACGATCTCTTCAACTTCAGGGTCTTTGCGCCCGACGCGGCTGCCCTCATCATAGATGTAATAGCCGTGGCCTGTTTTTTGCCCCAGCCAACCCTTGTGGTAGAGCGCGTCAGCAAATGTCGGCGCGCGGTCACGCGGGTGCGCATCGGCGAGCTTGCGCTGGCGCGTCATGTAACCAATATCAAGCCCCGCCAAGTCTGACACCTGATAAGGGCCCATCGCAAAACCAAACTCAACAAGCGCCTTGTCGATCTGATAAGGGCTGGCACCATCAAGCACCATGTGGTCAGCAGCGGTACGGTAATGCGCCAGAATGCGGTTGCCGATAAAGCCATCACACACCCCCGCGCGCACCGAGGTTTTGCCCAGCCGCTTGCCCAGTGCAAAAGCGGTCGCAACAACGTCAGGCGCTGTCTTGCCCGCGACAACAACTTCCAGCAGCTTCATGATATGCGCAGGTGAGAAAAAGTGCAGGCCGATCACGTCAGCGGGCCGCGAAGTCGATGCTGCGATCTCGTCAACATCAAGGTAGCTTGTGTTGGTCGCCAAGATAGCGCCAGCCGGCAGAACACGGTCAAGCTCGGCAAAGACCTGCTTCTTGACTTCCATGTTTTCAAACACAGCTTCGATAACCAGATCAGCTTGGCTCAGTCCTTCGTAGCCAACCGTCGTCACCAGCTTGTCGCTCAGGATAGCGTCGCGCGTCGCCTCGCTCAGCTTGCCGCGCTTGATGCCGGCATTCAGGTTACGTGTGATCGTGTCACGCGCCGTGTCGGCTGCCGCCTGTTCGCGCTCAACCAGCGTCACAACCAGCCCCGCAAGCGCAGCCGACGTGGCAATGCCCGCGCCCATAGTGCCGCCGCCGATAACGCCGATATGGCCAAACTTGCGCGGCGCAACGCCGACAATCTCCGGCAGTTTCGCAACCGCGCGCTCGGCAAAAAACGCATGGATCAAGCCCGCGCGCTGCGGTGTGTCCATCAGCGTCATAAACAGGCGTCGCTCCTCTGCGAGCCCCTCTGCAAACGGAAGTCTTGTTGCCGCCTCCACAGCCTCGGCCGCAACACTCGCCGCAACTTCCCCTCGTGCTTTTGCCTTAAGCTTGGCCTGAACCGCTGCAAAATCAACCGCCTCTGGCGGCGCTATCGCCCCAGTTGGCCGCACCGCCGCACCGCCCGCAAGCAACTCCTGCGCATAGGCCACACCCGCTGCACGCGCATCACCGCCAACGCCCAGCTTATCAATCAGCCCGGCCTCAACTCCGGCCTCAGCCGTGATCGGCGCGCCGCTGGTGATCATGCTGAGCGCCGTCTCGACACCCACCAAACGTGGCAGGCGCTGCGTGCCGCCCGCGCCCGGCAAAATGCCAAGCTTTACCTCTGGCACGCCAAGCTTTGCTCCGGCAAGCGCCACGCGGTAATGCGCACCCATCGCGACTTCAAGGCCGCCGCCAAGTGCCGCGCCGTGAACTGCCGCAACCACAGGCTTGGTGCTCGCTTCGATCTGGTTGATCACTTCTGGCAACCCAGGGCTCATCGGCGGCTTGCCAAACTCCGTGATATCAGCCCCACCCAGAAACAACCGGCCCGCGCCGCATATTACCGCGATGTCGGCTTCCGCGTCTGACTGAAACCGCTCAATCGCCTCAGACAGCCCGGCGCGCACAGCCTGCGACAGCGCGTTCACCGGAGCATTGCTCACAGTCACAACCGCCACTTTTCCTTCAACTTCGTAGGCTACCAACCCCATCAAAATACGCCTTTCATTGCGTTCATCTAAATCATTTATTCTGCATACTACGCGCTGGCAAAGCTCTACAGCATCTTACCAACTGGCAGTGCATTGCCAACGACATTCACGCCGTTCTTGCCAATGTGCCGTAGCGGAAAAACGCTCTCGCCGCCGCCGCCCTGTGCATCTGCGCGGCCACATCGGCCACATCTCCCCCGCTCAAAAGCGGCGCAATGTCGATCACGGGGATCTCGGAAACCTCAACTGAGGCCGCGCCTGCAAAGCCTCCTGCGCTCATGCTTTCACCGTTCCATCAGCAAGCCACTTGTCAAACACCTCAAGCGCCTTGTCGGCAAACGCCTTGTCGTTGATATGCGCGTCAAGCTCGTGGAGCGTAACATTCGCAGGCCTATGCTTGCGCATCGCCTCGCAGAACGCCGCGAGCCCCTCGGCGTCGTGCAGCTCGCCGCCGACACGGTCCCACTCGTTGCCGCCTTGAAGCGGCAGGATAAACTCGACAGGGCCAGTGGCTTGGCTCAACTTCTCGCAAATCAGCTCCGCCAGCTCGCGCCGCTCGTCTGCCGTTGTCATCGCCGAACTCAAAAGGCGGTTGTGCGCGTGTACTTGCTTGCCCTCAAGCCGTGGCGGCAAGGGCATCCAGCCGACAAAATCAACCAGATCATAGCAGCCGATCGAGGCGATCTGCGGAATGCCCTTAGCGCCTGCGTTGGTCATCCGGTCAGCGCCCGCGGTGATGTTGGACCCCAGCATGTGGTTGGTCACTTCTTGCGGTGCAAAGTCCATCACCGCAGCAAACGCCCCTTCGGCGGCCAGCCCCTCAAAGGCCCGCCCGCCCATGCCCGTGGCGTGAAACACCGCGACTTCAAAGCCGCGCTCCTCCAGCGCGGGCTTCAGAGCCACCATATAGCGCAGCACGGTTTTGCCAAAGCTCGTCATGCCGATGAGCGGCTTTTGCCATGCCGGCTTTTCCACCGCACGTGCGGCGCCCAAAACAGCCCCCGCCGCCTGACTCAGTGCCGCTTTGCAGACCGAGTTGAGGCCATAGAGCCCGCCCGCCCAGAGGATCATCTGGATGTCGGGCGCAAGCCGCTCGGGCGGCAACATCGCCGAGAACGAGACCGTCGAAACCACGTATTTCGGCACGCCCAAGGGCAGCGCGGCGCAGACATCAAGCGACAAGTCGGTTGCCATTGAGCCGCCGAGAACGATCACGCCATCAAACATGCCCTCGCGGTAAAGCCTGAGCGCCAAAGCACTCGCCCCCGCCGCCATGATCTGCATCGCGACGTTCTCGTCGCCGCTATCGATTGCTGCCTTGATGCTGCTGCCACCAGCCTCAGCGGCGTCGTGTTTTGCGTAATCCGTCGGCTGTTCAGGGTCGCCCAGCACGCTCACATCCAGACTCACCACGCCGCCGCCCTGCGCGCGGATGCGCTCGGCGATATACTCAAGCTCGGCGTTCTTGGTGTCGTAAGTGCCCACCACGAGAATGGTTTTATCGGTCATCGGAGTTTCCTTGCGTTGTTAACTATACCCAACGCAAATTTTTGCCCTCAGTCAACCCAACAGCTGCCTCACGCACGATTTCGGCAACCTCGCCAAACTGCTCGGAAAGCGGGCTGCTCTTGCGCCAAATCATCCCCACGGTGCGGCTCGGCTCGCCCAAGGCCGCACCGACGCGACTGCCGAGCAAACAGACGCCGAAAGCTTTGAGCCGATGGAACCTGAAGCCGACGGTTTCCGCAACTTCCAGAAGCAGAAATACACGGTGTCTGCCAAAGAAATGCTTGTCGATCGCGCCCAACTTCTGACACTCACAGCGCCAGAAATGACAGTGCTTGTCAGCGGCATGCGCGCTTGGCGCACCCCACGGTGAGCACAGCGTTTTCACATCCATGCCCGGCACGCTGAGCAACGACTTCTTCACCAACATCACCGATATGGGCATCACTTGGGCAGAGGCTGGCAACGGCGTTTACGAAGGCCGCGACACCTCAGGTAACGTGAAATGGACAGGCACGCGGGTTGACCTCGTGTTTGGCTCCAACTCACAACTGCGCGCATTGTCAGAACTCTATGCTCAGGGCGGCAACGCAGATAAGTTCAAAGCCGACTTCGTCAACGCTTGGGTCAAAGTGATGAACGCCGATCGCTTCGGTTTAGCCTAACCGGACCTATCACCAAACCACAAACAGGGCGCGAGGGCATACTTCGTGCCCTTTTTCTTTCTAAGAAATATCCACTACGCTGCACCAGCAACACTCACGGGCATAAAGGCTTGGCGCCGTGCTACGCACGTCGCTCGGGGGGCGGGGGCTGGCCTTCGGCCAGCCCCCGCCCCCTCTGGCGATGCCAAAGGCAGCGCAACCCAAACGCTTAACCAACTTTTAGGGGTGCTAGCCTCACTCTAACCAGATTGGGTTGCTCCAGACTTTACCACCGCTTTCATCAATCAGTGCTCCCCGCACCCAAGGGCTCTCCTTCAAGCCCCCAAGTTTCAGCTTCGCACTGGTGAGCCTCTCCCCGATCTCAGCCGTTGTCCACGCGCTCAGCCGCTGTCAGCGTCAGTTCAACAGGCGCTAGCCCGTCGATACCCCCGACAATCGCATCGCCCGCAAGCACCGGCCCAACACCCGCTGGCGTGCCTGTCATGATCATGTCACCCGCCTGCAAATGGTAATAGCGCGACAGGTGCTCGACGATCTCGCCACAGCTCCAAACCATGTCAGCCAGCCTCGCGCTTTGGCGGGTCTCCCCATTCACTTCAAGGTGAATGCGCTGCGTGCCAACTGCGCCAAACTCAGCCGCTTTGGTTAGCCCCGCGAAGACCGCCGCGCCCTCAACGTCTTTGCCAAGTGACCAAGGCCTGCGGTTGTCCTTTCCGTCTTGCTGACGGTCGCGGCGCGTCATGTCCAAAGCGCAGCCATAGGCAAAGATCGCCGCCTGAGCCTCGCCAGCGCTGGCCCGAAACACGGGCGCGCCAATGGCAAAACCCAGTTCCATCTCGTGGTGGTAATTCTGCGTTCCCGGCGGGTAAGGCAAAACCGCGCCCGAGTGCACAGCATGCGCCGCCTGCTTGGTAAAATACCACGGTGCTTCACGGTCAACTTCGCCGCCCATCTCTTGCGCATGCGCCACATAGTTGCGCCCAACGCAAAAGATGCGCCGCACCGGAAACTCAGCCGCCTCGCCCGCTACTTTCAGGGAAAAAACCTCAAGTGGCTGAAATAAGTAGTCGGTCATGTTGCACTCCTTTCGGCCACGCTAGCGGCCTTGCGAATTCTCGGCAAGAGCTTGCACAACCGCCCCGTGATGATTGACAAAAGCCGCGCTTATGTAGCAAGTCAAACGAGTATCTGGCCGAGGGGGGCACCATGCTGGCATCAAGACTAACACTCGCCTGCGCATTTGCGCTGACTGCCATCTCGGCAACCGCCGAGCAGTCAGGCGCCGAGCAGTCAGGCGCAATCGGCCTTGAGCTCAACGCCGCCACGCAGGAAGACACAGGCTGCCGCCTCAGCTTTTTGGTGCAAAACGAGCTTGAGGCTGACATCAAGCAGCTCGCCCTTGAAGCGGTGCTGTTTGACGCGCAGGGCCAAGTCAGCCAGCTTACTTTGCTTGACTTTGCCGCCCTGCCAAAAGCGCGCCCACGGGTGCGCCAGTTCATCATCGCGAACACACAATGCAGCGCCATTTCGCGCTTGCTGATCAACGGAGCGTCGGCTTGCACAGGTGAGGGCCTCACCCCCGCAAGCTGTGAGCAGGCCCTCAAACCAAGCTCGCGTACGACAATCGAGGTGATCGGCTGATGCCCCTGCTCCAAGCCCTAAACAAAATCGCCGATCTCGGCGGGCCGGTTGTCTTGTTGCTCATGGCTGTCTCCGTTATCACCCTCGCGGTTATCCTGTTCAAACTGGTGCATTTCGCGCGCGCAGGCGTTGGCCGCCACAAGGCCCTCACCCAAGCCCTGGCCCACTGGGATGCAGGCCAGAATGCCGAAGCAAAAGCCGCACTCGCGACCTCTACAAGCTATCTCGCCCCCGTTGTGGCCCTTGCCTTCAAAGGCGAAGCAAACGCACAGACCCGCCTTGTCGCCGAAGCCGAAGCGCGGTTTTCTACTCTTGAGCGCGGCCTCAGGTTTCTGGACAGTGTCGCACAGCTCGCGCCGCTTCTCGGGCTTTTCGGCACAGTGCTGGGGATGATCGAAGCCTTCCAGAGCATGCAAGACGCTGGTGCGCAGGTTGATCCTTCGCTGCTTGCTGGCGGCATCTGGGTTGCGCTGCTCACCACGGCTGTTGGCCTTGCTGTTGCCATGCCAACAGCGCTGGTTTTGAGCTGGTTTGAAGCCCGCATGGAGGCCGAGCGCGTCACAGCCCAACAAGCGATCGCTACGGTTCTCGGCCCGCTTGCCCGCCCAGACACACCACAGGACAATGTTTAAAGCCGCCCGCCGCAGACGCCGCTTGTCGATGACATCACTGATTGATGTGATCTTCCTACTGCTGCTGTTTTTCATGTTATCTTCAACTTTCTCAAAGTTCTCCGAACTCGAACTCAGCGCTGGCGGCACTGGCGGCACTGGCTCAGGAGCCGCCACAAACACCGCCCCACTGTTTTTGGAACTCAGCGAAGACGCTTTACGCCTCAATGGCGCAAACCTGTCGCTCGCGACCCTCGCGCAGGCCATCAACAGCAGCCGCCAAGGCCAAGTGCAGCCGCTGCTTGTCAGCCTCAAATCCGGCGCAACTTCGCAGCGGCTGACCGATCTTCTCATCGCCCTGCGCCCCATCCAAGGCCTCTCGCTGACTGTCCTCGGGAGTGGTGACTGATGCTCTTGCACAAACGCAAACTCGCCAGCGGGCGCGAGCCGACGATCACGCTGATCAACATCGTGTTTCTCATGCTGGTGTTCTTTCTCGTCGCGGGCACGATTGCACAACCGCTTGATGCCGATCTGAAGCTGGTTAACACCGCCGAGCTTGAAGGCCGCGCGCCGCCCAATGCCCTTGTCGTTCTCGCTGACGGCAGCCTGCGTTTTGAAGGCCAGCCGCTCGCCAGCGCCGCCGCCTATGTCGCGGCCCTGCCCGAGAACGAACGTGCCACCCTGCGCCTTGTGCCCGACCGTGCCTTGCCTGCTGGCACGTTGGTTGATCTGGCCCGCAAGCTGCAAGCCGCTGGTGCCGGAAAGATCATGCTCGTGACCGAGAGGGGCCTGAAGTGAGCCCGCGCCTGACAGCTGCGCTCGCTTTAACGCTCGCCCTTGCCGCCCACGCGGGGCTGGTGCTGACGCTCGTGCGGCCGGAAGTCGCCCAGATAGAAGGGGCCGGAGCGCCCGTTGAAGCCGCGCTTGGCGCGAACTTTGCCTCATTTGCAACTCCGGCGGTGCCTGCCGACGCGGCCAAACCAGCGCTTCAGGCGGTGCAGCCCCAGCCTCTTTCGGCGCAGCCTCCTGCCACAGCAACACCCGCAGCAACACCCGCCGCAAAACCTGCAGTGCCCTCATCAGCCCAAGCTGTGCCAGTTGCCGCTGCAACTGCCAGTAAACCCACGATCGCCGCCGCCCCACCCCCTCCGCGCATCGTGGCCCACGAGCCTGAGCCAAAAGCCAAGCCACAGCCCGTCGCAACCCCCGCCCCCAAGCCCAAGCCACGCGCCAATCCGCCAATTAAGCAGCCTGTTAAGAAGACTGTCAGGAAGCCTGCCAAACCCGCCCCGGCGCCCACCAAAAAGGGCAGCGCGACGGGCAGCAACCAGTCTTTTGCCAAACCTAGCGGCACAGCATCAAGGCCCGCCAAAAAGAAGAAAGCGGGCAACGCGGCGGCGTCTAACTATCCCGGCCGCGTGAACAGGCACATCGCGCGCCGGGGCCGCCCTTCCGTCGGAGTACCAGGCCGCGCGGTGATCCGCTTCACCTTAAAGTCAAACGGGCGGCTCGCCTCCGCCTCTGTCGCGCGAAGCTCCGGTTCCGCCAAGCTTGACCGCGCAGCGCTAAAACTCGTGCGCCGCGCGGCCCCTTTTCCGCGCCCACCCGCCGGAGCACAGCGAACGTTTACGATCTCGATCAAAGGTAAATAGCCCCCACCGATAGCTCACCGGCTGCCCACCAGAAGCTTCAGGGTCTCCCGCCCCAAATCACGTATCAAAGATACGTTCACTTGCGTTGGGCATGGCCGATTGGTCGGATCGCGGCGAAGCCGCGATCCGACCAATCGGCGGGGCGACGTGGCAACGCCACGGCGCAACATCTCATGAAGCGTTCTCTTTGAGGATCTTGCGAATGCCCTTACGTGCCGAGCGAAAATGCGCAGGGCCTGCAGACTCTGCCCAGCGGCCAAGTGTCCATTTGTTCATCCACGGGTAGTGGCCCGTCGCGTAAAGCCACGCGCCGTCTTGCGCCGCAATCCACGCCCGCAACGCCGTCTGCTTGGCCTCAAACATCGCATAAACCTCGGCCCAGCTGAGCTTGGCCGCCTCCGACAAAAGCGCGCCGTTGTAGGCCTTAAGCTCGTTCCACTTCACCCCCGGCGCAGGTGTCTGGCCCGCGTTCTTCGCAGCGACCCACGAGAAAAACAGATCAATCCAGTGACAGCGGTGAAAGACGATCGCCTTGATGCTCCACGCATCTCCCACAGGCCAAGTCATCTCGGCCTCATCTTCACCCAACCCAGCAATATCGCCTTCAAGCAGCGCCAGCGTCTTGTCAAACGCGGCGAGGAGCTCGGTTTGCGACCTGGCAGCTGGCATGGGGCACTCCTATTTTTTCTTCACATACTGCGTCAGAATAACAATGCGCTGGCCTTCGACACGCCCCTCGATGTGCTCGGGGTTGTCTTGCACCAAAGAAATTCCGCGCACCGCCGTGCCGCGCTTGGCCGTAAAGCCGCCGCCTTTGACGGGCAGATCTTTGATCAGCACAACAGTGTCGCCCGTGTTGAGCGTCACGCCGTTGCTGTCTTTATGCATGCTCTGCGCGGCGACGTTGTCAGCCCAAGCCTGCGCCTCTTCGTCAAGGTAAAGCTGCTCAAGCAAGTCCTGCGCCCAGCCTTCACTGGCCAGCCGCTTAAGCATCCGCGCCGCGACAACTTGCACAGCGGCCTCCTCAGACCACATCGCCGAGGCAAGCCCGCGCCAGTGGTTGGCCACAGGCGCGCCCGCGATCTGCTCAGCGCAGGTCGCACAGATATCAACAGACGCGCCATGCGGGCCGCCTTCGACATCAAAGGCTTGAAGCGGCGTGTCAGCAGAACAAAGTGGGCAAGTCATGTGCAAATCCTTTTCGCATTTGCCCCGCTTTACACCCAGCGCACGCCAATGTCTCTATGAGTTGTCGTAAACGGCTTTGGTGATAAGCCAAGTCGCCGGGATCGAAATCACAAAGCCAATAAGCGCCGCGATCAGGATCGGGTTGAGCGTGTCATACCCAGCCGCCAAAGAAGCAACCACAGCGATGCCCGCCAGCGTTGTGCCGATGAACAGATGAAAAATAAGCGCCATACGAAGCATATCATGCCCTCTCGTTTGAATAAGGTTTGCCACTGCCTAACGTGGTTTTTGCGGGGTGACTTTGATCTGAGTCAGATAAGAGACATGGCACGCACAGCTTTGCGCCCCGCGCCTAAGAATTTTCGAAAATTCTTGACCATTTTCTTCGAAGAAAATGAGCCGCGCAACGATGGGCCGTGGTGCGGCGATTCACCGCCAGCTATATGGCACTTTATCCCAGCCAAACCCGCGAAACCCCAAAACGAAACACCCAGCCCAACCAAATCGCCGTGCCAAGGGACGGCCCCGTCACATTGCAAAATTTGCAATGTGACCCGATGCGCGGCGGCCTACGGCCTTGATTCCGCGCCTTGGCGCTTCCCCGCGCCCGAACCGAGGGGCAGGAAGCAAAGCGCCCGCCCCGTGGGGGCGGTTCGGGCGCTGCCAAATCAGAGTTCTGGCATTTGTAGCTTTTATTTGGAGATCACGATAAGAACATCGTATGACATACAGAATTAAAAGCCTAACAAGTTTTATTGAAAAAGTAATCCCTCTAGCTCAATCGGAGAAAGGGAAACACATAGTTTACCGCGGCCATTCCCGCTTAAGTTATGGGTTCGAACCATCCGTATTTCGAACCAAGAAATGGCGAGAAGCAGAGCACCTAATGCTACGGCAGATGATAGCTGAAAACCCTTTCGAATTTGGAAGTGACCCAACGACGTTTGATAAACTGGTAAGAGCTCAGCACTACGGGCTCCCGACGCGTCTCTTAGATGTTTCAGTTAATCCGTTGGTTGGTTTATATTTTGCTTGTAACGATTCATTTCGAGAAGACGGCAAAGTCCTAATTATCAAGACAAGCAGGCAAAAGCACCGATACTTCGACAGCGACACTGTTTCGATGCTGGCAAACCTAGCTTTCTTGAAAAGGTCGGAGAAAGATTCCTTGCTAGATTACGCAAAGCGGAACGTCTCTTCCTCAGTAGCATCGGAAAGGATTCAGCAGTTCAAGGACTGCAAAGCTTTAGACCGATTGATCCAAACACTAAAGGCCGAGAAAGCACATTTCAGGCCGGAGGTTGATCCGTGGGATTTAGCTATTGTCGTGTCAGTAACCCCTAAGAAATCTCATGAGCGCATTAAAGCGCAAGACGGGCAGTTCTTGATCTTTGGCACTAGAGAAGACAGCTCGGGCAACCATCTAAATAATATTGATCTAGATGAACTAATTATTCCATCAGATAAGAAGCAGGAGATTCTTCGCGACTTAGCCTTGCTAGGAATCTCAGAGAAAACCATGTTTCCGGAAATCGACAAGTCCGCCACACAATTGAAGAAGAAATATTCCTAACCTGCCGAGATCGCTCAATGCTCTTATGAATGAAGCTCATAGGCTTTCTCAATGGTGTCCCGTCGACCCCTCAACCATCCATCTTCAGCGCCGAAATAAACGCTTCCTGAGGGATATCCACTTTCCCGAACTGGCGCATCTTCTTCTTACCGGCTTTCTGCTTGTCCAGCAGCTTGCGCTTGCGTGAAGCATCCCCGCCATAGCACTTCGCCGTCACGTCTTTGCGCATCGCCGACAGTGTCTCGCGCGCAATCACCTTGCCACCGATCGCCGCCTGAATGGGGATCTTGAACATGTGCCGTGGGATCAGATCCTTGAGCTTTTCAACCATCGCCCGCCCCCGCATATCGGCGCGGTCACGGTGCACCATCGTGCTCAACGCGTCCACTGGCTCGTCGTTCACCAAGATCGACATTTTCACCAAGTGATCCTCGCGATACCCCATCATCTGGTAGTCAAAGCTCGCATAGCCCTTGGTCACAGACTTCAGGCGATCATAAAAATCAAACACGACTTCATTCAAAGGCAAGTCGTACACAACCATCGCCCGCGTGCCGGCATATGTCAGCTCGATCTGGATACCGCGGCGGTCTTGGCAGAGCTTCAGCACATCGCCCAAATACTCGTCAGGCACCAGAATAGTCGCCTTGATGCGCGGCTCTTCCAAGTGGTCAACATACGTCAAGTCGGGCATGTCAGCAGGGTTGTGCAACTCAAGCATGCTGCCGTCTTTATTGTAGATATGGTAGATAACGCTCGGCGCCGTGGTGATCAGCTCAATGTCATACTCACGCTCGATCCGGTCACGGATCACCTCAAGGTGCAACAGCCCGAGAAAACCACAGCGAAAGCCAAAGCCCAGCGCGGCCGATGTCTCCATCTCCGAGCTAAAGCTCGCATCATTCAGCGACAGCTTCTCAATCGCATCGCGCAGGTCTTCAAACTCGGCACTGTCCACAGGGAACAGGCCGCAGAAGACAACAGGCACAGACGGCTTAAAGCCCGGCAGCGCCTCCGCACATACCTTCTTGTCGTGCGTAATCGTGTCGCCCACTTTCGTGTCGCGCACCTGCTTGATCGACGCTGTCAAAAAGCCGATCTCGCCTGGCCCAAGCTCGTCAACCACTTCCATCTCGGGGCGGAACACGCCGATCCGGTCAACGCTGTGCTTTGAGCCGCTCTGCATCATGGTGATCGTGTCACCCTTCTTCAGAACCCCGTCCATGATCCGCACCAAGACGATCACGCCAAGATACGCGTCATACCAGCTATCAACCAGCATCGCCTTGAGCGGCGCATCGCGGTCGCCCTTGGGCGCGGGCAGCTCACTCACAATCGCCTCAAGCGTTTCGGTAATGCCCTCACCGGTCTTCGCAGACACGCGGATAGCGCCCGATGCGTCAATGCCGATCACATCCTCAATCTGCTCTGCCACGCGGTCACAGTCAGTCGCAGGCAAGTCGATCTTGTTGAGCACAGGCACGATGTCATGATCAGCCTCGATCGCCTGATACACGTTCGCCAGCGTCTGCGCCTCAACACCCTGCGTTGAGTCAACAACCAGCAGCGAGCCTTCAACAGCGCGCATGCTCCGCGACACTTCATAAGCAAAGTCCACGTGTCCGGGCGTGTCGATCAGGTTGAGCACATAGTCTTCGCCATTTTGCGCGGTATATTCAATCCGCACGGTGTTGGCCTTAATAGTGATCCCGCGCTCTCGCTCGATGTCCATACTGTCGAGCATCTGCTCCTTCATGTCGCGGTCAGCAACAGTGTTCGTCTCCTGAATGAGCCGATCAGCCAGCGTGGATTTCCCGTGGTCAATATGCGCCACGATCGAGAAATTGCGGATGTGTGTAAGGTCTGTCATGGTTCGGGATATGTATGGGTTTCGGGGGTTGGTCAAGTGAGCTTCTGTTAGCATACAATCGCATGGAGGGCGACAATTGGCTAATGGCAACAGATTATCAATCCTAGAAGCCGACGACATCTCTCGCGACATATCATCGGGATTAATAGACCAAATCATTTCGCGAGTTTTTCTCCGAATACTACCGGGAATTTGGAGAGCAAGAAACTCACAGTATTTTGACAGAAGCCTGGCACTGCCTAGCCTGAGGCAAGCTGTAACCCACAGTGTGAGCTCAAGCCTTTCTCAGCGATTGAAAACCGCACAATTAGAAGTTCAAGGACTACCCTTCGACTGGGCCCAATCACAAAAGATGACGAGGGATTACTCGTCTACAACAATCACCGACGTAACCCCTGGTGACGAGTACTTTGTAGAGTTTATTATAAGGGCAATGTCTCTAATTGGGAGCGACTTAAACGGAGATGAAGCTTGGCAAATTTTTCAAACTTTTGCGACTAGAAATGATTGGTGGCCAACAACTCCAGCCACAATCGCTTTCTCGTTGGAAGGTCAAATCT
>JADGEJ010000048.1 GCA_016744435.1 Lentibacter sp. | reverse complement strand
CGCTTTGGGCACTTCACTGCCTGAGCTTGCGACAACAACAATGGCCGCGCTGCGCCGTCAGGCCGACGTGGCGCTGGGCAATGTGATCGGCTCTAACATGTTCAATTTGTTGGCTATTATCGGCGTAACCTCGCTTTTGGGGCCTATTCCGGTTGCTGCGCAGTTCTTGCAGTTTGACCTTTGGGTCATGCTCGGGGCCTCGCTGCTTCTGGTGCCGTTTGTGTTTTTCAAACGTGACATAACCCGCGCTTGGGGCGTTGCGCTGACAGCGCTTTATCTGGGCTATATCGCGATCGTGGTGATGGCTTGAATGCGGCACTCATAACAGGCGGCGCGCAGCGCTTGGGGGCTGAAATGGCCCGCTATTTGGCGGCGCAGGGCTACGACATTGCAGTGCATTACAACAGCTCGTCCGAGGCGGCTGACGCCCTCGTAACCGAGCTACAGGCAGAGGGCGTGCAGGCCGTCGCACTGGGCGCTGATCTGCTGCAAGAAGAGGCCACGCAAGAGCTTGTTGGCCGCGCTGTGAAGGCGCTTGGCAAGCCGCTTACTTGCCTGATCAACAACGCCTCGATTTTTGAGTACGACACGCTTGAAACAGCGACATTGGAGAGCTGGAACCGCCACATCGGCTCAAACCTGCGGGCGCCCTTTGTGCTGATGCAGGGTTTCGCCGCGCAGGTGCCAGAAGCACATGTTGATGCGCAGGGCGAGCCCGTCGCGGCGGGGCTCGTTGTCAACATGCTTGACCAGCGCGTGCGCAAACTGACGCCAGAATTTGCGAGTTACACCATCGCCAAGATGGGGCTTTGGGCGCTCACCCAGACAGCGGCGCAGGGCCTTGCTCCCAACATTCGAGTCAACGCCATCGGGCCGGGGCCAACCCTTATTGGCGCGCGCCAGAGTGATGAGCACTTCGCTCGCCAGCGTCAAAACACGGTGCTCGGGCGCGGCGCGAACCCCTCTGACGTTACCGCTGCACTGGGCTACTTTCTCAACGCGCCTGCCGTAACGGGGCAGCTTTTGTGTGTCGATGGCGGCCAACATCTGGGCTGGCAAACGCCAGATGTGCTTGGCGTCGAGTGATAGCATTCGGCGCGTGCAATCAAAGGTATGCACCCCGAACGCGAGCTTGGTCCAACTGGTAAAGAAAAACATAATGTTTCCAACATGTTGGTGGCGAGTATAAAATATTTTGTTTGCTTTCAATGCCTTATAATAGCGCCTATTTTTTGGGCATCTTAACGAAACCCGCCAAATACAACGAAAAATAGGCGCAGACCACAGGTTACACCCAGAGTTATCCACAGGAAACGTGGACAGGTTTTCTCTTGCAGCGGTGCGGATATCATTGCAGCAAGGAGAACGAATCGAGAGAATGAGTAAATGAGCGCAGACATCACATCGGCAGCCCCGTCCGGCCACGACGTTATCGCGGGGTTTGTCAAAACGCTTGATGGTTCGCCCGGTGTTTACCGTATGCTCGACGCTCAGGCGCGCGTGCTCTACGTCGGCAAAGCGCGCAACCTTAAGGCGCGGGTCTCAAGCTATGCGCGGCCCAAGGGGCACACTGGACGCATCCTGCGGATGATCTCCGAAACCTCGACCATGATGTTTCTGACCACCAAGACAGAAACCGAGGCGCTGCTGCTGGAGCAGAACCTGATCAAACAGCTCAAGCCCAAGTACAACGTGCTGCTGCGCGACGACAAAAGCTTCCCCAACATTCTGGTGACAGAGCACGGCTACCCGATGATCAAAAAGCACCGCGGCGCCAAAAAAGAGAAGGGGCGCTACTATGGCCCCTTTGCCTCGGCGGGGGCTGTGAGCCGCTCACTGGCGCAGCTTCAGAGGGTGTTCCTGCTGCGCAACTGCTCGGACAACGACTTCGAGACGCGCACGCGACCCTGCCTGCAGTATCAGATCAAACGTTGCTCGGGGCCCTGCGTCGGCAAGATCAGCCAAGCCGACTACCTCGACAATGTCCGCGACGCCGAGCGCTACCTGTCGGGCAAATCAACCGGCCTGCAAGCCAAGCTCGCGGTCGACATGCAGGCCGCCTCCGACGAGCTGGCCTTCGAGAAGGCCGCAGCGATCCGCGACCGCATCAAAGCGCTGACCAACCTGCAGGGCGCGCAGGGCATCAACCCGCGCTCAACGCCCGAGGCCGATGTGATCGCGCTGCACCTTGAGGGCGGGCAGGCCTGCGTGCAGGTGTTCTTCATCCGCGCCAACCAAAGCTGGGGCAACCGCGACTTCTACCCGCGTGTCGGCTCTGCCGAGATCGAAGCCTCCGAAGTGCTCGAGGCCTTTATCGGCCAGTTCTACGACAGCAAAGATCCGGCGCGCCAACTGCTTGTCTCTCACCCGCTTGAGAACCCCGAGCTGCTCGCCGAAGCTTTAAGCGAAAAGGCGGGCCGCAAAGTCGAAGTCTTGCTGCCACAGCGCGGCGAAAAGGCCGAGCTCGTCGACTCAGCGCTGCGCAACGCCCGTGAAAGCCTCGCGCGCAAAATGGCCGAAAGTGCGGCGCAGGGTAAGCTGCTCAAAGGGCTTGCCGAAGCCTTTGAGCTGGACGGCCCGCCGCAGCGCATCGAAGTCTACGACAACAGCCACATCTCAGGCGCCCATGCTGTCGGCGCGATGATCGTCGCGGGGCCGGAAGGCTTCATGAAAAATCACTACCGCAAGTTCAACATCAAGGGCGAAGACATAACCCCCGGTGACGACTTCGGGATGATGAAAGAAGTGCTCACCCGCCGCTTTAAGCGCCTCCTCAAGGAAGACCCGACGCGCAAGGAAGGCCTCTGGCCTGACCTGTTGCTGATCGACGGCGGCATAGGCCAGGTGTCGGCGGTGCGCGCGATCCTCGACAAGCTCGAGATCACAGATGTGCCGATGGTCGGGGTCGCCAAGGGCACAGACCGCGACGCTGGCAAGGAAGAGTTTTACCGCACAGGCCAGCGCCCCTTCGCGCTCAGACACAACGACCCTGTGCTTTACTTCGTCCAACGCCTGCGCGACGAGGCGCACCGCTTTGCCATTGGCACGCACCGCGCCAAACGCAGCAAAGCCATCGGCGCAACACCGCTTGATGACGTGCCCGGCGTTGGCGCGACCCGCAAGCGCGCGCTTTTGCAGCATTTCGGCAGCGCCAAAGCCGTGGGCCGCGCAGCCCTTGTTGACTTGAAGGCGGTTGACGGAATTTCCAGCACCATCGCCGAGACGATCTACGACTATTTCCACGAGAACGGCTGAGGCGCGCTTTGGGGCTTACACCTGCTCTTGAGCGCGTGGCCTTAAACCTGCACACCAATACTCTGAGCCTAAGGCGCTCTCGGGACATTGGCGAAAAAGCGTTTCGACTTATTGTTGGATCACACAATATGTCGAAACGCCCACAACATATCAGTGTTTCGCGCGTTTCAAGGTAAGGGCGTGGCGCGTTGGTCGCTCTCTTCGCGCTGCTCACTTGAGAGCTGTGCCTTCTGTAGCACCATCTGCATGAAGGTTGGCGTTACCGCGTCTTCGTTGTAGTGGCTTTGCACCAAGCCGCTGACGATGCCGTTCCAGTAGATCCGCAGTATCTGGTTGATCCGCACCTGATAGCCCGGCCCTTGGGCGCGAAACCACTTTACCATGTCTTCATCAAGGCGGATGGTGATACGCTCTTTCTTGCACGTGCTTGTGGCGCTTTGCTCGAAGCCGTTCCAGCCGTTGGGCAGCGAGCGGTCTATCCAGTTGGTGCGCAGATCGTCTTGCAGCGTTTTTAGATCGTCGATCATTTCGACGCGCGCTGTGTCTTTGGTCTTGCGTGGCATTCTGGCCTCCTTGTGAACAGTAAACCAAGCATGCTTGGCAAAGGTTAACACTGCGCGAGGAGGGAGAACTGTATGCATCCATTATGCACTATCGTATGCACTGCGGTATGCACGCTGTAGGCACAGGCAATTTGGGCCTTAACTTCAGTTAATTTCGCACAGTGTTTGAAGCACCTTTTCGCGGCTGCAAAACCAGTTTACAACTTGGCGCAATATGAGATGGAATATTCCAAATATCCTGACGGTCCTCCGTCTGATCGCTGCCCCCGGTTTGGCGGTGATGTTCCTCTATTTCTCAAGGCCTTACGCCGACTGGCTGGCGTTAATCCTGTTTGTGACAGCCGCCATAACCGACTGGTTTGACGGCTATCTCGCGCGGCTTTGGAAGCAAGAGAGCAAGCTTGGCGCGATGCTTGATCCGATCGCTGACAAGGCGATGGTGGTGATCGCTCTGGCTGTCATCATCGGGTATAGTGACACCAGTTGGACACCATATATTGTGCTTCCGGCGGTTTTCATTCTGTTTCGCGAAGTTTTCGTTTCAGGCTTGCGTGAGTTTCTCGGCGATACCGCTGGAACGCTGAAAGTCACCCAGCTGGCCAAATGGAAGACAACCCTGCAAATGGTTGCAATTGCTGTGCTTTTCTCAAAAGGCGTGTTCGAACACTACCTTCTGGCAGGGGTTGCGGGCATGGATGATGCGCTCTTTGAGGCGATCATGGCGGGCGAAGTCGAAGACCTGCAAGGGCTGCGCTGGAAAGAAAACTGCCGCTATTGGGCCGGCTATCTGGGCACGGCTTTGCTCTGGGTCGCGGCGCTTCTGACAGTTGTAACTGGTTGGGATTACTTCAAAAAATCACTGCCTTACTTGAAGGACTGACCTTATGGATGTGGTCTATTTTGCATGGGTGCGTGAGCGGATCGGCTTGCCACGGGAAGTGGTTGAGACCAAGGCTGCGACAGTGGCTGAGCTTGTGGCTGAGTTGAGCGCGCGCGAAGAGCGCTACAGCGCTGCTTTTGCTGACATTTCTGCCCTGCGCGTGGCGCTTGATCAGGAGCTTTCGAGCTTTGATGCATCGCTTGCAGGCGTGCGCGAAGTGGCTTTCTTTCCGCCGATGACGGGTGGTTGAAGTGGACATTCGCGTTCAGGAAGAGAGCTTTGACCTTGGTGCGGAAACGGCTGATTTTGCAGGGAAAACAAGCACCTCCGGCGCCGTTGTGACCTTCACTGGCATCGTGCGCAACAACGCTGAAGGCACGCTTGAGCACATGTTGATTGAGCACTACCCGGCAATGACGCAAAAGGCACTGGAAGCAATAGCGCACGAGGCGTTAACACGTTGGTCGCTTGAGGATGCCAAAGTCATCCACAGATTTGGCAAAATGAGGCCTGGCGAAATGATCATGATGGTCGCCACCGCCGCCCCCCACCGTAAGGATGCATTTGAAGCGGCCGAGTTCTTAATGGACTACCTAAAATCCCGCGCACCTTTCTGGAAAAAGGAGGTTTCAAACGCTGCAGAAAACTGGGTTGACGCAAAACAAGCCGACGAAGACGCTTTGAACCGCTGGCGAAAATGAGCGCGCTCAAGCTCTCCAATCGCACCGCGCGGCGGCTTTGGCTTCAGACGCATGGGCTAGCAAACACACCTACAGGGCCGTTTGATCTGTCCGAAATCGTTGCGAACCTAGGCTTTGTACAGCTCGATTCTATCCGTCACATTGAGCGCGCACACGACCATATCGTTTGGTCTCGCAATCAAAACTATCGCGTTGGTGGGCTTGATAACCTGTTGAAAAACCGTGGCATCTTTGAGCATTTCACCCATGACGCGAGCGTGCTGCCAATGACGTTTTTGCCGATGTGGCGGCGTCAATTTCAGCGAAAGGCTGAATGGATCGCAAAGGCAGGATGGTGGAAGCGGATGCCCGACGCCGAAGGGCGCGAACTCATCAAGGCGCGGATCATGCGCGAGGGTGCACTTTGCACAAAAGACTTTGACAGCGAAGGCCCGCGGCCGACAGAAATGTGGCATAGGCCTGCCCATAAGCTCGGCCTTGATTACATGTGGTATGCAGGTGAGTTGGCCACATGCCACAGGGAGAAATTTGTAAAATATTACGATCTTGCGGAACGGGTTTTTCCGGCGTCTCTTTGGGGCCAAGAAGAGAGTGAAGCAGCGCAGATCAATTGGCTATGCACTGAGGCTCTTAGGCGGCTCGGATTTGCAACCGTTGGCGAGATTCAACGGTTTTGGGATGCCTGTAGCAATGCGGAAGTGCGTATATGGCTGGAACAAAACAAGGCCCTTCTCGTACCAGTAGTGATCGAAACTGCCAATGGTGCAACCACCCAAGCTTGGGCATTATCAGGCATTGAGGATCGGATTAGCAAGCTTGAGGAAGCCACCACACGGCTTAGGGTTATCAACCCGTTTGACCCGGCATTTCGCGATCGGAAACGCACCGAACAGCTCTTTGATTTCAGCTATCGCAACGAGATATTTGTGCCTGCTGCGAAGCGTCAATATGGCTATTACGTTTATCCGATATTGGAAGGGGCTCGGCTTGTCGGCCGGGTTTCACTCAAGGCCGACCGTGACGTTGGTGCGCTGATGCTGGAACAGCTATGGCCGGAGGCTGGTGTGGCTTGGCCGAGCAGCCGTCAGGCTAAGCTCGAGAGCGAGCTTGTGCGCTTTGCTAGGTTTAGTGATCTGACATTTGAGCGCGGCAGCTCTGAGCAAGGTCGTAACTAAGACTGGCCCTTGCTGACTTGCTCAACATAAGCGCGCATTTCTTCAGCTTCGTGGCGGGCATCGCGCAAACCGTCCATTGCCGCCGCAAGCTCGGCTTCGGTTTGGCTGAGTTGATTGGTAAGCTCGGCCTCGCGCTGCTGCAAGTAAGTTATCGCCTGATCGCGTGTCTCTTCCGCCTCGTGAAGCTCTTGAGCCATTTTCTCAAGCTCTTCCATGTCGCCGCGTGAAACGCGGGTAAAGCGGTGCACCAACCAGTTTACAAACCAACCCATACAAAAGGCGATAAACAAGATAACCGCTGTCGCAATGATGAACTCAGTTCTCGTCATTATTTGTGTCCTCGCTCGGCGCGCCTTCGGCGTCTTCTTCGGTTGTAACTGCCCCTGTTTGCTCGTTGCTTTCAAGGGTCGTTGGCGTTTCTATGATGGGCTCAGGCCGCACCAGTTTAAACTCGATCCGGCGGTTGGCCTCGCGCCCGTCTTCTGTGTCGTTCCCCGAGATGGGCTTGGATTCGCCATAGCCAACAGCGGTGAAACCCATTGTCAAAACCCGCCGCTCACGCAAGCCGTTCAGAACAGCTTGCGCACGCTCCTTGGACAGGTTCTGGTTCATTTCTTCACGGCCCTGGCTGTCAGTGTGCCCCGCAATTTCCATGCGCAGATCGCCGCATTTTTTCAAGATTGCAGCGATCTCGTCCAAGATACTTTGGGCGTCGACTGCGATTGTGCCGCTGCCTGGCTCAAAGCTGATTTTGTTTTTGGCCAAAATCTCGGCGACTTGAGCCTCGCACTCGTCAGCCGTTGGCAGCCCTGCAATCGGGTCTAGTTTCTTCAGGTAAGTCACGTCGATCGAGAAGCGTTCCGCGTCACCGAGCTTTTTGGAAAACAAGGCGGTGATGGTTTCTTTTGCGTCTGGCTCACCAGTGTTTCCACTTATCGTCATAAGCTCACTTGTGGTGGTGATCGAACCGCTTGAAAGGTGCGAAAGCGCCTCAAGGCCCGTCAGCACGCGCACAGGCCAGTCGCCTGGTAGGCTGTCGTCTGTACGCGCAGAGTTGGTCACACGTGCACTGCCAAAACGAGCCGTGGCAAAGCTAACCGCGGTTTGGCTCAGGGCCTCGTCGTTCAGGCGGCCACGCAGTTGCACAAGCCCTTCGGGGCTTAGCGTAGCGATGAATTCTGCTGGGCCTTCGTCGCTTGTGCTGGTTTCTGGCAAAACGGCATGCAAGGCGAACACGCTCGGCAGAGAGTTTTCCAACTCACCAATAACGCGGTCAAACTCTCGCTGCTTGGTGCCTTCACGGGCGACAAGTGTAATGTCTGCATCCGCAAATGTCACAGTGCCTCCGCCAAGGTTCTCCACCGCGGCGATAGCTTTAACAGCCGCGTCGCTCCAGTTAGGCGAGGGGACGCCAAGGCCAATTTTACAGTCACTTTTGCCCTCAAGGCCTGCGTTCGCCGCGGCTGTCAGGATGCGTGCGCGTGCGACTTCGGTGTCTGCGGAGCAACTGTCAAAGCGGCTGCTGTCTTGATCTTTGATAAAGCGCAATGCAAACGGGGTGATAACCGGGCGGGGCGCTGAGATATCAAATGTGACTTTGAGATCATCTGGTGCACGGCGGGCCAGCCGCGCTTCTACGTCGTTCTTCTCGTTCTCGCTATCGGCCATCGCCGTAATGGCCACGCGGTTTGCATCAATCGATACTTTTGAGCGCTTAAGCACTTCAAGGGCATCAAGCCCGTAGTCAACAGCGTCTTCCCAGCCGTCTGGCATGGGGTAATCTGCACTTTCCAGTAAGTCAGCGACGTTGCTGTTGTCTGCTAGTTTTCCGATGCGCTTCAGGAAAGCCTCGCGGTCGGTCTCGGCGGGGATCAACCCGATCAGTGAAATGTCTCTCTCATTGCGAAGGATTTCCAGAGAAAAACGCGGCGGCGCCAGATCGGCAAGCGCTTTGATCTCCATCTCGTCAATGACGCGAGCTGCATCAACAACCTTGCCAGCGGTACTGATAGCCAAGAAACGCTGTGCCTCGGAGGGGGCTGTGCCCGTGAGAAACACTTGCAACCCGTCTGCATAGACTTCGGCCCAAGTCAGTTTGTTTTCGTCAAGCGCTTCGCGAACACCATATTCCGAGGTTTCTTCAACCAGTTTCACAGTGAATTGCGCAGCGATCAACGACAAAGCTGCCGCGAGAACAAACGTAACAAAAAGTATAAGTAGTGAAGATACGCGCATGAGACTTTCTTACAGCGGGCTTTGAGCGGCTTTATTTCCTTTCTCTAAGGCTTGCGACGGAAGGTTTCAATCAAACTAACAGCGCAACGGCGAAAAACAGCAAGGGGATCAAGCCTGCGTCGCGGTTTGAGTGGAAAATTCTCAACAAACCGTCTGAATCTTCACTGTCAAACATTCGGATTTGCCACAGAAGATGCCAGCCCATGGCCATGACGCCCAATAGGGCGATGAGTAGGGGGATAGGCCCGTTTTGCGGGTTGAGCAAAGCTGCGATGACAGCGATGCCGAGCAACGTGACAGTACCCGCGAGAAAACGGCTCAGCCATTGTGGCGTTTGCGCCCCAAAAAGCCGTGCGGTTGACTTTACGCCAATCAACGCGTCGTCTTCTGTGTCTTGGTGCGCATAAATAGTGTCGTAAAACAACGTCCAGACGATGCCAGCTGCGTAGAGGTAAAGCGCGGGCGCTTGTAGGCTGCCTGTGTGAGCTGTCCACGCGAGCAAAGCGCCCCAGTTAAAGGCCAGCCCGAGGAAGACTTGAGGCCACCATGTAAAGCGCTTGGCGAAGGGATAGACGGCGACAGGCAATAGCGACAACACGCCCAGCAGAATCGCAGCGGTGTTGAGTGTCAGCAGTATTCCTAAGGAGACAAGCGCTTGAATGGCCATCCAGACCAGAGCCTGCTTGGCCGAGACCGCTCCTGAGGGAATCGGGCGTGAACGGGTGCGCTCGACTTTGCCATCAATGTCGCGGTCGGTGATGTCGTTCCAAGTGCAGCCAGCGCCGCGCATCAGGAATGCTCCAAGGGCACAGCCGACGAAAATCCAGAGATCGTGCCAACTGGCCTGCCTGTCGTGCAGCATTGCCAGTACCAGCCCCCACCAACAAGGGATCAGCAGCAGCCAAGTGCCAATCGGGCGGTCAGCTCGCGACAGGCGAAAGTATGGCCGTGTCCAAACTGGGGCCAGCGTGTCAACCCAGTTGCCTTTCACCGCGTCTGAAACTTGGCCTGTTGGCTCTGGTTTATTCGGCTCACTGCTCATATGTTTTGCCCATGACAGATGTGAAGATCAGGCTCTATGTAGAGCACCCTATGGGGGCGGGGCAACGGCTCGCGCTCAACAAAGACCAGTCGCACTACCTTTTTGCGGTGATGCGTCAGCCCTTGGGCGCGCGGATCGCGGTGTTCAACGGCATTGACGGCGAATGGCTGGCCGAGGTGAGCAAGGCGAATAAGCGCAATGGCGAGCTTGAGCTTGTGAGCCAGCGTCGCGCGCAGCAAAGCCCACCTGATCTTTGGCTACTCTTCGCGCCGATCAAGAAAGCGCGGACTGATTTTATTGTCGAGAAGGCGGCTGAAATGGGCGCTTCCCGGATTTTGCCAGTGCAGACAGACTTCACAAACTCTGACCGGATTCGACAGGACCGCTTGCAAGCGCATGCCGTTGAGGCGGCCGAACAATGCGGCGGAACATATGTGCCGGAAGTGGCTGATTTGGCTAAACTATCTCACGTGTTGCGCGACTGGCCCGAAGACCGCAAGTTGATGTTTTGTGATGAAACACTGACAGAAGAAGCAGGAGCAATGGCGGCCTTGAGTGCGGCAGGTAAGGGTGCTTGGGCTGTGCTGATAGGGCCAGAAGGCGGGTTTTCCGAAGCTGAGCGTGCCCAGTTAAGGGCATTGCCCTTCTCGCACCCCGTGAGTCTCGGACCACGTATTCTGCGAGCCGATACTGCGGCAGTTGCGGCCCTGACGTTGTGGCAGCTGAGCTTGGGAGATTGGCGATGAGCTTTGTGCGCCCGGAGGCCCGTGCGGCGCTGTTTCGTGTACGCGAACTCATCGTTGCGGGGGGCCTTGGACTCATCGGGCTTTATTGGGGCCTGACTGCATTTGGCGTGTTGTTCTGGCTTGGCTGGCTGATCTTGGCTGCTTCTGTTGTGATGTTTTTCACGTTTCTACAGCGTGTCTGGTTTGGCGGGCGCGAAGACGGTCCGGGCTATGTTGAGGTGATTGAAGGGCAGATCACATATTATAGCGCGTTATCGGGCGGAACGGTTGCGGTGCGCGAGTTAAGGCAGCTTGTCTATGACGCCCGCGAGAGCGAGCATCAGTGGGTTTTGCGCCAGCCACAACTGCCTGATTTGCAGATCCCGGTTTCTTCAAAAGGCGCGCCAGAATTGTTTGATGCCTTTTCGGCATTGCCGGGTCTGACCGCTGAGCGGCTTCTGGCTGCCCAGCGCTGCGCCAAGGGTAACGCCTTGGTGATTTGGCAGCGAGAACGCAACCTTGCGATTGACAGTGCGCGCTCGAAAGATCACTCCTAAACCTCCAAAAAGCGAACAGATTGGAACATCATCATGTCAATTCCTCAATCCGGCGGTGGCCCGATCGAACATCATTCGCAATTGGCCGAGTATTTGGCTAAAGGCTGTAAACCTAAAAATGAATGGCGCATCGGAACGGAACACGAGAAGTTTGGCTACTGTAAGGATACGTTGTTACCAATTCCTTACGCTGGTGAGCGTTCCGTGCTTGCCGTGTTGGAAGGCCTGCAGCAGAAGCACGGTTGGAGCCCTGTAAAAGAAGGCGAAAACCTTGTTGGACTGGTCAAAGACGGCGCCAATGTGAGCCTTGAGCCGGGTGGGCAGCTTGAGCTATCAGGCGCGCCCTTGGAGAACATTCACCAGACTTGCGACGAAGTGAACGTGCACCTCAAGGAAGTGAAAGACATCGCTGATAAGGTTGGCGTTGGCTTCATCGGGCTTGGCGCTGCGCCTGTGTGGGCACACGAGCAAATGCCGCTGATGCCCAAAGGCCGTTACAAGCTTATGGACAACTATATGCAGGAAGTCGGCGCCATGGGCCGGACCATGATGCGCCGCACCTGTACGGTGCAAGTGAACCTCGATTTTGCCTCGGAAAATGACATGGTTCAAAAGCTGCGCGCAGCTATAGCGTTGCAGCCTGTGGCGACGGCATTGTTCGCCAATTCGCCCTTCCTTGAAGGCAAGCCGAACGGCCACAAAAGCTGGCGCAGCCGTGTTTGGCGTGACTTGGATGATGCCCGCACAGGCATGGTGCCTTTCGTGTTTGAAGCAGGCTTTGGCTTTGAACGCTGGGTTGAATATGCACTCGATACGCCGATGTATTTTGTTTACCGAGATGGCAAGTATATCAATGCCTTAGGCCAGTCGTTCCGCGATTTCCTGAAGGGTGAATTACCGGCTTTGCCGGGTGAGACACCGACATTGTCGGACTGGGCCGACCACCTCACAACGCTGTTTCCTGAAGCGCGCATCAAGCAATATATGGAGATGCGCGGAGCCGATGGCGGACCGTGGCGCAGGCTTTGTGCACTGCCAGCTTTCTGGGTTGGTTTGATGTATGATCAAGGTGCGCTGGACGCGGCTTGGGACATCGCAAAAGGCTGGGATGCGCAGACCCGTGAGGCGCTTCGTGTAGCTGCCAGCGAGCAGGGTTTGCAGGCCGAAACACACGGTATCAAGATGATGGATCTGGCCCGCGAAATTGTCACGATTTCCGAAGCAGGCTTGAAGGCCCGAGGCCAAGAAGGGGCTGGGGGAATGATCCCCGACGAGACCCACTTTCTCAACGCTCTGAAAGAATCCCTTGAGAGCGGTGAGGTGCCGGCGGACGAGCTGCTGCGGCGTTACGAGACCGATTGGGAGGGTGATTTGGACCGAATTTATGGCGAGTATTCCTACTAGCGTTCGGTGTGGTTAACGCTGGGTCGTTACCGTAAAACGCAAGTGCCTACGGTATGCAGCTAAGTATGCAGCTATATATGCATAACGTGTGCATACAGTTTTGCGCGAAAAAGCTAACAGAAACTAACTTAATGTAGCGCGCGGTGGTCATTAAGCTTTGAGGTTTTGCGCCTTGGCTTTGCCAAGTCGCGGTGCCGGGTGCGGGTGTCGCAGCGAAGCTGCGACACCCGCACCCGGCTGGGCCCAACGACGGCGTTTGCATTTTAATGCAAATCGACGTGGGCGGGAGCCCGCCTCAGGCGGAGGGTTCTGGCATTGGTGCATTCACGGTTGACGCACTCAAGGTTGGTGCCTTTAGAACTGGCGGGTTTAGCACTGCGCGCAGCGTCGCAATGGCTTGGGTGAAACCAAGGCCAAGGCAGAGGCTGGCAAAGCCAAGGCCGAGGGCGACGCCGAGTTCCGGCATTTCAGCCAGCAGGGGCAGAACCGCACCGATCAGCAAAACCCCGCCTGTGCCGATGGCGGCAAAGCCAGTCGCGATTGTGATCGCGGCGGTGCGGGCTGCTGGGTTTTTACCCGAGTTTTTGCCCGAGTTTTTGTCTGAACCGTTCACCGGGCAGTCTGACATCAGAGCGCCGATTTTGAGGATCATGAAGCTGAGCGCTGCGACGGTGAGCAGGCCTGCGAAGAGATATGTGAGGGCAAAGGGTAGCATAGCGTGTTCCTTTCGTTACGCGTTGCGGGTGAACTTGAGGTAGAGCCAGCCGAATGTGCCAGCCCAGAGCGGCGCAAAAATTGAGCCGAACAATAGGTAGAAAGCGACGAAGCCCAGAATGTCCTCGTTTTTGGTGAGCGCGGCATAGAGCATGGTCAGCGTGCAAAACACGACATTGGCAATGATTGCGGCAGTGGCGCAGTCCCCCGCGCTGCAGGGCCTGCGTGAGAGAAGCCAAAGCAGGAGAGGTGTGCCAATCGCGAGGTAGAAGGGCGCGCCGAACAGCAGGGCGAAAACCGGTATGACCACGTAAAAGCTAAGCGCGGTCACTAGCAAAGGAGCAAGGATAAGCGCGCTAAAGAAGGCAGGTATATGGATGATATGGCTTGGCCAAAGCGTGTGGTGCGGATGAGAATGGCTCATTTTGGACTTCCTTTCTGTTTGAAGGCGAACAAGCGGGCGCGGTTGCGCCGGTAGCGGCTGTCCAAGATTGAGATCACTGGCAGATGCTCTGATGCATAGTCGGGCACGGATGCGTCCAAGCGATTGGCAAGGTCAGGCAGGCGGTGCACGGGCACGCGCGGGAAGAGATGATGCTCGCGGTGGTAAAACATGAGATAAGCTGCCTTTGCTATCCAACCTCGCTGGCTGCGGGCCGCAAGCCCAAGGTGAGCTGTTCCCTGATGGGTGATCCAGACCGCGAAGAAGGCTGTCAGGCATTGTGCAGTCAGCATCGCCGCGATGTGAAATCCGAGTGCCTGGCTTTGAAGCGCCAGTGCAAGAACCGGCATGATCAGCATCATTGCAGCATCGCCAAGAATTCCCTTGCGGGAGCGGGGCGTGCTGCCTCGCCATGCCGCATGCACGATCTCAATAGGGAACTGCGGACCATGCCTGAGAACTTCTCGCGCAGACATGTGGCCGCATTTACCTTCAATGTCCTCAGGGCCCATTGCGTAGCGGTGGTGGTTGAGGTGTGCAAAGGCGACGGCGTGGTTTGACCCAAGCATGAGCCCGCTCAACACATGGAGCACCACGTGATCAGCACCCCGTGGTAAGCCAAGGTTGCCATGGATAGCCTCATGATTTAGCCGCAGGGCTGTCAGAAAGAACATGAAACTGGCCGCAGCCCCCAGAGGCCAATATGCGCTTGCATATAGTGCGAGGGACAGAGCAAACCAAGGCGCGGGAAGTGCCAACTCGTGCACTGTCGCAAGGCGAGACATTGAGGCAAGGTCGCGCCATTGAACATTGCGGGGTTGTTTTTCCTTTTCAACTGTTGATATGGGCATTTCTGTAATTTCCGAAATCTGAGAGTAAAACTTTTAGCCGGCTGAGCCCTTCGGCAGGAAGCGGGCTATTCTGGCACCGAGCTTGAGCAGTGTCATTTGCGTGCCACGCGGCAGGCGAGCGATTTCGCTATACCAGTCGTCAAACTGCTGCATAGTTTCGAGCGTCTCGGCGAACCGTTTGCGAACCTGCGCTGAGGTGCCGTCGGCCTCGGCTTCTTTTGCGACCTCGTGCAGCGCGGCGAGTGTCGGCGCGTATTCGCGTTCGCGACGGCCCTCGACGACGGTGTTCACCAGGTCAAACATGTCTTGGACCGCGGTGAAGTGGTCGCGCCTGTCGCCAAGCTGGCGGCTGGCTTTGACAAGCTTCCAGCCTTGCAGCTCCTTAATGGCGGTTGAAACATTAGAACGGGCAAGGCTGAGCGTTTCGCAGATGTCATCGGCTGTCATCGGTTCGGGCGCGATATGCAGCAGCGCATGTATCTGCGCGACCGAGCGGTTGACGCCCCACTTAGTGCCCATTTCGCCCCAGTGGAGGATAAAGTTCTGCATGGAAGGCGTGAGGAGCATGTGAGTTGCCGTGTTCTGAAGTTTCTGTTATGTCAGAAATATAAGAATGAGGCTGGCGATGCAAGAAGTTTCTTGAACAAGGCGCTTAGGCTTACTTTTGGCCGATCTTGGGTTCGGTGTTCGCGCGCAGGCGCTCGATGTTGGCGCGGTGTGTGAAAAACACCAGAACTGTCAGGATGATCCCGAGAAGGAGCACCTGCTGCGCCCCTAAGAGTGCCATCCAGATCGTTGAAGCACTCGCGGCCGTAATGGCGGCGAGCGATGAAATCCGCCAAACTGCGGCGGCGGCCAGCCACGTGGCGCAACAGGCAAGCCCAACAGGCCAGGTAAGCGCCAGCAATACGCCAAAGAATGTCGCAACGCCTTTGCCGCCCTTAAAGCCAAGCCAGACGGGAAAGCAGTGGCCGAGAAAGGCCATGAGGCCCGCAAGCTGTGCGGCGTCTTCGCCTGCAAATGCGCGCGCCAGAAGCACGGCGACAGCGCCCTTGGCACCATCAAGCAGCAATGTCAGCGCCGCGGCAGGCTTGCTGCCCGAGCGCAGCACATTGGTCGCGCCGATGTTGCCAGAGCCGGTTTTGCGCAGGTCTCCGAGAGAAAAGAGGCGCGACATCAAGATACCAAAGGGCACCGAGCCGAGCAGATAGCCGACGAGCGCCCAGAGCCCGAGCACGAGAAAAGTATTTTCTATCAGAGGCATCAGCCGAAGACCTTTTCGCCATTCACAAAAGTTAACATAACTTTACCCTGTAAACGCTGCCCATCAAAGGGGGTGTTTTTGGATTTTGACTTGAGAGTGCTGCGGTCAAGCACGAAGGGTTTGTCAGGGTTGAACAACACCAAATCAGCGGGCGCGCCTTTGCTGAGCCGCCCTGAGGCAAGGCCAAGCCGCTTTGCGGGGTTGAGAGACAAGGCCCGGAAAAGCTCTGCCAGAGTGAGTTGCCCGGCATGCACAAGGCGCAGGCTGGCGGGCAGCAGCGTTTCGAGCGCGACGGCGCCCGAAGCGGCTTCCTCAAAGGGCAGGCGTTTGCTCTCTTCGTCTTGCGGCGTGTGCATCGAACTGATGATGTCGATAAGGCCTGAGGCAAGAGCCGCGACAGTTGCGAGCCTGTCTTCTTCGCTGCGCAGCGGCGGCTTGAGCTTGAAGAAGGTGCGGTAGTCGGCGACGTCAAGCTCGTTGAGCGTGAGGTGATGGACGGATGTGCCCGCCGTAATGTCGAGGCCGTTATTCTTGGCGCGTTCAAGGGCGGGCAGGGCGCGGGCTGTTGTGATCTGGTCGGCGTGGTAGCGCGCGCCTGTCATTTCGAGCAGCGCGACGTCGCGGTCAAGCCCCATGCGCTCGGCCATCGGCGAGACGGCGGGGAGGCCGCGCAAGGTTGCGAACTTGCCTGAGGTGACGCTCGCTCCGGCTGATAGCGTTGGCTCTTGCGGGTGCGCGATAACCAAAGCGCCGAGGCTTTTGGCGTAGGTCAGCGCGCGCTGGAAGACCTTGGTGTTGGGCACCACAGCGTCGCAGTCGGAAAAGCCGACAGCGCCCGCGTCGAGCAGAAAGCCGATCTCTGTCATTTCGCGGCCCGCGCGCCCCTTGGTGAGAGCGGCGAGGGGCAAGACGTGCACGCAGCTGTCCTCATTGGCGCGGCGTTTGACAAACTCAAGTGCTTCGGGCGTGTCGATGGCGGGCGAGGTGTCGGGGCGGATGGCGATTGTCGTGACGCCGCCAGCGGCTGCGGCGCGGCCAGCCGAGGCGTAGCTCTCTTTATGGCGCTCGCCTGGTTCTCCGACTTTGACGCCGATGTCGACAATGCCGGGAGCGAGGCAGTTGCCTTTGCAGTCGATCGTCTCGTCAGCCCCTTGCGGCGCAGCCTCGTGGCCCGTCGCGGCGATGGCTCCGTTCTCGACCATAAGCCAGCCGAGAGTTTCTGTCTGCGCCTCAGGGTCAATCAGGCGGGCGTTGGTGAACAGGGTTTTCATGTGGCTCAGCTCCTTGCGCCCAGCGCGGCGTCGCGGGTTTGCAGCACGAGGCGCGCGCCTGCGGCGGGATCGCTTTGGTATTTGATCAAATATTTGTCGCCCGTGCGGGTGATGATTTGCAGGGCCGACAGCATGGTGCGGGCGTTGGCGACTTCGGCGAGGGGGATGATGCGCCCGTCGGGGCCAATGAGCTGTGTCTCGGTGAGTTTCCAGACCATGTCGAGTTGCTCACGCATCACGTAAACGCCGCGCACGCCGATGGCGAGAACCGAGCCAACGATGCCTGTCCAAGCATGTGGGTTGCCCATGAACATGAGCAGGCCCGAGAGCAGCACCGAGCCGAGCGCGGCCAGCATGATGTGCTCGCGAATGTAGGTGCCCTTGCTGGGCGGGAACTCGGCGATAATGTTGCTCATTGCGGGCTGTCTCCGTCGATTGCGGCTTTGGCGTCAAGGATGCTCTTCTGCACAGCTTTCGGGCTGGCGAAATACTTCATCATGACATTTTGGCCATTGAACAGGCGGACACGAAGAGATCTCCAAGGCTGGCGTTTAACCGCGTCGATGTCGTGCAGGTTTATCGTGGCGTTCTGTTCAGGTTGATCCTCATTTTCGTAGATCAAGCGAAAAGACGTCAGATGCCAGATGTCAGAGCGGTGACGAAGCCAGTTGGTGTGATCATCAAAGATGAAAAGCGCAATGAGGGCGAAAATCAAGCCCAGCGCGACAAAGATAAGCATGGCGAGAAATATGTTGAGGCCTTCGAGTGCAAAGAGCGAAGGCAAGTGGAGGATCGAAAATGGCGCGAATATCGTTGACGACAAAATGCCGAGCAAAATTGCGCGTTTCAGAAACGTCCAAAAGTCGGGCTGCCATGTTTCCAAGAACGCCTCGTCATCCAGCAGCGTGGTTACGGGTGGCGGGTTTTTGGGCGGGCGCAGCTTAGACATATGTGCCTTTCTTCGCATGCGCTTTGGCGTTGTCTGCCAGTAGGTGCATTGCGGCCATGCGCACGGCGACGCCCATTTCGACTTGTTCCTGAATGACCGAGCGGGTGACATCGTCAGCGATGTCACCGTCGATCTCGACACCGCGGTTCATAGGCCCCGGATGCATCACGATAGCGTCGTCTTTGGCATGGCTTAGCTTGTCAGCGTCCAGCCCGAAGCGGTGGTAGTATTCGCGCTCAGAGGGGATAAAGCCGCCATCCATCCGCTCTTTCTGGAGGCGCAGCATCATCACCACGTCAACGTCCTGCAAGCCTTCGCGCATGTCGTCAAAGACTTCGCAGCCGAACTCATCAATCTGGCTTGGCATCAGTGTCGGTGGGCCGATGAGACGAATGCGGTTTTCCATCTTGCCGAGGAGGATGAGGTTGGAACGCGCCACGCGGGAATGCGCAATATCGCCGCAAATGGCGATGTTCAGCCTGTGCAAACGGCCCTTGGCACGGCGGATTGTGAGGGCATCAAGCAGGGCTTGTGTGGGGTGTTCGTGCCGCCCGTCACCCGCGTTGAGCACCGCGCAGTTTACTTTCTGAGCGAGCAGATCAACCGCGCCAGAGTTGGGGTGGCGCACCACCAGCAAGTCTGGGTGCATGGCGTTGAGCGTCAGCGCCGTGTCGATCAGGGTTTCGCCTTTTTTGATAGAGCTGGCCTGCATCGCCATGTTCATGACGTCAGCCCCGAGGCGCTTGCCTGCAAGCTCAAAACTCGCCTGCGTGCGGGTCGAGTTCTCGAAGAACATGTTGATCTGGGTGAGGCCTTTGAGCACATCAGATGTTTTATGCGCTGAGCGGTTCAGAGCCACATATTGATCGGCCAGATCAAGAATACAGGTGATATCTGATGGCGAGAGCGGTTCAATTCCCAGAAGGTGGCGGTGTGCAAAGCCCATGCTCTCAGCTCCTTTAGTTCGCCCCGCTTATAGAAAGCACATGGCCCGCGCGCAAGACATGCGTTTGGTGGGTTATCGCGCGGTCTGGCTTGGGGTAAGTTTAGCGCATGGAATCGGCGGCAACATATCACGCGATGCGCGCAGCACTTGACTGGCAGATCGAACTCGGGGCTGACGAGGCCCTTAGCGAGACGTCTATCAACCGCTTTGAACTTGTCGACAAGCCGAAGGCAAAGCCAGCTAAGGCTGCTACGCCTGCGCCGAGCGAACCTGTTGAAATACCCAAGGTTGATGCCGTCGCGGTTGCGAAAGCCGCCGCTGGTGGGGCGACAAGCCTTGAAGCCTTGCACGCGGCTCTTGCAGCGTTTGAGCATTGCGAGCTGAAACGCGGCGCACGTAACATGGTGTTTGGCGGCGGTGCCGCACAGTCAAGGGTTATGATCATCGGCGAAGCGCCGGGGCGCGAGGAAGACCGTGAAGGAAAGCCCTTTGTGGGCCGTTCCGGGCAGCTTTTGGATAAGATGCTGGCCGCGATCGGGCTGTCGCGTGAGGAAAGCGTTTACCTCAGCAATGTGCTGCCGTGGCGGCCGCCGCAGAACCGTGAGGCAAAACCTGAAGAGATCGCGATGATGCGGCCCTTCGTGGCGCGCCATGTTGAGTTGGTCGCGCCTGAGCTGATCATCCTCATGGGCAATATGAGTTGCGAGGCTGCCTTGGCCAAACGTGGTATCACAAGGCTGCGCGGCACATGGGCCGAGGCCTATGGGCTGCCCGCGATCCCGATGTTCACACCAGAGTATCTGCTGCGCCAACCCGCGATGAAACGCGAAGCTTGGGCTGATTTGCTAGAGATAAAGGCGAGGTTGTCATGAGCCGGATAGACGAAAGCCGCGAGTTTGTGCCAGTGCGCATTGCCGTGCTGACGGTCAGCGACAGCCGCACGCTGGAAGAGGACCGCTCGGGTGATGTGCTTGTGGGCCGTTTGACAGAGGCTGGGCATGTGCTGGTTGACCGTAAGATCATCCGCGATGAGCGGGCTGATATTGCCGGGCAGCTGCGCGCGTGGGTGGCCACGGGCGAGGTTGACGTTGTCATCTCGACGGGCGGTACAGGCCTCACGGGGCGTGACGTAACCGTGGAAGCGCACAGGGATGTCTACGAAAAAGAGATCGACGCGTTTGGCACGCTCTTCACCATGGTGAGCTTTCAGAAAATAGGCACCAGCGCTGTGCAAAGCCGCGCTACGGCGGGCGTTGCGGGCGGGTGCTATTTGTTCGCGCTTCCCGGCAGCCCCGGAGCCTGCAAAGACGGCTGGGACGAGATCTTGAAATGGCAGCTTGATTACCGCCACAAGCCCTGCAACTTCGTTGAGATCATGCCGCGTTTGGAAGAGCATAAGCGGCGAAAGTAATGGATATCTTTGAGCCCATAGGCCCGCAGCCAACTGTCGTGAACGAAACCGCCGCCGCCGTACTGGCGCGCGACAGTCGTGGCCGCGTGTTGTGTCAGCTGCGCGATAGCTTTGAGGGCGTTGCTGCCCCCGGGCAATGGTGCTTGTTTGGTGGGCAAGTCGAGGCGGGCGAAAGCCTGCGCGCGGGCGCTGTGCGCGAGTTTGAGGAAGAGACAGGGCTGCGCATTGATGAGAGCGACCTGCGACCGCTTGCGCAGATCGGCTCAACCGTCAAATCTGATTGGAACATCTGCATTTTTGCGCTCACCACGCCTGTCGAGCCTGCGCAAGTGCGGCTGGGCGAGGGGGCGGGATTTGCCTTTCTGACGGCGGCGCAAATTCGTAAATTTGACATGATTGAAACCTATCAACGATTTTTTGATCGGTTTTTCGACTGAAAGATCGCGTTGCCACGTATATATCTGTGGTCAGGACGGTTTAACGTACAGTAACGCCGTCGCTGGCGACTGTTGAAAAGGAAATTGCATGCGGTTTTTTCGACGCGGCTTAACGGGCCTCACCATTCTGGCTGTGACGCTGGGCCTTTTGGCTTACAGCGGGCTTTTGGTGCGCGGTGCGTTGCAAGAGCAGATGGCCAAAGAAAGCCGAGCGCCTGAAGTGCGTGAGCGTGTTTTTTCTGTGAATGCAGAGCGGGTTACGGGCGAGACTATCACTCCAGTTTTGACAGCCTACGGCGAGATCAAAAGCCAACGTACGCTTGAAATTCGCGCGGCTATCGGTGGGATGATCACCGAAATGTCTGAGAGTTTTGTCGATGGTGGCAGTTTTGCCAAAGGCGAGCTTATGCTGCGGATCGACGACGCTGATGCCAAGGCTGCGTTTGAGCGCGCCGAGGCTGATGCTCTGGACGCCGAGGCAGAGAAACGTGATGCCGCGCGCGCGCTGTTGCTCGCCCGTGACGAAGTTTTGAACGCGCAGGAGCAGGCCGATTTGCGCATAAGGGCGTTCACCCGCCAGCAAGATTTGCGCAAGCGCGGCGTGGGCACAGACACAGCCGTCGAAGTGGCCGAGCTTGCGACCAGTTCCGCCAAGGCAGCTGTTCTCACGCGCAGGCAGGCACTGGCGCAGGCCGAGGCGCGCGTTGACAGTTCTGCCACTCGCAAGCTGCGTGCGCAGATTGCCCTGTCTGATGCTGAGCGGCGGCTATCGGAAACCCAGATCACAGCGCGGTTTGACGGCATGCTGGCTTCGGTCAGCGCCGTTGAAGGCCGCTTGGTGAGCACCAATGAGCGCCTCGCCGAGTTGGTTGACCCGCGCGAGCTTGAGGTGGCCTTTCGCATTTCCACGCAGGACTATTCGCTGCTGCTTGACGCTACGGGCGCACTGAAGCGAGCGAAAGTGCGGGTTGTGCTTGACGACTTTGGCGTTGATCTGTCGACAGTTGGCGTGGTGACACGCGAGGGCGCGGCCAACAACACGGGCCAAACCGGACGGGCGCTGTTTGCGCGCCTTGAACAAGCCAAGGGCCTTAAGCCCGGTGACTTTGTGACCGTTGAGTTGGAAGAAGCGCCGCTTGAGAATGTAGCCAAAGTTCCGGCGACAGCAGTTGGCAATGACGGTACTGTCTTGAAAATAAACGATGAAAAGCGCCTTGAGCAAGTCAGGGTTAAGCTGTTGCGCCGTCAGGGCGACGATGTGATCATCGCGGCGCCTGAGCTTTATGGCACGCTGATCGTCTCCAAACGCACACCGCTTTTGGGGCCGGGCATCAGCGTGAAAGCTGTTGTGGCCGGAGCGGCTGCGACGCCCGTACCCCCTGCTTTTATCGAGTTAAGCCAAGAGCGGCGCGACAAACTTATCGAAGCCGTGAAGGCCAACGGGCGGATGCCTGATGACGTGAAACAGCGCCTTCTAACACGGTTGGCCAGTAAGCAGGTGCCTGCCAAAATGGTCGAGCGTATTGAAAGCCGGATGGGAGGCTGAAATGCGAGACGTCGGGCGCGCCAAGGGCATAATCTCCTACTTCACGCGGCATGCGACGGTGGCAAACCTGCTGCTTGTCGTGCTTATCGTTGCAGGCCTTGCGGCGATGCCACGGATGCGCGCGCAGTTCTTTCCTGATGTGATCATCGACAATGTGTCGGTTTCTGTGCGCTGGGACGGGGCGGGCGCAGAAGACATTGATGCGGGCATTGTGCAGGTGCTTGAACCTGTGCTGCTAGCCGTTGAAGGCGTGGCC
>JADGEJ010000047.1 GCA_016744435.1 Lentibacter sp. | reverse complement strand
GACAGGCGGATGTACTTGATCCACGCCCCGAAACCGAGGAACTGGTGCGGGCTGCCCTCAGTGAGCCGTTCATGACGCTGCTTGATTTGGGCACTGGTTCGGGCGCGATCGGGCTTTCGTTGCTAAAGGCACGGCCAATGGTGCAGGGTGTTTTGACAGATATGTCAGAGGCGGCTTTGCAAGTGGCTCGGCGCAACGCTGAGGCGCTGGGCGTGACGGCGGTGTTTCAGCAGGCCGACTGGTTTGAAGGGCTTGAGGGCTGCTTTGACCTCATCGTCTCAAACCCGCCCTATATTGCCGCAGGCGAAATGGCGGGGCTGCAACGCGAACTCAACTTTGAGCCGCGCATGGCGCTGACCGATGAGGCCGACGGGCTGTCGGCCTACCGCATCATTTGTGCTGGCGCGCCGGAGTTTATCAAGCCAAACGGGCGGTTGATGGTCGAGATTGGCCACCAGCAGGGGCCGCAAGTGGCGCAGATGATGGCCGATGCAGGGCTGCAAGAGGTTGCTATCCTGCCTGACTTGGACGGGCGTGACCGCGTTGTAAGCGCGCGTAAACCTGCCTGAATACGCCGCATCCGGCGATTTTTCTCTGCAAACAAAGCGATCAGGCCTATTTCACCCTTGTTAAACAAGTTCTGGCATGTTTATTGGCAAGTGTAAGCGGTGGATGTCATCTTGACGGTCCCGCCTACACCCAAGCCAAAAATCTTTGGATTTGCATAGACTGCGCTGCGCAGGTCGCAAATCAAACAAAGGCCAATTCATTAGCTCAGGCTGAGAAAATATACCATGAGATCACCTAAGTCGCGTTCGCGCTCAAAGAATAACCGGAACAATAACAACAACCGGTCAGGTGGCGGCAACGTCGTTAACCGCGTGTTTGACAGCTCCGGCCCCGAAAGCAAAGTGCGCGGCACGCCACAGCAGATTATCGACAAGTACAACCAGTTGGCGCGCGACTCGCAGCTGTCTGGTGACCGTGTTGCAACCGAAAACTTCCAGCAGCACGCCGAGCACTATCTGCGCATGCTGAGCGAAGCGATGCGCGAGCAGGAAGCCAAGCGCGAGCAACAGGAAGCCCAAAACCGCGACCGCCAAGCCGAGCGCGACCGTGAGCGCCAAGAGCGTGCCGAGCGTCAGGAGCGCGAGTCAAACGCTCCGGCTGCTGCCCATGATCCGAGCCATGCACCGCAACCTGATGTCACCGCCGGCAGTGGTCGTGATGACAGTGGTAGTGGTAGTGGTAGTGGAACTGGAGACAGTGGGCTTGTGGACACGCCAGAAGCTCAGCCCGCAGCGCAACCGGAAGCAAAATCAAACAAGCCAAAGCCGCGTCGCCGCACGCGCAAGAAAGCGCCTGTTGCGGAAGAAGCAACGAGTGCACCAAAGGCCGAACCAACGCCTGACGCCGCACCGGAAAGCGGGCCAGAAGCCGCTGAGTAACGCAGGTTTTAGCGGATAGAAGGATTTGAGGGCAGTCTTTCAGGGCTGCCCTTTTGCTTTGCCTTAAGTCGCTTTGAGCGAGCGTGCCAAAGCGCAGAATTGCTCAAGCCCAACCACTTCAGCGCGGTCGGTTGGCTTGATGCCCGCTGCGACTAGCCTGTCTTCAAGATCAGGCGCGATGCCCTTAAGCGACGAGCGCATCATCTTGCGACGTTGGTTGAAAGCCTTTGCGACGGTTTGCTCGAGCACCTTAGCATCGGCTTCAAAGCGTGGCTCTGGCAGTGCTTTGAGGTGCACAACAGCGCTGTGCACTTTTGGCGGCGGCGTGAAGGCTTCAGGCGGTAACGTCAGCACAATCTGCGCATCAGCCCGCCACTGCGCGAGCAATGCCAGCCGCCCGTAGGCCTTTGAGCCCGGTTTGGCGACAATGCGCTCGGCGACTTCTTTTTGGAACATCAGCGTCAAGCTTTGCCAGAACGGCGGCCACTCCTTTGGTGTCAGCCAGCGCACCAACAGCTCGGTTCCGATGTTATAAGGCAGGTTGGCCGCAACTTGGATGGGCGGGGTGAGGTGCTCAAGCGGGTTCACTTGCAGCGCATCGCCTTCGATGATCTGCAAGCGGCCTTCGTAAGCCGATGCGATCTCTTCAAGCGCAGGGATGCAACGCGCATCTTTCTCGATAGCCAGCACACGGCGTGCGCCTTCGCTCAGCAACCCGCGTGTCAGCCCGCCGGGGCCCGGGCCGATCTCAAGAATGTCAGAGCCAGCCAAGTCGCCCACCTGCCGTGCGATCTTGGCTGTAAGGTTGAGATCAAGCAGGAAGTTTTGGCCAAGGGCTTTGCGGGCCGAAAGCTCGTGGGTTTTGATCACGGCGCTGAGGGGCGGGAGGCTGTCGATCTGGCTCATGCTGTTCTCGCCATTTGGGCTGCGAGGCGCAGTGCCTCTATGGTTGAGCTCGGGTTGGCCACGCCTGTTCCGGCGATGTCAAAAGCTGTGCCGTGGTCTGGGGATGTGCGCACAAACGGCAGGCCGAGCGTGACGTTGACACCGCGGTCAAAATCGAGCGTCTTGATGGGGATCAGCGCTTGGTCGTGATACATCGCGATGGCCGCGTCATAGCCCTCGCGGGCAGCTGCGTGAAACATCGTGTCGGCAGGCAGGGGGCCCGCAAGGGCGTAGCCCTCGGCGTTCATGTCGCTTAACAAGGGCGCGATCCAGTCAAGTTCTTCACGGCCCATTGCGCCGCCTTCGCCTGCGTGCGGGTTAAGCCCCGCAATGGCGAGGCGCGGTTTTTTGAGGCCGAAACGTGCAGTGAGTTCGGCAGACGTGATCTCGATAACACGCCGCAGCTTGGCGGGCGTGAGGGCGCGAGGCACTTCTGACAGAGCAATATGGATCGTTGCGGGCACGACTTTAAGCTGTGGTGAGGCGAGCATCATCACCACCTCATCAACGCCAGCGAGATGCGCGAGAAACTCGGTGTGGCCGGGGAAGGCAAAACCAGCGCCGTCTTTCAGTGCTTTCTTGTGGATAGGCAGGGTGCAAACCGCAGCCGCTTCGCCGGATTGCACAAGCTTCACCGCACGCTCAATACTGGCGATCACGCCTTTGGCGTGGTTTGCACAGGCAACGCCGACAGTGCGCGGCCCTTCAAAAGGCAGGTTCAACACAGGCAAAGCGCGCGACATGACGGCGCTGGCCTCTGCGGGGCTGTTGATCCGCTCGTAAACCGCCCCATCCGGCAGGTGCGACGCATCGCCGATATAGAAGAAACTCAGCTCGCCCTTCAAAGCCTCCCAAGCTTTGGCTGCGAGCTCAGGCCCAATGCCAGCAGGCTCGCCACAGGTGAGCGCGATGGGCCTAGTATTCAACAATCCGTGCCTCTGCGCGCAGCTGCTCAAGGTAGCCATCAGCATAGCTTGCCAAGCGGCGGTTGCGCAATCCAAGGCCGACTTCGTCGCGGGCCACGTCTTCGCCCAGCTGTGGCGTGCGGCCACAGAGCATCAGAAACACCAGTGTCTGTCCGTTTGCGCGCGTCAGCGTTGTCGAGACTTCATGCTTATCAAGTTTGGCAAGTTCGATGCCGATGTCTGTTGGGATCTCGCTTGGCTTTTTGGAGCCACGCTCAAGCACTTCGGCGGGCTGGCCTTTGGCAACGCCGTAAAGATCGTCGCAAGTGTCAACGCGGCGCTTGAGTTTTTTGGCAGTCGCCAAAGCTTCCGGTGTGCGCCCGCCATTGATGTAGTAGGCGGCATATTCGATCGCGGCGTATTCCTGAGCGGCAGCCTTGCCCTCTTCGATCGCGCGCATCTGGAACAGCACAATGCCTCCGGGGATCGGGATCGGATCGCTGACTTGGCCGGGAGCAAGGCCCAGCACAAGCCCGCGGATTTGTGCTGGCAGATTGGTAATCGGCATCCACTGTAGTTTTCCGCCACGGCCACGCGAGGCCGAAGCCGAGTATTTGCGCGCCGCACTGGCAAAGCCTGAGAGTGACTTGATCTGGGATATTTGCTCTGCGCGTGCTTGGGCCGCCGCAGCGCGGGGCGGTGGGGCAGGCAGGATGATTTCTGAAAGCAGGACACGCACATTGGCGGCGCCTGTCGAGGAAAGCGCGCGGTCGATGTCGCCATCGTTGACTTCGACGCGATTGCCAAACTTGGCCCGCACGAGGCCGCGCCATACGACGCCTGCTGTCACGAAATCACGGAAGGCGGCAGGTTCTACACCCGCACCGCCGAGCGCTCCGATGAATTGCTCTTTGGTCATGTTGGCGCGTCCGGCGAACTCTTGCATGCCGGCGTCAATTTCATCGCGTGTGGGCAGAACGCCGAGAGTCTCTGCTGCGTCCATCTTAAGCCGCTCTTCGATAAGTTGCTTGCGGGCCTCTTGCGTGGGATCACCGGGCGAGCGGAACAGTTGAAGCATGCGCGCACGTTGCTGGATTTCAAAGCCGGTGATGACTTTGTCGTTCACCTTAATCGCAGGCGCGAACAAGTTCTGCGCGTAGCTCGCGGAGGCGCCAAACCCGATGGTTGCAGTTGCCACAACAAGAGCAACAAGGGGGATGCGAAGCCGCTTGAGTGGCGAAAGAAAGTTCATCAAAGTAAATCCCTGCATATTAGTCTTTGCATTGGCGAGCATAGCTTTTGTCCCGTGTTCCGGCATTAAACCCGAGCAAGCCCACAGTGAGGCTCATATCGGTGGATGGCGCGAGAGTAGTCGAAGAAGTGAAGCGGCGCGAGAGCGAAAAATCAACTCGGACACATTCATTGCGATACTGCAAACCAAGCCCGGCTTCGGCGGCTTCGTCGGCGGTTACGTCATAGCGCATGCTGGCGGTGCCCGTCCAATGGCGGTTAAAGCGGTAAAGCCCATCAAAGGACAGCTCGGCGACAGTTGCTGCGCGGTCTTCGGCGGCGTCTGCCCCGAGCCACACATAGCTGGCGCCCAGCCCGTAGCGTTGGCTTTGATAGCTGGCACGGGCCTCGGCTTTGGAGAGGGCGAGATCAGTGCTGAACAGCGAGCGCCCAGTTAGGGAGAAACCGCCGGATGAGCGAATTTGCCCTGCCAGCAAGACGTCAGAGTGGCGGCCCGAAAGCCCTGATGTCTCGGAGAAATCAAGCTGGGTTTCTTCGCGCAGAACTTGGCCAAGTGTGAGGTTGCTCTCCCAGCCCTTTTGGCCTTGGCGTGTCCAGCTCATCCCGTAAGCAAGGCTTGCGCCGCGCTCGCGCCTGTCGGCGGCGGGGAAGTGTGAGAGTGAGAGCATGTTGCCTTCGTCAAACTCGACCCGCGTGCTCTCGTCGTTGGCGACATCGGGGTTGTTGCCGCCAACCCAGCCAAACTGCACGATCGGTTCGAGCACGTGCACAGCACCACTGCGGCTGACTTTCTGGAACGGATAGCGCACAGTCAGGGCTGCCATCGGTGTTACTTCGGCCGCCGAGGAAGGCAGGCTGGCGTCTTGATCGGTGTAATACTGGTCAACCGCGACAGCCAGCATGGCGCTCGTCTGCAGGCCAAAGTTTGAAGTCCAAGCATTGCGCCAACTGACCTCGGCATTGAGGCGTGTCACATCGCGGCCGTCAACGATAGTGTCAGTGTCGGCGCTGTCAGTGCTGAGGCTGGAGTAGCGGTAGTGGCTGTGCAGCCCCGCACTCATGCGCAATTCGCCGCCTATCCGGCTCGGGAAATAGCGCCGTTCATGCTCAAAATCGCCGATCAGCGAGGGGATCGTGCTGTTGGATTCGCCGTCGCGCAGCGTGTAGTAATATGTCAGCGCGGCGCGGGTGAAACTGTCGCGCTTGGTGCGGGTGAGGGCGACTTCACTGTCGAGGCGGTCTTTGTCGGAATACTTGTAATTGACGAGGTAGCTCTGATCGCTGGTCACTTCGATGTCAAAACTCAGCTGAAAGTCGTTTTTCAACGCAAAGGCGCCTTCGCCGAACAGGTAGGCGCGGGTCTCTCCGGGCAGCACATCATCGCGTGAAACGGCGCCCTCAAAGGACACGCCACCCGTGCGGAAGGCTTGACGGTAAGCAAACTCGAGCGTTCTGCTCTTGGTGGTAAGATGCGGCGTCAGTGTTAGGTCGCGGTGGTCCCCGATCCTGATGAAGTAAGGCACGCGGATGCCGGTTCCGAGCGTTGTGCTCGAACTCAGGGAAGGGATCATAAAGCCGCTGGCGCGTTTGAGCGAGGGGTCAGGCAGGCGCAAATAAGGTAGATAAAACACCGGAATATCTTTGACGCGCAGTTGAGCGCCTTCAAAGTAGAGCTGCTTTTCAGCTTGGTCATGGATCACGCGGCGGGCGCGGATTTGCCACAGCGGCGGCTCGGCAGAGTTGCAGATATGGCATGACGTGACAGCGGCTTTGTAGAGCTGCGAGTAGCGGCCATTGACGCGGTTCATTTGGTAGGCGGCGAGCTGAACCTGCTGCTCAAGCACAACTCGCGCACCCTTGAGCAGCGCGTTCTGAAAGCCCGGGTCCATCTCTGCGCTGTCGGCCATCACTGTGGTGCTGTCGCCTTGCTCGATGCGGATCGGGCCAACAACGACAAGCTGCTCGGTGCTGCGATCATAGGTGATCTTGCTGGCAATGATGCGGGTGTCGCCATAGAGCGCCTCAACGCGCCCCTCGGCAACAAGCTTTGTTTTACCGTCCAGAAAAACGCTGTCAGCCATAAGCACAGCTGGGCCTGTCGCGGCGGGTTGCGGCGCAGGCTCTGGCGCGTTTTGCGCATGCGCGGCCAACCCCGCAAAGCTGAGCGCGGCAATCGCAAGGATCGCAAGGTATGAACGCAACGCCTTCATCCGTCTTCCTTATGTAAAATCAGGCCCCAAGCGAGCAGTATGGAGGCAACAGGCGGGGCCCAAGCAGCGAGCATAACGGGGATTTGCCCGTTCTCGCCCAGCACTTGCGCGAAATTTCGGATGTAGTAAAGCCCGAAGCCGAGCAGAACGGATGCCAGCACAGCATAGCCTACACCGCCGCCGCGGGCATGGCGCATCGTGAAAGCCGCGCCGACCAGCACCATAGCGACCAAGAACAGTGGTTGCGCCAACTCCATTTGCATCCAGACAGAATGGCGACGGGTTGAGAAGCCGGCTTGCTCAAGCTGGCTTATATACTCCGGCAACTCCCAGATCGAGATCGCGTTTGGCGCGCCGAAGCTTTCGCGGATGCGCTCTTGGGTGAGGGATGACGGGAAGTTTAGCTGGCTTGACCGGGTGACATTGGCTTCGGGGTTCATGCCTGAGGCCAGTGACCATTCCGTCGCCTCAACCAGCTCCCATGCGCCGGGCACTAGCCGTGCTTCGCGTGCTTCGATGCGTTTGAGGGGGCCGCCTTCGGAGGCGTAGACAAGGAATGTGACGTCAAACAGCACTGTGGCTTCGGGGTTGGCCGAGGCCGCGCGGATCACGGTTTGGCCGTCGCTGCTGCCTTGGCGCAACCAAAGGCCTTCCGAGGATATCGAGAGAACATCAGTTCCGCCATCGCGCAGGCTTTGGCTCAGGTCATGATAGCGCTTTGATGTCGCGGCGACGATCGGGTTGAGCACGGCGACCAAAAGCGCGCCAATCAGGAGCGCAACCACCGCTGGCGCGACCAAGGCCTTGAGAGCCGAACGCCCCGCTGCGCGCACCACCACCATCTCGCTGGAACGCGCCAAGCCGAGAAACAGCGCGATCGTTGACAGGATCATCACCAGTGGCAGGATTTGGTAAAGCCCCTGCGGAACATTGAGCAGCGTCAAGCGCACAAGCCCGCCAAAGCTCACATCGGCACTTTGAAAGCGCCGCACCTGATCAACCAGGTCAACCAGCGCTTGCAGCACAAAGAATGCCGCCAGCAGGCCGAAAAACGAGAACAGGAATTTGCGCACAAAGTAGAAATGCAGCTTCATGTCAGCGCCGCCTTTCGCCGCCGCCAAGCGCTTAGCGAAGGCAGCTGCCCCGCCGAACGGGCAAAGAGAAGTGCAGCTATGCCAAGCCCTAGCGCTGAGGGCAGATACATCAGCCAATAGCGTGCCGGGTGGCTCAAAACCTGATCGGCCATGACGCCCTCAAGCACTTTGATCAGCACCAACAGAATAAGAGCGCTCATGATGTGGCGCCAGATGCCAAAGCGCGAAAAGCCACCAGTAAGCAGCATGGCAAAGCCCAGCAGAACGGCCGCCAGCGCAAAGAGCGGTTGCGCAAAACGGGCGTGATATTCCTCGGCAAACACCCCCGTCGACGAGCCGGTCTGCACCTGAATATGCACAGGTGTTTCTATCATCTGGTCTGTCGTGAAGTGCTTGAGAAGTGGCTTCTTCCCACCGTCTTGCTTGATGAACCCACTGATATCGTAGGAAAAATCAGAAAAATGCGTGGTGAAAAGCCGCCCGCTGCCGTGGATCAAACGCTGCGTGAGCCCGTTGACCATAACAAGGTTAGGCCCGGCATCTGTGCGCACCAGATAGGCTGCCTCGGCGGTGTAGGTGACGCTCTCATCGGGCTTTGAGCGGTTTGACAAGAAGATATCGTTCATCCGCCCGTCATCGGTGATTTCGCGGATGTAAAAGGTAATGCCATCTGTCGGATGCAAGAATGTGCCTTCAGTCAAAAGCCTTGCGGTGACATTGCTGGAAATTTCAGCCTCGCGCAATTTGAGTTGCTTAAGCGAAGACGGGACAAGAAAATGCGTGAGAGCCGACATCATCAGCGCGACAATGATGCCGAAAAAGAGCACAGGCCGCGCTAGCCGCCACGGGCTGAACCCGGTTGATTGCATGACTGTCAGCTCGCTTTCCGTGCTGAGCCGGTTGGTCACGTAAAGCGTGGCAGCAAAGCCCGCAATGGGCAGAACAATGCGGATAACCGAAGGCAATGTGAGGGCTGTGAACTCAGCAAAGACAATAGCTGTCTGGCCGTCGCCAATCAGACGGTCAAACAGTTTGACTGCTCGGTTGATCCAGTAGATTGCCACCAGAACCAGTGAGAAAAAGCCAAACAAAACCATGAGCTGTGACAGCATATAGCGGTCAAATCTGGCCACGAACGTCCCCCCGGATTCCTGTGTTCTTACGCCGACTTTATAAGGCATCGCCAAGGGGCGTAAACTGTTAACTGGTCAATATGTAGTAGGCGCGTTACGACTATGCGCAACAAAAGGAGATTATCATGGGTAAACAGGCAGAATTCCGCTTTTCAGAGCTTGATCTTGACGCGTTGGCGACGGCCACAGGGCGCGTTGCTATTGTGGCGGGCCTTGATGGCGCGCTTGGCAAAGCGGGCCGTCGGGTGAGCCGCCTGACCAAAGGCGCTTTGAAGCGTTTGGTTGAAAGCGAGAGCTTCGAGAAGGCCAGCGAAGGCGATGTCATCACGCTTGGCTACCCAACGGGGATGGAAGCGGAAGCGGTTGATGTGCTCAAGCTGACCCGCACAGCAAAGCTCGATGTGGCGCGCAAGGCAGGCGTTGCCTTGGCCAAGGCCAAGGGCGATGCCGCGCTGACGCTCAGCCTAGGAAACTTGCCGCGCGCCAGTGAAATCATCATGGGGCTTGCACTGCGTCTCTACACATTTACGCCGCACAAAACGGAAGACGAAACAGCGCAGGGCGGTATCCACATTCTTTGCCCGAAGCCGGGCGAGCTGGAAGCAGCTTGCGCCTCGCCGCTCGCCGTGGCGCGCGGTGTGCACTTTACCCGCGACTTGGTTAATGAGCCCGCAAATGTCTTGACGACAACTGAGTTTGCCAACCGTCTTGAGGCGCTGTCTGCCCATGGTGTGAACGTCAAAACCTTGGACGAGCCCGAGCTTGCGAAGCTGGGCATGCACAGCCTGCTCAGCGTGGGCCATGGCAGTGCGAGCCCAAGCAAAGTCGTGGTGATGGAGTGGATGGGCGGCGAAAAAGGCGCCGCACCCGTAGCACTTGTCGGCAAGGGTGTGGTGTTTGACACGGGTGGCATCAGCCTCAAACCCGCAGGTGGCATGGAAGACATGACAATGGACATGGGCGGCGCGGGCACCGTCGCCGGAGCCATGCAGGCACTGGCCGAGCGTAAGGCAAAAGCCAATGTTGTCGGCATCGTTGGCCTTGTTGAAAACATGCCCTCAGACCGCGCGACACGCCCTGGTGATGTGGTGACATCCATGAAGGGCGACACCATCGAAGTTATCAACACCGACGCCGAAGGCCGCCTAGTTCTGTGTGACATCATGTGGCACGTGCAGGAGGCCTATAAGCCAGCGGCGATGGTTGATCTGGCGACGCTCACAGGCGCAATTGTTGTTGCCTTGGGCCATGAGAACACGGGCGTTTTCTCGAACGATGATATGCTGTGCAACTCTTTCCTGAAAGCCGCCGCTGCCGAGGGCGAGGGCGCGTGGCGTATGCCTATGGGCAGGGGCTATGCTGATATGCTCAAAAGCCGGATCGCAGACGTGAAAAACGTTGGCAGCCGCCCCGGGGGGGCTGTCACGGCGGCTGAGTTTCTCAAGCGTTTTGTCAAAGAGGGCCAGCCCTGGATCCACCTCGACATCGCGGGAACGGCAAGTGTGAAAGCCGAGACAGCCTATGCCCCAACAGGCGCGACAGGCTGGGGCGTTATGGCGCTCAACCGCCTTGTTGCCGACAATTACGAAGGCTAAGCACCATGGGGAAAGTGATGTTTTACCATCTGACGCAGCGCCCGCTTGAGGCGGCGCTGCCGCAGTTGCTTGATGCGTCGCTTTCCCGTGGCTGGCGCGTGGCGGTACGCGGGCCTGACCGTGGGCGCCTTGAATGGCTTGATGAAAAGCTCTGGCAGGGGCCTGAGGAGCGGTTTTTGCCCCATGGCCTTGCGGGTGGAGCGCATGATGCCCACCAACCTGTGCTGCTGACCGAAGGGCCAACAAGCAATAATCCGGCCTGCCTTATGGCGATCGACGGCGCTGAAGTGAGTGCCGCTGATGTCAACGCGCTTGAGCGTGTTTGCATCCTCTTTAACGAGTTCGAAGACGGCGCTGTCGCCCATGCGCGCACCCAATGGAAAGCGCTGACAGATGCTGGTTGCGCGGCTGAGTATTGGTCAGAAGCGGGTGGCCGTTGGGAAAAGAAAGCCGAGAGTGCGGGCGCTTAACTGCGCAACACTTTGGCAAAATCAAACGCCGCGCTGCTTGGCTGCGCTGTCGCGGACACTTCCAGAACAAGCGCAGCATCTAGGCTGACTTCACATTCAAACGGGGCCACCAACGTGCCCGTATCAAGCGCGTCTTGCACCAAGACACGGCGCCCGAGCAAAATGCCAAACCCAGCAGTGGCATCCGCAAGCGCCAAAGCGTAAAGCGAATAACGCGCTGTGCGCTGCGCCTTGGCAAGCTCAAAGCCCGCAGCAGTCGCCCAGATGCGCCAGTCTTCTCTCCAGGTTTCGTCAAGCAATAGCGTTTCGCTTGATAGGTTTTGAGGGTGCTTTAAGCGCGCGGCAACCGAAGGGGCGCAGACTGGCAGAAGTGCATCTTGCGCAAGAATGCTCTCGGTATTGGCCCCAGTCGGCACGCGCAAAAACAGGCTACAGTCAAACATGGCGCGGTTCATGTCCGGCGCGGTTTCAAGCGCGAAGACAGACAGGCTCGCGTCGCCAAGAGCGGCTCTGATGGCGGACAGGCGTGGCTGAAGCCAGAGCTGCGCTATGCTGGGCAGCGCTGCGATGTTGACGTCTTGCTTGGCACCATGCGCGCGGATCAAACCGGTAGCGCGGCTGATCTCGTCAAAAGCACGGGTAAGCGGCGGAAGAATGCGCGCACCTTCACCTGTGAGCACAACACCCTGCGCGCGACGGGTGAACAACGGACAGCCCGCCCAAGTTTCAACTGCTTTGATCTGTTGGGAAATCGCGCCTGCTGTCACGCTCAACTCTTCCGCAGCGGCGGCAAAACTGCCTAGCCTCGCGGCGGCCTCAAAGGCGCGAAGGGCGTTAAGCGGGGGGCCCTTGGGCCGGGGAGGGGATATTGACATATGCTACCCATAGAAAACCTAAACTAAGTCTAGCAGTTTTCTGGTTTGCGGCAACAGAGGCATTGCAGCAGGGTTCACAAAACGCAATTCAAGAGGTGCGACATGACATTGGAAAGACGAGATTGGGTGCCTGCAAACTGCGAAGCACTGGTGCAGCGCGTAGCGAAGGAAGCCGAGCAGCAAAACTCGAAAACCCTGCTTGCCCGCATCGAGACGCTGGCAGCTGATAACAAGCAGATCCACGAGAAGGACTGCTTTAATCTCAACCCGGCCACCAACGTGATGAACCCACGCGCCGAAGCCTTGCTTGCCTCAGGCATAGGCTCGCGCCCTTCGCTGGGCTATCCGGGTGATAAATACGAGATGGGGCTTGAGGCGATTGAAGAGATCGAAGTGATCGCCGCCGCGCTGGCCGCTGAAGTCTTTGACGCGAAGTTTGCCGAAGTGCGGGTGCCTTCAGGCGCGATAGCCAACCTCTATGCTTTCATGGCGACATGTAAGCCGGGCGATACGATCATTGCGCCGCCTGCTTCTATCGGCGGGCATGTCACGCACCACGCCGCTGGCTGCGCTGGGCTCTATGGGCTGCGCTCACTGCCAGCCCCCGTGATGGCCGATGGCTACACCGTTGATGTAGACGGCCTGCGCGCCTTGGCTAAGGCCGAAAAACCCAGGCTGATCACACTTGGCGGCTCGCTCAATCTTTATGAACACCCTGTTGCCGAAGTGCGCGCGATAGCTGACGAGATTGGCGCGATGCTCTTGTTTGACGCGGCCCACCAATGCGGCATTATCGCGGGCAAGGCGTGGAAGAACCCGCTTGCCGAGGGCGCTCATATGATGACGATGAGCACCTACAAAAGCCTCGGCGGGCCTGCAGGCGGGCTTATTGTGAGCAACGACGCGGCGATGGCTGAACGGCTCGACGCGATAGCCTTTCCGGGAATGACAGCCAACTTTGACGCGGCCAAATCGGCGGCTCTGGCGGTGACGATGCTAGACTGGCGTGACTACGGGCAGGCCTATGCCGCCGAGATGATTGCGCTTAGCCAGACTTTGGCGCGTGAACTCTCCGCACTTGGAATGCCGGTGTTTGAAGGCGCAAATGGCGCGACGCTCTCACACCAGTTTGCCATTCAGGCCGCACAGTTTGGCGGCGGGCAAGCGGCTTCAAAGACATTGCGCAAGGCAGGTTTCTTGGCCTGTGGCATTGGCTTGCCGATAGAAGACGTGGCAGGAGACATGAACGGGCTGCGCATCGGCACGCCCGAGTTGGCCCGCTGGGGCATGACGGCAAAGGACATGCCGCGCTTGGCGGGGCTGATCGCCAAAGCGCTCACCACGAATGATCCGGCGACTTTGGCAAATGAAGTGGCTGAGTGGCGGGCGACGTTTGATCAGCTGCATTTTGTGCACAACTGAGTTTCGTGCGCTTTGCGCCCGACTCAGCGGGGGACTAGTCCCCCGCACCCCCTAGGATATTTCTAGAAAGAAAAAGAGGCGCGCGCGGCATTGACCATATTTCGCGGGCTGATTTGTGCATACACTTGCTGCATAGATAGCAATACACATAGCTGCATACCGTAGGCCGCTTGGTTTTGAGGCATTAACCATGCTGGCCGCTGCCTTAAGACTTTAGACACCAAGGCGGTCGCGCACTGCATACCATGTCATTGCCAGTGTCAGCAGGGGGCTGCGCAGGGCGGGCCCGCCGGGGAAGGGCGTGCAAGGGATTTGCGACATGATATCAAAGCCCTCAGCCTCGCCTGCGATAGCGTCAGACATGAGCTTGCCTGCATGCGTCGCCGTGCCGACGCCGTGGCCGGAGTATCCTGACGCAGACAGCATATTGGGTGCAAGGCGCGCGAGATAGGGCAGGCGTTTCATGGTGATGGCAAGTGTGCCGCCCCAAGCGTAGTCAAACTTAACGTCTTGAAGATGTGGAAAAATTTCAGCCATCGGCTTGCGGACGGTTTTGTCGATGTCGGGAAATTTGTAGCCATAACTTTCACCGCCACCAAACAGCAGGCGGTTGTCGTGTGAGAGGCGAAAGTAGTTCACCACAAACTTGCTGTCAGCCACGGCGACGTCTTTTGTGAGCACCTTCGCGGCGTCAGTACCAAGAGGCTCGGTCGCGGCGATGAAGTTGTTGATCGGCATTACACGGCCCGCAACACGGCGGTTGAGCCCGCCCAAATAGCCATTGCAGGCGAGAATCACATGCGCTGCTTCAACGCGGCCCGTGTCGCAACGTACTGTTAGGGTTTTGCCCTCTACAATGTTGTGGACATGGGTGTTCTCGTAAAACCGCACTCCGGCTCTTTCGCAAGCTTCAGCAAGGCCGAGTGCGAAATTGAGAGGGTGGAGGTGGGCGGCGCCCATGTCTAGCGAGCCACCTTTGTAGCGAAGAGAGGGGCATATTGCGTGTAATTCATCAGGGCTTAGTGGCTTGATGTCGTCATAGCTGTAGCGGCTTTGCAGGTGCTTGACATAGGCATGTTCATGTCGCATTTCGCTCTTGCTCAGGCAGGCATGCGCGATGCCGGGCTTGAGGTGGCAACCAATTTTGTGATTTTTAATCAGTAGCTTAACGAGGCTTTTGGCTTCTTCCGCAAGGTGCCAAAGTTTGAGGGCATCGTCGTCTCCAACGAGCTTTTCGAGCGCGTCTTGCTCCATGCGTTGCCCTGAGCCAAGCTGCCCGCCATTGCGACCCGACGCGCCAAACCCGACGCGGTGGGCCTCGATGAGAGCGACGTCATAGCCGCGTTCGGCAAGGTGCAGTGCAGCGGAAAGCCCAGTAAACCCACCACCGACAATGCAAACGTCGGCTTTAGCCTCACCACGCAACTGAGGCTTTGGCTCGCGAGGCTGAGCGGTTGCCGCATACCAGCTTGGCGGGAAGGCGCCTTGCCTGTCGTTTGAGTAGAGAAGGTTCATACGTTCAGCAGCAGATGCTCACGCTCCCAAGGGGAGATAACCTGTAAAAATTCGTCGTATTCAGCACGCTTGACGATCGAATAAACGCGCGCGAATTCTGGCCCGAGCACGCGGTGCAAAGCTTCGCTTTCATTGAACAAATCAAGCGCTGCCCCCATTTCGCGTGGGATATCTTCTTCGCCCTCATAGGCGTCGCCTTTGAACTGTTTGTCTGGGCGCTGCTCTTCTTGCAGGCCAATAAGGCCACAGGCCAGTGAGGCCGCGATACCGAGGTAGGGGTTGCAGTCCATACCGGCGAGTCGGTTTTCGACGCGGCGGGCTTCGGGGGTTGAGAGTGGCACGCGAATGCCTGTTGTGCGGTTGTCACGGGCCCATTCAAGGTTGATCGGGGCGGCGTGGTCTTTGACGTAACGGCGGTAGGAGTTCACATAAGGCGCGATAACGGCAATGGCGGCGGGCATGTGGTTTTGCAGGCCTGCGATGAAGTGGAAGAAGGCGTCTGTTTCGCCGCCTTGTGGGCCGGAGAAAATGTTCTGCCCAGTCTCGATATCAAGGATCGAGTGGTGAATGTGCATCGCCGAGCCGGGCTCTTCAGCGATCGGCTTGGCCATGAACGTAGCGTAGCAATCATGGCGCAAAGCGGCCTCGCGAATGAGGCGTTTGAAGTAGAAAACCTCGTCGGCAAGCTTCACCGGATCACCGTGAACAAGGTTGATTTCCAGCTGGCCAGCGCCGCCTTCTTGGGTGATCCCGTCGATCTCAAAGCCTTGTGCTTCGGCGAAGTCATAGATGTCGTCGATCACTGGGCCAAACTCGTCAACGGCTGTCATGGAATAGGCCTGACGGGCAGCTGCGGGGCGGCCAGAGCGGCCCATCATCGGCTTGATTTTCTCAGCCGGATCAATGTTGCGCGCAACCAGAAAGAACTCCATTTCCGGTGCAACCACCGGCTCAAAGCCTGCATCTCGGTACTGTTGGACGACGTGTTTAAGCACGTTGCGAGGGGCAAACTCCACAGGGTTGTCATTGCCATCATAAGCGTCGTGAATCACCTGCAATGTCCAGTCGCCTGTCCAGGGAGCGGCCGTTGCTGTGCTCATATCTGGCTTGAGGGTCATGTCGCGTTCGATGAAGCCGTCTTCACCCGCAGCTTCCCCCCAATCGCCTGTAATGGTTTGGTAAAAAATCGAATCCGGCAAATAGAACGCGCTTTGCCGTGCGAACTTACTCGCGGGCACGGCCTTGCCGCGGGCGATGCCGGGTAAGTCGGAGATGATGCATTCGACTTCGTCAAGACGACGCCCTTCGAGATATGTTTTAGCGCTGTCAGGCAGCGCATCCATCCAGTTCTTGGTCATCAGGTGGCCTCCGCCATGTGTTTTTGAAAATGCGAAACCATCAGATCGCGGAAGGCCTCACTTTGTGTTTCGGCTTCTAGGTTTGCGTGCGCTCTTTCTATGAGTTCAGCAGGAACCGCACCGCCACGGTGCTCAATGAGGCCCTCGATGACAGCGCTGGTAAATTCGGGATGCGGCTGGATGGTCAAAATAGTACCGCCGATCACCAAAGCCGCGTTGGCGCAAAACGCGTTGGAGCCGATCACTTCGGTTTCTGGTGGGAGTTCAACCACCTGGTCTTGGTGCCAAGCGTTGAGCGACATTGGCTTGCCAGCGATTTCGTAGTCTTGCTTGCCAACGGCCCAGCCTTCAGAAAACTTCTCAACTTTGCCGCCAAGTGCCTGTGCGATGATTTGGTGGCCAAAGCACACCCCGATGAGCGGCTTGCCAGATGCCTTGATGTCACGGACCAACGCTTCAAGCGGAGGAATCCACGCATGGTCTTCGTAGGCGCCGTGCTTGGAGCCGGTGATCAGCCATGCGTCAGCAGATTGCGTGCCATCAGGAAACTCGCCGTCAACCACTCTGAAGGTGACGAAATCATGGCCCTGTCCGCTCAGCAGGCGGCGGAACATTGTGTCGTAGTCGCCTTGCTCGCCGAGAATCTCGTCGGGCGCGTGACCGGCTTGCAAAATGCCAATTTTCATCTGCATCTCCTATTTGATCAAATTAAGGCTAGCGTGCTCGTGGCTTGCATTCAAGAGGCGGATCAGACGGCCTCAAGATAAGTTTTCCAGACATCTTCCGGCGCGATCTGTTTGGAGATTCTAATTTCCTGCCGCTTGGTCATCACAAGGTTCTCGATGAGGAGGGGATGGAAGATACGCGCAATGGCAGGGTCACTTTCAAAGCGCTTCAAGGCGTCTTCCCAGTTTGCTTCAAGCTGCGGATGGTCTTCTTCATAGGCATTGCCTGTGATTGGCACGGGAGGCTCTTCAGCGCGCTCGACCCCGTCAATGGCGGCGCCAAGCACAGCCGCGAGGTGCAGGTATGGGTTGATGTCACCGCCTGCAACACGGTGCTCAATGCGGCGCGCAGCGGGGGGGCCGGCTGGAATGCGTATCGCGGCGGTGCGATTTTCGTAACCCCAGCAGACTGCCGTGGGCGCATGGGCATCGGGCACCATGCGCTCATAGCTTGCGCCGTGAGGGGCGAAGATAAGCGTAGAGCCTTGCATGGCGTCAAGGCAGCCCGCAACGGCATGGCGCAGGGTTTCGTTGCCCTCGTCAGTTCCGTTGTCGAAAACGTTGTTACCCTTACTATCAACCACAGAGAAATGCACATGTAGCCCTGTTCCCGAGTCGTTGGGAAAAGGCTTCGCCATAAATGTCGCGGCCATGTTGTGAGCGCGGGCAAGGCCCTTTGCCAGCGTCTTAAAGAGCCAGGCATTGTCTGCTGCGGTTAGGGCGTCTCGGTGATCAATGTCGATCTCAAATTGCCCCACGCCCGCTTCAGCGATCGCCGACTGCGCCGGGATGCCCATAGCGGCGCAGCCACTGTAAAGCTCGGTGAAAAACGGCTCGAATGCGTCAAGCTCTGCGAGTGACAGTACTTCTGTGTTTTCTAGAGGGCGCCCTGTATGCGGATGGTTGACCGGGCCAAGGCCACCTTGGTCATTCACCAAGTAAAACTCCATTTCAGTCGCGGCGCGCACGTTCCAGCCGCGGGCAGCGTAGCGCTCCAAAACGCGCTCAAGGGCGCGGCGCGGATCGCCTTCGAATGGTGTTTTGTCTTCGTTCAGCATCGTGGCGGGAACCAGTGCCGCAGCGCTTGGCAACCATGGCATCGGCACCGCGCCACGGCCAGTAGGCTGCATATAGCCGTCGGCGTCGCCTGTTTCAAAAACCAGCGGGCTGTTCTCGATGTCGGCCCCCCAGATGTCAACGTTGAGGGCAGAGAGCGGCATCCGAACCGCGCCTTTTTGGACTTTGCTGGCAAAATCTGCGGGCAGACGCTTCCCGCGCATTTGGCCGTTCAGGTCACACGCGGCAATTCTAAGGGACACGAAATCACTTAACACATCGCTTAACATGGGGGCTCCGAAAATTTGATCAAATTGCTGCCAGCAACCTGCCAGAACAACAGGCCTGTGCGCAAGAGATTTAAACAGGGCACGCGTAATAGCGAGGCTTAGCGCCCTTCTTGTGCTTGGCGGGCGAGGGCGCTGTCGCGATCAGAGATGCCAAGCAGATTGGCAACCATCCGCATCAGGGTTTCTTCATGATGGTCGCGCTCGGCGTCAGCCAGAACAACAGACCACATAGCCTCAAGCACGCCGATACGCCCCTCAAAGGGCACAGCTTCTTTGATGGCACGGGTAAAGCGCACTGTGTCCGGGGCGACAGCTTCAAGGCCCTCGGCTTCTGTGCGCAGCGCAATTGCATCATCGCGAGACAGCCCGAAACGCAGCTGGCTTATCTCATCAATGCGGGTTTTCTCAACCTCGGCATAGTCGTGGTCTGCCCGCGCGATACGCACCAAAAGCGCCGTTAAAGCGAGGCGTGCGTCTTCGTCAGACGCGCCTTCTTTGGGCGCTGCAAACAGGCGGTCAAACAATCCTGCGATCATTCGGGCACCTCATTGGTGAGGCCTTCAAGCACCGTGAGTTCAAAGCCAAGAGCCACGCAGGCTGACTGTATGACACTTTGCTCCTCGGGGCGCTCGACACCGTCTGCTTGCATGACAGCGCGCATGGCTTGAAGGGTTTTTAGGCGCTCGGATTCTGGGACATTATCATGGATAAGCTCGGCAAAGCGGCTTGTCTCCGGCGCGGCGGCCTCAAGCTTTTCGCTGGTCGCGCGCATTTTGGCGGCTTCTACGGGATTGAGCGAGAAGACCTCGGCCAAAAGCGTGTCAATCCGCGAGATCTCCTCTACGCGGTAAGTTTGATCAGACTTGGCGACCCGTACCAGAAGTGCCGCTAACGCGAGTTGAGCATCGGGCTCGGGCAGGGGGCTCGGGCCTGGCTTTTGAAACAGTTGAGTGATGCGGTCAATGATGTCCATCATGCGCCCTCGTAGCCTTCGATGATGACCATGTCGCCATCTGATATGGGGTTTCGGATCGCGATAGCGGCCTGATAAGCGCCGCTTTCGTAGCAGGCATAGGCCGCTTCGATCGTTGGGAACTCGATCACAACTGTGCGAGAGCGAACATTGCCTTCGCGTACTTCCTGTGCGCCACCTCTGACAAGAAACTTTGCGCCAAACTCTGCGAATGGCGCAGCATTGGCGGCTTTATAGTCCTCGTATGTTTGCGGATCTTTGACATCAACATGCGCAACCCAATATCCCTTTGGCATCTGCTTCTCCTTTGTCTGTTTGGTGTAAGCTGAGTTGAAAGCAGGGCAAGGTCAAGCGCCGGACAAACCCGAAAACACGAGAACGCCACTTTTCCAGCAAATTGTCGTCTCAGGTGCTGTGTAAACAGGGTGAAATCCCGCTGCTAGAGAAAAATATGACTGCTGATATTTGCGAACCCGACACAAAAACTGCTGAACATGCCCTTTTGCGGCAGGCTAAAAAAGCTGCACCTGATGCGCTGAGCAAACTACTGCGTGAGGCCAATTGGCAAGGGCTCCCTTTGCCAGTGGTTGAATGGATAGCATCCCGGCAAGGCGTCTGCCTTTCGGCGGCTTTACAGTGTTTTTTCAACGCCGATCCGATGCGCTTCAATTACTTGCACAAGCGCGAGGTGCCTGACGAGCATCGAGCGCTTTGCCGGGCTTTAGACACGCTGTGTTTGCGCATGAATTCGGGATTTTACGACAACGCAGCATTCCGCAAAAGCGTTGCCTACCCTGACAGAATGGCCAATTGGCTGGCTTGCCAGAAGCTGGATGTTGCTGCCTGTCAGGCTGGCCGCTGGGTTTTGCGAGAGGATGCCTTAAGAGCGAATCCTGTGCTGCGGAGAGCCTCGGAAACCTTTGCAGAGCTGGCCAAACCACAAGAGTTTGCGACGCCCAGAAAAGATTGGCGCGAAGGGCTGGCGCAGACTGCAAAGAGCACGGTAACGCGCAGCGTAAAGCGGCGCTTAGACGTGCTTAACAGCCGGTTAAACCAAGCGTGACGTCTCAACCGCAGCGCGCACAAAGTCTGCAAACAGCGGGTGCGGCTCAAACGGTTTTGACTTGAGCTCGGGGTGGAACTGAACACCAATAAACCATGGGTGATCTTTCCATTCCACGATCTCTGGCAAGCGCCCATCTGGCGACACGCCAGAGAACAGCAACCCGCATTTCTCAAGTTGCTCACGGTATTTCATGTCAACTTCATAGCGGTGTCGGTGGCGCTCTTCGATCGCGGTTGAGCCGTAAACGTCAGCCACTTTTGAGCCCTCAACAAGGGTGGCATCATAAGCGCCAAGACGCATAGTCCCGCCTTTGTCGTCGCCGGCTTTGCGTGTCACTGTATAGTTGCCTTGAACCCATTCTTTCAGGTGGTAAACGACTGGTTCAAAACGCTTTTTGCCTGCTTCATGGTCAAACTCCTCAGAGCCTGCGTCTTTGATATTGGCCACATTGCGCGCGGCTTCGATAACAGCCATCTGCATGCCAAGGCAGATCCCCAAGTAGGGTACTTTGCGCTCGCGGGCAAACTGCGCCGCTTTGATCTTACCCTCTGTGCCGCGTTCACCGAAGCCGCCTGGCACGAGGATCGCGTGGTAGCCTTCAAGGTGTGGAGCCGCGTCGCCTTGGTCAAAAACCTCTGCGTCAACCCACTCGACGTTAACTTTAACGCGGTTGGCCATGCCACCGTGCATAAGCGCTTCCTTGATCGATTTGTAGGCGTCTTCAAGCTGGGTGTACTTGCCAACAATCGCGATTTTTACCTCACCGTCGGTGTTGGTGATCCGGTCTTTCACATCTTCCCAAACTTTCAGCTCGGGCTTAGGCGCGGGGCTGATCTGGAAAGCATCAAGCACCGCTTGGTCAAGGCCGACATAGTGATAGGCCAAAGGCGCTTCATAGATCGACTTCAAGTCATAGGCCGGGATGACGGCCTCGGGGCGCACGTTACAGAACAGCGCGATCTTGGCGCGCTCTTTCTCGGGGATGGGCTGCTCTGAGCGGCAGACCAGAACGTCTGGCTGGAGGCCGATAGAACGCAGTTCTTTAACCGAGTGCTGAGTCGGTTTTGTTTTCAACTCTCCTGAGGCAGCAAGATAGGGCAAAAGTGTTAAGTGCATGAAAATGCACTGTCCGCGCGGCCTGTCTTGGGAAAATTGGCGAATCGCTTCAAAGAACGGCAGGCCTTCGATATCGCCGACGGTGCCGCCGATTTCGCAGAGCATGAAGTCGACTTCGTCGTCGCCTACATCAAGGAAGTCTTTGATTTCGTTGGTGACATGCGGGATCACCTGAATGGTTTTGCCCAAATAGTCGCCACGGCGCTCTTTTTCCAACACGGTTGAGTAGACACGGCCTGATGAGACACTGTCAGTCTTGCGGGCTGCGACGCCTGTGAAGCGCTCGTAGTGGCCCAGATCAAGGTCGGTTTCGGCGCCGTCGTCTGTCACGAAAACCTCGCCGTGTTCAAACGGTGACATGGTGCCCGGATCGACGTTCAAATAGGGGTCAAGCTTGCGCAATCGCACGGAAAACCCACGGGCTTGCAGAAGCGCTCCGAGGGCCGCAGAAGCCAGGCCCTTGCCGAGCGAAGAAACAACACCGCCGGTGATGAAAACATAACGTGCCATGGTGTGGCTCCCCGTGAATTGGTCGCGCGATTGCTCGCGAAAATACGCTCAAAAATGCCATGAACAGACTGGAAAAGTCCGTAGCATCACGGGATTTGAGCAATAGTGGATTCGTCTTAGTTTGGCAATGGAGCCGCAACATAATGTTGCGAATTCCTGTGATGTGCCCAGCAGTGGTGTCTGGTTTGGTTTAGTCGGCGGTTGGCACAAGCGGCGCGTTGTCGCCCTCAGCCGGTGGGAGCAAGTCTGCCGCAGGGGCCTCAACTTCAGAGGCAGCAGGCGCTGAAACATCGCCCAACCTGTCGATCACTGAGCCGCCAGCCGACTTTTGCGCCGCGATGATTGTCAGTGAAATTGACGTGCAAATAAAGGCGATGGCTAGGATCCAAGTCACTTTGCCAAGCGCTGTCGCTGCCGAGCGGCCAGACACGGCACCGCCGCCGCCGCCCATGCCCAATCCGCCGCCTTCAGAACGCTGAAGCAGCACCACGCCAATAAGCGCAAGAGCAAGAATAAGGTGGACGATAAGAACGACGTTTTCCATGCGGTGTTTTGGCCTCTAGCTGTCTGGCTGGCTATGTAGGGGAAAGGCCTAACCCGCGCAACCCATCTTCGTATGTTAACTAGGTGTTGCTTGGCCGAGCGCAAGGGTAACGACGCGGTTTGAGCAAAAACAACCCGTGCCTACAGTATGCAGCACCCTATGCAGCTATCTGTGCATAACGCGTACATACACTTTTGGGCTGTGCGAGATTGTCTGAAACGCTAAGATTTGTGCCTGTTAACAAAAGCAATCTGAAATTAACTAGGGTGTGAACCCAATTGACCTCCTTGCTGAGCAGGCGTTGTTGTGATTCATCTGTCGAAAACAGGTGTGACATGGCAAGATTTGATTTGAGTGACG
>JADGEJ010000012.1 GCA_016744435.1 Lentibacter sp. | reverse complement strand
CCTTTTTGGCATACAGGTGTTTTGATGGTTTGCTCGATCACCTCCAAACCTAACGGTGCCCGATTCAAGCACCGTCGAGTTCAACGATGTCGGCCGATATCGCCAGATTTGGCGAGGCTGCAGCCATGACCTATCCGGGCGGAAAGAACGGCGCGGGCATCTACCAGCGCATCATCAACCACATGCCACCTCACAAGACCTACATTGAGGCCTTTCTCGGATCTGGTGCGGTGCTCAGAAACAAGCGGTTGGCGCATCGCAATGTGGGCATTGATCGCAGCGAATTCCGGCTTCTGGATGGCGATGCGCTCAAGCTGCTGCCCTCGCTTAAGTCGATGGTGAGCGATTCCTTTTTGATAGATCAGCCCGATACTCTGATTTATGCCGATCCCCCTACATGATGGAGACGCGAAAGGGCGTTGAACCTTTGGCATCGCGTCAACTATCAGGCGTCCACTCGCCGTGGCATGGCCGCTGAGAGCCTCTGGATGAATTTCAAGCCACCTGTCGCGTTGCACGATTACAGCCACCTAGGTGACAACTACCGTGAGCGAGAGCGTATCAAGCGGAAGAAGGCACGCTGGGCTGCGAAGATCGCCAAGATGGATCGCCAAGAACGGCTGGCGATTATGGAAGTTTTGACAAACTGCAAAGGAGACGGTCAGCAATAATGGAAGGCCAAGGGGCGCGCCAACGCCCCTCGACACAGCGCCTACCACGTGCGGATCAAACCGCGCTCTCGGTATTCAAAAGTGATCGCCAAATGGCAGGATCGCGGGGCGGGGCGCGTCAAATCAATCACCGTTAAAGCGGCTGAAAAAGGCCCTTCGATGACCCTTCGAGAGGTCTTTCAAAGCGAGCCTGAAGCCCAGAAGGCGGCTGAGGCCAAGGTGAAGGAGCTTCGAGCTGGTGAAGGTGAGCTCTCGCTTGAGCTGGTCGGTGATCCAAAAGCACGAGCTGAAGCTCCCATCAAAGTAAAGGGCGTTGCACCAGACGCTGACGGGGACTGGATCGCCTCAACAGTTTCGCACGTTTGGGACTATTCTGACGGCGGAGGTGCGACGACGACTGTCCAAGCAGAGTTTGGCATGGACGAAAAAGATGATAAGGAAGGTTCTAACAAGAAGACCACAACAACAAAAACCGCGAGCAAGAGCAGCTCTCAACCGACTGGTGACTATGTCTCGATCCTTGATCGAACGTCCAAATTACAGGAAAAATCTTCCTGACAAAGCAAGTGAACAACTTTGCCATTCCATGCGAACCGCTACACCCTTTTTCTTTCTGAAAATATCCTGGGGGGCGCGGGGGGCTAGCCCCCCGCCACCGCGACGCGCGAAAGCGCGGCGCAAATCAGATTGCTCGCGCGTCCATCGGCCATGTCATCGCCAAACCAGCCATCCTCGCAGAATCCACCGCATCCAATGGCCCGGTGAAGCCTGGCCGGAAACGCAAGCGGAAGGCTTCAAGCAAAACATCGTCAGACACGTCCCCCACCGGATAGCCAAACGCCGCAGCATCCTGCCAAAAGTCACCGGCCCGCCCCTGCTCAGCCCAAACAGACAGTCCCTGCCGCGCCAAGCGTTGCCAGTCAAACCGCTGGCCCGGGTCAATCTTGCGGCCCGGCGCCATGTCCGAATGTCCGATCACCCGTTCGGGCGGTATGTTCCAGCGCGCCATGATACCCTGCATCAGCCTCTCCAAAGCCGCCATTTGCGGCTCCGAAAACGGGTGGTCACCACGGTTTGCCAGCTCGACACCAATTGAGCGTGAGTTGACTTCATCAACCACGCCCCACCGTCCAGCGCCCGCGTGCCATGCGCGCATGTCTTCAGCAACCATCTGAAAAACAGTGCCTTTTTCGCAAATCAAGTAATGCGCAGAAACCTCAGCCTCAGCGTCACACAACCGTTCAAGCGCAGCTTCAGCGCTCTCCATGGCCGTGTAATGCAGCACGATCATGTCAGGCAGCACCCCGCCACGCCGTGACCCAAAGCTAGGCGACGGGCGTTCAACGAAGCTCGGCAGATCGCTCACTCGGTTGCTGCTGCGTCTTCGATGATTGTAACAGGTTCAGGTTTAAGCGCGTCTTTCGCCGATCGGAAAGGTGCCGGATCCCAAGAGCAGGCAAACCCGTCGCCATCAGGGTCAATCCCGAGCCTGTCGCGCTTTGGCCCGCCCTTGCTTAGGAAAGCCGCTTGCGCCAAGTCCGGTGACGGATATTTGGCGCAGTTGCGCGCAAATTTGGCCTGCCCGTTCAGGGCGCTACGCTTGTACAGGCTCTGCCCGCGAGGGTTGGTGGTGTTCAGCGCATAGTCAACAAGGCTCGCACCACTGCCGCCTTTGCGCGTCGGCACGGCTTCCACAGCGGCCTGCTGGTACTGTGCTTTGAGGGCGTTGCGCCGCGCGGCGTCGTCCTGAATGGAGCGTTGTGAGCCGACGGCGTCAAAGTCGTTTTCATTGCTGATCCCGACAGAATTCACCAGCGCCGGCTTGGGGTTTGATGGGCTTGCGTTGATCGCGCCTTGCCCGGCCGGGGCAGTCGCGGCTAACACAGCTTGCGTTTCTGCTGCAACATCGCCCTGAGCAGCGCCAGAAAGCGGTTCTTGCGACACAGCCTGAGCAGCCGGCAAGCCGCCTGACAGTTGCTGGTCACGGGTTGATTGCTTTTTTTGGTAGTCGTCATAGTTGCCAAAGCCAACACCAGTGCCGGGGTTTGGCGCGCCGCTGTCAGGAACAGTGGGCGTACAGGCCGCCAGCGCCAAAGCGGCGGCACTCATCAAAAGAATATGTTTCACGGGTCAATCTGCCTATATGCGTTGTTTCGCGTTTGCCGCGCTCTCTACCACCATTTTGCAGGTTTGGCTACAAAACCAGCCGCTTGCTCAAGCGCATAGGCGGTATTCAGCAAATCGCCCTCTTCCCACGGACGGCCAATAAGCTGCAGTCCGAGCGGAAGGCCATTGCTGTCAACACCCGCAGGAACCGAGATTCCCGGCAAACCAGCAAGGTTGACTGTGACGGTGAAGACGTCATTAAGATACATCGCAATCGGATCAGCATCGACCATCTCACCAAGGCCAAAGGCCGAGGAAGGAGTGGCAGGCGTGAGGATCGCGTCGATGCCCTGCGCGAAGACATCTTCGAAGTCTTTCTTGATCAGCGTGCGCACCTTGCGGGCACGGTTATAGTAGGCGTCGTAAAAGCCTGCCGACAACACGTATGTGCCCACCATAACGCGGCGCTGCACCTCGTGGCCAAAGCCCTCAGCGCGAGTCTTTTCGTACATCTCGGTGATGCCGTCGCCTGCGCCAAGCTTGGCGCGGTGGCCATAGCGCACACCGTCATAGCGCGCGAGGTTTGACGAGGCCTCGGCAGGCGCGATCACATAGTAAGCAGGCAGCGCATATTTGGTGTGCGGCAGGGAAATGTCGACGATCTCTGCACCAGCCGCTTTCAGCATCGCCGTGCCGTCAGCCCAGAGTTTTTCGATCTCCTCGGGCATACCCTCCATGTGGTATTCCTTCGGGATGCCGATCTTCTTACCTTTGATGTCGCCTGTCAGCATCGCCTCGAAGTTGGGCACAGCCAACTCGGCTGAGGTGCTGTCCTTGGCGTCATGGCCACACATCGCCTCCAGCATGATAGCAGCGTCGCGCACGTCTTTTGTCATCGGGCCGGCTTGGTCAAGGCTTGAGGCAAACGCCACAACGCCCCAGCGCGAGCAACGGCCATATGTCGGCTTGATGCCGGTGATGCCGGTGAACGCGGCTGGCTGGCGGATCGAGCCGCCGGTGTCAGTGCCTGTCGCGCCGAGGCACAAGTCAGCCGCAACGGCGCTTGCCGAGCCGCCCGACGAGCCACCCGGCGTCAGCGCCGTGTCGTCGTTGCCGCGCCGCCAAGGGTTGATCGCGTTGCCATAGGTCGAGGTCTCGTTAGACGAGCCCATGGCGAACTCATCCATGTTGAGCTTGCCGAGCATCACAGCACCCGCGTCAAACAACTGGCTGGTGATCGTGCTCTCGTATTCCGGCTTGAAGCCTTCCAAAATCCGGCTGCCCGCCTGCGACGGCACGCCTTTGGTGCAGAACAAGTCTTTGATGCCGAGCGGGATGCCGCACATGTCTGGCGCATCGCCCGCCTTGATCCGCGCATCAGCCGCCTTGGCCTGCTCGGCGGCAATCTCTGGTGTGTGGTGCACAAATGCGTTGAGCGCGCCTGCGCTTTCGATCTCGCTCAAGCAAGCGCCCGTCAGCTCAGCTGAGGTCAGATCCCCCTTGCGCATCGCATCACGCGCGGCGGCGATCGTCAGTTTGTTTAAATCAGCCATCAGTCAACCACCTTCGGAACCGCAAAAAAGCCTTCACGCGCGTCGGGTGCATTGGCCAAAACTTTGGCCTGCTGCCCGCCATCGGTGATCTCATCAACACGACGCGGCAAACGCATCGGCGTGACCGAAACCATCGGCTCAACACCCTCAACGTCAACTTCGCTCAGCTGCTCGATAAAGCCGAGCACCGCGTTGAACTCGTCGGCAAGCGCCGGCAAATCCGCCTCTTCCACTTTAATGCGGGCCAGTTTCGCAACCTTGGCCGCTGTGTCCTTGTCGATAGACATGGGCTATACTCCGTTATCTGTTGCATGGCCTTTACCGCTACACCGCGCCCGCTTCAACCACGTTTGTCAACGCCTCCCGCCCCAAACTGCGTGTCGAACGCCGCGCGTCGTTGACGCGATGCTGCGGCACTTCCTGAATCCCATCAATGGGGATCGCCACGCAATATCGGCCCAAACGCCCAGCATTTCCGGCCCTGACCAGACGCTCACCGTACATTACCGTGGTTTATGTCTAGGCTCGGTTGAGCAAGGCCCATCAGACCTTCTCCGCAAGCTTGCCAAGCCCCACTTCGGCGAACCGTTCGGCAAACAGTCGTTTTTGGAAGGGGGAGGATGATGTTGCAACCAAGCGGGACATTTCTACTTTGCACAAAGGCGGACATTTCTACTTGGTTGCAACAAACTCTCAAGAAATTGTATTAATTTCCAGCGTAGTAGAAAACACAAGAACCAGTTTCCTTTAGCTCCCCAACACTACCCATGCCGTTAGAACCCTTGCCGAGAAAGTTTCGGTATTTGTGAGTGAACTTCAGTCTCATATCTGGAACATCATCAATAGAAGAACTGGTGACCTTCTCTAATTTTATTCCTTTGCCTTTAGAGGCTTCCAGAATACGTATCTTGGTGTGTGGTTCGAGAAACAGGTAGCTTCGACCTTTACCAATGTCTGGGTTTACACCCTCTGAGCTGTACCATGTGAGTGAATCTGGATAGTTCAACAAATTATATGAAGTAAACCAGCTAGTATTTGAATTAAGAATCTTTACACTGTAGACAAGTTGGTTTTCGTCGGCAAAGTATATCCGAGACTTATCACTAGCTTCGAAAGATTCATTAGGTCGAAACACGTCTCCTACTGCTTTAGTGCCTCCATCGAAACAGTTCTGGCACCCGCTAGCATTGCTTCCAAACGTACTACATGGCTTTTTTTCATAACTTGTTTGAGCATACCCGACGGATGCCAGCGCTGTGAGCAACATAAAGGAAGAAGAAAGGGCGGTGGATGCCGTTTTGGTGAAAAACTTCATTGAGATGCTTTCTACGTGTGTGCTTTGAAGAGTAACTCTTGGGCCAAATCTCGTAGGGCCGTCCAACTTAGCTATCAACAACTATTTCGTCATTTGCTCGACTCTACATGCTTTCCTGACGTGCACAACATAAAACCCGATATCCGTTGTTCACACTTCGTTATGGATAGACAGGTCAGCTTTAGTTGTTCCAAAAACCCTCCTTTTTGGAACAGCCTAAACCGGGCCAGCTTTTCGCTTCTATAAACCCCGTTCAAAACTTAAGCAGTTATTGAAGGTTTATGACCACGACTGTGTTCGCGAACATGCGTTCGGTGCGCAGCGTCCGTCAATCCGGCCTCTTTGCCGGACTTTAGCTGCATTCTGGCCCAACCTCCACTTCGGCGAGCCGTTCAACAAACGGTGGTTTTTGGAAGAAGTGTGCGAATGTAGATAATGACTGGTTTGTGTCTCTTTAGACCTTTTACATCATAATTTTGCCAAAAAGCTATGTTTACTAAGAGACGATGAATGAAGGTTAACAAAATGTTCCGAAATACCACAAACTCCACCTTGCTGCTGCTTTCGCTAATTGCAATTCCTCAGGCCGCCCATGCTGCGAATTTCGGATTTGTTCGCTGGCCAACCTATCTGGATATGCCAATTGTATTGGCCATATTCGTGGCAGGCCTATCGTTGGTTTTGTTTAAAACGCAAATGCCAAAAGAAGCGAAGGACTTTATGTCTGTGCCAAAAGAGGAGCGCTCAACGTTGCTCAAGGTGAGTGCATTTATAATGCTCGCGTCGTTGGCTGCATGTCTTTTGATGGTATTCGTAGGCATGGGTTTACAGCGAGCGACAGAGTAACGAAGGCGAGGTTCTGGTCGATAGAACCGTCATCCATGACCGTTCCAAATAGCCTCCTTTTTGGAACAGCTTGATAAGGACTTCAACTGGCGATCATGGGCCTATGTTTTCACATTTCCGCCTCAACGCGACCAAATTGCTAAAATACTAAAGGCAAAAAGGAAAGGTCGGAAAATGATTGAGCAATTATACGAAGAACAGTTTTTGGAAGCGACACCATTGTTTGAAGCGATATTCGATCTTTCTTCGGCCTTCGTAACAAAGCGGGGGAATTTTTTACCGCACGGTGGTTACTTAGACAGGACGGGGCAGATTGCACTTTGCTCCGCGGCACCAGAAAACGAGAATACAAATTCTACGGAGATTCTCCCCCTGTTGCATGACGGTCTACGTGAGCAAACGTCAGAGTGGTCTACTTTGGCCGTTGCTGTCAGTGAAAGCGTTTTTCTCGGAGAAAATAGAACGCCTGCGATTAAGGTCTTGGTTGAGCATCGAGACGGCATGACACTTGCGCTTTATAAGACTTGGAGTAAACGGCTTCTGCGTGGCCCAGTGTTTGGTGAGATGTTCACTAGTGACGCCGCTCCAGAAGTTGGAAACTGGAAGAAACCGCACTTCCTAGCTTAAAGAAGACCTGTTCCCAAAACCCTCCTTTTTGGAACAGCCTAAACCGGGCCAGTTTTTCGCTGCCATAAACCCCGTTCAAAACCTAAGCAGTTGTTGAAGGTTTATGACCACGACTGTGTTCGCGAGCATGCGTTCGGTGCGCAGCGTCCATCAATCTGGCCTCTTTGCCGGACTTTAGCTGCATTCTGAAGCAACGCCCGCTTTTCTAGCCTGAGGCGAGCCTGCCCCGCTACCCTGACTGTTGGGGCAATGGTGTGACGGAGCAGTCAAATGCGCCTCTCACCGCGCGTGGCGTTAGCCAAATTTCGGCCAAAACTGCCGCCCAAATCGTATGCACGCGTTATGCACACATAGCTGCATACGTTGCTGCATACCTTAGGCACGGCGATTTTTGCCAACATTTTTACGGTTAACCCAACTGCACGCCCACTTAAGAGTTCTGAAGCCCTTTTCAGGCAGCACGGGCTCGTCAGGCTAGCGTTTACCCGCAAAAAACGCCTCTAAAAGCGCAGCAGACGCCTTCGCTCCGATGCCCTCGTAAACCTCCGGCACATGGTGACATTGCGCATGGTCAAACACCCGTGGCCCCTGCGCAACCCCGCCTGACTTCGGATCAGACGCACCGTAGTAAAGCTGTGCCACGCGGGCGTTCGAAATCGCCGCAGCGCACATCGGGCAAGGCTCAAGCGTGACATAGAGCTCGGCCTCGCGCAGCCTCTCCGAGCCAAGTGCTGCGCAGGCCTCGCGGATCACCAAAACCTCGGCATGCGCTGTCGGGTCGCTCAGCTCGCGGCAACGGTTGCCCGCCCGCGCAATCACCTTGCCACCAACAGCCAAGGCCGCGCCCACAGGCACCTCCCCGCGCTCACCAGCCGCCCGCGCCTCTTCCAGAGCGACATTCATATGCGTTGCAAATACCATATGTCCTATTGGCGAAAACTGCCCCCTTTCGCAAGGCAGCAGTTTGCTCTAAGGCCATGAGGATGAACGATACACCTACCCCAAAAGGCGATCGCATCGCCAAAGTCATCGCCCGCGCCGGGCTTGCCTCACGTCGCGACGCCGAGCGCATGATCGAAGCTGGCCGCGTCACTGTAAATGGCGAGAAAATAAGCTCTCCGGCACTGAACATCACCGAGAGTGACCGCGTCACAGTTGACAATAAGCCGCTCCAGGCTGCCGAGCCTGCGCGCCTCTGGCTCTACCACAAGCCATCTGGCCTCGTGACAACAAACCGCGACGAGAAAGGCCGCACCACGATCTTTGACAAGCTGCCCGACACCCTGCCCCGTGTGATGACGGTGGGCCGCCTCGACATCAACTCCGAAGGCCTCTTGCTGCTGACCAATGATGGCTCTGTGAAGCGCAAACTTGAGCTTCCCTCAACCGGCTGGCTGCGCAAATACCGCGTGCGCATCAACGGCCGCCCAACTGACGATGCCTTCGCCCCCCTGCGCCAAGGCATTGTTGTTGATGGAGAAAAATTCCAGGGCATGGATGTAACCCTTGACCGGCAACAAGGCGCGAACGCTTGGGCAACACTGGGGCTGCGCGAAGGCAAAAACCGCGAAGTGCGCCGCGCAATGGAGGCTGTCGGCTTTACTGTAAACCGCCTCATTCGCGTCTCTTATGGGCCGTTTCAACTGGGCGAGCTCCGGCAAGGCGAGGTTCAGGAAATTCGCCAACGCGTCATGCGTGACCAACTCGGCATGGAGGGTGGAACCCCGCCTGAAGAACGCAAAACCACCACCCGCAAACGCAAACGGTGACTTGAGCGCAGGATTTCCCACTATTGCAAACTGCCCCTGCTGCGTTATGAGACGCGCAAACCAACCAATTAGGGACAGGACACAATGGCCGAACTTCTGACCATCGAAAACATGGGCAACCTGCTCATGCTTTGCTTTCTCCAAGCCGTGCTCGGCTTTGACAACCTTCTGTATATCTCGATCGAAAGCCAGCGCGCACCAGTTGCTCACCAAAAGTCTGTGCGCTTCTGGGGCATCATTATCGCGGTTGTGCTCCGTGTCGTGCTGCTTTTCGCAATGGTGCGATTGATTGATGCGATGGCGGAGCCGTTCTACATTTTCAACTGGACAGGCATCCTTGAAGGTGGCGTCAACTTCGCCACCTGCGTGTTTATCTTTGGCGGCGTGTTCATCATGTATACCGCTGTGAAAGAGATCAGCCACATGCTTTCAATCGAACATCTGGACGCTGACTTGGGCAACAAATCCGGCAAATCAGCCACGCAAGTTGTCATCCTGATTGTGATGATGAACCTGATTTTCTCTTTTGACTCAGTGCTTTCAGCCCTCGCGATCACAAAGGTCTTCCCGATCCTTGCTGCGGCAATCCTATTGTCCGGCCTCGCCATGCTTCTGCTTGCAGATGGCGTGACTGCCTTCTTGGAAAAGAACCGTATGTATGAGGTATTGGGCCTCTTCATCCTGCTGATCGTCGGTGTCGTTTTGCTCGGCGAAGCAGGCCAAGCCGCGGCCCACGCGATGCACAATGACGCCCTCGCGCTCAAGCTCTTCGGCCATGAAGTGGTGCCGATGTCCAAGTCGACATTCTACTTCTCGGTTATCGTTCTGTTTGCTGTCGAAATTCTGCAATCAGGCTACAGCCGCAAACTCACCCGCGAGCGCAACGCTCACCACTAAGACAATTGGCCAGCCAAACACGTCGGAATATTACCAATATTCCGAACCGTTTTCTTCAAAGAAAACGCTCCCTTGGCTGGCCAAATTTCGCCGAAATGCGTGGCTCGCTAAAAACTTCCCCCTAGCGCCTGTGCGCACCTTCGCTTAGGTTGATCACGCAGGAAATGACTGGGGGAAACATGTCAGAAACCGGCCTTCAAAAACTCGCGTTCACGCTGCTTGTCTTGCTCGTGCTCTACGTCTCCCTATTGGGCGGCGCATAATGTCAGAGCGTTACGGCGGAAAATTCAGCCCCGAAACAGGCAAAAACAGCTATCGTGGTGCGCGACGCACGCGCGCTGGCGGGCGGGTAAACTTGCTGTTTCTCGTGCCTTTGCCAATGGTCTGGCAAGCCTTCACATCAGAGCCCACTGAGATGGTCGTCTGGCTTGTCGCTCTTGCCAGCATGCTCCTGGCAGCTTGGCTTACCCGCGATGGCCTTATCGCCCACGAAGCCTATGAGGCTCGCAAGGTGGCTCGCCGTCCGGCTATCCCGCGTAAGATACTTGGCTCACTGCTGACAGGCTCAGGCCTCGCTATTGCGGGCTATGTGGGCTTTGGCGCTCTGGAAGCCGTGATCTTTGGCGTGCTCGGCCTTGTATTGCACTTTGCCGCCTTCGGTCCTGACCCGCTGACAAACAAGGGCATGGACGGTTTGGACGAGTTTCAAACCGACCGCGTCGCACGCGCCGTCGAGAAGGCCGAGACACACCTCAAAGCCATGTCTGAAGCCGCCCACCGCGCGGGCGACCGCCAAGTTGAGGCCCGCGTCGAGAGCTTTCAAGCGCAAGTCCGCGAGCTTTTGCGCACGGTTGAAGAAGACCCCCGCGACCTCACCAGCGCGCGCAAGTTTATCGGCGTTTACCTCAAAGGCGCACGCGATGCCTCTGAGAAGTTTGCCGATATTTTCACCCGCTCGCACTCGAGCGAGGCCAAGGCCGATTACTTAAAACTGCTCGGTGACCTACAGGACAGTTTTAACGCCAAAACCCGCCACCTACTGCTCGACAATCATAGTGACCTGACCGTCGAAATCGAAGTTCTCCGCGACCGCCTCAAGCAAGAAGGCGTCCGCCTCGACCAATCTTAAACCAAAAGTGAGCTCCCTTATGACCACGGAAATCCAAGAAAAAGCCCAAGAAACACTCGCTCTCGTTGAAGAGGTGAACGCTGTGATCCTACCTGAGCCAACAGCCGCCAACGCAGTTGTGCCGATGGCCGAAGCCAAAGGCGCTGTCAGCAAAGAGATCAAGTCGCGCATGGGCGAACTTGATATGAGCGACACGCAGTCGATCGTCTCGTTTGGCTCTGCCGCTCAAGCCGAGTTGCAAGTTATCTCGCAAAGCATGCTGCAAGGCGTGCGCAACAAAGACGTTGGCCCGGCCGGCGACAGCCTGCGCGGCATCGTCACAACCATCCGCGGGTTTTCCGTGTCCGAGCTTGACGTGCGCCGCAAGCGCACATGGTGGGAGCGCCTGCTAGGCCGCGCCGCCCCTTTCGCTAAGTTCACCGCCAAATTCGAGCAGGTACAGGGCCAGATCGACCATGTCACCGAAGACTTGCTTGACCATGAGCACACGCTGCTCAAAGACATCAAGTCGCTCGACATGCTCTATGAAAAGACACTCGCCTTTTACGACGAGTTGGCGCTCTACATTGCCGCTGGCGAAGAAAAGCTGCGCGTTCTTGACACAAAGGACATCCCGGCTTTTGAGAAGAAAGTCGAAAAAGCCGCCGAGAAAAACAAAGTGATGAAAGCGCAAGAACTGCGTGACTTGCGTGCTGCGCGTGATGATCTTGAGCGCCGTGTGCATGACCTCAAGCTCACCCGCCAAGTCACTATGCAATCGCTCCCGTCGATCCGCCTTGTGCAGGAAAACGACAAGTCGCTTGTGACCAAGATCAACTCGACGCTCGTCAACACCGTGCCGCTCTGGGAAACTCAACTGGCCCAAGCCGTGACGATCCAGCGCTCGGCCGAAGCCGCCGCTGCGGTGCGCGATGCCAACGACCTCACCAACGAGCTTCTCACAGCCAACGCCAAAAACCTGCGCGAAAGCAACAAGATGATCCGCACCGAAATGGAGCGCGGCGTGTTTGACATCGAAGCCGTCAAAAAAGCCAACGCAGACCTGATCGGAACCATCGAGGAAAGCCTGCAAATCGCCGACGAAGGCAAAGCCAAGCGTGCCTCCGCAGAAGCCGAGCTCAAGAAGATGGAAGCCGAGCTGCGCGACACACTCGCTTCGGCAACAGCGCGCAAAACCGGCTCTGGCGACAACGCCGGCACATCAGTACCCGCGTAAGCCAGTATGGCGCGCCACAAGTCCCCCTACGCCATCGGGGCAGCCCTTTTGGGGCTGTCCTTTTTGGCGGCCTGTGACTTGCCCTTGCGCGAAAGCCTCAAGCCACAAGCCCGTCCTGCTGGCATCATGAAGCCGCGCATTGCGCCAAAGCCAGCGGTCAAAGCGCCTTCAAAGGCTGCGCTTGAGCTTTCGGCCTATTATATCCGCCTACAAGAGCACCTTTTGGCGCAAGGCCTTTTGCGCCGCGATGGTGGCGGCCCCGACACCGGCTTTCGCGCCTTTGAGCTTGGCCGCAATTTCGAGAAAATAGCCTTCTTCAACGAGCACGCGCCTGGCCAGCTGACAACAACTCCCGGGCAAATCACCCGCTTTCACCGTTGGCGCGGCGAAGCACGTGTTGCCAGCCACTTTGGCAACTCTGTCTCTGCAAACACCCGCGAAAAAGACGCCCGCAACCTGAACCGATATCTTGCTCGCTTATCGCGCGTTACTGGCCACAGCATCACTGCGAGCGCGCAAGAAAACGCCAACTTTCATGTGCTTTTCATGGGGGTCGATGACGCCGCTGACATTCGCAAAACCGTGCGCAGCGTCTGGCCTGACTTTCCGGAAAGCCGCCTCACGCAGCTCATGGCCCTGCCCCGCGATATCTACTGCCTCGTGCACTCCAACGTCGCCTTTGCACCGCCCGGCCAAGAGCGCGCCATCGCACTTATCCGCACGGAACACCCTGATCTGATGCGCCTTTCCTGTATCCACGAAGAAGTCGCACAGGGGCTTGGCCTCTCAAACGACAGCCCCCATGCGCGCCCCTCGATCTTTAATGACGACGAAGAGTTCGCAACCCTCACAACCCACGATGAACTGCTGCTCAAAATGCTCTATGATCCACGCCTCAGCGACGGCATGACGCTCGCCGAGGCCCGCCCTACCATCGCACAAATCGCCGCCGAGCTCACCGGCGAGACCACCAATTAGACTAAACAAAGCACGGCGGCGCTTAGCCCGCGAAAAGGAGAATACCATGGGTATATTTGATTTTCTGACAGGCGAGTTTATCGACGTCATTCACTGGGTTGATGACAGCCGCGACACAATGGTTTGGCGCTTTGAGCGTGAAGACCACGAGATCAAATATGGTGCCAAGCTGACGGTCCGTGAGGGGCAAGCCGCTGTTTTCGTTCACGAAGGCCAGTTGGCCGACGTGTTCACACCCGGCCTATACATGCTTGAAACCAACAATATGCCGGTGATGACAACGCTCAACCACTGGGATCACGGCTTTGAAAGCCCGTTCAAATCTGAAGTCTACTTCGTCAACACGACACGATTTGGCGATCTCAAGTGGGGCACCAAAAACCCGATCATCGCGCGCGACCCAGAGTTCGGCCCAGTCCGCCTGCGCGCCTATGGCACTTACACCATCAAGGTCAGTGATCCTGCGCGCTTCCTCACCGAAATCGTCGGTACTGACGGCGAGTTTACGATGGATGAGATCAGCTACCAGATCCGCAACATCATCGTGCAGGAATTCTCTCGCACAATCGCGCGCGCTGGCATTCCTGTTCTCGACATGGCCGCCAACACCCGCGAAATGGGCACGCTGGTCGCCCGTGAAATCGCGCCGCGCCTTGCCGAGTATGGCCTCGAAATCCCCGAGCTTTACATTGAAAACATCTCGCTTCCAGAAGCCGTCGAAGCGGTGCTCGACAAGCGCACTTCGATGGGCGTCATCGGTGATCTCTCAACCTATATGAATTACCAAGCCGCCGAAAGCCTTACCCACGAAGGCGCAGGCGGCGCGGCGCTGCAAGCCGGTGTTGGCGCGGGCCTCGGTATGCAGATCGCCCGTGAAAGCGTGCAGGCCGGGCCATGGGGTGCGGCGGCTGCGCCCAAGGCCGCCACACCGCCGCCGCCCCCCGTCGAGCACGTCTGGCACATCGCCGAAGGCGGCGAAACCAAAGGGCCCTATTCTCGCGCCGCGATGGGCCGCATGGCCACCGACGGCAGCCTCACACGGGAAACGTTTGTCTGGACAGCGGGCCAGGACGGTTGGCTAACAGCGAGCCAAGTCACAGAACTGGCACAGCTTTTCACCATTCTGCCGCCCCCGCCCCCCGCTAGCTAAGGAGCTCTCCTTTTTCTTTCTAAAAATATCCTCGCCGAAGGCATAGAACTCATGGATGAGCACGCGCCGACACTTGTGGCTGAAAGTCACCGTTTCCCCTGCGCTCAATGCGGAGCAGACTACCGCTTTGAGCCCGGCCACGACAGGCTGGTCTGCGACCACTGTGGCGCCACCGAGAGCATTGGGGAAAGTCGCAGCGCGCAAATCCGCGAGCTTGACTTCAAGGCAGGAATCAACGCCGCACTGCCCGCGCAAGACATTGAAGAGACACGTGTTTCTCAATGCCCAAACTGCGCCGCTCAAGTCGAGTTTGACAGCACAACACACGCCGCTGAGTGCCCGTTTTGCGCCACACCCGTGGTCACAGATACGGGCACGCACCGCCACATCAAGCCGCGCGCAGTGCTGCCCTTCGCACTCGACGAACGCGCCGCACGCAGCACGATGACAGACTGGCTCGGTGCGCTCTGGTTTGCCCCAAACGGCCTCAAGCAATATGCTCGCAAGGGCCGCGCGATGAGCGGCATCTATGTGCCCTATTGGACGTTTGATGCCGACACGACTTCAAACTACACAGGCGAACGCGGAACAGTTTACTACGAAACGCACAGCGTCGTGCGTGATGGCAAGCGCGTTCAGCAACGTGTTGCCAAAATCCGTTGGAGCTCCGCGCGGGGCCGTGTTGCGCGCTTCTTTGACGATGTGTTGGTGCTGGCCTCGCGCTCTCTCCCCAAAAAGTTCACTGACGCGCTAGAGCCGTGGGATCTGGCCGCGCTTGAGCCCTACCGCCCCGAATACCTCGCGGGCTTTCGGGCCGAAGGCTACAGTGTCGAACTCGCCGAAGGCTACGACGAAGCGCGCAGCCATATGGCCCGCATCATCGAACGCGACGTGAAGTTTGACATCGGCGGTGACCGTCAGCGCATCCATGATATCGACACCGAGGTGCGCGATGTGACGTTTAAACACATCCTGCTGCCTGTCTGGCTTGCCGCCTACAAGTACCGTGGCCGCACCTACCGCTTCGTCGTCAACGGGCGCACAGGGCGCGTGCAAGGCGAGCGGCCCTATTCAACGTGGAAGATCCTCTTTGCTGTCCTGCTTGGCGTGATCATCGCAGGCACGATCGGTTATTTTTATGGCGTCAATGAAGGAGCCTTCTGATGCAACCCGAATTTGACAGCCTCACCCGTGTGATGAAGGCGCGCTATTCCTGCCGTGCCTACCTTGATAAGCCCGTTGAACGCGGCCTTATCGAGCAGATCGTGCACACCGCACGGCGCGCGCCTTCGTGGTGCAACGCCCAGCCTTGGCAGCTTACGATCACCTCTCAAGAAGAGACTGAAAAGCTTGGCAAAGCTCTTTACAAACACGCCTCTCAGAACGCGATGCAGCCTGACATGCCATGGCCTGAAAGCTATGTTGGTGCTTACAAAGACCGCCGCTACGCCTGCGGCATGCAGCTTTATGCTGCCCTTGATATCCCCCGCGCAGACAAGCCGGCTCGCACAGCACAAATGCTTGAAAACTTTCGCTTCTTTGGCGCGCCACACATGATGTTGGTGACAGCTCCAAGCGAGCTTGGCCCCTACGGCGCGCTTGATTGTGGCGGGTTCATCACGGCTTTCACACTTGCCGCGCAGGCGGCAGGCCTCGCCAGCATCCCGCAAGCCGCCCCTGCCGCGCATGCGCCGTTTCTGCGTGAGTATTTCGGCTTGCCGGAAGACAGGCTTATCCTCTGCGCGATCTCGTTTGGCTATGCCGATGAAGCCCATAAGGCCAACAGCTTTCGCACCGGACGCGCCGCGCTCGACGAGATCATCGACTGGCGGGAATAAAGCGCAAATTGGGCGCTAAGACGTCTCGCGTTCGATGGCGACAAGCCCGAGTTTGCGCGCGGCCCAAAGCGACAGGATCGAGCTATCAAGCCCCTCTGGCGCCTGAAAACGGCGGATAGCACGGCGTGTGCGCGCATCCATATCGCCACTGAGCGGCCCAGCATAAAGCCCGCGCGCCTTCAAAGCCCGTTGCAGCGTGGCGATGATGTCTGGCGTCAGTTGGTCTTGACAAGGCGTCTCAAACCACAGCTCGCGGCGCTCTTTGGCAATCGCGCGTTTGGTCTCTTCGCGGTATACTGGCTCGGCAACGACAGTCCCGTCTTCAAGGACTTCGGCGGGCTGCACCAAAACCCGCTCTGTAATGGTTTCGATCACGGCTGGGCTGACATCTTTGCCCCAGCACGAGTTCGGATCAGAGCCCGGCGGCGGCGCTTCAAACGAGCGGATCAAACCCGGTTCTGACGGCGCAACGACACTCGCACCCTCTGTGCAAGCCGCAACCAGGAATGGCAAACTGAGGAAAAGTAGAACCTGTTTCAAAGCCTGTGCTCTCTGTTTTCAGGTACAATACACCAAAGCCAGCTTACCGAAAGTGCGCGAAACAAGCCTGATCAACAAGAATTGTCGCATGTGACATGCCTGCCAGTCGCAATTAGGGCTGGCAGGCCCTATCTGGCTTTTGTAACAACGACTCAAGAGACAACTTTAGCTGGGAGCCCCACCATGGCCAAGATCACATATGTCGAGCACAACGGCAAAACCCACACAATCGACGTGGCCGCAGGCCTTACTGTTATGGAAGGCGCGCGCGACAACAATATCCCCGGCATCGAAGCCGACTGCGGCGGCGCATGTGCCTGCTCAACATGCCACGTTTATGTGCACCCTGACTGGGTTGGCAAAATTCCGGGTAAGGAAGACATGGAAGAAGACATGCTCGACTTCGCCTTTGAGCCAGACGCCACGCGCTCGCGCCTGACTTGCCAGATCAAAGTCACCGACGACATGGACGGCCTGATCGTGCAGATGCCGGAAAAACAGATCTGATGACCAAAGCGCCGCGCCGACCGTTGCACGTGCTGCACAGGCTCGTTCGCGGCGCGGGGCTGGCGCTTGCATTTGTTGCAGGTGTTTCCACCTCGCAAACCCTTGCTGCTGAAATCACCACAGGTGCGGTTTTCACCAGCCCGACCACAGCCTACCCTCACGGTGTTCTGGGCGATGAGATCGAGTACAAACGCCTCGTTATCCAAACGGAAATAGACGGCAATGAGCGAAACGAACATGTGTTCATGGTCTTTCCAACGCATGTGTTTGAAGACATCAAACCGCGCGTCTGGGAAGTGGACGGGAAAGCAGGGCCCGAGGTTGTGGTTGTGCAAACCCACCGCCAACTTGGCGCATCTTTGGCTATTTATTCAAAAGATGGGCTTCTGGCGAAAACACCGCCAATCGGCCAACGCAACCGCTGGCTCGCCCCCATCGGCGCTGCCGATTTTGACGGCGACGGGCATATCGAGATCGGCTATATCGACAGGCCACACCTCGCCAAAACCCTCCGCCTTTGGCGCTTCAAAAACGGCAAGCTGCGCGAAGTCGCGGCGCTTGAGGGCCTCACCAACCACAAGATCGGCTGGGATTTTATTGCCTCCGGCGTGCGCGACTGCGGCGAAGGCCCTGAGATGATCACAGCCGACGCAGGCTGGCGGCGCATCATGGCAACGCGGTTTGACGGCAAAGCCATCGCGGCGCGGGGCATTGGCGCCTATACGGGGCCAAAGAGTATCACGCGCGCCCTATCTTGCAGCCAGTGAGCATGGCATAACCAAGTCATGAAGAACGCGCTCACGATCCTCATTGTCCTTTTGCTCGCCGCTTGCGCGCGCCCACAAGCCGCAGGGTTCAGCGCGCCACACCCAGACGCCGCAACAGAAACCATTTTCATCGCAACCATGCGCAGCGCAGGTCAACGCGGGCAAATGTTCGGCCAAACACGCGCGCCTGACATCGGCTATGCACAAGCGCTCATCTCCATCCCGCCAACGCACCAGCTTGGCAATGTGGAGCGCGGCACTGGCCAGATAAATGCCGCGCGCTACTTCGCCCCGCTAAGTGTTAGGCCCCTGCCCGACACGCAGGCTTTGACACGTGCGATTAAGGCTAAACAAACCAACCCGCAGGAGCCGCTGCTCATTTTTGTGCACGGCTACAACAACACACTTGAAGACGCCGCCTTCCGACTGGCCCAGATCCAACACGACTTTGCGCTCACGAACCCCGCTTTGTTGTTTTCTTGGCCCTCGGCGGGTGATCCACGCGGCTATGTCTACGACCGCGACTCTGTGCTTTTTGCCCGCTCCGACTTTGCGCGCCTGCTCGAAAACCTGAACAACGCTGGCCAGCGTCGTGTGCTGATTTTGGCGCACTCCATGGGCGGCTCTCTTGTCATGGAAGCGCTGCGCCAACTTAAACTTGAAGGCAAGGCTGCCACTGTCTCGTCGCTTGATGGCGTTGTCTTGATGTCGCCCGATATCGACCCAGACATCTTTCGCCGCCAAGTGCAGGAAATTGGCAAACTACCGGAGCCTTTCGTGGTTATGACAACCCAGAAAGACCGTGTCTTAAACTTCGCAACCCTTCTGACGGGGAAAAAGCCACGCCTCGGGCGCATTCAAAACAACGACGAAGTCAAAGGCCTTGGTGTAACGGTGTTAGACTTTTCCCGCTTTGATATTGGTGAGAATTTTGGCCATATGGTGCCGGTTTCCTCTCCGGAAGCGATAACGTTTCTGCGCAAACTTATGGGCGGTGTTGCCGAAAACGCCGAGGCTTTTTCGCGCTATGTTCTCTTGGGCGAGCCAATGCGCCGTGAGCCTAGGAAAGAATAGAAAGGCGAGGTTGTGGCAGGTGGATGGGCCAAGGATGGCGCCGTAAGTGAGCAGATCGAAGCTTCGATCACCGATGAGCTGAACCGCATGAAAGCCCGCAAAGCACCGCAAGGCGAAAGCTTGAGGTTTTGCGCCGACTGCGAGGAAGAAATCCCCGAAGCACGCCGCGAGGCGGTCCAAGGCGTGAAGCTCTGCATCGACTGTATGCAAGAACGCGATACCGCTCAAAGCGCACGTGGTGGCATCAATCGGCGCGGCTCAAAAGACAGCCAGCTGAAGTAGCGTGGTTCGTCACGTGGAGCGCTCCGCGCACAGGCCTAGCTGCGTTCAGGCCACGCAGGCCATGGGGGCTAGCCCCCAAACCCCCAGGATATTTCAAGCCAGAAAAAACACGAGGTGAAGCCTTGAATGCCCACCCCGTGCCAACACCAACGGTGCTTTTCCTGGCGCGGTCATCGGCGTCCCCGCCTGTTCCGCAACGCAATCCTTTCAGAAAAGGATTAACGATTTCTTGCTTTTTCCGGGCTTTTTCTGGCCCTAAATATCCCCGCCGGAGGCTCCCCGACTTGCCCCATGCGCTAAAGGTGCTTAGGCTTCCATCGCCTCCAATTCGTCAATGAAGCCAGAGATCATACTGAGGCCCTTGTCCCAGAATTTGGGGTCCGAAGCGTCAAGGCCGAAGGGCGCGAGGAGCTCTTTGTGGTGCATTGAGCCGCCTGCCTTGAGCATGTCAAAATACTTGTCTTGGAAGCCCTCAGGGTTTTCTTCGTAGACAGCGTAGAGCGCGTTCACGAGGCCGTCGCCAAAGGCGTAGGCATAGACGTAGAACGGCGAATGCACGAAGTGTGGGATGTAGCACCAGAAGTTCTCGTAGCCATCCATATATTCAAAGGCTGGGCCGAGGCTTTCTGCCTGCACAGACATCCAAAGCGCGCCGATATCTTCTGGCGTCAGCTCGCCCTCGCGGCGCGCAGCATGGAGCTTGCACTCAAAGTCGTAAAACGCGATCTGGCGCACGACGGTGTTGATCATGTCTTCGACTTTGCCAGCCAGCATCACACGGCGCTGGTTGTCATCTTTTGCTTCACTCAGCATTTTGCGGAACGTCAGCATCTCGCCAAAAACGGACGCCGTTTCAGCCAGTGTCAAAGGCGTTGACGAGAGCATCTCGCCCTGCCCCGCAGCCAAAACCTGATGCACGCCGTGGCCCAACTCGTGCGCCAATGTCATCACATCACGTGGTTTACCGAGGTAGTTGAGCATCACATAGGGGTGCACATCAGTCACAGTTGGGTGTGCGAAAGCACCCGGCGCTTTGCCCGGTTTCACAGCGGCGTCGATCCAGCCTTTGGTGAAGAACGGCTCCGCGATCTCGGCCATGCGCTCATCGAACCCTGCGTAGGCGCTCATCACGGTTTCGCGGGCATCTTCCCAGCCCACAACGCTGGTGTCTTCCATCGGCAGCGGCGCGTTGCGATCCCACATTTGCATGACATCAAGGCCAAGCCACTTGCGCTTAAGCTCGTAGTAGCGGTGCGAAAGCTTGGGATATGCGGCAACAACAGCATCGCGCAGCGCCTCAACAACTTCAGGCTCAACGTCGTTGCTCAGGTGCCGTCCGGTCTGCGCTGTCGGCATGCCGCGCCAGCGGTCGATGATCTCTTTTTCTTTGGTTTGCGTGTTGTGCACACGAGCAAATGTTTTGACATTGTCAGCAAACACACTCGCAAGTTCACGCGCCGCCGCTTCACGCTTTTCGCGGTCAGGGTCGGTCAGCAGGTTGAGCGTGCCTTCGATGTTAAGCGGCTCGCCATCAACCTCAAACTCAAGGCCAGCAATGGTTTCGTCAAACATCCGCTCCCATGCGTCGCCGACAACGCCAAGGTCATGGAGAAACTTCTCAAGCTCGTCTGACAGCTGGTGGGGCTTCATCGCGCGGATGCGGTCAAACACCGGCTTGTAGCGCGAGAGATCCGCGTTCGCAGCAAACAGCGCGTCCATCGAGCTGTCTTCAATGCGGTTGAGTTCAAGCGTGAAAAACACCAGCGGTGTGGTGTAGTTGGTGATTTTTTCTTGAGCGTCTGACAGGAACTTGGCGCGCTCAGCCTCTGTTGTCAGTTGGTAATAGCGCAGGCCCGCGTAAGACATGATGCGCCCTGCGATGGTGTTGATTTTCTCGTTGCGCAGCACGCACGCGAGAAAGCCCCCGGCATCAAGGCCAGCCAGCTTGCCTTCATAGTCGGCTGCAAAGGCCGCGCATTCGCCTTCGAGCCACGCCAAGTCGCGTGTCAGCTCGGGCGCGTCATCGGCGGTGTAAAGATCGCTCAAATCCCACTCTGGCAGGTTACCTAACTCTTCACTGCCGGCGTTGGCGTTGGCGTCAAATACGGGAAATGGGAGCTGGAACATGGGAAAGCCTCGTTGATGTTTGCAAGTTTGACATAGAGCTTGGCCGCGCTGATCTCAAGGCACGCCAGACAGCCCACGCGCGTTTGTCCGCGGCCTTACAGTTGGAAGAACGCCTTGATTTCACTGTTGATGCGGGCGCGCTTTGCACCGCCTTCCATCAGAACTTCGTGCTCAGCGCCCTCGACCCGCGACAGCGTGCCATTGGCCCAACGCTCAACGCGGCTTTCAATGCTTGGCACATCGACGATTCGCTCATCTGTTCCTACAAACGCCAGAGCGCTGTGCTTAGGCGTATCCATCGCGTGCAGAGCCTTACACTCGCTCAGCGCTTCGTGGAGCCATTGCAGAGACGGGCCCGCCAGAGTGAGCGCTGGCTGCGCTTCAGCTTGGCCCTTCATATAGGCCCAATAGTCGGGGTCAGTGGTGAGCATGTTGTCTTCAAACGGAGCTGTCAGCAGGTAAGTCTCGCGTGCCGTACCGGGCGCAAAGCTTGCCCCCAGCCCCAGGCTTGTGCCCAGCGCAGAGAGCACCGTCGCGACGGGGCGCATGTGCGGCGCGAGCGAAATCCCCCACATCGGGGCCGAGAAGACCGCCGATTTGACGGGCAAGTCTTCGTGCAAAGCCCGCAACCCGATGCAACCGCCCATGGAGTGCGCCAACAAATAGTAAGGCTCAGGGACGCCCAGCTCGCGCGCAGCCCCAAGCAGGGCCTGAACGTCGAGCTGGTAATCTGAGAACTTGCCGACATGGCCCAACATCGCGTCATCGTTTAGCCTGTCGGCCAAGCCTTGGCCGCGCCAGTCAACCGCGAGTGTCGCAAGGCCCATATCGGCCAGGCCCTGCGCTGTGCGGCCATATTTCTCAACATACTCGGTACGGCCAGGGAACAGCAGAACTGTTCCCTTTACGGCCTCCGCCGCGCCCCCATATGCCCAATATCCAGCGCGCAGACGCACACCGTCAGAGGCTTTCATCCAAACCGCACGGCCGCCTTCGGGGCCCTCGGCTATCTGCTCAAAAAAGGGGGCGTCTGTTAGCATCTAGCTCAGCACGCTGCCAAGTTGCATGGCAAGGCCCATGTCGCCCTCAACCGACAGTTTGCCGCCCATGAAGGCCGCTGTCGAGTTTTGCTCGCCCGAAAGGATGCCTTCAAATGTTTCGCGATCCGCCGTCAGCGTCACGTCAGTTTCGTCGTCCGAGGCGCGCGCGCCGTCGCCGTCGATCACGATTGAGCCTACGCCCTCGATGGTAAATTTGGCTGTGCCAGCGTCAAAGCCGCCACCGTCTAGTTTTGCATTCAGCGCCTCTACGGCTGCATTAATTACGTCGCTCATGAGCGTTTCCCTTCACGTTGTTGCGACAAAGGCTTCCTATGCGCCTTGCCTGAGGTTATCGTGATCATACTATGGGTATACTTGCTGTCGATCTCAAACCTGCCGTTGGGGCAATTTTCCTCTCATGTTTTCTCTCATGTGTGGCTGCCTTCACGGCAAGTGCTGACGAAGCATCACTCGATTCGCTTTTCCAAACCCTTAAGGATGCCCAGAAAACCGAAGCTCATAAAGTTGCTCGCGAGATTGAGATGGTTTGGTCACAGTCTGGGTCGGCAAGCGCTAACCTCTTGTTTAAAAGGGGCGAAAAGGCGCTGACAGACGAGAAGCCCGAGCTAGCCGTCGAGCATTTCACCGCCCTGACAGACCACGCGCCCGCCTTTGCCGAAGGCTGGCATGGCCGCGCGCGCGCGTTTTTCAGGCTCGGTGAATATGGCCTCGCGTTGAACGATCTGAAGCAAACTCTCGCGCTCAACCCGCGTCATTTTGATGCGATCTACGGCCTCGCCGCCATTTTGGAGCAGATCAAAAAGCCCGAAGAAGCCTATGATGCGTATAAGATTCTCTTGAACCTCTACCCCGCCCATGAAAAGTCTCAGGCAGCCCTTGCCCGCCTTGAGCGCCGCGTGAACGGCACCAACCTGTAACTGCGCTAAAGAGTTCCCCTCAATGAGTTCCTCCTCAAGGACAGTCGCGGTGCTCGGCCCCACCAACACGGGCAAAACGCATTACGCCATCGAGCGGATGCTGTCTTATCGCAGCGGCGTTATCGGCCTGCCCCTGCGCCTGCTCGCCCGTGAAGTCTACGACAAGATCGTTGCGATCCGTGGCGCAAACGTCGTCGCGCTGGTGACGGGCGAAGAGCGGATTGTGCCCGAACGCGCCGCCTACTGGGTCTGCACCGTTGAGGCGATGCCGCAAGGCATGGGCGTCGAGTTCCTCGCGATCGACGAAATCCAGCTCTGCGCTGACCCGGAGCGCGGGCACGTCTTCACAGACAGGCTGCTGCGCTCACGCGGCATCATGGAAACGCTGTTCCTAGGCTCGGATTCAATGCGCGGCATCATCCGCACGCTGGTGCCCGAGGCCGAGTTTCTCACCCGCGAGCGCATGTCGCAGCTCTCTTATGGTGGCTCCAAAAAGATCAGCCGCATGCAGGCGCGCTCTGCGATTGTGAGCTTTTCGATAGATAACGTCTACGGCATCGCCGAACTTCTGAAGCGCCAAAAAGGCGGCGCGGCTGTCGTCATGGGCGCGCTCAGCCCGCGCACCCGCAACGCACAGGTTGAACTTTACCAGAATGGCGATGTTGACTATCTCGTCGCGACCGACGCCATCGGGATGGGCCTGAACCTTGATATCAACCATGTGGCTTTCTCCGCGACAATGAAGTTTGACGGGCGGCGCATGCGCCAGCTTATGCCCCACGAGCTTGGCCAGATCGCGGGCCGTGCGGGGCGCGGGATGAGCCACGGCAGCTTTGGCGTCACCGGCGAAGCTCCACCACTACAAGACGAAGTTGCCAATGCCATTATGGAGCACAGGTTTGCGCCGGTGAAAAAAGTCATCTGGCGCAACCCGCGGCTTGAGTTTGGCCAGCTTGACGCGCTGATCGCCTCTCTCGAAGTTGCGCCCAACGACGAGCTGCTCGTAAAGGCCCGCGAAGCTGACGACTTGAGCGCTCTCAAAGCCCTCGCCGATGACGCCGAAAGCCGCGCCCGCGCCTCTGATCCGGCATCAATCCGCCTGCTCTGGGACGTGTGCCAAGTGCCCGACTTTCGCTCAATCAGCGCGGGCGAGCACGCAAACCTGCTGACACAGGTTTTTGCCTACCTGCACGAGCGCGGCAGCATCCCCGAAGACTGGCTCGCACGGCACATCAAACAGATCGACAGGCCTTCTGGCGACATCGACACATTGTCAAAAAGACTGGCTTTTATCCGCACATGGACGTATGTCGCCCAGCGAAAAGGTTGGGTAAATGACGAAACCCATTGGCGTGAGAGCACGCGCGCTGTAGAAGACCGCTTGTCAGACGCGCTCCACGACGCGCTGACGCAAAGATTTGTCGACAGGCGCACATCGGTGCTGCTGCGACGTTTGAAACAAAAGGAGGCCATGTTGGCCGAAGTAAATGAAAACGGTGAAGTGACGGTTGAGGGCGAGTTTGTCGGCCGTCTTGAAGGGTTCCGCTTTAGTCAGGACAAATCCGCAGCTGGGCAAGAAGCCAAGACGCTAAAGCAAGCGAGCCTTGCCGCTCTGGCGCCCCACTTCCACCTGCTGGCAGACCGTTTTTACAACGCGCCTGACACCGAGCTTGATTTTACCGAGCAAGGCGGCCTGATGTGGGGCAACAACGCCGTTGGCAAACTCGTCAAAGGCGCCGACGCCCTGAAGCCAACGGTAAAGGCTTTTGTTGATGACGAAGCTGGCAGCGACGTGGCCGAAAAAGTCACGCGCCGACTTCAGCACTTCATTGACCGCAAAATCGCCACCGCATTTGAGCCCCTGCTCGCTCTGTCTCGTGACGAAGAGCTGTCAGGCCTCGCGCGCGGCTTTGCTTTCCAGATGGTTGAAGCCTTGGGCGTTCTGCCCCGTGCGACTGTCGCGGACGACGTGAAGGCGCTCGACCAAGACTCTCGGGGCGCTCTGCGCAAGCACGGCATCCGCTTTGGCCAGTTCACCATCTTCATGCCACTTCTGCTCAAGCCAGCACCAACGCGCCTGCGCCTTGTGCTCTGGTCACTCGCGCAGGACTTGAGTGAGTTCCCCGAAGCTCCGCCCCCTGGCCTTGTGACTGTTCCCAACATGTCAAAACTGCCAAGCGGCACCGACACGATGGCGGGCTATCGCAACGCAGGTGAGCGCGCGATCCGCATCGACATGCTCGAGCGCCTCGCCGACATGCTCCGGAGCGAGGACAGCCGTGGCGGCTTTGAAGGCAAAGCCGACATGCTTTCGATCACGGGCATGACGCTGGAGCAATTCGCCGACCTGATGGCAGGCCTTGGTTACAAAGCCGAAAAAGGCGAGCGCGTGAAGGTTAAGGCAGTGCCCGAAGCGGCTCCAGCCCCAGCCAAAACAGACGCGCCCGCGCCTGAAGAGGCAGCCGTGGAAGCTCCCGCTGAACAGGCCGAGCCAGCCGAGCCCGAGATGGAAGTGTTCTACACCTTCACATGGGGCGGCAACCGCGACCGCGCCCGCCCGCAGGGGCAAGGCAAACCACGCGGCAAACCCGGTGAAAACAATGGCGGAAAACCACGCGGCAAAGGCAAGCCTCGCGGCAAGCCACAAGGCGCGCAAAGCTTCCAGTCACGTGCTCCCAAGAAAGACACGATCGACCCCGACAACCCTTTCGCCGCAGCGCTTATGGGGCTCGTCAAAAAGGACTGAGTTTTGAGCACCGAGGGCACCAACAAGCTCCGCCTCGACAAATGGCTCTGGCAGGCTCGGTTCTTCAAGACCCGCAGCCTGTCAGCCAAACAAGTCAGCGGCGGGCATGTGCGCCTCAACAGCACCAAAGTTCACAAACCCGCCCATTCGGTTGTGGTTGGCGATGTACTGACATTCCCCCAAGGCAACGAGGTCCGCATCATCAAAGTGCTCGCCCTTGGCGCCCGCCGTGGCCCAGCGCCCGAGGCTCAGGCCCTCTACGAAGACCTGACCCCACCGCGCGAAGAGCTCGCGTCCGAGCCCGCCCGCACCGACTTCAGAACTGGCCCACGCCCCACCAAAAAAGACCGGCGCACACTCGACGCCTTCAAGGACAGCGAAACATAACCAAACCGCAAACAGGTTTGATATGGTCTCCCGCCCCAGTTTCTTTGCATCGTCGATGCAAACATATGCGTTGGGCGTGGCCGGGGGCCTCTCTTGCAGCTTGCTGCAAGAGAGGCCCCCGGCGGAGCGACTTGGCAAAGCCAAGTCGCAACACGGCCTCACCTGTCCCGCGCGTAAAACATGCGTCACAGCGCGCGCTTGAATGATCCGCAAAAAACGATTAGCTGAGCCTCAAGAAAGACCATTCAGGACATCCCGCATGACATACATCGTCAACGACAACTGCATTGCTTGCAAATACACCGACTGCGTCGAAGTTTGCCCCGTAGATTGCTTCTACGAAGGTGAAAACATGCTAGTGATTCATCCCGATGAATGCATCGACTGTGGCGTTTGCGAGCCTGAATGCCCCGCCGATGCTATCCGCCCTGATACTGATGCCGGCACCGAGAAGTGGGTTGAGTTCAACCGCAAATACTCCGAGCTCTGGCCTGTCATTATCACCAAGAAAGACCAACTTCCCGACGCCGAAGAGCGCGACGGCGAAGAAGGTAAACTTGAGAAATACTTCTCGGAAGCCCCCGGCGAAGGCGGCTAATGCACCCTCAGTGCTGCCGAGCTTTTCTTAGCGCCCGATTCGTGTTATACTGCCCGCAGAAATGATGAAATCTGCATAACCCCGCCCAACCAAGCTTCGGCTTGCTTGGTTTTTTTGTCTTCAAAGAAGCTATCTGAATTGCATCTTTGAGCAAAGACACACACTGGCCGATTTCAAACCAAAGTAAGGAAAGACTGCATGAGCAAGTCCAAGAAGCTTGATTTCAAGCCAAATGAATTCGTTGTTTACCCGGCCCACGGCGTTGGCCAAGTTGTCTCTGTCGAAAAGCAGGAAGTCGCAGGTTTTGAGCTCGAACTCTTCGTCATTGCCTTTGAAAAAGACAAAATGACACTGCGCGTGCCAACAAACAAAGCCACTGAAGTCGGCATGCGCGGCCTCTCCAGCCCCGAAATTGTCAGCCAATGCATGCGCACACTCAAAGGCAAAGCCAAGGTCAAACGCGCGATGTGGTCCCGCCGCGCGCAGGAGTATGAGCAGAAAATCAACTCCGGTGATCTGATTGCTATCGCTGAAGTGGTCCGCGACTTGCACCGCTCTGATGATCAACGCGAACAGAGCTATTCCGAACGCCAGCTCTACGAAGCCGCCCTTGAGCGCTTAACCCGCGAAGTCTCAGCCGTTGCAGGGGGCGACGAGCTCGGAGCCGCCAAACAGATCGACGACGTTCTGGTCAGCCGCGCCGCTTAACGAGAGCACCTCGCCTTAAACCCGCATCACCATTACCCTGCCACGCCTACGGCGCCCTCGGGATAGCGGCGATATTATGTTTCAAGTTAAAGGCGTGGCGCTATATATTCGACATCAAACAAGGCCACGCTTACTTCACAGAGCGTGGCCTTGCTCGTTTAACGGCCCCTATCTTGTCGCGCCTGCCCCCTCTTTTTCTTTCCAGAAATATCCCACCGCTTCCGCGCAACAAGTGCGCTTTATCGGTCTACGCGTTTGCTTTGCAAAATGCTTGGGGGTCTGGGGGCAACGCCCCCAGCCGGTCGGATTTACGCAGTAAATTCGAAACAAAAAAGGGCGTGAAGGTCTCCCCTCACGCCCCTCATTCTAAAACTCGTTAGCTCAACCGCGTGCGCGGCCGACAAGCTTCCAAGCCGCTGGCAGCAAGATAGCCGCCAAGGCCAGCTTCACAGCATCGCCTACAAGAAACGGCGTGAGGCCCCAAGCAAGGATCGGTTTATCAAAACCGAAAAGCATGCCCAGCCAGATCAGGCCCGGCACATAGATCAGCGCATTGCCGATCAGCATGGCGCCAGCCATCTTGCCAACCGAGCGGTCCCAGCCTGCGCGGGCGAGCGTGCCCAAAGCCAAAGTCGCCAATACGTAACCAACCAAGTAGCCACCCGTGCCACCCATCATATAAGCAAGGCCAAATTTTTCGGCTGATGAGCCTGCAAAAACGTCAAAGCCCATCACGCCGACCAGCATGTAAGCGGCGATCGTTGCCAGCCCAAGGCGTGGGCCATAAGCCGCGCCCAGTGTCAAAACGGCGAATGTGCCCATGGTGATCGGAACGGGCCACATCGGCACCGCGATCTTGGCTGACAGCGCCAGCAAGAAAACGCCAGCAACAACCAGCGCGACGCGTTTTGCCCAAAGGGCCGCACCGCTGTTCTGGCCTGCGTCAGCCCCAAGTGTTTCGATCAGTACTTTGTTTGTCATAGCAATAGACATTGCTCTACCCTTCTGTTTGTTCGCGTTTTTTCTGCACTAGCAGCATAGCGCGTGCAAGCACCAACCGTCAATCAACGGCAATAAGTGGAAGTCATTTCATAGGCTTTGCGAGGGCCTTGCACATGCCAACGCACTTCAAAGCGCGGCCATGCAGCAAAGTTGTAGTGCACATCATACTGGTCAGGGTCGCACCAATGGGCCGCATCGCCTCCTGCTGGCGGCACCGCGTGAAAAAAGCGCCCGTCTTCAAAGTACACATTCAGCGCCGCATCCCAAAGGTACTTCCGTTCAGCCTGCATCGGCGCCTGCCCGGCAACGTTCAAAACGCCACGCTCCTCATAGAGCATGCCAGCCTCAGCAGGCGTCCAGACAGCCGCGCCCTCAAATGTCGCCTCAGCGCCAGAGGCCTCAACAATGCGGCGCGACACTGTCCAGCCCCCTTCGAAGTCTGAAAGCACCCGCTCAGCTGGCATAGAGCTTCTTAAAACAGGCAACAAATCGGGCAAAGCGTCTCACAATCCCTCTCCTGACTTGAGGTTAAGCAAGCCCCAGTCTATGACCGCCTCAACCCAACCTGCAACAGCTAAGGCATCAACATGATCGAGCGTTATTCCCGCCCAGAAATGGTTTCCAACTGGTCCGCCGCGACCAAGTTCAAAATCTGGTATGAGATCGAGGCACATGCCTGCGACGCAATGGCCGATATCGGCGTGATCCCGCGTGAAAACGCCGAAGCTGTCTGGAAAGCCAAAGATGTCGAGTTTGACGTCGCCCGCATCGACGAGATCGAAGCCGTCACCAAGCACGACGTTATCGCATTTCTGACGCATCTCGCCGAGCATGTCGGCTCTGACGAGGCCCGCTTTGTGCACCAAGGCATGACAAGTTCTGATGTGCTTGATACCTGCCTCAACGTGCAACTGGTGCGCGCCGCTGACATCCTGATCAAAGATATGGACGCCCTGCTCGCCGCCCTTAAAACCCGCGCGATGGAGCACAAAATGACAGTTCGCGTGGGCCGCTCACACGGCATCCACGCCGAGCCAACCACAATGGGCCTCACATTCGCGCGTTTCTACGCCGAGATGGACCGCAACAAAAACCGCCTCGAAAAGGCCCGTTGGGAGATCGCCACTGGGGCCATTTCCGGCGCTGTCGGCACCTTCGCCAACATCGACCCGGCCGTTGAAGAGCATGTCTGCGAAAAGCTGGGCCTGCGCGCCGAGCCGATCAGCACGCAAGTCATCCCGCGCGACCGTCACGCCATGTTCTTTGCCACGCTGGGCGTTATCGCCTCTTCCATAGAGAACGTCGCGACTGAAATCCGCCACATGCAGCGCACCGAAGTGCTCGAAGGCGCTGAGTTTTTCTCAATGGGCCAAAAGGGCTCGTCGGCCATGCCGCACAAGAAAAACCCAGTGCTGACAGAAAACCTCACAGGCCTCGCGCGCCTCGTGCGCATGGCCGTTGTTCCGGCGATGGAAAATGTCGCCCTCTGGCATGAGCGTGACATCTCGCACTCTTCCGTTGAGCGCGCGATTGGCCCTGACGCCACCATCACGCTCGACTTTGCCCTCGCCCGCCTCACGGGTGTCGTTGAAAAGATGCTGATCTTCCCTGAGAACATGCTCGACAACATGAACAAGTTCCCGGGCTTGGTCATGTCACAGCGCGTTCTTCTCGCTCTCACGCAAGCCGGCGTGTCGCGCGAAGACGCCTACTCAATGGTGCAACGCAACGCGCTGCAAGTCTGGGAAAAACGCCTTGATTTCCAAGAGCTTCTGCTGGCTGACGCCGAAGTCGTCACAGCCCTCGGCGAAGATGGCATCAAAGCCAAGTTCGACATGGAATATCACACCAAACACGTCGACACTATTTTTGCCCGCGTGTTCGGCGAGAGCTGATAAGTGTTTCCGGCGAAAAACTGCATGTCAGTTTTTCAAGCGAAAGTAGCGCAGACAATGGCGGAGCTGGAAGTGGCACAGGTGAGCCACTTCCAGATGATCCGCCCCGGCCAACAGGCGGTTGACGTTTTGTCTATTACATGTGGTTTTCCGCCACCGGATTCAACAGAACTGATGTCGTAAACTGGGGCGGCAAAGCACTTGTCTATCGCTATCATCCCAACAGCGAAACAGCCGACTATGCAACGCTGTATGACTTCCGCCATGAGCACACCAACAGCTAAGGCGCTGAAAAACTGCTGACAATTTTAGCCAAACTCCCGGTAAGTTGTTGGTACATTACAGCTTTGCGGGTGGTTTTTTGAGCTCCCAGAAAGCCTTTCTTAGGGCCCCTTGGATAACCTCTCACAGATGGCATCAAAGGGAGTCTCATGAGCACACTTCAGCCCCTCGCACGCATTTCACCTGCCAAACAGGTGGCGCCTGTACCAGCGAATCCGCAGCTAACGCACAAGCAAAAAGCCGCCATCATTGTGCGATTCTTGCTCAACGAAGGTGCCGATGTGCCGCTTGAGCGGCTCACCGAAGCCAGCCAAACCGCCCTTGCCCAGCAGATGAGCGCCATGCGCTACATTAATCGTGAAACGCTCGCCTCTGTGCTCGCAGAGTTCGCCTCCGAGATCGAAGCCATGGGTCTCACCTTTCCTCAAGGCCTCGCCGAAGCGCTTGCCGCCCTTGAGGGGCGCATCTCGCCACAAACAGCCGCCCGCCTGCGCAAAGAGGCCGGGGTGCGCCAGATAGGCGATCCGTGGGAGCGTATCCGCGCGCTTGATGTCGAAAAATTGCTGCCCATCATCGAGGAAGAAAGCACAGAAGTTGCCGCGGTTTTGCTCTCCAAGCTGCCCGTCCCAAAGGCCGCTGACTTGCTCGGCAAGCTGCCCGGCCCGCGCGCCCGCAAGATAACCTACGCTGTCTCCCTGACAGGCAAAGTCACGCCCGAGGCGGTTGATCGTATCGGCCTGTCGCTCGCGGCCCAGTTCGAAACCGTGCCGCCCCGCGCCTTCGCAGAAGATCCGGTTGACCGCCTCGGAGCGATCCTCAACATCTCAGCCTCGGGCACGCGCGACGAAGTCCTCAGCGGGCTTGAAGAGGATGATGCCGAGTTCTCTCAAAAGCTGCGTCGCGCGATCTTCACCTTCGTGCATATTCCCGCGCGTGTGGGCCCTGTTGACGTTCCCAAAATCATCCGTGAAGTCGAAGCCGACGTGCTGCTTGTGGCCCTCGCCCACGCAAAAGGCGCTGACAACGCCGAGCTTGACGCCTCTGCCGAGTATATCCTCAACAACATCTCCAAACGCATGGCCGAAGGGCTGCGCGAGGAGATCACCGAGACTGGCAAAATCAAGCCAAAGGATGGCGAAGCCGCGATGAACGCGGTGGTCGCAGGCATTGGTGCGCTCACTGCCAGCGGTGATCTGACACTGGTTGTCGAGGATGATGAGGAGGAAGGCGAAGGCCAATAAACCAAAAGCGCCACTAGCACTTCCCCCTGCTCTGCAAACTCGTTAACCTGCGAACAAATCAGACAGGATGGCCGAATGCCTCTCTCGCCTAAAATTCGCGCAATCCTATTGATGATTGTCGCGATCTTCTGCTTCTCAACCATGGACATGTTCGCGAAACAGCTGTCAGGCCGCGTCGGCACCATGACAACACTCTGGGTGCGCTATCTGGGCCAAACCTTGCTTGTCACACTGATAATTCTGCCCCGTCTCACGACAGTCGTGCGCACAAAATATCCCAAGCTACAGCTCGCACGCTCGATTTTCCTCCTCGGCGCGACATGTTTCTTTTTCTTCGGGATTTCCAACATCGGCCTCGCCGAAGCGGCCTCTGTCATGTCAACCAATCCGATCTTCATAACCCTTGGCGCGGCTGTCTTTCTGGGCGAAAAGTTCGGCCTGCGCCGCGCTGCTGCCATCGGCGCGGCCTTGATCGGCGCTCTGTTGGTCATTCGCCCAGGCTCTGATGTGTTTTCGCCCTACGCGCTGCTGCCACTTACCGCCGCGGTCTGCTACTCGGCCTACGCCCTTGCGACCCGCTTTGTTGGCCGTGACGAAGATGCCTGGACTTCACTGTTTTACACAGCACTTTTCGGGGCCGTGCTGCTCACTTGCACTCTGCCGTTTTACGCCCGGCCCCTTACATGGGCCGAAGCGCCGCTGGTTTTGGGCATCACACTGTTCGCCACTGCTGGCCAGCTTGCCCTCATCCGGGCGCTGATGGCGGGAGAAGCCGCCATGCTGGCACCGTTTGGCTATGTCGGCATTCTGTTCTCCATTGTCTATGGCTACACTGTTTTCGGCGATACGCCCGACAGCTTCACCCTTCTCGGCGCGCTTGTGATTGCGACTGCGGGCATTTATGTCTGGCACCGCGAGACCTTCGGAGAAAAGCAAAGCTAATTGCCATGGCCACCCCAGAACTGACCCCTTCCAAGAAGGCTCGCTACTATGTGAGCAACCTGCTTATTCGCGGGGTGCTTGGGCTTGCACTTCTACTGCCCTACAAGGCGCGTGTGCCGATGATGGGCTGGGTCGTTTCGCGGCTGATCGCTCCGCTGGCTGGCTGGCGCAAGCGCATTCGCACCAACCTTGCCCACGCGATGCCCGACATCGACGCCGCAGAAGTCGCGCGCATTTGTCGGGCCGTGCCCGACAATGCAGGCCGCACGCTGATCGAGATTTACTCAAACAACGACTTCAAAAAACACGCCATCGCGGCGCCCATTTCCGGCCCCGGCCTCACCGCGCTGGAGAACGCCCGCCAGCAGGGCCGCCCCGTTATTCTGGTGACTGGCCATTTTGGCAACTACGACGCGGTGCGCGCTTCGCTGATCGCACGGGGCCACAACATGGGCGCGCTCTTTCGGCCCATGCGCAACCCCTATTTCAACAAACACTACGTTCGCGCGATTTCGCAGATCGGCGAGCCAATGTTTGAGCAAGGCAAACGCGGGATGATACAGATCGTCAAACATCTGCGCGCAGGCGGTGTGCTTGGCATCCTGACTGATCTTAACTTTGGCGCTGGCGAGCAGCTCGATTTCTTCGGCAAGCCCGCCATGACTTCGCTCATCACCGCCGATCTTGCCTTAAAATACAATGCGGCGCTGATCCCGGTTTACGCCGCGCGTCAGCCCAACGGGCTCGACTTTGAGATCATTGTGCAAAATGAAATTCCGCACTCAGACCCCCAAACCATGACGCAAGCTGTGAACAACGGACTAGAAAGCCTGGTGCGCAGCTACCCTGAGCAATGGTTCTGGATACACCGTCGCTGGAAGCCCCAGCGCAAGTGATGCTATAACGCGTCACCCGACACTCGCCCCCAGATTGAGGCAGGCGCGCGCCCATGCACAGGCCTAACTTGCCCGAATACACCGCTATTTTGCGGATCGCGCAAAGTTTTTCAGGTAAGTGTTGCGTAAAGACAATACTGTAAGTAACTGTTTTTAAACAGCTTTCATGACAATTCAGCGCCGCGATGGGGCCCTGCCCAAATGGTCACTTTTTCGCCCCATTTCATCCTTAACGAGGTCAGGAAGGGCAGCGAAAAGTCTGCCTAGTGAAAAAAGACCGAGGCAGAAGCTTGACTATGTTGAAGAATTCGACTGCTCCACATCTGTGTGTGCAGGCAGGGGATATTGCCCTTGTCACACCTAAGGTATTGCGCGTCTGCGCTACAAGCTTGCCCGATCAGGGAGCCTGTTAATGCGTAAAGTGCTGCTCCCAGTTTTAATGTCTCTCGTCGGTTGTATGCCCGGCAACATGGATGACACGGCCTCGCGTGGCTTTGTGCAACAGTCCGTGACCGGCGTGGCAGGGCTGCCGCCGCTCAAGTCGTTCGCGACACCTTCGCCCGAGCGCCCGACGCGCAGCAACATCGACATCGCCCGCGACTTCCTTGAACTCGCGTTTCACTTAGAGTCTGGCCGCGAGCTCCCTGCCCTTACGCGGTTTGAGCATGCCATCACGGTGCGTGTCACGGGCTCGCCTCCCGCAACCCTTATGCCTGACCTCACCCGCCTGTTGTATCGGATGAAGTCGGAAGCGCAGCTCAATGTGAGCCTGACAAAGTCACCCAACGCTAATGTCACGATCCAAGCGGTCAGCCGCGACGACATTCGCAAGAACCTGCCCCACGCCGCCTGCTTTGTGGTGCCCAACATTTCCGATATCTCCGAGTACAAGGCCGCCAAGCGCACCTCCAAGACCAACTGGACGCTGCTGCGCAAACGCGAAAAACTCGCGATCTTCGTGCCCAATGACGCAAGCCCGCAAGAGGTGCGTGACTGTCTGCATGAAGAACTCGCCCAAGCCGTCGGCCCCCTGAACGATCTTTACCGCCTGCCTGATTCTGTTTTCAACGATGACAACATTCACACGGTTCTCACTGGCTTTGACATGCTCATTCTGCGTGCCTATTACGCTCCCGAGCTGCGCACCGGCATGAGCAAACGGCAGGTCGCGGCTGTGCTTCCTTCGGTTCTTGCACGCCTCAATCCGCGTGGTGAAGGCCTCTCGCCCGAACGCGCAGCGCCCACGCCACGTAGTTATGTCACCGCAGTTCAGACCGCACTTGGCCCAGGCTCAAGCATGCCACAGCGCCGAAAGGCCGCGCAAAAGGCCCTCGACATTTCGCGCGCCTTTGGCTGGCAAGATCACCGCCGCGCATTTGCGCATTACGCCATGGGCCGGATCGCAACTCAGGCAAACCCCGCCGAAGCGCTCAAGCACTTTCAGGCCGCCGACCAGTTCTATGCCCATACGCCAGCGACTTCCTTGCACCGCGCCTATGTGGCCAGCCAACTTGCCTCGCACGCTATCAGCCAAGGCAATGGCGTTCGCGCGCTATCGCTTGCCAACCCCGCGATCCACGTCGCCAAGGAACACGAAAACGCAGCCCTGCTCAGCACGCTTATGCTGTTGCGCGCCGAAGCGCTTGAGTTGACGGGGCGTTCAAGCGAAGCCCAGAACGTCAGACTGGACAGTCTTGGCTGGGCGCGTTACGGGTTTGGCTCGGAGTGGGCTGTTCGTGCCAAGATGCGCGAAATCTCAACGCTCAACCCGGCACGAGGCAACCGCGGGTAGACCAACATGTTCGTAGCAATCGCAGCGCTCATCGGCGCTTTCATCGGGGCTCTGCGCGCCCGTAAAGCCGGTGGCAAAGCCCTTGATCTGGCCCAGTATGCTGCCGCGCATGGCGTAATTTTTGCCATCATCGGCCTGTTTGTGAACATCGCCCTCATCCGGCTCATCTAAGGGGCGAGGCTCATGTTTCTGCCGTTCTTTGAGAACCTGCGTGAAGCCAACATCCCAGTTTCTTTGCGCGAATACCTGACGTTTCTAGAAGCCGTCAAGGCGGGCCTCGTCACCTATGACATCGAAGGCTTTTACTACCTTGGCCGCTCCGCCATGGTCAAAGACGAGCGCCACCTTGACCGCTATGACCGCGCCTTTGCCCACACCTTCAAGGGGCTTGATGACGTCCCTTTAAGCGACGTGCTTGAAGCTGTCGACATCCCCGCTGACTGGCTTGAAAAGATGGCCGAAAAGCACCTCTCCGCCGAGGAAAAGGCCGAAATCGAAGCGCTCGGTGGCTTTGATAAGCTCATGGAAACGTTGAAAGAACGCCTCAAAGAGCAAGAAGGCCGGCACCAGGGCGGCAACAAGTGGATCGGCACAGCCGGCACCTCGCCTTTTGGCGCCCACGGCTACAACCCCGAAGGCGTGCGCATTGGGCAAAAAGAAAGCCGCCACCAGCGCGCTGTCAAAGTCTGGGACAAGCGCGACTTCAAAAACCTTGATGGCGACGTCGAGCTGGGCACCCGCAACATTAAAGTCGCGCTCAAACGTCTGCGGGCTTGGGCGCGTGACGGGGCCCACGACGAGCTTGACTTAGACGGAACCATCCGCGCCACCGCCGAGCACGGCTACCTTGATGTCAAAACACGCCCCGAACGGCGCAACGCCGTAAAAGTGCTGCTGTTTCTTGACATTGGCGGCTCGATGGATCCGCACATCAAAGTGCTTGAAGAGCTGTTCTCAGCCGCGCGCTCCGAGTTCAAGCACATGGAGCATTTCTACTTTCACAACTGCCTCTACGAAGGCGTTTGGCGCGACAATGTCCGCCGCTGGGATGCGCAAACACCCACATGGGACGTCTTGCGCACCTATGGGTCAGACTACAAATGCATCTTCGTCGGAGATGCTTCCATGAGCCCCTATGAAGTTGCCTACGCAGGTGGTGCAAACGAGCATTGGAACGCAGAAGCTGGCTCTGTCTGGCTTGAGCGCGCTCGCGAGCAGTGGCCCAACCATATCTGGATCAACCCGGTGCCAGAACAGCACTGGGGCTACACCCAATCAATAAAAATGATCCAACAAATCTTTGAAGATCGCATGGTGCCGATGACACTTGATGGCATCACCAAAGGCATGCGCGAGCTGATCTGATGAAGCGGTGGTTTGGCATTGCCCGTCACCATCCGCTGATGTCCATCGGCTTTGCCCTTGCTCTTTGCGCTGTGTTGTTTTTCGCCGCAGGCTTTATGCGCCAAGCCATCTATTGGTCTGATCCCGCCCACCATGAGCAGCCCGTCGAAGGCTGGATGACGCCGCGCTACATCGCTAACTCTTGGGGCGTTGACGGGCACGAACTTGCCAAACATCTCGGCCTCACAGAGCGCCTCACAGAGCGCCTCACTGAGGGCCCGAAAGAGCGCGCCACACTTCAAGACATCGCCAACATGCGCGGCCTGCCGATCGAAGCGATCATCTCGATTGCTCAAGACTATCTGACAGACCACAAGCCTGCGCAATGAGCGACACGCTCTTCCAGCTCCTCGCCAGCTACGGCATTCCTTTGCTTGCCCTCACAACTTTTGCCTCCTGTCTTGCAGCCCCCGTTCCGTCATCTCTGATGTTGCTGGCAGCGGGCGCGTTCGTGGCATCAGGCGACTTGGGCCTGAGTGCTGTGATGAGCGCAGCCTTCGGTGGGGCTCTGCTCGGAGACCAACTCGGCTATGCCCTTGGTCGACGCGGCGGAGGCTATGTCGAAGGCAAGCTCGCGACGCGCCCCAAACGCCGCCGTCTATATGCTCATGCACGCGCCTATTTGCTCAGCCACGGTGGCCTCGGCGTGTTTCTCAGCCGCTGGTTGTTTTCGCCGCTCGGCCCCTACGCCAATTTGGCGGCAGGAGCTGCCAAACTCAGCTGGGCCCGGTTCGCGCTTTGGGCGGCTGCGGGCGAAGCTGTTTGGGTGGCGCTCTATGTCTCGCTCGGGCGCATTTTCTCCCATAACCTGACAATGGCCTCAGATTTGATGACGCAGGCTCTTGGGCTTTTGGCCGCCCTCGGCGCCAGTGTATTTCTGGGCCGCTGGTTGTGGAAGCTCTCCAAACAGCGCGCGCAGCGTTAACTCTAGGGTTTTAGGCCAAAACGTATGCACACGTTATGCACGCGTTATGCATACATTGCTGCATAGTGTAGGCACGGCGGTTTTGGCCCGTTAACTATTGCAGAAACAACTGGCCCGGCCCCCAGCCTTTCGCATTCACCCCGGAAATCTTGAGCATATGCCAGATAAGTGCTTGATTAGATGAGATAACAGGCACGTTTACGGCTGCCTCGGCGGCTTCAATAATGCCAAAGGTGCGTAAGTTCGTGCAACTCACGAAGATCGCATCACAAGGCCTTGTTTTTGCTATATTTTGAATCGCTTCAAGTGTTGATATCTCACTGATTCTTGCGACAGTTCTGTCATCCGACTGCTCAAATGCCCCCTCGGCAACGGGGTTAAAGCCTTCTGCCTGCAGCAGCGCTCGCATCGGCGCGGTGACCTCTTTTACATAGGGTGTGACAAAGGCAATATCCTTTGCATTCAACGCATTAAGCGCAGCAATCACAGCGCTCATCGGGTTCGTTACTGCGGCCTCCGGGTGGTGTATTCGCACCAGTTCCGCGACGCGCTCAGTTCCGATAACGGTTGATGCCGAGGTGCACCCATAGCCCACGGCGGCCAGCCCTTTGGGCAGAAGTTTGACTGTAGATGGAATGCGTTTCTCCATCATTTTCAAAGTCTTAGGCGTCACATCTGGCTCGGCTTCGATGCGCGTATGCACGAGGCTCGCGTCTCGCCCAGCCAAAACCTGCCGCGCTTCGTTCTCAAGGCTTTCATCCGTCGACAACACGATCAATCCCAGCTTGAAACTTCCGCCAAACCCTTGATCTAAAACATAATTTAACGCCATGGAATAATCCTCGAAAACCTCAAACTCTCAGGCTAGTCTAACCACATGAGCAATGCCCCTGTCACCCATATTGACCCAGCCGCATTCGCCGCCGATCCTTACCCTGATCTGGCCGCCATGCGCGCCGATGCTCCTGTCACTTTCGTGCCCGAGTTGAATGCCACACTGTTCACAAAGCGCGACGATATTTTCGTTCAGGAAAAGCGAGTTAGCATCTTTTCTTCATGTCAGCCAAACGGATTGATGACGCGCCTCATGGGCGCAAATCTGATGCGCAAAGACGGCGAAGAGCATATGCGCGAACGCAAAATCCTTTTCCCCGCGCTTAGCCCAAGAACAACCCGTGATACTTGGCTTCCGCAGATCAAACTCGCGGCTAACGAGGTGATCAAACATCTGAAACCAAAAGGAAAATGTGACCTTGTGCGCGACTTCGCCATGCCGGTTTCTGCCGAGACACTCAAGCTTGTGACGGGCCTCACCAACATGGCACCCGCCGAGATGGACCGGGTCAGCCAAGGCATGATCGACGGCTGTGCCAATTACGCGGGCGACGCGAAAATCGAAGCCACCTGCAACGACTGCACAGCCTCGATCGACCGCCACATCGACGAGATGGCCCCGCTACTCACGGCCAGCCCAAACAGCTCAGCCCTCTCTGTCCAGCTCGCGTCCGATCTCGACATGGCCGCGACTCGCGCCAATATCAAACTGATCATCTCCGGCGGCCAGAATGAGCCTCGCGACGTGATCGCGGGTGCGGCTTGGGCTTTGCTCACGCACCCAGAGCAGCTGCGTTTGGGTCAACAAAACAAGGCCTCTTGGGGCGATGTGTTTGACGAGTACCTGCGTTGGATGTCGCCTATTGGTATGTCACCTAGAGAAGTCGCGCAGGATGATAACGTCGGCGATGTGGCATTTGAGAAAGGGGATCGGGTGTTTTTCATGTTCTCATCAGCGGGCCATGACGAGGCCTACTTTGACACTCCGGAATGCTTTGATATCACACGCAACACAGGTCCGAGCATCCCCTTTGGAGCTGGCCCGCATTTCTGTGGTGGCGCTGCTGTGGCGCGGGCATTGATCACTGAAGTCGCCTTGCCGCTGCTCTTTCAGGAGTTGCCAAACCTACATCTGACAGGCGAGGTCCCCATTCAAGGCTGGGCATTTCGCGGCCCCACGCAAATGCCCGTTGCGTGGTAGGGCTCAAGCCCCCATATCAAGCCTATGATCAAACTTCTCCCTATCCTCTTGCCGCTGCTCTACGGTTTCATCGTCTACAAGTTCTCCGCATGGCGCACACTTAAGGAGCTTGACAACAAGTCAGTCAGACTGAACGATCCAGCTTTCACACCCACACTAGATCGCCTCGCAGCCGCGCTTGAGATACCTCAAATACATGTAAACATTTATGAAATCGAACCTGTGAATGGGCTCGCCGCGCCAGATGGGCGCATCTTCATAACCCGCGGGTTCTACAACAAATTCAAATCGGATGAGGTTAGCGCAGAAGAACTTGCTTCCGTGATTGCACATGAGCTTGGCCATGTCGCCCTCGGGCATTCCCGCCGCCGGATGATCGACTTTTCTGGCCAAAACGCGCTGCGCATGGCGCTTGGTGCGGTGCTTTCACGGTTTTTGCCCGGCGTCGGGCCTTGGGTGGCGGGCATGGCTTCCAACCTACTCGCCGCCCGCCTGTCTCGCTCTGACGAATATGAGGCCGATGAATATGCTGCTGCTCTCCTAACAAAAGCCGGCTATGGCGTTGCGCCACAGATAGCCTTGTTTGAAAAACTCGAGACGCTCACAGGAGCAGTTGCGGGCAAACCAGCCGCATGGCTTTTGAGCCACCCCAAAACATCTGAGCGTATTGCCGCCATCCGTCAGCTAGAAGCACGCTGGGACAAAGCCTAACCGAGGCCATCAAGCGCTTTTGCGAGGCGCGGCAAGCGGGCTTTCTTTAGTAATGCGCGCATGTTCCAGTCTTCTCCGGAGAGTTCGCGCGCCTTTGCCAGAACCTGTAGAGCTACGCCCGCTACCAAGTCAGGCTCAGCCGCCCAAAGCCCGCGCAGATAGCTATCAGGGTCAGAACGGCTCAAGCCCTCTTCGGCCAGAACCTGCGCAGGAAAATCCTTTTTATTCAAAGTGATAATTACGTCTGCTGAACCTGCAACAGCGGCGGCCAACACGTGAATATCCCCCGGATCTGGCAACCAAAGGCGCGTCTCCAATGCTGCGCCATAGCGTATGCGCGCACGCGGCCACCGTGCATTCAACAATGCAATTTCACCCTCGGCAAAGGCACCCCCGCCGCTGTGGTGCTTCTCGGCTGTATGCGCCCATTCGCCCTCGATCGCGGCAGACCAAAGCGGTTCAAACGCGCCTTCGTTGGCCACACCCAAAAGCATCTCGCGCATCACAGTCGGGTAAAGCACGCAGGTGTCGAGCAGGATCTTCAAAGACGGTAAAACAGCGCTTTGAGGTATCCGCTTTCCGCGAGTTGCGGCATCAAGGGGTGGTCTGGCCCTGCAAAGCCCGTGTGAATGAGCTGGGATGTGCGCCCGGCCCGGCCAATACCACGCGATGAGGCTGCGCGGAACTTCGCCAAATCTGCCGCATGCGAGCAAGAACAAAGCCCAAGGTAGCCGCCCTCGTTCACCAAAGGGGCAGCAAGTTTCGCGATCCGTTCATAAGCCCGCAAGCCTGCGTCGAGAGCCTTCTTGGAGGGGGCAAATGCGGGTGGGTCGCAGATCACAACATCAAATTTGCGCCCTTCACGGCCGAGAGCTGCGAGCGTGTCAAAAGCATCGCCGCAAAGCGTTTCAAACTGCGCAGCCACACCGCTGACCGCGGCTCCCTGCGTCGCCAACTCGAGCGCTGGAGCAGAGCCATCAACCGCTAGGGCAGACTTAGCGCCACCCGCGAGGGCCGCCAAAGCAAAGCCGCCAACATGGCTAAACACATCAAGCACATCGGCCCCGCCTGCAAGCCGCGCCGCAAAGGCTTGGTTGTCGCGCTGGTCAAAGAAAATACCGGTTTTCTGGCCACCTGTGAGGTCTGCCATATAGGTCGCGCCATTCATCAGAACAGGCAAAGGCCCGTCTGGCGCCGCGCCTGCAAGGACTCCGCTCACATCGTCGAGCCCTTCGAGGCTGCGCGCGCGGCCAGAGGCGTTTTTCAACACGGTTGTCACTCCGGGCAAGCTAGCCAAAGCTTCGGTCAGCGCCGCCAGGTTGGCCTCGGCCCATGCCGCGTTGGGCTGCAAGACGAGCGTGTCACCGAACCTGTCAACAATCACGCCCGGCAGCCCATCAGATTCGGCATGCACGAGGCGGTAAAAAGGCTCTGCATAGAGCCGCTCACGCAGGGCCAAGGCGCGCTCTAGGCGAGCCAGAAACCATGTCACGTCAATTTGCGCGTTCACATCACGGTCAAGCATCCGCCCGGCAATACGCGAGGCTGCGTTAAACCCAACAAGGCCCAATGGAGCATGGTCATTGTCTTCAAGCAGCACGACGCTACCTGCAGTGATGCTCTTTGTGCGGCGGTCAAGGACAAGCTCGTTGTCAAACACCCAAGGCGCTCCAAAGCGGATCTTGCGGGCGTCGGCCTTTGGCTTGAGGCGAATAACGGGATAAGGGGACTGTGTCATACAGCCCCCTTACAACAGTTTGTGTTGGCTTTGAAAGCCTTAGTAGATGATACCTGTTCCAGCACTTGCCGGAAGTGCGATGGCGTTGCGCGCGACCACAGGCGCCTCAACGGCTACCCCACCCGCGATCTCGGCGCGAATGACGTTGGCCAAGTGCTGCGTGATGCGGATCTTCTGTGTCTCACCGCGGGCATCAGCGGCAAGCGCGTCTTGGCCGCCGTAGCCCTTAAGGTCAGCCTTGATCTTGCGCGGCGCGATCAGATCAACGCCAGTTTCTGGGTCTTTCAGGCTCATCACGAAGCTGATTGAATGTGTTCCGCCAACCGTGTAACGGGCTTTGTCTGTCATGGCGTGAAAGCGCAAAACGTCAATCTCAAGGCGCGCTTTCGCTTCGCCTGTCAAGGTAGAGCCCGCTCTTGTTGCACCCTCTTGAAAGATTGCTGATACCTGTTCGTAGCGGTCGCCACGCTCTTCACCGCGCCAGACAATGTCGGCCACTGGGTAAAATAGTGCGGCTTCTGAAACGCGCAGCTCCCGTGAGACGTTCACTTTAACTTCAGAAACTCCGACAAGCTGGTTTAGAGTCTGGCTTTTCTGCGGGGCCGCGAACGAAGCGTTGCGGGTGGCCACATCCAAACTCGCGCATCCGGATACGGAAAAGCCCAAAACGGCGATCATTGCTGCTTTAATCATCTTCATGTCTGCTCTCCTCTGGGCTTTTGCCCTTATTTTCGGGCTTTCACCCCTGACTGCTCTGCAAGGAGAATGGCCGCAGAATGAGACAACTTTTAGGCAACTTGTAGGTAATAGCGTGCCGCCCTGTTTGATCCCTGCAACTATTTCGCGCAGAGAACCAAACATTAATAATACATTTCAATTAGTTAAGACTTTCGACGGCCTTGCCAGCCACCACGCCTGCGTGGAGATGTCATTTTTTGAAGGCCGTCTTTTAGCACTTGGTTCATCGGGTGGCCGTCAACACCATGGCGCTCTAAGAGCAGCGCAATCGTTGTGCGAACATCGAGTTCGTCTGGCAAGCTCAGCGCCCAATCGAAAAAGACGGTCCGGCACTCAGACGCTGTGATGCCCTCAATATTGTAGGCCTCACGCACCAAAGCTTTAGGATCATAGATATCGCCCTTCATTCAGGCCTCCGCTTGCAGTCTAATCACTCTCTCGATGAGAGCACGCGCTTCATCAATGCGGGTTTCAAGCGTTCGGGCAAGCGTTTTCACGTCAACCATGCCGGTTTCGCGCAACAACAACTGGATTGCGCCTTCTCCCGCCGTTTCAGGATTAAACGGCTTGTCGCTCAAGAAGCGTGTGGTCAAGTTGAGTTGCCAGAGCAATTCATATGTCTTGCTCAACGTTTCGGCTTCATGCGTGCTGATGAGCCCCGCGCTCACCAGGCCTTGAAAGCCATGATCAATGCTGGTTCCGCCCTCTCCCGCTCCAAGCACGCCGCTTTGTGCAAAAAGCTCAATGTCTTGCATGCGGCCCGGGCCGATCTTGGCATCCCAAAGGCTTGTCGGAGCCTTGGCAGCAGCGATCTTTCCGCGCATCTCATCGACACCATGGCGCGTTCTCTCACGGTCGGCGCCCTTGTCCGTCAAGAGTTTGGCGCGAAAGGCTACAAAGTCTTCGCCCAGGCTTTCGACGCCACAAACAGGCCGGGCTCGTGCCAGAGCAAGATGTTCCCAAAGCCACGCTTCGCTCGTCTGATAGTCGCAAAAGGCGCGCCAACTTGTGGCAACCGGGCCCTGGTTGCCCGACGGGCGCAAGCGCATATCTGCCTCATATAGCTTGCCCTGTGCCATCGGAGCACTGAGAGCTGTCACCAAAGCCTGCGTTAAACGCGCATAGTAAACCCTCGCTCCCAAAGGCCGTTTCCCCTCAGACATCTCATCCTCAAGCGGATCGTAGATCGCGATAATGTCGAGATCGGACGTCGACGTCAGCCGCCGCGCGCCGAGCGAGCCCATGCCAAGCACCATTGCGCCTGTCCCCGGCGGCGGCCCGTGTTTGGCAGCAAAATGTGCCTGCACTTCAGGAAACAGCGCGCGCAGTGTAGCTTCGGCAAGGTCACTATAGTGCCGCCCTGCCTGCTTTGCCGTAATCAACCCACGCAAAAAGTGCACGCCAATGCCAAAGTGCCATTCCTTGGCCCACCGACGGGTGAGATCAAGTTTGCGCTCATAGTCCGGCTCGGCTGCGAGCAACCCAGCCAAATCCGCGCTCAAAGCTTCCATTCCCGGCCAGTCTGCCCAGAAATCACCGCCGATAACCGCATCAAAAACAGAAGAGTTTCGCGCCAGAAACGCTGCGAGTTCCGGCGCGGTGCTGACAATATCAACAAGTAAATCGACGAGTTGTGGGTTGGCCTCAAACAGTGAGAACAGCTGCACTCCTGCTGGCAACCCCGACAAGAACCCGTCAAATGCCAAAAGGGCGCTATGCGGATCACTGGCTTTTGACAATCGCAGTAAAATGTCTGGTTTTAGCCGCTCAAAGATCGCCGTGCCCCGCTCAGAGCGCAACGCTGCATAAGTGTGCCAACGGCTGATAACATCATTATCCAGCCCCGTCACAACTTCACTTTGCGGCTCGGATTCGGCTGCAAAAAAGCCCTCAGTGAGCGTGTGTACTTCGCTAAGCCGTTCAGAAATTTTTGCTTCCAGATCACGCAAGTCTTCGCCCATGAACGCTGCGAGTTGCGCCATTCCTTCTTTGGTATTGGGTAACAAATGTGTCTGCGCATCATTGATCATCTGCACGCGGTGCTCGACTTCGCGGTGCGCTCGGTAGTGCGCGCTCAATGTCTCGGCCGTGGCCTGCGGCACCCAACCAGCCTCGGCCAGCAAAGCCAGCGCAGGCACAGTGCGCCGGTCGCGCAGGCCCGCGTCGCGCCCACCCGCGATCAACTGTCGAGTTTGGGTGAAAAACTCGATCTCGCGAATGCCCCCGCGCCCGAGCTTCATGTTGTGGCCTGGCAACGCAAACTTGCCTCCCAGCCCTTTGTGCTCGCGGATGCGCAGGCGCATGTCGTGGGCGTCTTGGATGGCTGCAAAATCGAGGTGCTTGCGCCATACAAACGGCGTTAGCGTTTTCAAAAACCGATCGCCAGCAGCAATGTCGCCCGCCGCAGTACGCGCCTTGATATAAGCCGCCCGCTCCCATGTGCGTCCGAGGCTTTCATAGTAGCGCTCAGCCGCTTCAGCCGCGATGCAAACAGGCGTTACGGCAGGGTCTGGGCGCAACCGCAGATCAGTGCGGAAAACATATCCTTCCGCTGTGAGCTCACTCAGCATGGCACTCATGCGTCGTGTTGCACGCACAAAACTGGCGCGGGCATCGTGGAAATCATCAGGCGCAAAGCGTGTCTCGTCAAACATGCAAATCAAGTCAATGTCTGAGCTATAGTTCAGCTCATGTGCACCCATTTTGCCCATCGCAAGGGCAAACATCCCCCCAGCTTGCGCAACATCATCGGGGTCTGCGCCCGGCAGTTTGCCCCTGGCTATTTCGGCGCCGACTGTGGCTTGCAGGGCGAGCGTGACGGCGAGATCTGCAAAATCGGTGAGCGCGCCAGTCACTTCCTCAAGGCTCCAAACCCCCGCAAGATCCGCCAACCCTGAAAGGAGCGCTACACGGCGCTTACCCTGTCGCAGGGCATCAGGCAATTCGGCGGCGCTGGTGCGGCGCAGCCGCGCGTACTCATCTGCAAGCGCGGTTTCATGTGTTTCGAACGCCTGTACCAGCCAATCGCGCTCTTTCTCCATGAGGCCGCTTAGGTAGGGGCTGCACCCGCCCGCTCCGGCGACAAGGTCTGCCATCTCACCATTCAACTCAGGGAAAAGCCCGAAAGCATCTGCTCCACGAGCCTTGTCATACGGCCGTGGAAGGCGTGTGATTTTCTGTGCAAAATTCATGCTCGAAAGAATGCGCTGGAGCTGGGCTGCCGTCAATCGCTCATGAGGTGTTGCAGGATTTATAACGCGCGCTTGAGCCCGCAGAAAATGCCGCATTGGCCGCATGGAAGGGCGATCACAAGTGAACTTTGAATTTGATTTGACTTGACCGTAACGCTGAGCCTGATTTTGGCTGTTGTTACCATGCTTTTCACATGGTTTCGCACGCGTCGAAGCATATGGAGGATGGGCAGCTTTGTTTTCATCCGACTATTTCCTGTTTGCGGTAGCTATTTGGTCTATTTCACTTCCACTTTGGCTGCGTACTGATGATGAGGGGAGCTACTCATGGGTGACTTTGAGCTTTTCAGTACTGCCCGCCCTGCTCTCATTTTCCTTAGCTACTTTGGCGATCCTCCTCGCTCTATCAAATGATCTGGTGCTCAAGTTGATGCGCAACCAAGGAGCCGCAGATTCCTTGCTGATGAAAACATCCGCTGCGATCATCCACTTTGTTGTTGTGGAGTTTGTTGGGTTGATCTTGGCAATCTTACTTCTTGCCTACCAGCATTGGGCGCTTTCTGCTTTGGCATTCTTTACATTCATCTACGCGGTACTTTGTGGCGTTGCGGCTGCTATGGCAATTTTTGGTGTGGCTCAAATTGTCAATCATGCAGGAATTTTGGACGATGATATAGAATAACGGCTTTGTTGAGGCTCAAGCGATCTGTGTTGATGTTACACAGCCTTTGGGTCGCCGTTTGTCGTTAAAGCTACCCTTAACAAGGTGTTTAATGGCTTCGTGTTGCCGCCTGTTTAATCGGCGTCCGACACCACAAAAACGCTTTGCTGCAATTCTTGGTGTCATTTACTGCAGATATTGGTGACGCGCTACAGCGCTACAACAACAAAAGCAATGTAAAAAAGATTTACATGCACTCTTGAAATTCTGAGCGACTCCCCCAACATTGGTAATGTGAAAGGCATTCACATCAACTCGAAACCAAAAACAAAGGAGAACTACATGACAACCGCCACCATCAACGCCCCGACACAAGGCTGGCTCTCCCGCTCGGAGGCGTGGCTTGACGAAAAAGGCAAAGGTGCCTGGATCGCCGCCATGGTGCTCGGCTTCATCTTCGTCTGGCCTGTTGGCCTCGCCCTTCTCTTTTACATGATCTGGAGTAAACGCATGTTCGGAAAATCTTGCAGCCACCGCCGCCAACGCGGCAGCCATGTTCACATGAAGTTTTCAGCAATGCGCTCGTCCGGCAACAACGCCTTTGATGCTTACAAAGACGAAACTCTCCGCCGCCTCGAGGAAGAGCAAGATAACTTTGAAGCTTTCTTGCAGCGCCTTCGCGATGCAAAAGACAAGGCAGAGTTTGACGACTTTATGGATGAGCGCGCCAATGCCGCTGCCAAAGAAGACGAAAAAGAAGACGCTTAAGTCTTTCCCCCACGGCTTGCTCCCGCTACGGCAGGGGCAGGCCAGTTTTAGTCGAGGACAGCCATGACACGTGAAGACTGGGCCCTGCCCGACCCCCATTTTCAGCCCGAGTTTTACGCGGATGTACCACTTAAGCGGCTTATTTCCTGGGTGATCGACACTATCCTGATCGTGTTGATCGTAATCGTCATCGTGCCGTTCACCGCTTTCACTGGCCTGTTTTTCCTGCCCCTACTGACATTCTTTGTGAGCTTCGCTTACCGTGTTATCACCCTTTCAAACGGTGCTGCGACACTCGGAATGCGCCTCACAGCAATCGAACTGCGCAATGCTCAAGGCCATCGGTTGAACAGCGGAGAAGCCCTCTTGCACACGATCGGCTATACTCTCTCCTTCGCATTTCCGCTGCTGCAAATAGCGTCTGTGGTGATGATGGCCTCAACACAGCGTGGCCAAGGGCTCTCCGACATGGCGCTTGGCACCGTCGCTCTGAACAAACGTGCGCACAACTAACCCCAAGCGCTAATAACTCCTTTCAGACGCAAACGGCCGCCCGAAAGAGCGGCCGTTTCTTTGATTGACTGGCTTCGACCTACTCCAACGTAATAGCAACAAACCGTGGTTCACCGGCGCGGCGCACCAAGAGCAAGAGCGACTTGCGTCCTGCCTCTTTGGCCTGTGCAACCTGCTTGTTCAGGTCCGCCGCACTGCCTAGCTTTTGCTGGCCCGCTTCCGTGATAACATCACCCGCGCGCAGACCTTTATCAAAGGCATCAGAGGCTTCGTTCACATCGGTCACAACAAGGCCTGTCGCGTCTGCATCAAGTTCCAGCTGAGCCCGCAACTCCTCTGTGATCGGCGAAAGGCTCAACCCGAACATCTCGGCAGTTGTTGGTTTATCAGCGGGAGCCTCATCGGTTTGCGCCACAGGCACAGCGGCTTCGGCTTCCTCGCGGCGCCCAAGCGTGACTTTTAGTGTCTGCGTTTTACCTTCGCGGAACACTACGATGCGCACGGTCTTGCCGACATCAGCGTTGCCAACTTGGCGCACAAGCCCACGCGTGTCGCCAACCTCGACTCCATCAAAGCTCACAATCACATCACCGGCAACCATTCCCGCAACTTTGGCGGGGCCCTCGGGCACGTCTGTCACCATGGCGCCAGCAGTCTCTTCAAGACCAATGGCTTCCGCGACATCGTCGGTCACATCCTGAATGCGCACGCCAAGCCAGCCACGGCGAGTTTCGCCGAATTCGCGCAGTTGGTCGACAACCCGCACAACCACATTTGAGGCCATCGAAAAGCCAATGCCGATAGAGCCGCCATTGGGGCTCAAAATCGCCGTGTTCACACCGACAACTTCACCATCCATGTTAAACAACGGCCCGCCCGAGTTGCCTCGATTGATCGCAGCGTCGGTCTGGATGTAGTCGTCATAAGCACCTTGAAGGGCGCGGTTACGCTGGCTCACAATGCCCGCGCTGACAGAGAAGCCCTGCCCCAACGGGTTGCCAACAGCCATCACCCAGTCACCAACCCGCGCGATATCGGAATCGCCGAATGGAACGAAGGGCAGTGGCTTTTCACTCGTCACTTTGAGCAACGCTATATCGGTTTTCTTGTCAGTGCCCACCAGTTTGGCTTCAAGCTCTTCGCCCGAGAAGAACTCAATGATTATCTCATCTGCGCCTTCAATCACGTGGTTGTTGGTGACGATGTAACCATCTTCCGAGATCACAAAGCCCGACCCTAGCGCAGATGAGCGCTTCGGACGATCACCATCGTTGTTGCGGTCTTGGAATTCGCGGAAAAAGTCTTCAAACGGGCTGCCCTCCGGCACGATAGCACCTGGGCCAGTGCCGCGAGCGACCATTGTTGTCGTGGTGATGTTCACCACGGCGGGGCTGACACTGTCTGCCAGATCTGCAAAGCTGTCAGGCCGCGCATTGGCCGCAATCGCCTGCGCCAAGACCAAGCCAATGGCCAAAGCCGCAAGCCAAAGCCCGCGAACCGCGCCTGAAACCTCAAAATAGCTTGCCGTTCTGGCAATCACTTGTCTGCTCACACCGATACTCCTTCATCTCGTGAGATGCCCGAGTTGCCCCGAGTTGCTGATTTGAATGTAACCTTGATGCAGAACATAGCAACTACCAGTCTGCGCACTTTTAGGTAAACCGCGCGTGAACAGACGCTTTTTAGGCTTTTATCTGCCTATGCGCCCAACGCCTTTGCCCCATAGACGAGCAAAAGGCCTAAAACCGCAGCCAAAGCGCCAACCATCCGGCGCGCCTCAACCGGAATGTCGCGCAGCGCTTGCAAGAGCTGTTCAACAAGCGAAGGGGCCAGCACATAGACCAGCCCCTCCAAGAGTAATACAAGCCCGAGGGCCAAAAGGGCATTGGCCCAGATCACTTACCGCTGTCGCTCTTCAGATAGTTAAAGAACTCACTATCAGGCGACATCACCATGCTGGTGTTTTTGCCTTTAAGAGCGCCACGGTAGGCGTTGAGCGAGCGGTAGAATTCAAAGAACTCCTCGTCCGCCCCAAAGGCTTCCGCAAAGATAGCGTTGCGCTTGGCGTCAGCCTCACCACGGGTGATCTCGGCCTTACGCTTGGCGTCAGACACGATCTCGACCTGCGTTCTGTTGGCCAGAGCACGCACACGTTGCGCGGCCTCGTTACCACGGGCAATCTCGTCTGCGGCTTCACGCTCGCGCTCGGCCTGCATCCGGCCGAATGTGGCCGCGAGGTTGGCATCGGGCAAGTCTGTCCGCTTGAGGCGCACGTCGATAATGTCGAGGCCCAGCGCACGCGCGTCAGAGATAGCACCGTTGCGAATCCGCAGCATCAGCGCGGCACGATCAGACGAGAGAATGTCGTTTGATGTGACCGAGCCCAAGACTTCGCGGGTTTTCGAGCGCAAGATACTGTCAAGCCGGCGGCCTGCCACGTCGATCGCGTCATCACCCCCCGCAGCCGTCGCTTGGCGGAACCGCTCGACATCGGCGATACGGTAGCGTGCAAAGGCGTTGACTTCGAGACGGCGGTCATCAGACGGGGTAACTTGAAACTGCGTCACATCGCGGCTCAAGATACGGTCGTCATAGCGCACAACTTCCTGCATCAGCGGGATCTTGAACGCGAGGCCCGGCTCGTCAATGACGTCGACAACCTTACCAAACTGCAGCACCAGCGCTTTTTCGCGCTCGTCCACAATAAACACTGACGACAAGATCGCCGCAATCGCCAGAACAATCACTGGCAGGATATATGTAGAAGTCCGCATCAGTTGTTCCCTCCGGCTTGGTTTTTGCGCAGCTCGTTGAGCGGCAGGTATGGCACAACGCCTTGTCCGCCCTCTTCGCCTCCAAGGATGATCTTGTCGACGTCACCAAGGACATCTTCCATCATCTCAAGGTAAAGGCGCTTGCGCGTCACGTCTGGCGCTTTCTGGTACTCGACCAAAACCGCCGTAAAGCGGCTGGCTTCACCTTCGGCTTGGTTGACCACACTTGCGCGGTAGCCTTCGGCTTCTTCCAGAACCTGAGCCGCTTCACCACGTGCCGCCGCGAGGACTTTGTTCGCATAGGCGTCGGCTAGCTTTTCAAGTTTGTCACGTTCCTGAGCGGCTGACTGCACAGCAAAGAAGCTGTTGATAACTTCAGCGGGCGGGTCGGCCTTGTCAAAGTTGGCACGCACAATCGTCACGCCACTGTTGTAGCTGTCGAGCGTCGACTGCACGAGCGTTTCAAGCTGCTGCTCGATGCTCCCACGGTCACGGTTGAGGATAGGCGCGAGCTCGCTTTGCGCGATAATCTCACGCATCGCTGATTCCGAAACTGCGCGGATCGTTGCTTTCGGATCACGCAGGTTAAACAGGAATTCCTCGGCGTTGTTGATGTTCCAAACAACTTGGAAGTCGATGTCGACGATGTTCTCGTCGCCCGTCTGCATCAAGCCTGCTTCCGAGCCGGTGCCGCCACCGATGTCTTCGATTTTTTCGCGCGTTACCGGAACAACTTCGTAAGTCACGACAGGCCATGGCGCGAAGTTAAGGCCGGGGTTGCCAACGCAAGGGCTGTTGCACTCGCCGAGAAACAGCTCAACTGACTGCTCTTCCGGCTTGACTGTGTAAAAGCTCTGAAACAGCCAAAGGCCGATCGCCACCAACACAGCAAGGCCGATAGTGCCACGGTTGAGGCCCGGCCCGACAGGCCCTTGCCCGTTGTTGCCACCTTTGCCGCCGCCTTTACCACTGCCGCCGCCACGACCGCCCATCAGGACGCGCAGCTGCTCTTGGCCTTTTTTCATCAGCTCATCAATCTCGGGGATCTGCGGCTCACCGCCGTTGTTGCGCCCACCTTGTGGTCGCTCATCACGCTCTTCGTGATCATCTCCGCCATTGTTTCCGCCGCCGCCCCATGGGCCGCCAGAATTGCCTGCCATTTAAAGCATTCCTCTCTTTATGATGTCTCTAGACGTTATGTCTAATCTTGTGTGCCAATGCGTAAGTTTCAACCCTTACGGACTGGCTCTTTCATTGTCACGAGTTCTTCGCTCATTGTCGGGTGCACGGCAACCGTGCGGTCAAAGTCTTCCTTGGTCGCGCCCATCTTTACGGCGATGCCTGCAAGCTGGATCATTTCGCCCGCCCCCGGCGCCACGATATGACAGCCAAGCACCTTGCGGCTTGCTTGCGACACAACCAGCTTCATCAGCACACGGTCGCCGCGTCCCGCAAAGCTCTGCTGCATCGGCTTGAACGACGTGCAGTACACCTCGACAGGCTCCTGCTCGCGCGCATCTTCTTCGCTGAGGCCGACTGTGCCCATCTCGGGCTGGGTAAAAATAGCTGTCGGAATAAGCGCGTGGTCAGGCTTGGTCGGGTTGCCGTTAAACACTGTCTCAACAAAGGCCATGCCTTCGCGGATCGCCACTGGCGTCAGGTTCACGCGGTCTGTCACATCGCCCACCGCATAGATGCTTGGCACCTGCGTCTGGGAATAGTCGTCAACCAGCACTTCGCCCTTACGGCCCAGCTTTACGCCAACCTCTTCCAGCCCCATGCCCTCGGTGTTGGGCGCGCGGCCCGTGGCAAACATCACATGCTCAAACACCTGCGTCTCGCCGTTGGTTGCCTTCACTTCAATGCCGCCTTCAACCTTCTCCATCGACAGCACATTGGTGCCGAGATGTAGCTTCACACCATTCTGGATCATCTCGTCAGACACAAGCCCGCGCGCTTCGCCGTCAAAGCCGCGCAAGATCTGCGCACCGCGGTAATACTGCGTAACGTCCACGCCCAGACCGTTGAGAATGCCGGCAAACTCGCAAGCAATGTAGCCACCGCCGACGATCAGCATCGACTTGGGCAGCTCTGGCAGGTGGAAAATGTCGTTTGACGTGATGCCAAGCTCGGCTCCGGGCTGCTCGGGCTTCACAGGCTGCCCGCCCATTGCCAGCAAAATGTGCTTGGCGCTTTTGCGCGTGCCGTCTGACAGCTCAACCTCATGCGCGCCAACAACGCGGGCCCGCATGTCATAAGTCTCAACGCCGTTGTTCTTTAGAATGCCGCGGTAAACGTTTTCCAAACGGTCAAGCTCCGCATCAAGCTTGGCTTTGAACACGCTCCAGTCAAAGCCGCCCGCATGCACTGTCCAGCCATACGCCGCCGCATCGGCAATCGCGTTTGGGAACTCGCTGGCGAACACCATCAGCTTCTTGGGCACACAACCACGAATAACGCAGGTGCCGCCGTAGCGGTCTTCCTCAGCCAGAGCCACTTTTGCACCACCCTGAGCGGCTACACGTGCAGCCCGCACACCGCCCGAGCCGCCGCCAATGACGAAAAGATCGTAGTCAAAGCTCATAGTCAGGTCCTTCAATCCATCAAATCCGTAAACAAGTTGTCATCTTCCACAAAGTCCAGCCGATCGACCTCAACAGTGCCTGCGTTGATATCGCGGATCTCTACGCGGCCGTCGCCGTGGCCGATCACGACCTGATCACAGATGTCTATGAACAGCCCATTTTCAACCACACCAGGCACTTGATTGAGCACAAAGCTCATCTGGCGCGCATTGCCAATCCGGCCCAGGTGCAGGTCAAGTATGTGATTGCCCTCATCGGTGATGTAGGGCACCGAGCCGTTCATCCGCAACGTGGTGTTGCGGCCCAACACATCCATGCTCACCAGAGCTTCTTCGATGATGGTTTTGGTGGTTTGCCAGCCAAATGGGATAATCTCAACTGGCAGAGGGAACGCGCCCAAGCGCTCAACCTGTTTGCCCAGATCGGCGATCACAACCATCTGGTCTGAGGCTGTCGCGACGATCTTCTCTTGCAGCAAAGCGCCACCGCCGCCTTTGATCAGGTTTAGCTCGCCGTCAAACTCGTCAGCGCCGTCGATCGTCAGATCAAGCCACTTGGCCTCATCAAGGCTGATCACATCAATGCCCACATCGCGGGCCAGCTCAGCGGTGCGCGCACTTGTCGGCACGCCCTTTATCTTGAGGCCGTCTTTTTCGACCATGTCACCAAGACAGCGCACCAGCCACGCGGCCGTGCTGCCCGTGCCAAGGCCCACGCGCATGCCGTCTTCGACAAACTCGGCAGCCCGCTTGGCGGCCACGAATTTAGCCTTATCAATCGGTGAAAGTTCTCCGGTCATGGCAGCCTCGTGTAATGTCCCCTGCCGCTGTATAGGGAATTTGGCCGCAAGGTGCGAGAGGGTTTTAAGCGTGCAGCGCCGCTATTCGTCAACAACCTTGGGCACCATGCCCTGCGCCTTTTGGGCCTTCGCTGTTTCAGCCTCCTGAACAGCCGCATCAATGTAGCCCATCACCTCAGGAATGGTGACTTGCCCGTCAGCGTTCATATCCATCCCCATCAGCATTTGATGCTGCAGGTCTGCCCTGCTATTCTTGGCTTTGCTTTCCTTGCTCGCATATGACAACACCTCATGAAAGCTCAGCGCGCCGTCCTCATCAAGGTCGTGGCTATACAGGATCATCACCGCATCAACATTGCGACGGTTGATGCGGGCCGCTTTGTTCCCCGTTTCGATCTCTTCTCGCGTGACAATGCCGTCACCGTCGAGATCATTCTGGTAAACCGTGCTCAGAAGCATCGCGCGCCTTTGCGCCAACTGCCGCTTTGCGGCTGCATCAACCATGTCTTGTGTCGCGTAGCCTTCGCCTGAGAGCGCCATCAGGGCTGCCACATATTGGCGCTTGCTTTGGCTCGGTCGCTTGGTGAGCTGTGTTTTCATCCGCTCAAGCTGGGCTTCAGGAGTGAACGAGGCTGGCGCAAACGTCACATCCGCATTCGCCAAAACAGGCGCCACAACAAGCGCGGCCGCTAAAACAAGAGTCTTCATCAAGCAATCTCCTAAATGTCTGAAATACCTCGCACACAACTTAAGCAGTCTCGCCGCCGCTTAAAGGGGGAAAACAGCGCAGGTGCTTTCATTTATCCGGTGTGCCCTCTTGGCCGCTACAAATTTGGCCGCAAGGTGCGAGAGGGTTTTGGCGCGGCTGTAAAGCTATTCCTCAACCATTGTGGGAACCATGCCCTGCGCCTTCTTGGCCTTGGCCGTCTCCGCGTCTTTCGCAGCAGCATCAATGTAGCCCAAAACTTCCGGAATAGTGACTACGCCATCCTCGTTCATGTCCATACTCATCAGCATTCTGTGCTGCAGATTTGCCCGCTTTGCCAAACCATTCTTAGCTTTGCTTTCCTTGCTCGCATAAGACAACACCTCATGAAAACTCAGCACATCATCCTCATTGAGGTCGTAGCTGTAAAAGATCATCACCTCATCAACATTGCGGCGGTTCTTTTGGACAGCCTTGTTCTGCGTTTCTAACTCTTGAAGCGTGACAATGCCGTCGCCATCCAGATCATTCTGGTAAACTGCATACAAAAGTCCAGCGCGCCTTTGCGCTAGCTGCCGTTCCGCAGCCAGTTTGATCATGTCTTGCGTTAGGAAGCCATCTCTCGAAAGCATCATAAGAGCCCGCACATATTGGTGTTTGCTTTGGGCCGGGTTACTGGCGAGCAGCGTTTTCAAGCGGTCAAGCTGGTTTTTTTCCGAACGAGCAATCAGTGAAGGCGCGAAGGTCACATCAGAACTCCCCACAACGGGCACCGACGCCATAAGAACCGCCAAAATAAGTTTCCTCACCGAAAACGCTCCTAGAAGTTTGAAATAGCACACCGAGAACTTAAGCAACCTCAGTGCATCTTAGTGCATCTTAAAGAGGCGATCAGCATAGTTGCCGTTCGTTCTCCGCCCCTCGCCCGTCGTTTTGGGTTCTGAACCGCGCTAGTCGTCACTGGCGGCAATTTTGTCGATGAAACCGATGATCTCACTCAACTCCGTTTTGCCATCGCTGTTCATATCCATACTCAGAAGTTTCCCAATACGGACAATACTGCGCGAATTTGAATTGTTTTCACGTAAACTCTTCACAGCAAAGGTATGCACCTCGGAAAACTCTACAATACCATCTTCATTGGCATCGGCCTGCTTCAACAGTTCAGTCGCCCTTAAGCGCGAAGTATCTCCCGATGCGGCACGCGCGGCAGCTGCTTTGGCCTCAAGCAGAGAGACCTTGCCATCAGCATCCGTGTCATAAGAAAAGGCCTCTTGGTAAAACTGCGCACGCCACCTAGCCTGCCCGCGTGCGCGTTCCATTTCAAGGGTTTGGCCACCGATCACGCCACTTGGCTCAAGCTCAAGCGCATAGCTCATATATGATCGCTTGGCGCGCGGCGGGTCTGCTTTGATGCGCTCAATATCTCTTTGCGTCAGCCCCTCACCGCTGGTTTCTGCACCAACCGGAAGCGCCGCTAAAACACCAAAAAAAACCAACCCTACGAATGCCTTCATCAGAAAAACCCTTTGCTGGAAATATGCCTCACAAACATTTTGCATGGGGCCCTCAGTAAGTTCAAGCCGTTTTGGAACCAGTGATGTAAAGGCGGCAATACAGAGGCTGTGAAAACTACGCCCGAGCCATTCCTAGTGTCGCATTTAGAGGCTGCAAAACTATTCATACACTCTAATAATAGCGTCATGACATACCGCCTACACTACGCCCCCGACAACGCCTCGCTGATCATCCGGCTCACGCTGGAAGAACTCGGCGTGCCCTATGAAACCGTTCTGGTTGACAGGGCGGCCAAGGCCCAAGCTGCGCCTAGCTACCTCGCGATCAACCCTAACGGGCTGATCCCAACGCTTGAAACGCCGAATGGGTCCATTTTTGAGACTGGGGCAATCCTGATCTGGCTCGCAGACACCCACGGAGCACTGGCCCCAGCGCCCTCAAGCCCTACGCGCGGTGACTTTCTCAAGTGGCTGTTCTTTGTGTCAAACACCCTGCACACCGAACTGCGGATGATGTTTTACCCCGACAAATACATCGGCCCAGACCTGGCAAATTGCACAGCGCTGCGCAAAGGCCTTCAGGCCAGCTTGACGGCCCATCTTGCGAAGCTTGATACGCTTGCCGCTGAGCGCCACAGCTGGTTTGGCTCAGCAACTGTGAGTATCCTTGATTTCTACGTGGTCACGCTACTGCGCTGGATGGCGCTCTATCCTGCGTCTGGGTCACGGTGGTTTGCCCTTGCTAACACGCCGCATTTGCACACTCTAGCGTCTCAGATCGAAGCCCGCGCCTGCACTCAAGCCGCTACGATCGCCGAAGGCCTTGGCCGCAAACCGTTTACCACCCCTCGTTATGCCACCCCTCCAGAAGGATCAGCGACCTAATGTTTCTGTCGGTTTTTGATATGTTCAAAGTGGGCGTTGGCCCCTCGTCGTCCCACACCATGGGGCCAATGGTTGCCGCGGCGCGTTTTCTCGACGCGATGCGCGCCTCACCATTTGAGTTTCACGGGCTGAAAGCCTCGCTGCACGGCTCGCTCGCTTTCACGGGTGTTGGCCACGCAACAGACCGCGCCACTATACTGGGCCTCGCAGGCTTTTTGCCCGACACTTACGAGCACGAGAAAGCGGAAGCCGTGCTGAGCGCGATCCGCAAGACAGGCACAGTCACCCCGCCAAACTTGCCCCCGCTCGCCTTTCGCCCCAAGGACGACCTTGTGTTTGACTTTGGCCCTGCCCTTGAGGGCCACGCCAACGGCATGGTGCTGATGGCAACTGACGCGCAGGGCGACGTGACCCTTAGCGAGACATATTACTCAATCGGCGGCGGCTTCGTGCTCACAGAAGCCGAGCTTGCCCAAGGCAAAGCGACCGATGATGACGGCGCGCCGATCCCCTATCCGTTCAAATCAGCTGCCGAGATGCTGCAAATGGCCAAGACCTCGGGCATGAACATCGCCAGCATGAAGCGCGCCAACGAGGTCGCGCGCGTTGGGCACGACAACCTGCGCACAGGCTCCGCCCGTCTCTGGCAAGTGATGAACGACTGTATCGAACGCGGGCTGCACACTGAAGGAGAGCTGCCTGGCGGGCTTTACGTCAAGCGCCGCGCCAAAGGCATTTATGACGCCCTGCTGGCGGAACGCGGGATGAACCTTAGCGCACCGCACACCATCAACGACTGGATGAGCACCTACGCTATGGCGGTCAACGAGGAGAACGCGGCAGGCGGCCAAGTTGTGACAGCGCCCACCAACGGTGCTGCGGGCGTTATGCCCGCCGTGATCCGCTACTGGCTTGATCACGTGCCCGGCGCAACAGAAACGAAGGTGGAAGACTTCCTGCTCACCGCCGCCGCCATCGGCGGGTTAGTCAAGTTCAACGCGAGCATCTCTGGTGCCGAAGCAGGCTGCCAAGCAGAGGTTGGCTCTGCCGCCGCCATGGCCGCCGCTGGGCTTTGCGCTGTCATGGGCGGCACCCCAGAGCAGGTTGAGAACGCTGCTGAGATCGCTTTGGAACACCACCTCGGGATGACGTGCGACCCCGTCAAAGGCCTCGTGCAAGTGCCGTGTATTGAGCGTAACGGGCTTGGTGCGATCAAGGCCGTATCCGCCGCCTCTCTCGCGCTCAGAGGCGACGGCACACACCTTGTGCCGCTAGATGCCTGTATCGAAACCATGCGTCAGACAGGGCAAGACATGAGCGAGAAGTATAAAGAAACTTCCCTGGGCGGCCTCGCCGTCAATGTGCCCAACTGCTGAGAGCCGCGGCACGCACTCTAAGCCCCAAGGCGAAACGATAGTGCTTTGCGTCAGGGCTGACCACTTCTAACGTAAAGCAACTTCACGAGAACAGGCTCACCATGCAAAACCGGACGACACTTGGCATCGCCTTCATGGTGGCCTTCGCACTCATCGCTCCCATCATGGACGCCTGCGCCAAAGCCACGCCAGACAATATCCCGGTGATGGAGATCCTGGGCTTTCGCTTTGGTATCCAACTTCTGCTCCTGTTGCCTCTCGCTCTAATACTCAAACGCGCCCACCTACCGGGCCTTCGCGAAATCGGCCTGCACCTCATACGTGGCTTCCTGATCATGGCTGCAACTGGGCTGTTCTTTGCCGCTTTACGCGACATGCCACTCGCCAACGCAATTGCTATTTTCTTTGTCGAGCCCTTCATTCTCACACTGATGGGCGGGATATTTTTGGGAGAAGCCGTCGGCCCGCGTCGCCTCATCGCCTGTGGCGTCGGCTTCATTGGTGCGCTGCTTGTGATCCAGCCGAGCTTTTCCGAGCTTGGACTTGTTGCTCTCTACCCGCTTGGCACAGCGCTTTGCTTCGCGCTCTATATGGTTATGACACGCCGCATGGCCATGCAGATGAGCCCTATCACCCTGCAAGCCTACACGGCCACCGCTGCCTGCGTTCTGATCTTGCCACTGCTTGCAGCCTTTGAGGGCACAGGCCATCCCGCTCTTGATCCGACCTTGCCACAAGGCCTCGCTGTATACACCCTACTCGGCGTCGGCGTCGTTTCAACTCTCGCGCACCTCTGCATCAGCCTTGCGCTCAAGTTTGCCCCCGCAGCCACTATCGCCCCGCTGCAATACCTTGAGATCGTCTCGGCCAGCGCCCTTGGGTACTTTATCTTTTCCGATGTTCCCGACGGGCTGACGCTCGTCGGCATCGCGATCATCGTTGGTTCTGGACTTTATGTGTTCACCCGCGAGCGCAAGCTTGAGCGCCTTGCCTCACAGCAACTCAAGCCATTCCACACACCCTGAATTTCAACCCTAGGAATATTTCCGCGCAGGTGGAACAACCCAATTGCCAATCACAATATCCGGCGATAGCCTCCCTTAATGAGCACTGATCGTCCCCTCCTTGGCATCGCCCTTATGCTGGGCTTTTGCGTCATTGCCCCCATGGGTGATGCCTTCGCAAAACTGATAGGTCAGTCTATCGGGCTTGGGCCAATGTTGTTTCTGCGCTTTTTGGTGCAGGTGGTTCTGCTCACCCCCTTTATTGTTTTGTCTCTACGGCCGTGGCGGCTGTCGCCTAGCGCAGCCTGGTTCTGCTTGCTGCGCACCGTGCTGCACATCATCGGCATTGGCCTAATGTTTACCGCGCTCAAATACATTCCGCTGGCTGACGCGGTTGCCATTGTCTTCGTCTTGCCGTTCTTCACACTGCTGTTGGGCTGGCTTTGGCTCGGTGAGGCTGTCGGGCCTGTGCGCATCATCGCCTGCATCATCGGCTTTGTCGGCACGCTCATGGTCGCGCAGCCAAGCTTTGTCAGCGTTGGCTGGCCCGCCTTCCTGCCTTTGCTGGTTGCGCTAAACTTCTCTGTGTTCATCCTGATCACCCGCCGCATCGCCCACGAGACCGACCCGATAGGCCTGCAGTTTACTTCGGGCCTTATGGCCGTCGCCCTGCTCTTGCCGGTTATCGCCCTAGGGCAAGTCTTGCCCCTTCCTGCGCTGGAATGGCCCCACCCAACGGGGTTTGAGTGGTTCTTGCTTGTTGGCGTTGGTGCCTTAGGCACTTTGGCGCACCTGCTGATGACATGGTCGTTGCGCTATGCGCCTTCCAGCACAGTCACTCCAATCCAATATGTCGAGATCCCTATCGCCGCCATCATTGGCCTGCTGATCTTTCACGATTGGCCCAACGCGCTTGCCATGCTCGGCATGGCGGTCAGCATCGGTGCGGGGCTGGTTATTCTACTCTATGAGCGGGCCATCCTGCGTCAGCGTCAAGAAGCCCTTTCACAACAGCCTCCAGCGCAGCCAACGGCACAATGACCAGCATCTCGGGTTTGGAGCAGCTCAGGCTGACAGGCCCGAGCACTTCGTTTGAGGTCCCAATGGCCTGCCCCGGTGCGAACATCACGTCATCAACTGGCCAGCGAAGCCCCGCTGAGCGCGCCCGCATCTCCCCCATCGGGAAGAGTGAAAACAAACTGCCCCTTGCCAGATCAAGCGAAAGCTCAGGGGGCGCAAGAAAGGTAATGTCCCTCGGACCCACCAAGATACAGCGCCTGTCTGGCGCACGCATGAGGCCATGATAGCTCGCCAACTGGTGGTCAACCCGCCCTCCAACAAAGCCAACTCCGATCACCAAAGGTGCCTCAATCCGGCTCAAGCATTTCTCGAAATCGGTGGTATCTTGCTCGTTAACCAAGATTGCACGAGTTGGGCTTAACTTGGAGCGAACCTTCGAGGAGATTGAATCAAAATCTCCAATAACCATGTCAGGCGTGATATTATGCTTAACAAGCCAATCAGCTCCACCATCGGCCGCAACGGTTTTCTTGGTAAACACCTTTGCACGCGCAAAGCCCTTCTTCCGGTGCTTTCCGCCGCCGACGAGCAAAACTGGTTCTAATGCGTGAACAATGGATGGATTCATGGCGCTTTTACCCTAATTCAGGAAACGAAACACATTGTTGACACCAAATGATACGCTAAACTTCTTAGATTCGGTCAGCTTTCGACCATCTGAGCCTGCATTAACTATGGCAACATAAAAAATTCTGTGGCGAGCAATAACATGGTTAACAACAATAAGATCCTTACAGTCTCCTACGGCACCTTCTCGTGCACGTTAGAGGGATTTGACGATTCTTTTGGCACGATGAAAGCCATTTCAGAGTATTTCCGCGACCTTGCGGCAGATGACCGCTACTTCGGGGCCGAGCCTCCGACGCCGGATGCCGAGATGTTGGCACGCATTGCAGAGCGCGAAATCTCTCGCCGAGTTGCGGCTCACCGAGAGGACAACACCTATGTGCTGCGCGCCGATCCTGACTCTATATTGCCGGTCGCTGCGAAAGCCGCCGCGGCTGCACGCGTTGCCGAACCAGCCGAGCAAACATTTGTTGCACCCGTTGAGGCTCAGACCGAAGCTGTGGTTGAAGCCGTAGTAGAATCTGTGTCTGAGGCCCCCGTTGCTTCAACTCCCGCTCAAATCGAAGCCGAGGCCTCGCCGGTCCCGGCCTCGCCCGTTCCCGCGTCACCTGTGCCGGATACTCCCGTCCCGGCTTCACCAGTGCCGGCTTCGGCATCACCCATTCCTGACTCACCTGTTCCTGCGGCACCCGTCGCTGAAACAGTCAGCGAGCCCGACCTGAGCAGCCTCTCTGCCCTCGTCGCCGAAAGCGTCGCCGCAACATCAGACACAATCACGCCTGATACTGCACCCGAGATTGCACCAGAAGAGCCAGCCGTTTCAGAGCCAACAACTCGCCAGCACGACCCGGAAAGTGTCGCAGCCAAACTGCAACGCATCCGTGACGTTGTGTCAAAGACAGAAAACACGAGCGATTTCTCTGAAGACCAGCACGCAAGTGAGCTCCTGCTTCAAGACGACGATGCAACCGAGCCTTTCTTGGCGACACAAGGCAATGCCAGCGCGCTTTTGGACAGTGCTCCTGAGGCACTTCAAGAGGCAGCCGAGATCAGCATTTCTGATGACGACGAAGATGAAGATAGCATTACCGCACTTTTGAACGAAATGCGCGCAGAAGACGCCTCTTCCGACACTGATGATTTTGAAGATGAGGGCGATAACGCCGCCGCAAGCTCAGCACAGGTCAGCCTGCAGGAAGCTCAGCAGGTAAGCCCGGAGGCAGCCCCAGCGGCGAACCCGCTGCGTGCCCGCGTCATCAAAATGAAGAAGGCCGATTTTGAAGCTGCGATCGCCGATGGTTACCTCGAAGAAGAGGAAGAAGAAGATCAGGCTGGTGAAACAGTCGCCGAAAGCGAAACTTCTCTCTCTGAACAGGCCGAAGCCGAGCTTCTACGCGAGCTTGCCGAAGTGGAAGCCGAGTTAGGCCAAGCCTTTGATGCGGCGGAGGAGGTCGAAGCCGAACCTATCGAAGAAGCCGCGCACGATGTCGCCGAAATCGAAGTTGAAGTTGAAGTTGAAACTGACCTCGGTGAGGACACTGCCGGAAATCTGTTCAATGACGGCGGCGAAGCCGAGCCACGCAGTGCCCGCCTCTCAGACAACACCGACGCCCAAATGGGCCGCATCCTGCAAGAGACCAACAGCCAGCTTCAGGAAGAAACAGGCAAAGGCCGTCGCAATGCCATCGCACATCTGCGCGCTGCCGTAGCAGCAACCGAAGCAGAGCGCGGTGTTGGCGGTGATCTTGGTGCCGACGGACGCGACACCGAAGTCTATCGCGACGATCTTGAAACAGTTGTGCGCCCCCGCCGCCCCGCTGCAAAAGCGCACACGGCTCGGCCTGTCGCACCGCTCAAGCTTGTCGCTGAGCAACGGATCGACACACCAAAGCCCGAAGCCCCCGTGCAGCCGCGCCGGGTGCGTGCCGCCTCTACACCAACGATTGTGAAGCCAGCGCAAGATGCTGAATTTGCAGATTATATTGATGATGTCGGCGCCTATAACTTGGGCGAAGTGCTTGAAGCTGCGGCCTCGTACATGGCCTTTGTAGAAGGCCAAGAAGCTTTCTCGCGTCCTCAGTTGATGTCGAAACTCAACAGCACTGAGCACGCCGACACATCGCGAGAAGACAGGCTGCGCTCGTTTGGCCAGTTGTTGCGCGAAGGTAAAATCCGCAAGCTTGGCGGCGGCCGCTTTGAAGCCTCCGAACACATCTCATACCGTCCCGAAGCACGCGTTGCCGGGGCCTAAACCTAACCAAGGTTTCCAAGACAACCTCCCTGACTGTTCAAACTCGGGCGCCCTTCGCGGGCGCCCATTTTTCTTGCGCTTTGGCACAAAGAGGCGAAAAACTCCGCCTATCTGACGGCTCACTTGCTCCGTCACAGATATTCGACACTGCTGAAATGAGTAAGGCCGTTACCATGCCCAGCCTGCACCCAGTTGTCGCGCCCACCCGCAAACCGGGCGCAAGGTGATCTTCGTGAACGGCGATTTCACCACACATTTTGACGGCTGGACGGCCGAAGACAGCGCGCCCTTACTAGGGCTATCTTTAGCGCTACATTTCGCAGCCCGCGTTCATGTGCCGGTTTCGCTGGTCAGAGAGCGCTGTCGCGATTTGGGACAATCGCCGAGTGCGGCACCTCGCCGTGGCCGACTATCAAGGCCAAGCTCGGCTCATGCACCGTGTCACTGTCAAAGGCCCGCCGTTTTGCTAGCGCCGTTGGCGTTAGGGGGCGCCCTTTCCGGCGCAAAAACTCCCTCAAAATGCCGTATTACCCCGTCAGATATGTCAGATGGGAATCTCGTTTCGCATAGCATTTTTGAGCGCCTTGGCTGCATCAGAGAAAACACTCGAGCAAATCGCCGAAGCCGCTGGTGTGCCTTTAGACACGCTCGAAGCCTTGATGATGTCTGAGCACGCATCAATTTCTGTGGAAGAGGCTATCAAAGTCGCAGGCAGTTTCGAAACTACTCTTGATCAGTTCCTGGAGGACAGTTCAGTGTCAGGCCATATTCAGATAGCGCAACTTTACTCTGCGTTACCGCCTTTGCTAAAAGCTCAACTCGAAGCCTACGCCCGAGAGCTTTCTGACGCACCGGATCCTGCTCCCGCGCCCAAACCTCGATAGATGCTCGCTCTTGCATACCAATTCCTAGCCTCGTTAACTCACTCTCCTATCCCATAGGTTGCGCAACAAGCTCTTCGCTGTCAAAAAATAGCAAAATCTATCTACATATGTGGAAAATTACCCGTGATAGCCGAAAAAATTACACATCTGTGTAAACTTAAAAAAGTCACTCTGCGTGCTGCTTGTCAGGCTGCGGGATTAAAATACTCGACATTGCATGCCCAGATATCCAAAGGAAGGCCCGTTCCCTTCGCCACAATCGACAAGCTTTCGCGCACTTTGAACATGCCACTGAGCTACTTTTCCGACCAGCAACCTGTCTTCCAGTTTTCGCCTGATGCCTCAGGCGCGACCCCCAGTCAGGTTATGCTGACGCTTGAACGCTCGTTTAACGACCAATCCAAAGCGCTTGCAAATCAAGGGCTAAACATAAGCATCGACGATGTCCTTGACTGGCTTGTCCACGTCGACTTTTGCATGACCGATTTTGACTGGATCAAAGACCGGGTTGATCTTTATCACCCGCTCCAAAAAGGCGATATCATGGCCCAGCCATATACGGTTGGTAAACACAGTCTCTCGGCGCAGATTTTGGGCTTTGATCGCCAGCAAGACCTCAAAGAATATTACGCTAGGTTTGATCCCGAAAACGTCGCGCAGATCCGGATTTCGCATAAGGCAGTCAAACAGAGCAAATACACCGTGACTGACCAGCCATTTGTCGCCCAGAACAACGGAGCCGAGATAAGCGGCAGCTACCGCAAGCTCATGGCCGGCGTGACAGACGAAGCTGGATCACCCTTTACGCTTGTTTTTTGCCGTCTCATCCGGATCGTCAATGAGTAGGCTGTGCAGCAAGTCGATCTTGGCGTGATAGATCACCGCCATATCGTCGGTGCGCAAGAACGGCCTCTCAGCCCCCCAGCGAAAAGCTGAATGAGTGATCGAGGCAAAGCCATAGATGTCTTGCAGCGAGCGGTGCTGGTAAGGAATATGAGCAAACACCCAGTCAAATGACGGCCAAGTCATCGCTGACAGGATAACACAGAGCCGCACATATTCGCGCAAGACCTGCCGTTTGCCACGCGCCGCATCGGTTATGTGCAAATCGCCCAAGTATACAAGATGGCCTTTGAGCCGCTCATTCAATGGGCGCGCCACATGCTCAAGCTCAGCTTCGATATTATATTGCCCGTTGGTGCTACGGGCGATGTAATGCCCAAAACTTTCCTGCCCCAGCGGAATGCTTTGCGCCGCAAGCCCGCCAACCACAGCTCCGTTTTGCTTGAGGAACAACCAAAATGCACGGCCTTCGGTAAAGTCGTTGCGCCGCGTATCAAACATCGGCGAGCGGAACGGTTTTCCGGTTTGCTGCACCAGCTTTTCAATCTCGGCGAAGTCGTCAGTTGCGTACACATCAAAGCCAAGCTCTTTGAGCTTCGCCAGATGCGCGGCGGCACGGCTTGTCAAATCCATTTGAAACATCTGCTCTACTCTGCCTGAACGTTTTTTTGTTCTTTTGCAGCCTTGATGCACTAAGAAGCGCAACTTTTCAACTCCAAGCGGAAAGCGCCTAACGCTGTTGCCTCAACTTTGGTTTCTAATCGGCCACATAGTCACGAATAAAACGCAAGCCAAAAGCCGATAGAGCGTGACGCAATCAACGCGGCGGACTGAGCGCGGGCCAGGGAGCGCTTGATGCGTCTCGCGTCATGAAAATAAAAGGATATCGCGTCAGTATATGGTGCGGTCGGAGGGACTCGAACCCTCACGAGTGTTACCTCACAGCGACCTCAACGCTGCGCGTCTACCAATTCCGCCACGACCGCAAGTCTTGACTGGTGAGCGGCGTCTTAGCGCGCGCCTGCACGGATGTGAAGAGCAAATTCGCCTCCTTGGAATAATAAATCTCATCTGCCGCGCATCAGAGCATCCGCCATCGCCGTGCCAGCCCCCAAAGCCCCAGCCCTCCAAGCACCAAGATAAGGCCAAAGCCCAGGTTTTCATGCCCCGTCAGAAACACCTCAGACAACGTGCGTCCGGGGAGCAGCGTAAACAGCCCTGCCCCTAGTAGGCCCATGACAGACCCGAGCAACGCGGCCTTATGGCCGCGAATATCACCCACTCGAGCGAACCGCACAGCCTGAACAAGGCCCACCAGCGTCACAGCTGACAGAATGTGAATCGGACTCCAAGGCCCCCAAAGCCGGATCTCGCTGATCCAGAACGAGCTGAATGCCGTTAACGCCATCGCCCCCACCCAGACGCGTCCCCAAGCCTTGTGGGCATGGGTGCCTTTACGCCTGATCAGCATCAAAGGCGTCACGGCAACAGCAACAAGCGCCGCCGCCAGATGCAACTGGATCGTGAGGGGCGCGGCAAGGATTGGGTCTAATGTCATGGAAAAGCTCCTTTTGTCTTAGCTTGAATATGGGCTAAGACAGCCCCAAACTGGTGTCAGCCTCGCTTATGGCCAAATGCAAGGATACTTCGTGAAAGACAGCCCCACGCATTACGCGCTTCGTGAAACGCAGCGCTATTTCACCACCTCGCGCTTTCTTCTGGGCCTTGTGGCTGTTGCGGTGTTGCTTGCCGTCTCTGGCCCGTTTGGCACGCTGACAAGTATGAGCTTCGCGCCGCGCCTTGCCTACTGGGCCTTCACGGTTCCGCTGACTTTCGGGTTGGGCGGCTTCGTGTCAGCCTATATGAGCGAACGGTTTCGCACCAAAAGCCCCGCATGGATCGCGCCAACTGCAGTTGCCCTTGGCACAGCTATCAGCGTCACCGCTTTGGTCATGCTCCTCAACTGGCTCGCCTTTGGCCTCGTGCCAACTGCCCCCGCTTATCTTGCTGGCCTTGCACTTTCAGTGCTCGTCACCGCAGCCATCATAGCGCTGGTCTTGCAATTTATGCCGCGCCACGAGCCGCAAGCCCCCACAGAAGGCCCGCCTGCCCTGCTGCAAAGGCTTGAGCTAGCCAAACGCGGCTCGCTTGTGAGCCTTTCTGTGCAAGACCACTACGTTGAAGTCGTCACAACCAAGGGCAGCTCGCTCCTCCTGATGCGCCTGTCCGACGCCATCGGCGAGACAGGCGCTGACACTGGCATGCAAGTCCACCGCTCGCACTGGGTTGCGCTTGGTCAAATCGCCAGCGTCACCCGTGAAGGCGACAAAGCGCGCATCACGCTCAGCGACGGGCGCGACATCCCCGCCTCGCGCAGCTATATTCCGGCTCTCAAAGACGCGGGGTTGTTGCCACGATGAACACACAAGAGATCGAATGGAAAACCACCGAGGGCCTCACCGCCTATGAAGACGCGCTCGCCTTCATGGAGACGCGCGTCGCCCAGATCTCTGCGGGCACGGCCCCCGAGTGTATCTGGCTGCTTGAGCACCCGCCACTTTACACAGCAGGCACCTCGGCCAAAGTCGAAGACTTGGTCGCGCCAGACCGCTTCCCAGTCTATGAGGCGCGCCGCGGAGGGCAATACACCTACCATGGCCCCGGCCAACGGGTTATCTACGTTATGCTTGATGTTGCCAAACGCGGCCGCGACGTCCGTTGTTTTGTGCGCAATCTGGAAGCCTGGGTTATCAACACGCTCGCCGAGTTCAACGTGACGGGCGAAATTCGCGATGGCCGTGTTGGCGTATGGGTCCGCCGCGACGACAAGCCGCTCACAGCCAGCGGTGCTCAGCAGGAAGACAAAGTCGCGGCCATAGGCATCCGCCTGCGCAAATGGGTCAGCTTCCATGGCATCAGTATCAACGTCGAGCCCGATCTAGAGCATTTCTCTGGCATCGTGCCCTGCGGTATCACCGAACATGGCGTGACATCGCTGGTTGACTTGGGCCTGCCTGTGACACTGGACGATCTGGACAGCGCATTGCGCCAGCAGTTCGAGCACGTGTTCGCCCAAAACAATAGTTGTCCCCCTGCCTGACATTCCATGCTTACAACCACGTCACGGCACGACGGGTTAAGACATTTCTTCAAACCACCGCCTCAAGTCAGAACAATAATTGCCTCCGTGTGCACGATGTTGTTCTGTATATAGTTCTGTGGCGATGCACCCCTCCTGATGCAGCTTGCCTCAACCGTGCCCATCAGACAGCTCTTGCAAATCCTGAGTATTTTTGTAGGAATTGCCATATAACCATGGAGAGTCTTATGAAATATACCAAACGCGAAACACTTGCCCTGCTCGGAGGCGCTTCCCTGAGCCTCCTCCCCGGCCTGTCTCTTGCCGAAGAAACGGCTGCAACAACAACAGAAACAGAAATGGCCCCTAAAGCCGAAGGCCCTGTGGTGCATGAGGTTCTCATGCTCAACAAGCACCCCGACAACAAGAAGCAACGCATGGTTTTTGTTCCCGACATCGTCCGTGCCATGCCAGGCGATACGGTCAAGTTCATCCCGCAAGACAAAGGCCACAACTCGCAATCTGACGCCAAGATGATGCCCGAAGGCGCCGCCGAGTGGAAATCAAAGGTCAGTAAAGAGTTTGAAGTGACGCTCGAAGCTGAAGGCACCTATGGCTACTATTGCACGCCTCACCGCAATCTAGGCATGGTCGGGCTGATCCTTGTTGGCGACCCATCCAGCAATTACGAAGATGCAAAGGCCGTCAAGCATAAGAGCAAGGCCAAGGCCGTCTTTGCCGACATCTTTGAACGTGCCGATGCGCTGATTGCTGCCGAAAACGAAAGCTGAGGCACAATGCCACAGCGCTGAAGGCTGGACCTTCATAGCCTCATGCGTAACTTCCCTTGGTTATAATTCTAGCCAAGGGAACAGCAATGAAGTTTATATATGCAATCGCTCTACTTTCACTTTTTGGGCAACAAGCTTTCGCAGAAGGTGACGCAGCCAAAGGCGAAAAAGCCTTCAAGAAATGCAAGGCTTGCCACATGATCGTCTCTGCTGACGACGAAGTGATCTATAAAGGCGGCAAAACCGGCCCGAACCTTTACGGCATCATCGGTCGCGTTGCAGGCACAGTTGACGGCTTCAAATACGGTAATGGCCTCAAAGACGCAGCCGCAGCCGAGTTTGTTTGGACAGAAGAAGAAGTCGCCGAGTACACGGCCGACGCCAAAAAATGGCTCGACGGACACGGCTTCGCGGCAAAAACAAAAATGAGCTTTAAGCTTAAGAAAGGCGGCGAAGACGTTGCGGCCTATCTCGCGTCTGTTGGCCCCGCCATTGAGCCTGCGACAGAAGACGCCGAAGAGGCCGAAGCGACAACTTCAAGCGACTAGGCTTAATACCCAGATATCGTGAGAACGCCTCGGCACCTGCCGGGGCGTTTTACGTTCGTGGTGAGGAAGGAAAGTGCGTATTGCCGCCCCAAACAAATTGTGTGTGGCCACATAGTTTACGCCCTATTGCGCTACACCATAGCCCGTTTCAGGAGAAGCAGACTTTCAAACGCCGCGCGGCGTTGGTCTAGCATGAGCCCTGAACGACGATGTTACATCAGCAAAATATGTCAACAAGGGCACTTCCTGTACAGATGAGTGTATAACAATGCCACCGATGCCGCGTTACACCTTGCCGAGAATGATGCCATTCTGGAATCCGGCTCGATTATGTGGATCACAAGGATGCCATCAAGCTATTCATTGCGTCTTTGTAAGCGCTGACGATTGCATCGCGTTTGACGTGGCGGCCTGATTGCACGGCGTGGCGGCCGGCAGACCAAACATCGGTGACGACTTCATCCTTGGCAGCAAACACGAGGCCGTCCAAAAGCTGATCTTGGCGCAACGCACAAAGTGACGGCGCGCTGCTATCTATCGCGACCACATCCGCCAGCTTTCCGACTGTGATCTCACCGGCATCACGCCCCAAGGCCTGCGCCCCGCCTTTGGCAGCCCCTATATACAGCGTTTCTCCAACCGACCCTTCGCCGACAACCATCACGTTGCGGGCAACGTCGCGCAAGCGCTGGGAATACTCCAGCGTGCGCAGCTCTTCGGTGAGTGAGATCAGAACGTTTGAATCCGATCCAACCCCAAACGCGCCGCCCGCTTCTAGATAGCTTGGCCCGTTAAACGGCCCGTCGCCCAGGTTCGCCTCGGTCACGGGGCAAAGGCCCGCGACCGCGCCGGATTTGGCCATGTTCAGGGTTTCTTGCGCCGTCATATGGGTGGCGTGAATCAGGCACCAGTTTTGTGCCACGTCCGCATTGGCCAGTAACCAGTCCACAGGTCGCGCACCGAGCCACGCAGAGATATCCGCCACCTCTTTTGGTTGCTCAGAAATGTGAATGTGAACAGGGCCAGCGTCATGCGCGGCAAGAACTGATTTTAGATCATCAGGTGATGTGGCCCGCAAGGAGTGGGGCGCAATCCCGACACGACAATCTGCGGGCAATTGCCCAACACCATCCCGCGCCCGTGCAACAAGATCATTGAACCGATCAACGGAATTACCGAACCGCGCCTGCCCGTCTTGAAGCGGCGCCTGCCCTGCACCGCCATAGGTGTAGAGCACGGGAAGATGCGTCAGGCCAATCCCTGTAGCGGCGGCGGCGGATGCAATCCGGCCCGATAATTCACCCAGATCATCGTAGGGTGTGCCACCCGGCTGATGATGCAGGTAATGGAATTCGCCAACGCTGGCATAACCCGCTTCTTGCATTTCAAGAAAGACAAAGGCGGCGATCGCCTCAATATGCTCAGGCGTCAGATTTGCCGTAAACCGGTACATCAGATCGCGCCACGTCCAGAAACTATCTTTGCCCGCCATCCGATATTCCGTCATTCCCGCCATCGCCCGCTGAAAGCTGTGGCTGTGCAGATTTCCGAGCGCTGGCAGAAGTGTATCGATGCAGACGTCTGTCGGCTGTGGAGACTGATCAACAGAGATATCGGTGATCCAACCATCCACATGCGTCATGCGCACATTAGATGCCCATCCGGTGGAAAGTTTGGCTTGCTTTGCAAAAATCATTTGGAGACCCTCACCTTTATGTATAGACATAAAACACACTAGTGCGTACTAGAAAAGCGAAATTTTTGATCATCGGTGGGCAAACATGACTAAAAATAGGAACCTTTTTGTTGACCTGACGGCAGCGACGATGGTCGAATCGCCTGAGCCTTATGGCCTAATCAAGGACGCAGCCATTGCCGTGATTGATGGGGTGATCGAATGGGTCGGCCCAGCTCAGGCCGTGCCTGGCACCTACACATCCCTGCCTCGCACCAGCCTTGCTGGCCGCCTTGTGTCCCCCGGCCTGATCGATTGCCACACCCATATCGTTCATGGCGGTGACCGCGCTGTTGAATTCGAAATGCGCCTGAACGGAGCGAGCTATGAAGAGGTCGCGCGCGCTGGCGGCGGCATCGTGTCTACTGTTACAGCAACCCGCGCTGCCACCGAGGATGAGTTGCTGGTAGACGCATTGCGCCGCGTTGATGTGATGATCGCGGAAGGTGTGACCTGCATAGAAATCAAATCCGGTTACGGCCTCGATATGGAAACCGAGCTGCGCATGTTGCGTGTGGCACGGGCGATCATGGCGAACCGCGCGATTATCTTGAAAACCACCTTCCTAGGCGCCCACGCCACGCCCGCCGAATACGCGGGCCGCGATGATGCCTATATCGGTGAGGTTTGCATCCCCACCCTTCGTGCCGCCCATGCCGAAGGTTTGGTCGATGCTGTTGATGGGTTCTGCGAAGGCATCGCGTTCCAGCCCGCCCAAATCGCCCGCGTCTTCGATGTGGCCCGAGAACTGGGCTTGCCGGTAAAGCTGCACGCCGAACAGCTGTCCAATCTCGGGGGCGCAAAGCTCGCGGCAAGTTATGGTGCAATGTCTGCCGATCATATCGAATATCTGGACGAAGATGGCGTCAAAGCCATGGCTGACGCAGGCACAGTTGCCGTCATCCTGCCTGGCGCGTTTTACACGTTGCGCGAAACGCAAGCTCCACCGATTGATTTGCTGCGGAAACACAATGTGCCGATGGCGCTGGCCACAGACTTTAACCCCGGTTCTTCGCCGCTCAATTCCCTGCTGCTGACGCTGAACATGGGCTGCACGCTATTCCGTATGACGCCCGAAGAGGCATTGCGCGGTGCCACCCGAAACGCTGCCCGCGCCCTTGGCCTGACCAATTCAGGCACTCTCAAAGCAGGCATGCGTGCAGACTTGGCCATCTGGGACATCAAACACCCTGCCGAACTCGCTTATCGTATCGGCTTCAATCCGCTTCATTCCCGCATTTTCGGAGGCTCCGCGTGACCACAATTACCCTTACTCCCGGCGCAGTTACGCTTGATGATCTGCACGGCATTTACTGGAACGAAAATGCTGTGCGCCTTGATCCGGTATGTCATCCGGCCATTGAACTGGCCCACTCGCGTATCGCGAAGGCGGTCGCGGGGACTGATGCTGTCTATGGCGTCAACACGGGTTTTGGCAAACTGGCCTCGGTCAAGATTGAGAGCAAAGACACAGCAACCCTGCAACGCAATCTGATCTTGTCCCATTGCTGCGGCGTTGGTCCTGCGATCCCACGCCGTCATGCGCGACTTTTGATGGCACTGAAACTGCTCAGCCTCGGGCGCGGCGCATCCGGTGTGCGGCTGGAGGTTGTTACGCTGCTGGAAGGCATGCTCAACAAAGGCGTCACGCCTGTCATTCCCACTCAAGGGTCTGTTGGCGCATCCGGCGATCTTGCCCCGCTGGCGCATATGGCCGCTGCAATGATGGGTCATGGCGAAGCTGAATTTGGCGGCAAGGTGATGTCTGGCGCAGACGCGTTGAAAACAGCTGGCCTGACGGCGGTTGAACTCGGTCCGAAAGAAGGCCTTGCCCTCATCAACGGCACACAGTTTTCCACGGCCTTCGCTTTGGCCGGATTGTTCGGCGCATGGCGTGCCGCGCATTCCGCGTTGGTCACATCCGCACTGTCGACCGATGCGATCATGGGATCTACTGCCCCGTTGCAGCCTGAGATCCACACCCTGCGTGGGCATCGCGGCCAGATCGAGGCGGGCGAAGCCATGCGGGAGCTGCTGGCAGGGTCCGAAATTCGCGAAAACCACGTCGTCGACGATGCGCGAGTTCAAGACCCCTACTGCATTCGCTGCCAACCGCAGGTGACCGGTGCTGCGATGGACGTTCTGCGCATGGCTGCCCGCACATTGGAAATTGAAGCGAACGCCGCGACAGATAACCCGCTGGTATTGATTGACGCGGATGTCATCGTATCGGGCGGTAACTTCCACGCCGAACCGGTTGGCTTTGCCGCTGACATGATCGCGTTGGCAATTGCAGAGATCGGGGCCATCGCGCAGCGCCGTGTTGCGTTGATCGTTGATCCTGTCCTCAGCTTTAATCTGCCGCCGTTCCTGACCCCCAATCCGGGTCTGAACAGCGGTTATATGATTGCCGAAGTCACCACCGCCGCCTTGATGAGCGAGAACAAACACCTCGCCAATCCATGTGTCACTGACAGCACGCCAACATCGGCCAACCAAGAAGACCACGTATCAATGGCCGCCCATGGTGCGCGCCGTTTGGGTGCGATGATCGTAAACCTGAACCGGATTTTGGGCGTCGAGTTGCTTTGTGCCGCGCAAGGGATCGACTTCCGCGCGCCTTTGACCACCAGCGGCGCCTTGCAAAAAGTCGTGAGCCGTGTCCGCCAAGATGTCGCGACATTGGGCGAGGATCGCTATCTCGCGCCAGACCTTGAAAGCGCGTCGGTGATGATCGCATCAGGTGCAATCGTGACAGCGGCAGGCATCGACATGCCAGAGTTTGACGCATGAACACACCAGAAATAAACCCTGTAGAAATCCACCAAGGCGACAGCCCCATTGTTTTGGGGTTGCCTCACACCGGCACCTATGTTCCCGAAGATATCCTTGGGGATTTGAACGTGCGTGGCCGCGGGCTTGATGATACCGACTGGCACATTCACCAGCTTTATGACGGTGTTTTGAGCGGGGCGACCACTGTGCGCGCTACGTTCCACCGCTATGTCGTCGATGCCAACCGCGACCCGTCCGGCGTATCATTATACCCCGGTCAGAACACCACGGGCCTCGTGCCACTGACCGACTTTGACGGCAATGACATCTGGACAACTGCGCCCTCAATTGCGGACATCGAAACACGTCGCAAAACGTTCCACGCGCCCTATCACGCCGCTCTCGCGGCGGAACTTAAGCGCGTGCGCGATATTCACGGCATCGCAATCTTGTATGATTGCCATTCGATACGGTCCTACATCCCGTTCCTGTTCGAGGACACGTTGCCTGATTTCAACATCGGCACCAACCTCGGCACCACCTGTGCGCCGGAAATCGAGGCCGTCACGCAGGAGATTTGCGCGCGCGCAGCGGGTTATACCTCAACCACAAACGGGCGGTTCAAAGGCGGCTGGACAACACGCCACTACGGCCAACCTGCGACAGGGGTTCACGCCGTTCAAATGGAACTCGCCCAAAGCACCTATCTGAGCACCGAAACCGCTCCTTGGGCATATGATCGCAAAAACGCGGCAGAGCTCCGCGTACACCTAACCGAAATTCTGACCAAACTGGCCGACCTGGCCCCAAATCTAGTCACTTCCCTGAAAGGCACATCATGAGCGATCCACGCAAGAACACCCGTGACGTATTCCCCGCGACAGGCCCCGAATTGACGGCCAAAAGCTGGCTGACAGAAGCGCCGTTGCGCATGCTGATGAACAACCTGCATCCGGACGTCGCCGAAAACCCGCATGAGCTGGTGGTTTACGGCGGCATAGGGCGCGCCGCGCGCACATGGAAAGACTACGATTTAATTGTCTCTGCCCTGCGCGATCTTGAGGAAGACCAGACCTTGATGGTCCAGTCCGGCAAACCCGTCGGCGTGTTCCAAACCCACAAAGACGCACCACGTGTTTTGATCGCCAACTCGAACCTTGTGCCGCGTTGGGCGAATTGGGACCACTTTAACGAACTCGATAAAAAGGGTCTCGCGATGTATGGCCAGATGACCGCAGGGTCGTGGATTTATATCGGTAGCCAAGGCATCGTTCAGGGCACCTATGAAACCTTTGTTGAAGCAGGCCGCCAGCATTACAACGGTGATCTGACTGGCAAATGGGTTCTGACAGGCGGCCTTGGTGGCATGGGAGGCGCGCAGCCGTTGGCCGCCGTGATGGCGGGCGCGTGTTGTTTGGCGGTTGAGTGTAACCCCGAAAGCATTGATTTCCGTCTACGCACCAAATATGTGGACGAAAAAGCCGAAACGTTGGACGAAGCACTGGAGATGATCGAGCGTTGGACCGCCGCCGGAGAAGCAAAATCTGTAGGTCTGCTCGGCAACGCTGCTGACGTATTCGCCGAAATCGCAGCGCGTGATATTCGCCCTGACATGGTAACGGACCAAACGTCTGCGCACGATCCAATCAACGGCTATTTGCCGCAAGGCTGGACAATGGCGCAGTGGAAAGAGAAGCGCGAAAGCGATCCCAAAGCGGTTGAAACAGCAGCACGCGCATCAATGAAGGTGCATGTGCAAGCGATGATCGACTTGCAAGAAAAGGGTATCCCGACGTTCGACTACGGGAACAATATCCGTCAGATGGCTTTGGAAGAAGGCCTCGAGAACGCCTTTGATTTCCCGGGTTTCGTGCCAGCCTATATCCGCCCTCTGTTCTGCCGTGGCGTTGGCCCATTCCGTTGGGCGGCTTTGTCCGGTGACCCAGAGGACATCTACAAAACAGACGCCAAAGTGAAAGAAATCTTGTCAGAAGACAAACACCTGCGCAATTGGTTGGACATGGCAAAGGAACGCATCCCGTTTCAGGGTATTCCTGCACGTATTTGCTGGGTTGGTTTGGGTGTGCGCCACAAACTGGGTCTCGCATTCAATGAAATGGTGCGCAGCGGCGAGTTGTCTGCCCCAATCGTCATTGGCCGCGACCACCTAGATTCAGGATCTGTTGCATCCCCTAACCGTGAAACGGAAAGCATGAAAGACGGATCTGACGCAGTGTCCGATTGGCCATTGCTGAACGCGCTTCTCAACACGGCCTCCGGTGCGACTTGGGTATCGCTGCACCACGGCGGCGGCGTTGGCATGGGCTTTTCACAGCACTCCGGCATGGTGATTTGTTGTGATGGCACAGAAGACGCAGACCGCCGCATCGCGCGCGTGTTGTGGAACGACCCAGCCACAGGCGTTATGCGTCACGCGGATGCGGGCTACGACGAAGCACTGGACTGCGCGCGCAAAAACGGGCTGGATTTGCCGGGTATTCTGTAATGAAAACGAATGGGAACGATGAACATCGTTCCCGTTTGCAAGCAATCAGTACCGCGTCGTCAGGCGATAGCCGGGGCGGTACGACAGGCGCACATAGGTGACCGCGTTCCCTTCCCACCATGTTGATCGTTCTGCCGAAAAGATCGGGTCACCGACAGAACAAGCAAGATAATCAGACAACTTCTGATCGGCCAAGCCAGCCGACAAATTGATCTCCGCCTTTGAGAATGGAATGGCGGCAAGCAACCATTCCGTCGGACATTCCATCGTGAAATCGGCATCCTCGGCGGCCGGCAACGCCGATAAGTTGATCCAACGATCTTCGTGCTCATACGGGATACCGTCAGCGTAATGCATACACACCAAATGCAAGGCTTTGCCATTCACCGGTAGCTGAATGCGGGCCCTTAGCCAATCTGGCGCGAAATCGACCTCGCTGCTGACCAAAGAATACCGATATTCACCGCCTTTTTCTTCGATTGCGTCGCGGACAACGGGAATGTTGAAACGCGCCTGACGCACAGGCGTCATCCGTACGCGGGTGCCTGCTTTGCGGCGCCGTTCAATAATGCCTTCATCAGCCAATTCGCGCATCGCACGGTTAACAGTGGCCCGCGCGCAGCCGTATGTGAGTGCGAGATCCACTTCATTGGGCACGAGATCACCGGGCCCCCAATCCCCTTTGATGATTTTTGCAAGAACGTCGGATTTGACTTCTTTGTATGTGGATTTCATCACGGATCATTTCTTCAGCTTAGCCTGTAATTGTTAGGCGCATACAGCACTAGCAACAGTAACCCAAGTGCCGTGACAGGTGCATTTCATAGTAAACACAATCCAAGAATAAAAACCAAACAGTCACACAAAGAGCCTAACTTGACGGAATGCGCTCACTCCCTTCACCTTGTTTTAAATCTAGACATAACGCAATATTTTAAGGCAAAAATGGTGCGCATGAACCCAATTCATTCGATTGTCCTAAAACGGCTCATGATTGGTCTTCTGACTTTGTGGATCGTCACCGTGATCATTTTTGCCGCTGTTAAAATGCTTCCGGGTGATATTGCAACTGAAAAACCGGGCCAGGCCGCGGGCCTGTGCGACGCCCTAAAGTCCAAACCGCGTGTTTTAATATTTTCATCGCCTAGGGCCTGTGGGCAAACATCTTGAGGCTATGAGTGCTGCAACGCTGGGAGAAGCCGTCATTTGAATGTTGGGTGTTACCCGCCAAATAACGCTGATTACTGAGAGTTACCTTCTCTGATTGCCCAATCCTTACGCAAGACAAGGCTAGCGCGCCAAATTGCGAGGCATTCTGGATAAGATTGAGCACCGAAGGCCAAGCCAATGTGGTCTCTCCGGCTCAACCCAGACTATCGAATGGGCGTGCACACTGACTTGAACATACTTGTGGTCGAACTTGACCAAGCGAAGGCGCGCGAAATTATCGCTGCGCTCACGGATGGCGGCTGGAACAACGTTACAGTCATTGCCGCAGCCTCGGCTCTTGAGCGCACTGTCACACAGCAAGATCCGGATATTATCCTCATTGATCTCGCAAACCCTGACCGCGACACGCTTGAACATCTCAGCTCTGTCTCAAATGCGCACAAGCGACCCGTGGCCATGTTTGTTGACCATACTGACGAAGCGATGACACAGGCGGCCATCTCGGCGGGGCTCAGCGCATATGTGGTGAACGGCTTGCAAAAAGACCGGATCAAACCCGTTCTTGAAACGGCCATTGCGCGGTTCAAGATGGTCACCAAGATGCAATCAGAGCTTGACGCAGCGAAACAAGCGCTTGCCGATCGCAAAACAATTGACCGTGCGAAGGGGCTTTTGATCAGGGCGCGCGACATCTCAGAAGATGAGGCCTACAATCTCTTGCGCAAAACCGCGATGGACCAAGGGCGCAAGGTGATCGACGTCGCCTTGGCCCTTGTTACGGCTGCGGAGCTTTTGCAATGAGGCTGACACAGGTGCAGTGCGGCTACCTGCCACTCGTTGATTGCGCACCGCTGATCATTGCAAAAGAGCTGAAGTTCGCGGCTCAGGAAGGCCTTGATTTGACCTTGGTCAAACAGCCTTCTTGGTCGGCGTTGCGAGACATGCTCGCCCTCGGTCACATCGACTTCGCGCATATGCTTGCACCGATGCCGGTGGCTATGTCGCTTGGGTTGGGCGCAATGCCGTCGCGGATCGACGCCCTTATGGTGCTGTCGATCAATGGTACGGTCACTGGCGTGTCGGCTGAGCTTGACCAAAAGATGCGCGCCTGCGGTTGGGTCAACCAGTTTAACACCCCGCGGGAAACGTCCAAGGCGCTGTTCGCAGCGGCCCCGCAGGTTTTGCGCATCGGGGTGCCGTTTCCGTTTTCGATGCACCGCATGTTGCTTGAAACTTGGTTGTCGCAAGATCCTGAGTTTTCACCCGACCGGATCAAAATCGTCACTATCCCGCCTGCCAAGATGGCGGAAGCGGTGAAGAATGGCGCTTTGGATATGTTCTGCGTGGGCGAGCCTTGGGGCACGGTTGCGGTGCAGCAAAGTGGGGCAACGCTGGTCTTGCCGGGGGCAAGTATTTGGGAGTTTGCCCCAGAGAAAGTGCTTGGCGCGCGTCACAACTGGGCCGAGCAAAACCCTAAGCAATGCCACGCCATGATCCGCGCGATCTATAAGGCGACAAACTGGCTGGAACGGCCCGAAAACACAGCCCTTGCTGTCGAGATACTTGCGCGAAGCCAGCACTTGGACCTGCCTGACCATGCGATTGACCCTGCGCTGAGCCGCCAGATCGTTACGAAAAGCGGTGAGCCACCCAAGCAAGTCGACCAATTCCTAAGCTTTCACAAAAGCGCCGCCAACTTCCCATGGCGCAGCCAAGCAAGTTGGATTTCTGATAGGTTGGCAAAATGGCATGGCTTAGAGCGTGACGCAGCCCGCATCACAGCACGCGCTTCATTTCGCAGCGATATTTACCGCGAGGCTTTAAGCCCACTCGGCGTTGATATGCCAAAAACCTCTGAAAAGGTTGAAGGCACAATGGCCGCCCCGACAATGGTTGCTTCAACCCTTGGCGAGATGATTCTTGGGCCTGATCGTTTTTTTAACGGCGCGGTTTTTGACTCTGGGATGTCGCGAGCGCCTAAATGGTAAGCAATTGCTGTGCTGCAGCAAAAAATGCTGCAATTGCACAATGTGAAGCTGGCGAAGCGCTAATACCTGCGCCAAAGTAGGCCTCAAGGCAACGATGCCTATTCCGGCTGACGACGCTGTCAGCCATCGAATTCAAGAGCAATGCCGCTCGATTGTGTATGCACCTCCTCCCGCATGCAGCAGTCGTGCGGCTTTTGCGTTTCCGCCAAGATGAACACCGAGACTACGAACAGGGATAAAAAAATGAAAAAACTAAAATGGCTTATCGCCTCAACAGTCTTTTGCGCCAGCCCCGTGATGGCCGAGATGCTCGACCTTGAAAAAGACGAGCTCACCTTTGGCTTTATCAAGCTAACAGACATGGCGCCTTTGGCTGTTGCCTACGAGAACGGATATTTTGAAGACGAGGGTTTGTTTGTCACGCTTGAAGCGCAAGCGAACTGGAAAGTCTTGCTTGATGGCGTCATCGACGGGCAGCTTGACGGCGCACATATGTTGGCAGGCCAACCCTTGGCAGCAACCATCGGCTACGGCACGAAAGCGCATATCATCACGCCTTTCTCGATGGACCTGAACGGCAACGGCATCACTGTTTCAAACGAGATTTGGGAGCAGATGAAGCCCAATGTCCCAAAAATGGATGATGGCCGCCCGCAACACCCGATCAGCGCTGAAGCTCTGAAGCCAGTTGTTGAAAAATACAAAGACGACGGTGTTCCCTTTAACATGGGCATGGTTTTCCCTGTTTCCACTCACAATTACGAACTTCGCTACTGGCTCGCCGCTGGTGGCCTTGAGCCAGGTTACTATTCCCCCGAAGACGTAACGGGCCAGATCGGCGCAGATGTTTACCTGAGCGTGACACCGCCACCCCAGATGCCCTCGACAATGGAAGCGGGCACAATCTTTGGCTACTGCGTTGGCGAGCCATGGAACCAGCAAGCGGTGTTCAAAGGCATCGGCGTGCCTGTGGTGACAGACTATGAGCTTTGGAAGAACAACCCCGAGAAAGTCTTCGGAATCTCAGCCGAGTTTGCCCAAGAAAACCCGAACACCACTATCGCTCTGACAAAAGCCCTGATCCGCGCCGCTATCTGGCTTGACGAGAACGACAACGCCAACCGCGAGGCAGCTGTCGAGATTCTAGCGCGCTCAGAATATGTTGGTGCAGATGCAGACGTGATCGCCAACTCGATGACCGGCACGTTCGAGTATGAAAAAGGCGACGTCCGCGAAGTTCCCGACTTCAACGTCTTCTTCCGCTACAACGCGACATACCCGTTCTACTCGGATGCGATCTGGTATCTCTCCCAGATGCGCCGCTGGGGGCAGATCGCCGAGGCAAAGTCTGACGAATGGTTCATTGAAACAGCGAAGTCTGTCTACAAACCCGACATCTACTTGGGCGCGGCGCGCATGCTGGTTGACGAGGGTTTGGCGAAGGAAGCTGACTTCCCGTGGGACAGTGACGGCTTCAAAGCGCCAACACCTGCCGAAGATATCATCGACGGGATCGCCTACGACGGGCGCACGCCAAACGCCTACCTTGAGAGCCTGCCTATCGGCCTCAAAGGCACGCAAGTTGTCGCGGGCTCCGAAGTTAAAGACTAAAACACCGGCCCACTGCGCGCTGCGTGGTGGGCACTCTTGTTGCAACATCCAATAATCACAGGCTCTATCATGACTGCCATCGACCCAGAAACACTCGAAACAGAAGCCCGCCGCGCCCGCCTTTTCACGCGGATCAACAAAGCCGACGCATGGTTTCAAGTGCTTGGGTTGGCTTGGCTAACACCAATGCTGAAAGCCGCAGCAGGCGACAACCCGCGCGCGCAGATGTCAGAAATCTGGCGCCTTCTCGGCGTGCCGCTTCTGGCAATCGCGATCTTTATCGGCGCGTGGGCGGCTCTGGCCCCCACAGTGCAAACATCGCTCGGAGCCATCCCCGGGCCTGCGCAGGTCTGGGAGCAAGCTATCAACCTGAATGCCGACGCGGTGCGCGAACGCGAAAAGGAAGCCGCCTTTTACGAACGCCAAGATGTGCGCAATGCAAAGCTGGTTGCTGCGGGCAAGGAAGACAAGGTCAAAACCCGCACATACACGGGCAAGCCGACATATTACCAACAAATCTGGACGTCGATCACGACAGTCTTCTTTGGTTTCCTCATCGGCTCGCTTATCGCCATTCCTCTCGGAATTTTGGCAGGTCTTTCAGCAACAGCCAACGCGGCGATCAACCCGATCATCCAGATATTCAAGCCCGTCAGCCCGCTGGCTTGGTTGCCTATTGTCACGATGATTGTCTCGGCGGTCTACGCCACAAACGACGGCATGTTCACCAAGTCTTTCCTTGTCTCCGCCATTACAGTGACGCTGTGCTCGCTCTGGCCGACGCTGATCAATACATCTCTCGGCGTGGCCTCGATCGACAAAGATTTGGTCAGCGTCTCCAAAGTTTTGAAAATGAGCACATACGCCAAGATCACCAAACTGGTTCTGCCGTCCGCCTTGCCGCTTATCTTTACCGGATTGCGCCTGTCGCTCGGCGTTGGCTGGATGGTTCTGATCGCCGCTGAAATGCTCGCGCAAAACCCCGGTCTTGGCAAGTTCGTCTGGGACGAGTTCCAAAACGGCTCTTCGCAGTCGCTCGCCAAAATCATGGTCGCCGTGTTCACCATCGGGATCATCGGCTTTCTCTTGGATCGCGTGATGTTTGCGCTGCAATCCATGTTCACATTCTCAGAGAATAGGTAGGCCAAGATGAGTATTCTCAAGTTTGAAAACGTCTCTAAAAGCTTTGGCCAAGGCACGGCACGCAACGACGTCCTCAAGGGGATCAACCTTGACGTCAAAGAAGGCGAGTTTGTTGCGATCCTCGGGTTTTCGGGCACGGGCAAGTCAACCCTGATGAACCTGATCGCAGGCCTAGAGACGCCAGACACAGGCAGCGTAACGTTCAAAGGCGCGCCGATCACCGGGCCTGGGCCTGAGCGCGGCCTGGTGTTTCAGAGCTACTCGCTGATGCCTTGGCTGACAGTCGGGGGCAACGTCGGGCTCGCTGTTGACGCGGTGTTCCCCAAGCTCACGCGCGACGAACGCCAAGCCAAGATCGACCACTATGTTGGCATGGTTGGCCTCTCCCACGCGACAGCGCGCCGCCCGTCAGAGCTATCAGGTGGCATGCGCCAACGCGTCTCGGTTGCGCGCGCCTTGGCGATGAACCCCGAGATGCTTTTGCTTGATGAGCCGTTAAGCGCGCTTGACGCCCTGACCCGTGCCAACCTCGCGGATGAGATCCTTGATATTTGGGAGACGGATAAGAAGACTTGCATCCTGATCACCAACGATGTTGATGAGGCGATCCTTCTAGCTGACAGGATTATCCCGCTCAACCCCGACGGCACGCTGGCTGCGCCGGTTACTGTCAACATCCCACGCCCGCGGGATCGTGCCGCGATGAACGATGATGAGGTCTTCAAAGCGCTGCGTGTCAAAGTGACCAACTATCTGATGGATGTTGGCATTGCCGCGAAAGTCGAAGACACTCGTTTGTTGCCTGACGTGACACCGATCCATTCGGTGCCCGCAGCTGTCGCCAAAGCGCAAGAAGGCGGCATTGAAGAGCGCTACCTCACCTTTTCGCAACTCCATAAAGTCTACCCGACGCCGAAGGGTCCGTTGACCGTGGTTGAAGACTTTGATCTCAAGGTTAACAAAGGCGAGTTCATCAGCCTCATTGGCCACTCGGGCTGTGGCAAGTCTACTGTTCTGACGATGGCTGCTGGGCTGAACCCGATCAGCAAAGGCGCGATCAAGCTTGATGGTTGGAACGTCGAAGGCGCCGACCCTGAGCGCGCGGTTGTGTTCCAATCGCCCAACCTGTTTCCATGGCTGACGGCCAAAGAGAATGTCGCAATCGGTGTCGACAAAGTCTACCCGCAAGCGTCGCAACCCGAGCGTCAGGATGTGATCGAATATTACCTTGAACGCGTTGGTCTGGCCGACAGTATGGACAAGCAAGCAAGCTCGATGTCCAACGGGATGAAGCAACGCGTCGGCATCGCCCGCGCCTTTGCTTTGTCGCCCAAACTACTGCTTCTCGACGAGCCCTTTGGCATGCTCGATAGCCTGACCCGATGGGAACTTCAGGAAGTTCTCATGGAAGTCTGGTCCCGCACAAAAGTCACGGCTGTTTGCGTCACCCATGACGTTGACGAGGCGATTTTGCTGGCGGATCGCGTGGTAATGATGACCAACGGCCCGCAAGCTACCATCGGTAAGATCACCGATGTGAAGTTGCCCCGCCCACGCACGCGCAAGGCGCTGCTTGAGCACCCCGACTACTACACATACCGCGCCGAAGTTCTCGATTTCCTCGAGGAGTACGAGCACGGAAAAGACCCCAAACCGAAACCCACAAAAATCGCGGCGGAGTAAGATATGACACAGAAACTAGTCGTTATTGGTGCAGGCATGGCCTCTGGCCGCGTGCTCGAACACCTGTTTGACGCCGAGGCTGACTTTGACGTCACGCTTTTCAACGCAGAAGAGCGCGGCAACTATAACCGCATCATGCTGTCGCCCGTTCTGTCGGGCGAAAAGACATATGAAGACATCGTGACACACGACGCCGACTGGTATGACGCCAATGGCGTGACGTGCCACTTTGGCGACCACGTCACAGCGATTGACCGCGCGGCAAAGACAGTTACCAGCCAAGACGGCACAGTTGCTTATGACAAGCTACTGATCGCGACAGGCTCGGCGCCGTTTATCATCCCTGTTCAGGGCAAAGACTTGCCGGGCGTCATTACTTACCGAGACCTCGACGACACCAACGCGATGATCGAAGCGTCTGAGAAGGGCGGCAAAGCTGTCGTCATCGGCGGCGGCTTGCTGGGGCTTGAAGCCGCAGCGGGGCTGGCCGAGCGCGGCATGGACGTGACTGTGCTTCACCTGATGGGGCACCTGATGGAACGCCAGCTTGACGAGGCCGCTGGCTTCCTGCTGCGCGGCGACCTTGAGAAACGCGGCATCACCGTGAAGTGCCGCGCCTCAACTGTGGCGATCCTCGGGGAAGACAAAGTCGAAGCCGTGTTGCTTGAGGGGGATGAAGTTCTTGAGGCCGATCTGGTTGTGATGGCCGTCGGCATTCGCCCTGAAACGCGGCTCGCCACCGATGCGGCCTTGAGCGTTGCGCGTGGTGTCGAAGTCAACACGCAGCTACAAACGTCAGACCCGGATATCTTCGCGGTTGGGGAGTGTGTCGAGCTTGACGGGCAGCTGTTTGGCCTCGTCGCGCCGCTCTATGACCAAGCCAAAGTTCTGGCCAATACGCTAATGGGCACGCCCGATGTGTTCACACCAAAAGAGCTCTCAACCAAGCTCAAAGTCACGGGATGTGACTTGTTCAGCGCGGGCGACTTTGAGGAGGCCGAGGGGCGCGAAGACATCGTGTTCCGCGACCCTGCACGCGGGGTCTACCGCCGCTTGGTTTTGGAAGATGACGTCGTTGTTGGCGCTGTCATGTATGGCGACACCGCCGACGGCAACTGGTTCTTCGGGTTGATCCGCGACAAGACCGATATTTCAGACATGCGCGACACGCTGATCTTTGGGCCAGCCTATCAGGGAGGGGCCCCCTCGGACCCGCTCTCAGCCGTTGCAGCCTTGCCGCGTGATGCGGAGATATGTGGGTGCAACGGCGTTTGCAAAGGCCAGATCGAAGACGCCATCGCGGCTGGCGCGACAGACTTAGCCGCGATCAAGGCAACGACAAAAGCCTCAGCCTCTTGCGGCACCTGCACGGGGCTGGTGGAGCAGGTTTTGGCCGTCACACTGGGCGACGACTTTGTCATCCCAACCGACGCCTCGATCTGCGGCTGCACCGACATGACGCATGAAGACGTGCGCCGCATGATCAAAAGCCAAGAGCTCAAATCAATGCCAGCTGTCTGGCAGGAATGCGGCTGGAAAACATCCTGTGGATGTCACATCTGCCGCCCCGCGTTGAACTTCTATCTGCTGGCTGACTGGCCGTTAGAATATCAAGATGATCCGCAGTCGCGCTTCATCAACGAGCGCAAGCACGCCAACATCCAGAAAGACGGCACATTCAGCGTCGTGCCGCGCATGTGGGGTGGCATCACCACGCCGGACGAGCTGCGCGCGATTGCCGATGCTGCCGACAAGTTCGCGGTGCCGACAGTGAAGGTGACGGGCGGTCAACGTATCGACTTGCTCGGCGTGAAAGGCGAAGACTTGCCCGCAATCTGGGACGACCTGAACAAGGCTGGTATGGTGTCGGGGCATGCTTACTCCAAGGGTTTGCGCACGGTAAAAACCTGCGTCGGATCAGACCACTGCCGCTTTGGCACGCAAGACAGCACCGGCCTTGGCATCAAGCTTGAGAAGATACTTTGGGGCTCATGGACGCCGCATAAGCTCAAGCTTGGTGTCTCGGGCTGCCCGCGCAACTGCGCTGAGGCAACGTGCAAAGACATCGGAATTGTCTGCGTCGACAGCGGCTATCAGATCAGCATCGGTGGGGCCGCAGGCATGGACGTGCGCGAAACCGAACTGCTGTGTCAGGTGGCCACAGAAGACGAGGTTATCGACGTGATCAAAGCGGTCACGCAGTCTTACCGCGAGAACGGTAAGTATCTGGATCGCATCTATAAATGGATGGCAAAAGTCGGCCTTGACTGGATCCAGGAGCAGGTTGCTGACCTTGAAAACCGCGCGGCTCTGGCAGCCCGTTTTGATCTGTCTCAGTCGGTCTACCGCAAAGACCCTTGGGCCGAGCACGTCGCCGAGGCGAGCCCCTACCAAGCCCTTGCTGATTTAACATTGGAGGCCGCAGAATGAACGCCCTACCAGACGAATGGCTCGATATTGCCTCGCTAGACGCCGTGCCACAACGTGGTGCGCGGCTGGTCAAAACCGCGCATGGCTGCGTCGCAGTGTTCCGCACAGGCGACAACAAAGTCTTTGCGCTCGACAACGCCTGCCCGCACAAGAAAGGCCCCCTCGCAGACGGGATCGTCCACGGCTCAGAAGTGACTTGCCCGCTGCACAACTGGGTAATCTCGTTAGAGACTGGCGCCGTACAAGGCGCGGATGAAGGCCAAGTTGAGACCTACCCAGCACGCGTTGAAGACGGGCGCATCTTGCTTGATGTGGCGTTCCTCAAGCGACGGGATGCCGCATGAGCCTTACCAAAACAGTCTGCCCTTACTGCGGCGTTGGTTGCGGCGTTCTTGCCGGAGCTGACGGCACCATCAAGGGTGACCCTGAGCATCCGGCAAACTTTGGGCGGTTATGTTCCAAAGGGTCTGCGCTCGGCGAAACGATTGGCCTTGAGGGGCGGTTGCTACACCCCCAAGTCGCAGGGCGCGACGCCGGATGGGACGAAACGCTAGACCTGATGGCTGAGAAATTCAGCGCCGCGATCCGCGAGCACGGCCCCGATAGCGTCGCGATTTATGCGTCAGGGCAGATGCTCACGGAAGACTATTACGTCGCCAACAAGCTGATGAAAGGCTTCATCGGCTCAGCCAACATCGACACCAACTCGCGGCTCTGCATGGCTTCGTCTGTGGCAGGCCACAGGCGCGCTTTCGGGACAGACACAGTGCCCGGAACCTACGAAGACCTCGAAGAAGCTGACCTAATCGTTTTGGTCGGATCAAACCTCGCGTGGTGCCACCCTGTCCTGCACCAACGCATTGCTGCGGCCAAAGCAGCGCGCCCGTCTTTGAAAGTCGTCAACGTTGATCCGCGCAAAACCGCCACCACAGATTTGGCCGACCATCACCTGCGCGTTGTTCCCGACGGCGACATCGCGCTGTTCAACGGGTTGTTGGCGCATTTGGCTGACACCGACACACTCGACCATGACTACCTTAACAGCAACGTTACGGGGCACTCCGCCGCTGTCACACAGGCGCGCCTTAGTGACCCTCTGGAAAGCGGCTTGTCGCAACAAGAGCTGGCGCAATTTTACGAGCTTTGGGCAGGCACTGAAAAAGTTGTCACCGTCTATTCGCAGGGCGTAAACCAGTCTGGCTGCGGAACCGACAAGGTGAACGCGATCATCAACTGTCACCTTGCAACAGGCCGCATCGGCAAGCCCGGCTGCGGCCCATTTTCCGTCACCGGACAGCCCAACGCAATGGGCGGCCGCGAAGTCGGCGGCATGGCCAATATGCTCGCCAACCATCTCGACATCGAAAACCCCGAACACCGCACGCGAGTGCAGAACTTCTGGCAAAGCCCGACAATCGCGGCCCAAGCTGGCCTCAAGGCCGTCGACATGTTTCAGGCATGTGCCGACGGCAAAATCAAAGTACTCTGGGTTATCTCGACCAACCCCGCCGTGAGCATGCCTGACGCGGACGGTGTCGCAGCCGCGATCCGGAATGTGCCATTTGTCGCCGTTTCCGACATAAACGCGCGCACTGATACTGGCGACCTTGCCGATGTGCTTTTGCCCGCGACGGGCTGGGGCGAGAAAGATGGCACAGTCACAAACTCGGAGCGCCGCGTGTCGCGGCAACGCGCCTTTTTGCCCGCCCCCGGCGAAGCACGGCCTGACTGGCTGATCATCAGCCAAGTCGCGAGCCGTATGGGCTGGGGTGACGCCTTTGACTTCACGTCGCCCGCCGAAGTGTTCGCCGAATATGTCGCGCTGTCATCAGCCACGCGCGACTTCGGGCGTGACCTTGATCTCAGCATTTTCGCCGATACAGACTATGCCAATTTGCTCCCAACCCAGTGGCCTCAAAACGGCAAGCGCTTTTTTGCGGACGGTCGGTTTTACCACGCGGACGGCAAAGCGAAAATGTTGCCTATCTGCGCGCCAGAGCCAATGCAGCGCGACACTTTCACGCTCAACACAGGGCGTAACCGAGACCAGTGGCACACGATGTCGCGCAGTGGCAGGGCCCCTCGTCTTGGCGCGCACCTTGCCGAGCCTTACGCCGAAATCCACCCCGATGATGCGGCCGCCAATGCCCTCACCGCGGGTGACCTTGTTGAGTTGAGCAGCCCCTACGGCACGTCCGTTGTGCGCGCCCTGATCACAGACCGCACAGCAAAACGCCAGGTTTTCGCCCCCATGCACTGGACGCGCCAACAGAGCAGCGCAGGCTGGATCAACAACCTTGCCACGCCTGTCGTTGACCCGTTCTCAGGCCAGCCCGCGTCAAAGATGAGCCAAGTCACACTGCGCAAGTTCGCCGCCAGCTGGTATGGCTTCGCAGCGTCACTCAACCCGATGCGCGCAGAAGGCGACTATGCAGCTGTTGCCCGCACGCTAACCGGATGGCAGGGCGAGTTTGCTGGCCTCACTGCACCCTCAGACTGGGAAGATCTGGCGCGCCGCCTGTTGGCCCTTGAGGCTGGCGCGGCAACATTGATGCACGATGAGAACCGCCAGCAAACGCGTGTGGCGTTGCACGATGGCGAGAGGCTCGTCGGGCTGTTCTTTGCTGGCCCCGAGCCTGTGTCTTTGGCACGCACCCACGCCGTGTCTCTCATCGGAACATCAACGCCTGCGCTTCAGGCACTTGCGGGGCGCAGCGGCGCTGACCAAGTTGATCCGGGCGCGACTGTTTGTGCTTGCCTTAACGTTGGCATCAACACCCTTCGCGACGCTATTGCCGCGGGCGCAGACAGTGTTGAGGCTTTGGGCGAAGCCACATGTGCTGGCACAAATTGCGGGTCGTGCAAGCCCGAACTGGCCCGCTTGCTGGAACAGGCACGCATCGCGATTGCTGCAGAATGACGCTCGCACCCTTTGTCCGCATTGTGGCCCAAGGCAAAGGGCGCGCACGTTCGTTGACGCAGTCCGAAGCGACGGAAGCGATGAGCCTGATCTTGTCGGGCAAAGCCGCGCCTGAAGCCGTCGGTGCGCTTCTCATGGTGCTGCGCCTGCGTGGCGAAACGGATGCAGAAATCGCAGGCTTCACTGCGGCTCTGCGTGCATCCACTACGCCGTTGCCAATTGCCGATCTTGACTGGCCCAGCTACGCCGCAGGCCGCACCCGTGGCGCACCACTTTTCTTGCTGTCTGCGAAGCTCGTGGTACAGGCAGGCTACTCTGTAACCATGCATGGCTGGAACTCGCACCAGAGCGCCGCCGCTGATCTGCGCGAAGCACTTGGCGCGCTACAGCTAGACGGCGGGGGGCTTTCCTATCAACCGCTTGAAGCCCTGAGCCCCGCCGCTTTTGATCTGCTTAAATTGCGCGACACATTCGGGCTTCGCAGTTGCATCAACACTGTGCTGCGGATGTGGAACCCTGCGCGCGCTCGTGCCTCGGTGCAAGGCGTATTTCACCCGTCTTATCGCGGGTTGCAGTCTCGTGCTGCCGCACTTCTCGGCGATCAAAACTTGACGGTCATCAAAGGTGGCGGCGGAGAGTTTGAACGTAACCCTGCGAAGGAAGCCGCCGTGTTCGGGGTCCGCAACGGGGTCGAGCTTAACCAAACCGCGCCGGCGTTGCTAACAGACGCCCGCCGCTTGCACGAGCCGTCGAGCCCCGTTGATCTGGCCGCGCTTTGGACTGGTTCGCAAGACGATGCGTTCGCCGAGGCCACGGTCATCGGAACTGCGGCCCTGGCGCTTTGGACTGTCGGCGCGGCAGACACGCTCGCAAGCGCATCCTCGATCGCAGAATCCCTTTGGCAATCACGTCACCCACACTCAAGGAGAGCAGGATGAAAACCTTCCCAATGTTTCTGCAAATGCAGGGTCGTCGCGTCGTAATTGCAGGTGGTGGCGAGCAGGCAGCCCAGAAGTGTCGTTTGATCCTGAAAACCGACGCCTCCATCACGGTCCTCGCCCTGTCGCTTGAGCCGGAACTGGCCGATCTTCACGCTCAAGGGCGGATCGACTGGCAGGCGTCTTCGATCAGCGCTTCAGACTTCTCAGAAGCCGCACTTGTGTTCATCGCCACGGGTTGCCCCGCCGCAGATGCAAGCCTACACGCTCTCGCCAAAGACGCGGGGGCGACTGTGAATGTCGTAGACCAACCCGATCTTTGCGATGCGATAACGCCGTCTATTGTTGACCGCTCACCAGTCGTCGTAGCCATCGGAACAGAAGGCACAGCCCCCGTTCTTGCGCGCCAGATCAAGACACGTCTTGAGGAAACGCTTGAGCCACGCTTGGGAGACCTTGCCGCGCTTGCCGGGCGATTGCGTGATCGTGCAGCTGCCCGCCTTGGCCCTCGTGTGCGCCGCGATCTTTGGCGTTGGGTGTTTGCAGGGCCTGCCCGCGACGCGCACGCGCGCGGCGGTGAGCGCAAGGCCGCAGAGATGATCAAACAGGCGATTGATACTGCAACCTTCGGTCAAGACAGTGCGGGTTCTGTTGCTCTGGTGGGCGCAGGCCCGGGCTCAAAAGACCTGATCACTCTGCGGGGTGTTCAACGCCTGCAAGAGGCTGACATCATCTATTATGACCGCCTGATCGACCCAGAAGTCCTTGACCTTGCCCGCCGTGATGCCGAGCGCGTTTACGTTGGCAAAGCCCCTGGTTGCCATCATTGGCCGCAAGACAAGATCTCGAGTGTTCTTGTAGCTGCTGCGCGTCAGGGCAAGCGGGTTGTCAGGCTTAAATGCGGTGATCCGGGCGTTTTTGCACGTGGCTCTGAAGAGGCCGATGCACTCACGACAGCTGGTATCGACTACGAGATCGTTCCTGGTGTTACGGCAGCAAGCGCGGCCTCAGCAGCTCTTGGCGGTTTTCTCACGGAACGCGGAACCTGTGATACGCTCGTTCTGGCAACAGGGCATTCGGAAGTGGCAGGCACAAACCCTGATTGGATCAAGGCTTTGCACCCGGGCACCCGCGTCGCAGTTTATATGGGTGTCGGGTCTGCTCCCCAAATCGCGAAGGCGTTGAAAACGGCAGGGTTGGAAGACTGTGTCTCGATAGACATCGTCTCTCGTGCTCAGCAGAAAGACCAAGTGATCTCTCGCTGCAGGGCGTCAACGTTGATTGAAACTATCCAAACTGACGGAATATTGAACCCTGCGATTGTGTTTCTGACTTGGCCGCATTTTGCGACCAAAACGGAAGCGGAACGTGGTGATCTGCCTTTCAAGATTCTTGCCTAGCGGAACGTTGAAGGCAGACTTTCGTTGCAAATTCTGGTGTCTAAGCATGCAAGAAAAATTTCGCTTACCTATTTGTTGTCCCACGCCAAAAACGGCGTTGCTGTGTTACCCCCCGCCGCTTCCACAGTGCTCCACAGTAAGCGTTGCATCTGGCCCCCTAGAACACTGCCAAAATTTTCTATTTTCACGTCGATAGACGTGAACTTTACCGCCCAAAATTGTGTGTTTTGCTATAAACTGCGCCTCCGTTTCCACATGTGTGAAAGTGTGCAACGTATGTGTAAGGCTAGCTTCAACGAAACAGGCGGTCAAGCTTACGCTTAACCGCCTGTTTTCATTTAGATTTTGATTGCGGGAGTAGGATTTGTGGAGATGAACCATCATATCTCATAATATCAGACACTTAGCGTCATATCAACTGTACCCTTTGATCACACTGTGTACCACTCAACTTGCCCTCAAAATCTCAGCCATACGTTTTAACTTTCAGAAAGCTCTTCGTGCACGCGTGCGACTTCCCAATCCACTTCATCTTTCAACTGTGCCGTCCACTTTTCGAGAACCTCACTTCGAAGATCGCTCTGCGGCAACTCCTTCAAAAGCTTCAAAGAAGAAACCCTGAGGTCAGTCAAGGTCGCCTTCTGACTTAACGCAGATGGTGCTGGCGCTAAAGGATTGGTCTCTTCTGCCAAGTAAGACAGCCCAAGCAGCACATCCTCACAAAAGGCTGGTTCAATGAGCTCTGGGCAACGTTTAAGAAGAATGTGAGCAATATCTAAAGCCCAGCCCAGATCGGGTTGAGTGCCTCGATAAACCAAGCTGTAGCAACCTTATGTCGTTGCCCCTGATCGGCCCATTCTTTTGAGGGAAAGAGTGGAGATAGGTCGATGGTGTGCACATTTCTCCTGCCCAACACCGATTTCTGTGAAGGAGAGTGATCATGAAGACCAACTAAATAAACTGGCTGCATGTGGCTTTGCCCTAAAACATCTCGGACCCATCCACTCCAGCGAAGAAAATTTGGATTTTCTCCAGAGAAACCAATCAGACAGCAAGTCTTTTCTGCAAGGCATTGCTGCGCCAAATTTACCATTGCAGGAAAGCTACTCTCGTTATGTGCGAAAATCTTCCTCGGTAATTATGAATGGTTGTTTGCTTTCAGGGAACGAACCATGGAGCTTTATTATCCTTGGTTGTTGTGTTGTCGGTATGTCTTGCTGCGACAGCACTGATTGATACCTGCGTTCAAGCTGGAACCGAGCGGCTCTTTCAAGCAGGGTATGGCATTGCCATCTCTAACTTCCGGCGGAAGAGCGATTGCCACTCTTGTGAGCCGTCGGAATAAGATTGCGCACGGCGAAAGAGACATCATTCCTGAATTCGATTATTATTTGAAATTCGAAGAAGCGGCAAAAAGTGTGATGTATGAACTAGCACTAGCGGTAGATGAAAAACTGGGTGTTGACTAACGACACCATTTTTTTTCGCCCAACTGGCTTGCCTTGTCGATGTCCATATTTTGTAGTGCTACGTCGCAGCAACTCGCGGCGAGGTAGATGTCCGCAAAGGGCCGTTCCTTCTCCAAGTGCAGGCAGTAGCAATAAGAAGGCCAATCAGTGTTTCAGGATGCAAACTGACGGCCTAAGACACAAAGTAGCGTTGCTCTGCTGCATCACCCGCGAACCTGCAC
>JADGEJ010000046.1 GCA_016744435.1 Lentibacter sp. | reverse complement strand
CGCGGCAACTCTAGCGCGAAGCCCAGATGCTCCCAAAGCGGGGCGGCATCCTCTTCAAAGTGCTCAAGCCTGATAAAGTGCGAAGCGTGCGCAGCCCCCGTCCCGTCGCGCATATAGGCGCCATAAGGCATGGTTTGCAGCGAGTGCGTGATGATCGAGTCACGCAGAAATGCGCTAAAATCAGTCGCCTTTGCCACGCCCACTGCGGGGTGCTCAAAGCGCTGCGCACGCAACCAGTGGTAATAACTCACCAGCCTGTCATAGGGGTTGCGCACCAGAGTAAACGTCAGCATCTGCGCAATCGCTTCGCGGCTCACAAGCCCTTCGATGTCAGCCAATGTTGAATGCTTCCACAGCCTGCCCGCCGCCTTCGCGTCTTTCAGCTTGCGGCGTCGCTTCACGGCCTTGGGCGTGTCTCCCAGCATCATGTCATCCCGCATCGCCCGCTCCTCAAGCGCCAGCGCAAGCGAGGTGCCCCCCGTCTTGGGGATGTGAACGAAGATATAGTTGCGGCCAGGCGAGATGATCATGCTTGCAAAGCTACTCAGCCTTTGAGCGAAGCGCAATCACTGCACTCACTGGTTTTGTCTCGCTCACCCGAATTCGCCCTTGTCATGTCGCGGTTGGGCTTTTCAAAGCCCATCCACTTCGCCTAATCTGTCTCAAATCCGACGTAAAGCGCGGAAACAGCTAAGGGAGAGACGACATGGGTTGGATGCGAGACGAAACAGGGCTTGAGAAAAACGCCGCAAACTACGTGGCGCTGACGCCGCTGTCACACCTCAAGCGCGCGTCTTATATTTATCCAGACCGCCTCGCTGTCTCCTACGGGAAGCACCGCAAAACATACGCCGAATATCACGCGCGTGTCAGCCAGCTTGCCTCGGCGCTCGCTCAGGCGGGCATCAAGCCCGGCGATGTTGTCGCGACAGTGCTGCCCAATATTCCGGCTCACGTTGAGGCGCATTTCGGCGTTCCCGCCTGCGCCGCCGTGCTCAACGCCGTCAACACGCGGCTTGATGTTGGCACCATCGCCTACATCCTTGATCACGGCGAAGCCAAACTCGCGCTGGTTGACACCGAGTTTCTGCCCTCCGTTGAAGCCGCGCTTGAGCTGATGGAAGGCGAAGCGCCCCAGCTCATCGAGGTGCCCGACGCCGACGCGGGCCACCCCGCCACGGGGCGTCACACCACTTATGAAGACTTCCTCGCAACTGGCGACCCCAAGTTCAGCTGGATCATGCCGCAAGACGAGTGGGAGAGCCTCGCGCTCAACTACACCTCGGGCACAACGGGCCGCCCCAAAGGCGTGGTCTACCACCATCGCGGCGCCTACCTCATGACAATGGGCACAGTCGTGAGTTGGCAGCTGGTGCTACGCCCCGTCTACCTCACCATCGTGCCGCTGTTTCACTGCAACGGCTGGAACCACAGCTGGATGATGCCGATGCTCGGCGGAACGATCGTTTGCCTGCGTGACGTCACTGCCAAAGGCGTCTTTGACGCCATCGCCGATGAGGGCGTCACCCACTTTGGCGGTGCGCCCATTGTGCTCAACACGCTGGTCAACGCACCCGAAAGCGAGCGCCGCAGCTTTGAGCACACCGTGCAAGTCTTCACAGCGGGCGCGCCGCCCCCCGCCGCAACATTGCAGGGCATCGAGCCTTTGGGCTTTAACGTCACGCAGGTTTACGGCCTCACAGAAACATACGGCCACATCACAGAATGCCTCTGGCGCTCACGTTGGGATGACCACCCCGACGAGGAACGCTACGCCATCAAAGCCCGCACCGGAGTGCTGATGCCGATGATGGACGAAGCCGTTGTGCTTGACCCCGAAACACACGAGCCCGCACCGCACGACAGCACCACCCAAGGTGAGATCATGATCCGCGGTCATACCGTGATGAAGGGCTACTTGAAAAATCCGGAGGCAACCAAAGAAGCCTTCCGCGACGGCTACTTTCACTCCGGCGACATCGCCGTGCAGCACCCTGACACCTACCTGCAAATCATGGATCGCTCCAAAGACATCATCATCTCGGGCGGCGAAAACGTCAGCTCGGTTGAGGTTGAAAACGCACTAAGCAGCCACCCCGCCGTCTCGCTCTGCGCCGTGGTCGCCAAACCCGACGGCAAATGGGGCGAGGTCCCCTGCGCCTTTGTCGAGCTCAAGCCAAACGCCACAGCCACCGAAAAAGAGCTGATAGCCTTCGTGCGCGAACGCCTCGCCGGCTTCAAAACCCCCAAGCACGTGGTTTTCTCCGAACTGCCCAAAACATCGACAGGCAAAATCCAGAAATTCGAACTGCGCAAAACCGCAGCCGCCCTCTAAGCCTCCACTTCCCCCCTCTGTCCGGCATCCCACAAGCAGCGCCCCCACCAGTCCCGCTTTCCTGTGCATCTTTCCCCTGCCGCCTTTTTCTTTCCCAAAATATCCCGGGGGCGCGGGGGCTGGCCCCCGCTTTTGCCCGCGCAGCAAGTGCGCTCTATCGGTCTACGCGTTTGCTCACGCAAATCACTTGGGGGGGCACAAACTTGTTTGTGGCTAGGGGGCTGCCCCCGCCTAAGCAAGAGTACGGGCGCAGGCTTCTCTCAAACATGCAGTTCCTCACCGCGACGCCGAAGGCGGCGCAATCCCTCTTTCCCAACCCCACAAGCCCATGCTACCTTGCTCCAAAGAGGCAAGAGCAGGCCCAGCATGACAGTTCTAAAACTATGACCGCGCTAAAAGAATATGATCGGATCGAGGCAACCGCGCTTTGGCGGCCCACGCCCGACGCCCAGCGCCGTGAGGTCATTCTCTCCATCGGAGAAAGCACCCTGACAATCACCGACAGCAACGATCAAGCTCTTGCGCATTGGTTCTTGCCCGCCGTCGAGCGCGCCAATCCCGGTCAGCTTCCGGCGATCTTCTTTCCCGACGGCGACAGCGGCGAAACGCTTGAGCTCTCCGAAGGCGAGCAGCAAATGATCGAGGCGATCGAGAAGTTGCGCGCCACGATAGATCGTGGCAAGCCGCACCCCGGGCGTTTGCGTCTTGTGGCCTCGCTTGCTGCTATCGCCGCTGTCCTAGCACTGCTGATCTTCTGGTTGCCGGGTGCCGCACGTGACCATGCAGCGCGCGTTGTGCCCGACGTGGCGCGCACCGAGATCGGCACATCTTTGCTGTCGCGCATTACCCGTATCTCAGGCCTGCCATGTGCCAGTGCCGAAGGCGTCAAAGCCCTGCGCAAGCTCGGCGCACGCCTGCCCTCTCCCAAAGGTGCCGCACGCCTTGTTGTGCTGCCTGCGGGTGTTCAAGAGGCCAGCCACCTCCCCGGAGGCATCATCCTGCTCAACCGCGCACTCATTGAGGACTTTGAAGAAGCCGACGTCGTAGCTGGCTATATTGTCGCCGAACACCTGCGCGCGCAGTTGGCTGATCCGCTCAGCAGCTTCCTCGATCAGGCAGGCCTGTTCGCGACAATGCGCCTGCTCACAACGGGTCAGGTAACGCCAGCAGCCCTTGACGCCTATGCCGAGCACCAGCTCGTGGCCAAGCCCGCGCCTATCGCCACTCAAACCTTGGTAGCAGGCCTCAAAGCCTGGGCCGTGCGCGCCCGCCCCTATGCCTATGCGCTCGACATCACCGGTGAAACCACCCTCGAGCTGATAGAGGCCGACCCATTCGCTGACACCGCCCCCGCCGCCCTGCTCAGCGACAACGACTGGCAGCGCCTGCAAAACATCTGCGGCGGCTGACGGCCGACTTCGCAAGCAGGCGCGATCATGTCGCTCCTCGCCTTGCCAAGTCCGCGCACTTTAGCGAAGATGCTCGGGACTGCCGGCTGCTGCCATAGCAACACCCCACATCACGTAAGACACCCCTCAAAGGAGATGGGCATGAAATTTGAAACTCCTCACAGCGTTGACGACGCTGTTGCCATCCTCCGTGCAGACCCCGAGGCGCGCGTCCTTGCGGGCGGGACAGACCTGCTCGTGCGCCTGCGTGCGGGCCACATATCTCCTAGCGCGGTTGTTGATATCAAGCGCATCCCCGGCATGCGCGATATCTCACAGGAAGACGGCGGTTGGCGCATCGGCGCAGGCGTTTCTTGCGCCGAAATGGGCGAGCACGCTGGCCTCAAGGCCGCCTACCCCGGTGTTGTCGAAGGCGCCGAGCTTATCGGCTCAACCCAAGTACAGGGCCGCTGCACGATGGCAGGCAACCTCTGCAACGCAGGCCCTGCGGGTGACAGTGTCCCAGCCATGGTTGCCGCCCAAGCAACCGCGCGTGTCGCTGGGCCAAACGGAACCCGTGATGTGGCGGTGTTTGATATTCCCACAGCCCCCGGCCAAACCTCGCTGGCCGAAGGCGAGTTCATCACATCAATCTTCCTGCCAGCGCCCCCCGCGCACAGCTCAGACGCCTACCTGCGCTTCATCCCCCGCACCGAGATGGACATCGCCGTGGTTGGCTGTGCGGTCAATCTCACGCTTGACGCCGCAGGCACTGTGACAAGCGCCAGCATGTCGCTCGGCGCAGTTGGCCCCAAAGTCAAACAGGTTGACGCCAGCGCGCTCGTCGGCACGATATGCGACGACGCTGCCGTTGAGGCCCTCGCCGCCGCCGCAACAGCCGCCGCCACCCCGATTGACGACAAACGCGGCACAATAGCCTTCCGCAAAGACGTGTCAGGCGTGCTGGCAAAGCGCGCCGCGCGCATCGCCTATATCCGTGCGAAAGGAGCCTCCTCATGAGCCGTATCCACGTAACCACCACCGTCAATGGCGACGCCGTTGACTACCTCTGCGAAGCCGACGACACGCTGCTTGACGTGCTGCGCGACCAGCTTGATCTCACGGGCTCAAAAGAAGGCTGCGCCTCGGGCGACTGTGGGGCTTGCACCGTCGAGCTTGACGGGCGGCTGGTTTGCTCGTGCCTTGTGCTTGGCGCCGAAGCCGAAGGCCGCACAGTCGAAACAATCGAAGGCATGGCGAACGGTGACGTGCTGCACCCGTTGCAGAAAAACTTCATTGAAAAAGCCGCGCTGCAATGTGGCGTCTGCACGCCGGGCATCCTTGTCGCCGCGAAAAACCTGCTCGACCACACCCCAGACCCAAGCGAGGAAGAAGTGCGCTACTGGCTCGCGGGCAACCTGTGCCGCTGCACAGGCTATGACAAAATAATCCGCGCTGTGCTCGACACGGCCGCCGAAATGCGAGGAGCTGCGTAATGGCCAAAGACGAGTTTGAAAAACGCGAATTTAAAGTTGTCGGCACCCGCGTTGCGCGCCCCGATGGCCTAGACAAAGTCACAGGCCGCGCGCGTTACGGCGCTGACATGTCAGCCCCCGGCATGCTTGTCGGCTACTGCCTGCGCTCGCCACATGCGCACGCGCGCATCAAGTCAATCGACACGAGCGAAGCCGAAGCCATGGCTGGCGTCAAAGCTGTCATCACCCGCGCCGACTTTACCAATGTGCCTGCCAGCGATGGCACACGCGACATCCTCGATAACGTGATGGCAAACGACAAAGCGCTTTACGACGGCCACACTGTCGCCGCCGTTGCTGCCACATCTCGCTCGGCTGCCAAAGCCGCGCTGAAGGCCATCAAAGTTGACTACGAAGTACTGCCACACGTCACAGACGTTGACGCCGCCATGCTGCCCGGCGCGCCCGAGCTGCACCAAGGCCGCCAACAAGAAAGCGTGCCTGAAGGCTTCTCGCAAAACGTGCTGGCGCGCTCGCAATACGGCCACGGCGACGTTGACGCAGGCTTTGCTCAGGCTGACGTTATCATCGAACGCAGCTTCAAAACCGCCGCGACACACCAAGGCTATATCGAGCCGCACGCCTGCCTCGCGACCATGGGCAATGACAACCAAGGCGACTTGTTCTGCTGCACCCAAGGCCACTACATGGTGCGCAACACCTGCGCTGATATTCTGGGCATGGAGTCTGGCCGCCTGCGCGTCACAGCGTCCGAGATCGGCGGCGGCTTTGGCGGCAAAACCACTGTGTTCCTTGAGCCTGTCGCGCTGATGCTGTCCAAGAAATCAGGCAAGCCTGTGAAGATGACAATGTCGCGCGACGAAGTCATGCGCGCCTCGGGGCCGACGGCCTCAACCAGCATCGACATCAAAATCGGCACGACCCGCGATGGCGTCATCACAGCCGCAACGGGCGAGTTTCGCTACCAGTCGGGGTGCTTTTACGCCATGAACGGTGCGCTCGGCGCGATGTGCGGCTTTGCGCCCTACGACCTTGAAAACCTCAAGTCAGTCGGCTGGGAAGTGACCACAAACCGCCCCAAAGCCGCCGCCTATCGCGCCCCCGGCGCGCCCATGGCTGCCTTTGCGGTTGAAAGCGTGGTTGATGAAGTCGCGAAAGAAATCGGCATGGATCCGATCGACTTTCGCCTCAAAAACGCCGCTGACGAAGGCACCAAGTCGGCCTATGGGCCGACGTACCCCGCCATCGGGTTGCGCGCCACTTTAGAGGCCGCCAAAGCACACCCGCACTGGAGCGCACCACTGGGCAAGAACCAGGGCCGCGGCGTGGGCTGTGGCTTCTGGTTCAACTTCGGCGGCGACACTTGCGTCTCGCTGATGCTCAACCCTGATGGCACGGTTTCGCTCTCGGAAGGCAACCCAGACATCGGCGGCTCGCGCGCCTCGATGTCAATGATGGCCGCAGAAGAGCTTGGCGTTCCTTACGAGAACGTGCGCACGATTGTGGCTGACACGGCGAGCCTCGGGCAGAACGAAGTCACCGATGGGTCGCGCGTCACCTTTGCTGTTGGCCTCGCGACAATCAAAGCCGCGCGCCACGCTATCGAGATAATGAAAGCCCGCGCCGCCGCCACTTGGGGCATCGACGCCGAGGCTGTCGAGTGGGTAGACGGGGCCGCACAGCCCGCAGGGCCAAACGCGGGCAAGTTCCCGCCTCTGACGGTCAAAGAAATCGCGGCGACCATGTCAAACACTGGCGGGCCGATCGCGGGCCACTTCGAAGCCAACGCCGAGGGCGCGGGCGTGAGCTTTGGCACGCATATCTGCGACACCGAAGTTGACCCCGAAACAGGCGCAGTCAAAATCCTGCGCTACACAGTGTTTCAGGACGCGGGCAAAGCCGTGCACCCCGACTACGTCGAAGGCCAACTGCAAGGCGGCGCCGTGCAAGGCATCGGCTGGGCGCTCAACGAAGAGTACATCTACGGTGAAGACGGAACCCTGCAAAACGCGGGCTACCTCGACTACCGTATTCCAGTGGCGTCTGACTTGCCGATGATCGAACCGGTGATCTTAGAGATCCCCAACCCCGGCCACCCCTACGGCGTGCGCGGTGTCGGGGAAACGGGCATCGTCCCGCCACTCGCCACCATCGCCAACGCCGTCAGCCGCGCCGCGGGCGTGCGGATGACAAGCCTGCCCATGTCGCCGCCCAAAGTCTTGGCGGCGATCAAAGCCAACTGATGGTCGCGGTCACCCTCTGGGGCTCGCTCGCCGAGCTTGCAGAAGGGCCGCGTGAGGTAGAGGTTGAGGCGACAAACCTGCGCGAACTTCTCGCAGCTCTAGAGGCCGCATACCCAGCGCTTGGCCCCCAACTGGCGCGCGGCGTCTCAGTCTCCATTGATGGCAAAATCTACAACGACAGCTGGTTTCAGCCCATCCATGAGGCAAGCGAAGTCGTACTGCTCAATCGCCTTGAAGGCGGTTAAACAACCGCCCCTCTCTTTTTCTTTCCAGAAATATCCCCGCCGGAGGCTCCGACCACTCCACAGTCGGTGTCGATAAACGATCACTCCAACATCACATCACGCACCAGAAACCTGCGCGCGTCAGCGCACAATCTGATCACACACCAGTCAGCGCCGCTTCATATGCTTGAGCAGAGCCTCAGACGCATACCCGTCAGCCGCCAGCCCGTTCTTTGACTGATAAGAGCGGATCATCTTCTTGGTGTTCGGTCCGATCTTGCCGTCGATCTTCTCAAGCGGAAAGCCGCGACGCTTGAGCTGGCGTTGCAGTTCTTTTGTCTCTTCTTCCGTCAAAGGCCGCTCGCCTTTTTTGAAGTTGCCTTTCAGAGGTGCGCCGCCCTTGAGACGGTCTGACAGGTGGCCGACGCCGATTACGTAAGCATCGGCAGCGTTGTAGCGCTCAATCGCGCGGAAGTTCTTAGCGAAGATCATCAAAGTCAGCCCACGCCCACTTTTCGGGATCAAAATAGACGCAGCGCCATAGTCACGTATCGCGCGCCCGTTCACATCTTTCACGCCGAGCTTGGCCCAGCTTGACGGCATCTTCGTCACTTTGCGGCTCGCCAGCCCACGGTTAAAGCCCGCAGGTAAGCGCACTTCAACGCCCCAAGGCATGCCCTTCTGCCAGCCAGAGCGCGACAGGTAAGCCGCCGTTGAGGCCAGCGCATCTGTCGGATCATTGCTCCAAATATCGCGCCGCCCGTCGCCTGTGAAATCAACCGCGAACAGCTCGTAGGATGTGGGGATAAACTGGGTGTGCCCCATAGCCCCCGCCCATGAACCCTTCATCCGCGACGGCGTCGTGTCACCGCGTTTCAAGATCTTCAGTGCGGCCATCAGCTGCTTTTCAAAGAAGCTGCGGCGGCGGCCGTCATAGGCCAGCGTCGCCATCGCTTCGATGACGTTATAGTCACCACGCAAGTCGCCATAAAAGCTCTCAAGCCCCCAAACGGCGACAACAACTTCTTTTTCCACGCCATATTTGCGCTCGATCGCGTCAAGGGTGCGGGCATGTTTGCGCAGCGCCTGCTTGCCCTGCTTGACGCGCTTGGCAGAGGTCGCGTTGGCGAGATATTCCCAGATCGTCTTGCTAAACTCGGCTTGGTTACGGTCACGCTCGATCACGTCGGTGTTGTAGCGAATGCCGCGAAAGGCGTTGTTGACGAGGCTACGAGGAATGCCCGCGCGCACGGCTCGCGGCTTAAAGCCTTCGACCCAAGCCTCAAAACGCGCATTGCGCGGATAGCTCTTGGCCTTGGTCACCAGCGATGGCGACTGCAATTGCGACTGCGTTACATTCAGCCGCTCCGGGCGCAGCATGGGGCGCAATGTTGTGCGAATGGCGCTCACAGGCTCAACAGAGACAACTTCGCCGCCCAGCCCGCTGCCGGGCCGCAGAATTGGCCGCAACGACACATCAACCGTGCCAGAAGCAACTGTTTCGCCGCTGATCATCATCAGTAGTGCTGCAATACCGCCCGATACCCGTAGCATGGTGTGCCCCCGCTCTCTGTTCGCTGACTGTAGCCTAACGCGAAACAATCAAAGCGGAAAGGGGGAGCTTTTGCCCCTACGATGGGTTCGGCGATTTGTAGCTACCGCGAATGAGCGCCAGATGCTCACGCAGTAGAGGCACACGGTTGGGGCGAAAGCTCTCGGCAAGCACATCAAGCGTTTTCATCCGGTCAAGCCGGAAAGCGCGGAAATCTTGCCGCAGCTCACACCACGCCAAGAGCACATGCGCATCTGTCATGAAGACGATGCCCAGTGGCTTGACGCTACGGATACTCGCGCGGCCCTCGGCATCGGCATAGTCAAAGCGCACCAGGTTTTCGTCCCACGCTGCGCGGCGCAGGGCGGCCACGTCGATAACGGGGGCAACCGGGCGCTTAAAGCGGCGCGCATCTAACACCGCATGTTCGATACGCCGCGCTTGCCCCGCTGGCACCCGTGCGCGGATTTTGACAAGGGCTGCACGGGCGGCATCGGCCAAGGCAGGGTCGCCGATCTGCGCGACTTCCTTGAGCCCAAGCACGAGCGCTTCAAGCTCGTCCGCCTCAAAGCCAAGCGGCGGCAGGTGCGCGTCTTCTTGCAGCGTATAGCCAAAGCCCGCTTCACCGTCGATAACCGCGCCAAGGCCGCGAAGACTGTCAATGTCGCGGTAGATCGTGCGCAGGCTCACGCCGGTTTCTTGCGCGAGGTTTTCCGCAAGAATGGGCGGCGCTTGGCTGCGCAAAGCTTGCATAAGCTGAAAGAGGCGTGCAGTGCGTGACATGAGGCCTTTGTTGCATAACCTACTGTCAAAAACTGACAGGAGTGATGCTGTATAGCTCAGGGCAACTTACAAACAAAGGACAAACACCATGATCACGCTTCTGACTTACCCAGAAACCTTCGGCGAGTTCGCCGCCTCCCCGTTTTGCACCAAGGCTGGCTACCTTCTTGAAATGTCAGGCCAGGCTTGGGAGCGCGAAGACACGTTTGACCCACGGCCTTTCAAATACGGCAAGCTCCCCGCGATCCGCGTTGACAACGAAGTGATCTGCGACAGCGACAACATTCGCCGCTACCTCGAGAAAAAGGGTGCCGACTTTGACGCGGGGCTCAGCGCGGATGATCGCGCATCAGCACGGGCTTTCGCGGTTATGGCCGAGCAGCACATGTACTTTCACGGCGCACTTGACCGCTGGGGCGACGACCAAGTCTGGCCCGTTGTGCGCGACACTTATTTTGCCATGATCCCCAAATGGGTGCGCGGGTTTGTGACTGGCAAGATGCGCAAAGAACTGATGAAAGGCATGCACAGCCAAGGGCTTGGCCGCTTTAGCGTGGCTGAACGACTGGAGCGACTGGAGCTTGACCTACGGGCGATCACAGCCCGGCTTGAGACGCGACCGTTTCTCTTTGGCGAAACGCCTTGCTCGGCAGATGCTTCTGTCGCTGCGATGCTTGGCAACATGCGCGCCAGCCCGGTGCCGACGCCCCAGTCAAAACGCGTGGCTGACGACGCTGTCCTGGTGGGGTATATTGAAGCGATGGAAAATGCGGTGAAAATCAGATGAGCGCGCCGAGCAGCCCAGCCGTGCAGGCCGTGTTTGACGGCTATGAGGCCGACAAGCGTGACGGGCTTTTGCGCTTGCGGGCTTTGATCATGGAGACCGCCGCGAACCTTGATGCTCCCCTGTCCGAAGAGCTGCGCTGGGGGCAACCTGCCTACCTCACGCCGCGCGGCTCTACCCTGCGGCTTGGCACCCCCAAAGCAGGCGGCTTCGCGCTGTTTGCCCATTGCCAGACTGATATTATCTCGACATTCGCCAGCATTGCGCCAGCGCACTACCGATTTGACGGCAACCGCGCGGTGCTATTCTCGGATGTGGATGAGATTGTTGAGGCAGAGCTTGAGCCAGTGGTGCGGCATGCTTTGTGTTATCATGTGAAATAAAGCGCCACGCCTTTAACTTGAAACATAGTATCACCGATGTCGCGAGAGCGCCGTAGGCGTGGCAGGGTCTTGGTGATGCAGGTTTAAGGCGCGGCGCTCTAGGATCGAATTTCGCTTCGCGAAATCCGACCAAGGCGAGAGGGGCCAGCCCCTCTCGCGCTCTCCCCGGGATACTTCTGGAAAGAAAAAGCTTATTTGCGTTGGCGCTTTACCTTGGCTGATTTCTTTTTGGCGGACCCTAGTTTGCGTTTCGGGCTTTTGCCACGTCCGCGGCTTTGGCCTTTTGCGACCGGCTTTCCTGCGAGTTCAAGAAGCTCGAGACCGAGGCCGCCCGTGACCGGAGCCGCCTCGCGCAGGCGCACCTTGGCGAGCTGGCCGAGAGATATTTCGCGGCGCGAACGCGAGCCGACAAGAACGCCGCGATCTTCAATGTAGGTGAAGTATTCATTGCCCAGATCGCGCATTGGGACGAGGCCATCAGCGCCGGTTTCGTCAAGCTTGACGAAGATACCAAAGCGGGTGATGCCACTGACTTTGCCAGTGAACTCGTTGCCAATCCGCTCGTTCAGGTAGGAGGCGAGGTAGCGGTCATTGGTGTCGCGCTCGGCCACCATCGAACGGCGCTCGGTCTCAGAAATATGCTTTGCGGTGTCTTCAAGACCCTCTTCATCGGTAGCGCTCAGCCCGTCACCGCCCCAGCCATGGGCGCTAATGAGGGCGCGGTGCACCACAAGATCAGCGTAGCGGCGGATGGGGGATGTGAAGTGCGAGTAAGCCTTGAGCGCCAACCCGAAGTGGCTGAAGTTTTCGCGCGCGTAATAGGCCTGCGTCATCGCCCTGAGCGTGCTCATGTTGATCAACTCGCTTTCGTCACTGCCCTCGGCTTGCCTGAGCAACCGGTTGAGGTGTGCCGTTTTGAGAACCTGTCCTTTGGCAAGCGTCAGCCCCGAGGCCTGTGCAACTTCGCGCAGGGCGTTGAGCTTGTCCTGGCTCGGCTCTTCGTGCACCCGAAACAGCTGCGGCGATTTCTTGGCAATCAGCTCTTCGGCGGCGGCGACATTGGCGAGCACCATGAACTCTTCGATCATGCGATGGGCATCGAGCCGCTCGGTATAGTCAACCGAGGTAACGCGGCCCTCGTCTGACAGCACGATCTTGCGCTCGGGCAAGTCAAGCTCAAGCGGCTGGCGGTTGGCGCGGGCTTTGGTAAGCGCCTCATAGGCCGCATACAAAGGCGCGATCACCTCGCCCATCAGCGGTGCGCATTTCTCGTTGGGCGCGCCGTCTTGAGCGGCCTGCACCTCTTGGTAGTTGAGCGACGCTGGCGAGCGCATCAGCCCGCGCACAAAACTGTGGCTGAGCTTCTCGCCTTGACTGTCGATCTGCATGCGCACGGCGATACAGGCCCGCGGGACGCCCTCGTGTAGCGAGCAAAGATCGCCGGAAAGCCTGTCAGGCAGCATCGGCACAACGCGGTCGGGGAAATATGTTGAGTTGCCCCGCTTACGGGCCTCACGGTCAAGTGCTGAGCCGGCCCGCACATGATGCGCAACATCGGCGATCGCCACCCAGACAATGTGGCCACCCTTGTTTTTGGGGTCTTCATCGGCATGGGCAAAGCAGGCATCGTCGTGGTCGCGTGCATCCCAAGGGTCAATCGTGATCAGTGGCATGTCGCGCAAGTCGGTGCGCTTGCCAAGGCCCGCGGGCTTTTGCGCGTCAGCTTCCGCGATTGCATCATCGGGGAAGCGATCAGGAATACTGTGCTGGTGAATGGCAATCAGGCTCACGGCCCTTGGCGCGCTCGGATCTCCGAGCCGGTTGACGATGCGCGCACGCGGCAGGCCCATGCGCCCTTTGGGGCCAGCCTGTTCGCCTTCGACAAGCTCGCCATCTTTCGCGCCACCCGTGTCATGCGCGCCAACAAGCCAGTCTTTCTGGCTGCCCTTGTCGACAGGCACAATGCGCCCGCCGTCAGAGCCAGCGCGGTAAACGCCGAGCACGCGCAGCGGGTTGGCGCCGATCTTGCGGATGAGGCGGCCCTCATAGTGGTGCGCCTCGCCCTGCACTTCGGTGAGGCGCGCGAGCAGCTGGTCGCCCTTGCCCATGGCAGGGTCTGACGGCTTGAGCAGCATCAACACCGTGGGTGCTTCGCCCTCGCCCGTCCACTCAAGCGCCTCTGCTAAAACGTCGCCATCATCTGTTTGGCCCGACACGCGCAGCACCGAAACTGGCGGCAGCTTGTCAGGGTCGCGGTATGTCTTCTTGCGCTTGCTCAGGTGGCCCTCACCCTCAAGCTCTTTGAGGATGCGCTTCAAGTCGATCCGCCGAGCGCCTTTGATGCCAAAAGCTTTGGCAATATCACGCTTAGAAGTGAGGGTCGGGTTATCGGAAATCCATGTGAGGACTTCGTCTTTTGTTGGCAGCTTGTTCATGGCGCATGGCCTAGCATGGGCGCCTGAGGAAGGGAATGTTTAACACTCTGTTCAGAAACTCGTTAACCCGCCGCGCTGAGGGCGGCGCATTAACATCTGTCTTAGCCGCAAAAACGTATGTACGCGTTATGCACAGATAGCTGCATACATTGCTGCATAGTGTAGGCACGGGTGTTTTGGGCGTTACCCTTTACGCAAATCAGCGGCGGTGTCGACGTCATCAAGCGTCGCGGCAAGCGCGTGAGACTGCCCGCCAAGCGTGGCAATACTGTCGGCCAAAGCGTGCTGCGTTGACCAGCGCACAGGTGCAAAAATCTCGCGCGCAAGCGGCTTCACCCGTTTGAACCCTGTCAGCCAAAAGCCGCCATCAGAGGCGGGGCCGAACACCGCGTCATGGCTTCCGAGTTGGCGAAATGCCTGCGCGATTTCGCAGCGCGTGACGTTCGGAATGTCGCCGCCGATCAGGCATGCAGGGCCGTTTGGAAGCGCCTCAAAAGCGCCTCTCATGCGCTGCCCCAAGTCGCCTTGGCCCTGCGAAATGCGAGGCAAATACAGCGGCCAGACTTTGCTCTCAACGGCGGTGTCAGGGGCTACGCTGAGCCAAATCTGCCAGCGCGGATCGTCCAGCCTTCGCAGCAAACTGAGCACCTGATGGCGAAACCACCAAGTCGCTTGGATACGGCCAATGCCAGCGCCAAGCCGTGTTTTGACACGGCCTGCCTGCGGATATTTCACCATGACAATGAGGTGCTGCCGGCGCATCTATTTAGCTGAAATAGTCTTGCAAAATGCGGGTGTAGATCGCCTTGAGCTGGCCGATCTGAGCTGTCTCTACGCGCTCGTCAACTTGGTGCATTGTCTTGCCAACAAGACCAAACTCGACCACAGGGCAATGCTCTTTCACAAAGCGCGCGTCTGAAGTTCCGCCGGTTGTTGACAGCTCGGGCTTGCGCCCTGTCTCGGCCTCAACGGCCTTGCCAATGAGCGTTGACAACTCCCCCGGAGGGGTGATGAAGCTTTCGCCCGACACTTTCACGCGCATTTCAACGCCCACGCCGAATTCTCCTTTGATCTTAGAGGCTTCGCCTTCTAACCAGCCTGTCAACCCAGCACCAGTATGCGCGTCGTTGAAGCGGATATTGACCGCTCCGCTGCACTGCGCGGGGATCACATTGGTCGCGGGGTTGCCCGTGTCGATCGTGAGAACAGCCAGTGTTGAGGCATCAAAATGTTCGGTGCCTGCATCGAGCTCATGGCTTGCCAAACGGTCCATCAACCGCGCCATGGCGGGCAGCGGGTTGTTGGCGCGGTGCGGGTAAGCCGAGTGGCCCTGCTCGCCCGTTACGGTGAACCACGCAGTCATGCTGCCGCGCCGCCCGATCTTCATCATCTCGCCCATCACGTTGGGCGATGTCGGCTCGCCGACAAGGCAGCAGGACATGCTCTCATTGTTGGCGCTCATCCAGTCGAGCAGCGCAGTTGTGCCGTCCAGAGCGTCAGCTTCTTCGTCGCCTGTGATCGTCAGGATCACCGCGCCGTCGGGCGGAGTATCTCTCACAAAGTCGATCGCCGCGGCCACGAAGGCTGCGACGCCTGACTTCATGTCAGTCGCGCCGCGCCCCCAGATGAAACCGTCTTTTTCGACGGCTCCGAACGGGTCAACGCTCCATGCGGCTTCGTCGCCCACAGGCACCACATCAGTGTGGCCGTTGAAGCCGAAGGACTTGTTGGCGCCGCGGTGCCCCCAGCGCGCGAACAGGTTGCTGATGCCGCCACGGTCAACGCGGGTGCACTCAAAGCCAGCAGCGCTCAACATGCCCTCAAGCAACACCAGTGCGCCGCCCTCTGCGGGCGTTACTGTGGGGCAGCGTATCAGCGCTTTTGTCAGTTCTACGGGGTCAGTTACGGGCACTGTTTCGGGGGCCATACGCACGCTCCTCTGGGCTTTTGTTAACTCTCTTGGAACATACTTTCACAGCAACCGCCACAGCAACTGCCCCTGCAACCAAGTGACGCTGAAGCGCGCCATAGCCGCAATTTCATCACAATGTTGAACCACCTGCGACTTATTCGCTTCTCAAGCGCAATTTCTTCGTGTTAACCTTTCGGTAATAATAAACCAGAGGCAGAGCAGAAGCGCGGGGTTAACCCGCCCTGATCACCAAGAGCGAAAAGCCAGCGATCCGCCGTTTTGAAACGGTGCGCGCCGACACGTTCTGCCCTGAGATTGAGGCAGTATTAGCATGGTCGCAGCATCGGAACTTCCGGTCAACACAGGTGCGTCTGCAACGCAGATGGCGCAGACAATTTTTGGCGACGGAGCAACCGTTGTCAGCGCGTCCTATTCGGGCAGCAACTACTCCTCCGGGACATACTCAAACGGTGATAGCGTCGCGCCGGGCGTTACGCCGGGCGACACCGGCGTCATCCTGTCAACTGGCCGCGCACGCGACATCACCAACTCGAGTGGCTCGTCCAACCAGAGCAACAATACCTCAACCAACACCGGCGGCCAGAACAACAACGCAGATTTCAACGCCGCTGCAGGTGCGCGCACCTATGATGCCTCCTATCTGGATGTAGATTTCATTCCGACAGGCAGCGTGCTGACGATGCAATTTGTTTTCAGCTCTGAAGAATACCCAGAATACGCGACAGGGGCCTATCAAGACTTCGTTGGTGTTTGGGTGAACGGGAGCTTCGTTGACCTCTCCATCGGTGATGGCGATGTCGACCCAGCCAATATCAACGCGGGCTCAAACGAAAACCTTTTCGTCAACAACTCAAATGACGACTACAACACCGAGATGGACGGCTTTACCGTCACGATGACGCTAACAATGAACGTCAACCCTGGTGTCACCAACTCGATCCGCATCGGCGTCGCGGACGTGCTCGACAGTTCGTATGATTCCAACCTGCTGATCGCGGCTGACTCGGTTCAAACCGTGATGGTCGCCAATGATGACAACTACCACCTTGCCGATCCAAACCAAGTTAAAACAATCAACGTTTTGGACAACGACATCAACGTCAATGGCAACACGCTAACCATCACGCACATCAACGGCCAAGCTGCGACTGTCGGAACAGCCATCACCCTGACGACAGGGCAGACCGTCACGCTCAACGCTGACGGAACGCTGACACTTGTCGCCGACACCAACGCCGAAGATTTCAACTTCACTTACACCATCGACGACGGCACTAACACGGATGTGGGTTATGTGATCGTTGATACAGTGCCATGCTTTGTGCGCGGAACCCAGATCATGACCGATCAAGGCCCGCGCGCCGTTGAAGAACTGTGCGAAGGTGACCTTATCGTCACCCGCGACAATGGCTTGCAACCCTTGCGCTGGACGGGCAACCGCACCGTTGCGGCGGCTGGCAAGCATGCGCCGGTTCGCATTCGCGCGAATACCTTTGGCGCACATGAGGAACTCTGGGTTTCTCCGCTGCACCGCGTGTTGATACGCGACTGCATCGCCGAGTTACTGTTCGGTGACAACGAAGTACTGGTGGCCGCGCGTGACTTGGTCAACGATAGATCGGTAACCATCGCTACGGGCGGTGTTGTTGAGTATTTTCACCTGCTGTTTGACAAGCATGAAATCATCTATTCAGAAGGGCTTGCGACTGAAAGCTTCCTGCCGGGGCCGCAACTTCTGAACAGCTTTGAGGAAGAGGTTGCCGACGAAATCTGCGAGATTTTCCCTGAACTTGATCCAACAACAGGCGCAGGCTACAGCCCCGCCGCACGCCGCACCTTGAAGAAGTTTGAAGCTCAGTTACTGCATCCCGTGACTGCGAAAGTAGCCTGACAGAACATGAGCTGGATCGCCATCTCAGACGCTGACAGCCAGCACTACTCGCTCAATGGGCTTGACGCGGGAACACCTGCGCGCGCCAGACAGGGCGAAGCTTTGCGCAGGGGCAGCCTTGTTTTGGAGACCCGCTTGTCGCCAGACGGCAGGCCACAGAACCTGCTGGCGCATCGCGTGAACACCCCCGAGAAGCGCACGCTTTCATTTCAGGCTATTCCCGGCGGCGGAATCGTATTTGTCCTCCATCAAGCAGGCGAAACAACGCATGCAGTTGTTGATCTCGACAGCTCAGAGCGGGCCGACCTTCTGCGCATCACCTACAGCTGGGATGTGTCAAAAAACTGGGCGCGCCTCGCCATTGAGCGGCCCGAAACCGGCTGGCTAACGACAACGCTCATAGAAAATGCGCAGCCGCTGTTCACCGATGACATTCGCTCGATGACGCTGGCACCGCAGCTTCTGCAAATGGATGATGACGTGGAGTTTTTCGCTGTCTCTGACCAGATCGAACCACTTGGGCCAATGCCTAGCCTAGATGGCCTTGTGCCGATCGTTTGCCAAGGGCGCTACAAGCCCCTCGCAGAGATCAGGCCCGGTGATATTGTCGAGACACTGGAACATGGCGCCGTGCCCGTGATGGGGAAAATCGCCCGCAATGTGCCGGCCCGCGGGAGCTTTCGGCCTGTTCGGCTGCGCGCTCCATACTTTGGGTTGCAGCAAGACATCATCGTAGCGCCAGACCAAAAGCTCGTCGTGAGCCAACCGATGGTTGAGTATATGTTCGGCTGTGAGGCTGTGTTGGTGCCCGCCCGCCATCTGGTAAACGGCACTTCGGCTATATGGTCGGACAACCACCTGACCAAAACCTACCATCAGTTGATCCTGCCAGGGCATGAAACGATAGTTGCCGCCGGCTCAGCGCTTGAAAGCCTGTTTTTGGGCCGCATGCGCCGCAAGCCAGAGCGACACATGGCGAGCCTTTTGGCGCCTGTCGCGAGAGAACGACTGCCCGAGCATTTGCTCTCAGCCCATCAAGTTCTGCGCCCTTTTGAGGCGATCACGCTTGTCGAACAGTGCGCGGCCTAAGTTACCGCGCCAACGTGGCTACCAGAGACTTAAACGCAAAAAGCCGCCGCGAGCCACGCCTTACAAGGCTGGCTTTGCGATGTTCTCAAAGGAGGCATACAGCTCTTCGCGCCGATTGGACGAGCACGGCCAGTGCCCGAGATTCGGGGAAATGACAGAGTTCTCTAACTTCAGGCGGGGCTTGGGCTTCTAACTTGCGTTTCGACTACCCAGTGCGCGCCAGAAAGAGAAACTCCAAAATACATACGGCCTAGAATTTGGTGGCCGAGTCTGCCGCCTCAAGAGGGAAAACTTCCTTATTGGTCCCAGCATATAGCCAACATGCAGGAAAATATTCCATGTTCAAGCCATCCATAACGGCAGGCCGGTACAATGAAATTTTTCCCAATCTTCGTTCGACTTGAACAAAGTCGAGTTGTTGTCTCTGGCGGCGGCGAAACTGCGGTCGCCAAACTGCGGTTGCTTTTGAAAACTTCAGCCCATGTCGAAGTGTTTTGTAACGCCCCTGTTCCCACGATTGAAGACTGGGCTGCAAATGGGCGACTTGCGCTACATCGGCGCAGATTAGAAAATGGCGACGTCGTTGGCGCTTCGCTGTTTTATGCCGCTGACGAAGATGCCTTGGAAGCCGACCGTACAGCCACTATCGCACGCGCAGAGCGTGTAATCGTAAATGTTGTCGATAACCTTGAGGCCAGCGATTTTATCACGCCTGCGATTGTTGACCGTGCCCCCGTGACTGTAGCCATCGGAACCGAAGGCACAGCCCCCGTACTGGCGCGCGCAATCAAAGCCACGCTGGAAGAGCAACTACCGCAGTCACTAGGCCTGCTGGCACGTGTCGGGAAACTGTTTAGAACACAGGCCGCACGATTGCCCCAAGGCTTGCCACAAAGAAAGTTCTGGACAGACTACTACCTCAACCGTGGCCCCAAGCTGCTCAACAAGGCGCCAGAGCGGGCCACGGAAGCCTTGGATGAGTTGCTGCAACATCATCTAACCCAGCCACCAGCAGCAGGCCATGTTTCGTTCGTCGGAGCTGGGCCTGGTGATCCGGAGCTGCTCACCCTAAAAGCGCGTAATGAGCTCCATGACGCGGATGTCGTAATCTATGATGGGCTCGTTTCTGCGCAAATCCTAGAGCTGTGCCGCCGCGAAGCCGTTATGGTCGCCGTTGGCAAAAAGGGCTTCGGCCCGTCTACGTCACAACAAGACATCAACGAGTTACTTGTCGCGCACGCCAATTCTGGCGCTCAGGTTGTTCGCCTAAAGGGCGGTGACCCGACAGTCTTCGGGCGGCTCGATGAAGAGACAGATGCTTTGGAGCCCGCCGGTATTTCTTGGCACATTGTGCCGGGTATAACGGCGGCTTCTGCAAGCGTTGCTGCGATTGGCCAGAGCCTTACAAAGCGCGGCCGCAACCATGATGTCCGCCTGATGACAGCCCACGACATGCAAGGTTTTGCTGAACAAGACTGGCGGGCATTGGCGCGCGATGGTGAAGTGGCAGCTGTCTACATGGGCAAGCGTGCGGCGCGCTTCATTCAGGGACGCATGCTAATGCACGGGGCAAACCCCTCGACGCCGGTCAGCATCATCGAGAATGCCTCTCGCCCAGACCAACGTATCATTTCGACAAAGCTGGGGCAGATGGAGGCTGACTTGCGGAGCGCGAAACTGACTGGCCCTGCACTCACGATCCTCGGGCTTGCACCGCGTGCGGCACAAGAGCATTTGCAACAGGAGATAGCCCTATGAACCCGCAAGTCATAACCGCCAACGCTCTTGTTGAAGGAGATGTCGTCTATCTCTCTGCAAAGGGGGCTTGGGCGCGTAGCCTCATAGAGGCGCAGGTATACACCGACGCTGCCCTCGCTCAAGACAGGCTTGCTGCGGCCAGCGCTCGCAGCGGCGAAGTTGTCGGCGTTTACTTGATGGACGTTGCAACAGAGACAGGCGCTCCACAGCCCAAGCATTTTCGCGAAGACTTCCGACAGACAGGCCCGTCCAACAAATTCCACGGCAAGCAAGCCGACGCTCAGGAGTAATGCCATGTATCAGTACAACAACTTTGACCACGCATTCCTTGTCGAGCGCAACGCCCAGTTTCGGGCGCAAGTCGCGCGGCGGCTTTCTGGTGAGTTGACAGAAGATGAGTTCAAGCCTTTGCGGCTGATGAACGGCGTCTACTTGCAACTGCATGCTTACATGCTTCGAGTCGCCATTCCTTACGGCACACTCAACAGCGCCCAAATGCGCCAGCTTGCCTATTTGGCCGAACGCTGGGACAAGGGCTATGGCCACTTCACGACCCGTCAGAATATCCAGTTTAACTGGCCCAAGCTTAGCGACATTCCTGATATGCTTGATGCTTTGGGCGAGGTGGGGCTGCACGCCATCCAGACGTCTGGCAACACCATTCGCAATGTCACCGCCGACCATTTTGCAGGCGCTGCCGCCGATGAGCTCGCCGATCCGCGCCCAGTGGCCGAGCTGATCCGCCAGTGGAGCACAGACCATCCCGAGTTTCAGTTCATGCCGCGCAAGTTCAAGATCGCGATCACTGGCTCACCGAACGACCGCGCTGTGACACGTGCGCATGACATTGGCTTGCGTATGGTCGAGCGGCAGGGCGAGATCGGCTTTGAAGTGATCGTTGGGGGTGGGCTTGGCCGCACACCGATGATCGGGAAAGTCATTACGCCCTTTCTTTCACAGGCCGATTTGCTGCCCTACCTTGAAGCTGTCGTGTCGGTTTGGAACCAGATCGGGCGGCGCGACAACAAGTATAAAGCGCGCATCAAGATTACAGTGCATGAGCACGGGATCGACGAGATACGCCGCCTTGTTGATGCGCGTTTTGCCGAGGTCCGCCCGAGTTTTAGTGGGGTCGATCAGGCTTTGCTCGCAGATATTACATCGCAATTTGCACAGCCTGAGTTTCGCGATGCAAGCACCGAAGGCTTTGAAGCTGCGCGGGCCAGCGACCCGGTGTTTAACGCTTGGGCCGACACCAACCTCACAGCGCATGCTCAGCCAGAGCACGCCATTGTGACGATCTCACTAAAGGCCCACGGCGCGACGCCGGGCGACGCGAGTGCCGAGCAAATGCGCGTCATCGCCAGCTTGGCCAAGCGCTTTGGCTATGACGAGCTGCGCATCAGCCACGAGCAAAACGTGATCTTGCCGCATGTTCACAAAGCCGACTTACCCGAGCTTCACGGCGTGCTGAAAGAGCATGGTTTGGCGACCGCCAACATCGGCTTGATCTCTGACATCATAGCCTGCCCGGGGATGGACTACTGCGCCTTGGCGACGGCGCGTTCCATTCCCGTTGCACAGCAAATCGCGGAGCGCTTTGACAGCCTCAAGCTTGAGCACGACATTGGCCCGCTCAAGCTTAAGATATCTGGCTGCATCAACGCTTGCGGCCACCACCATGTTGGCCACATAGGCATTCTTGGCCTCGACCGCGCTGGCGTTGAGAACTACCAGATCACGCTAGGAGGCGACCACACGCAAGACGCGGCCCTTGGTGCACGAACAGGCCCAGGTTTTGCATATGACGAGATCGTGCCAGCCATCGAACGGTTGGTAATGGCCTATCTCGACATACGCGAGAGCCGCGCTGAGACGTTCCTCGAAACTTACCGCCGCCTTGGCCTCGCGCCATTTAAGGCCGCCCTCTACTCAAAGGTCCAAGCCCATGCTGCAGAGTAATCTGGCCGAGCGCGCCGCACTTTTGAACACGCGTTTTGCCAAGGCGCAGGCTTTTGGCTTGTTGCAAACAGCTCTGCTGGAGGGGCAGTTTGGCAAGACAGCTCTGGTGTCGAGCTTTGGCGCCGAAGCCGCAGTTCTCTTGCATATGGTGTCTCAGATCAAGCCAGATACCCCTGTTCTGTTTGTTGACACGCTGATGCTATTTGAAGAAACGCTTGAGTATCAGCGTGACTTGAGCGCGCGGCTTGGGTTGCACAACCTACAGGTTTTGCGCGCCGACACTCTCGCGCTGAACAACGCCGATCCCGATGGCATGTTACACCAGAGTCATCCTGATGCTTGCTGCGCTGTGCGCAAAACGGCCCCTATGTTGCAAGCGCTCAAGGGGTTCAACGCGTGGATCAGTGGCCGCAAACGCTATCAAGGTGGCAAGCGCGAGCAGCTGCCGTTGTTTGAGGCCGAGCACGGCACAGGGCGCATCAAACTCAATCCGCTTGCAAACTGGACGTCTGCTGACACAGCAGCTTACATCGCCTCACACGGGCTGCCCCCGCACCCACTGGTGGCCCGGGGCTATGGCTCGCTTGGCTGCGCGCCCTGTACCGTGCCTGCAAAGGGCCGCGAGGGCCGCTGGCAAGGCCAAAGCAAAAGCGAATGCGGCATTCACTTTGAGGGCGGCAAGGCCGCAAAAACAGGAGCAAGCACATGACAGTTCTCATCAGAGACGACGGGTTTTCACCAGAAGACTGGCCGCACGGCTTTACCCACAATCGCCGTGAGATCAGCGGCGAGAATGGCGCAGCGCTCGACCTTGCCTCAGATACTGATCTGTCTGAGTTGAACGGTGCCTTGGAGAACCTCGGCCTCATTCGCGTCGACTTTCCGAAGTTTGATGACGGGCGTGGCTTCACCATCGCTAGAAGGCTACGCCTCATGGGCTTTGCCGGCCGCTTGCGCGCGAGAGGGGCAATTCTCGCAGACCAATATGCGATGGCACGGCGCTCAGGATTTGACGAAATCGAAGTGAGCGATGCACATGCTATACGGCAACCCGAACCAAGTTGGCTCTTTCGCGCCAACTGGAAGGCCAATGACTACCAGTCGCGGCTTCGCGGCTAAACCGTAGGAGAGCAACATGAATACGCACACTGACATGGGCGCAGCAAAGCCAACCCTCCCCAACGCCCAAACCGTGACCGAGGTGCAGCACCATACCGACCGCTTGTTCAGCTTTCGCTGCACGCGCCCGGCGTCGCTCAGGTTCCG
>JADGEJ010000011.1 GCA_016744435.1 Lentibacter sp. | reverse complement strand
GAGACGGCATTGAGGAGCCTGTCGCCTCGATGCCCGGAGTGCTGCGCCGCTCTGTCGACAAAGTGGTAGAGGCCGCGCGCGAGGCGCATGAGCTCGGCATCCCCGCGATTTGCCTGTTTCCTTACACGGATGCGAGCAAGCGCACGGCTGACTGCGCTGAGGCCTGGAACCCAGACAACTTAAGCAACCGCGCGACACGGGCCATCAAAGCCGCGGTGCCTGACATCGCGATCATGACAGACGTGGCGCTTGACCCCTACTCTGACACGGGCCACGACGGCTTTGTGGTTGACGGCGAGATCGTCAATGACGAAACCGTTGAGGCGCTGATCAAGCAAGGCTTGTCACAGGCCGAGGCTGGCGTTGATATCATCGGGCCAAGCGACATGATGGATGGCCGCATCGGCGCTTTGCGGGGCGCGCTTGAGGGCGCGGGCCACAAAAACGTGCTGCTGCTGAGCTACGCCGCCAAATATGCTTCGGCGTTTTACGGCCCGTTCCGCGACGCTGTCGGCGCGTCCGGCGCTCTGAAAGGCGACAAGAAAACCTATCAGATGAACCCTGCCAACTCCGACGAGGCCCTGCGCTGTGTAGAGCGCGACTTAAGCGAAGGCGCCGACATGGTCATGGTCAAACCGGGCATGCCGTATTTGGACATCTGCCGCCGCGTCAAAGACGCTTTTGGCGCGCCCACCTACGCCTACCAAGTCTCAGGCGAATACGCGATGATCAAAGCGGCGGCTGGCAACGGCTGGATCGACGGCGACAAAGCCATGCTCGAAAGCCTCATGTGCTTCAAACGCGCTGGCTGTGACGGGATTTTGACCTACTTCGCGCCTGAGGTGGCTAGGGCTTTGAAGTGAAAAAACTCCTTGCCTATCTTAGCCTCATTGTCCCGCAGTCCCTACTGACGACAAAGTATTTGCTTGAACGCATCCCGCTGCTTGCGGCAGATCCATCAACCTGCGACCACGAGTGGGATGTAGTCGCAAGTATTTCGAGTACAGTCGAGTTGCAGGTTCAATGCCGCAAATGTGCAATTTATAGCGAAATCCCAGATCCCACAGAGCAAGAATGGGACGCAAGTTATGGTGCGATGGCAACCCCATATCCGTGGGAAGAAAAATCTCGCATCAGACACTACCAAGCTAATGGCCCTATCCACTAGTTCTTGCAACTTTCCGCCGCCCATAATTGCGCACGTGACAGAGCTTGCGCGATAAGCTAGACTGATTTCAACGACCGAGAAAACTCGGCGATAAATCAGGCAAAACGGCAGTGACATCATGAAAAACATCTCCCGCAGATCATTTGCGCTTGGCGCAGCGGCATCGACTGGCCTTCTGGCTGGCTGCTCAAACGGCATCGGCTCTAACGGCAGCGCCAAGATCGACGCGCGCGTTGATCAGACGGTCAACTTTCTTTATTCGAAATATCCTTCAACACGTAGTTTGGCCGATAAATCCGTCGGCATGCTGGTCATGCCGCTGATCACAGAAGCAGGCTTTGGCTTTGGCGGCGGCTACGGGCGCGGCGCGCTTCAGGTTAACAACACTTCGGTTGACTACTATTCAGCCACCAAAGGCAGCTTCGGCCTTCAGATCGGCGCGCAGCAATACGCACATGTGCTGTTCTTCATGACAGAAGACGCTCTACTCAACTACCGCCGTTCCTCAGGCTGGGCTGCTGGCGCTGATGTCGAGTATGTTTTCAAAGACAAAGGCGAGAATATTCGCGCCGAAACGACAACCTCAACAGCGCCGGTACTTGCGGTGATCTTTGGGCAAGCTGGCCTGCACATTGGTGCAACGCTCGAAGGCGTTAAATACACGCGCATTATCCCCTAACGACATAGGTCGCGGGCCCTCCCTCCCGCATTGGCCTAAAGCCTCCCTCCCCAGAGCATCGGGGAGGGTTTTTTCTGGCCGTTTTCTGGGCCCACTCGCAAGTGTGCCATTGCGCCCTATATCCTGCCTCTGTTATACATATCGCAACAAGATATAGTCCCTTCAGAGAGAGCAGGCATCCACGTGAACGACACGCCAGAAACCCCTGAAAACAAAGACGAAATCCCAACTCCGCGCGCAGTGCATGACGGGCCGGTAATTTCGATCGTCGACGAGATGAAAAGCTCGTATCTCGATTATGCCATGAGCGTGATCGTGAGCCGCGCTATTCCAGACCTGCGCGACGGGCTAAAACCCGTTCACAGACGCATTCTTTACGCCATGCACGAGACCAACAACACCCATGACAAAAGCTATCGCAAGTCAGCCCGCCCGGTTGGCGATGTCATGGGTAAATATCACCCGCACGGCGACTCTGCGATCTACGACGCTCTGGTGCGGATGGCACAGAATTTCTCGATGTCGCTGCCACTGCTTGACGGGCAAGGCAACTTCGGCTCGATGGACGGCGATAACGCCGCTGCGATGCGCTACACCGAAGTGCGGATGGACAAGCCCGCCTCATTTATCCTCGCGGATATCGACAAAGACACTGTTGATTTCCAAGACAACTACGACGGCAAAGACCGCGAACCAACTGTTTTGCCTTCACGCTTCCCCAACATGCTGGTCAACGGCGCGGGCGGCATTGCTGTTGGCATGGCGACAAACATTCCGCCGCACAACCTTGGCGAAGTTATCGACGCCTGCCTCGCGCTTATCGAAGAGCCTGATCTGACCTCAGAGCAGCTGATCGACTATGTGCCCGGCCCCGACTTCCCCACCGGCGGCATTATGTTGGGCCGCACAGGCGCGCGCAAAGCCTACCTTGAGGGGCGCGGCTCGGTTGTGATCCGTTCCAAAACCCGCGTTGAAGAGATCCGCAAAGACCGCTTTGCAATCGTGATCGACGAAATCCCATATCAGGTCAACAAAGCTTCGATGATCGAAAAGATCGCCGAAGCCGCCCGCGACAAGAAAATCGAGGGCATCAGCCACGTACAGGACGAGTCTGACCGCAACGGTGTGCGGGTTGTTGTCGAACTCAAGCGCGACGCGACAGCCGAGGTTGTGCTCAACCAGTTGTTCCGCTTCACGCCGATGCAGACCTACTTTGGCTGCAACATGCTGGCGCTGAATGGCGGTCGCCCCGAACAGTTGACGCTGCGCCGTTTTCTCACATGTTTCATAGACTTCCGCGAAGAAGTTGTTGCGCGCCGCACGGCGTTTGAGCTGCGAAAAGCCCGTGAGCGTAGCCACATTCTCTGTGGTCTGGCCGTGGCCGTTTCCAACGTTGACGAAGTCGTCGCCACGATCCGCGCCTCGCGCGACGCCGCCGAGGCGCGCGCCAAGCTGATGGAGCGCCGCTGGCCTGCTGGCGACATCATCCCATACCTCAAGTTGATCGACGATCCGCTGCACCCGGTCAACGACGACGGCACTTACAATCTGTCCGAAATTCAAGCCCGCGCCATCCTTGAGTTGCGTCTGCAACGCCTCACCCAGATCGGGGTGAAGGAAGTGACTGACGAACTTGAAGAACTGGCAGGTAAGATCAAGGAATACCTAGAGATTCTCGGATCACGCGAACGCATCATGGGGATCATCGCGGCGGAGCTAACGGAGGTTCGTGACCTCTTCGCCGTGCCGCGCCGCACCGAGATCGTCGATTGGTCGGGCGACATGGACGATGAAGACCTGATCGAAAGCGCAGACATGGTCGTGACCGTCACATCCGGCGGCTACATCAAACGCACGCCTCTGGCTGACTTCCGCGCGCAAAAGCGTGGCGGCAAGGGTGTTTCTGGCATGCAGACCAAAGAAGAAGACGTGATCACCACGCTGTTCGTGGCCAACACCCACACCCAGCTGTTGTTCTTCACCACCGAGGGCATGGTTTACAAGCTCAAGACATGGCGTCTGCCGCAGGGCTCGCGCACCAGTAAAGGCAAGGCGATCGTCAACATTCTGCCGATCCCGACAGGCGTGTCTGTTGCCGCTATCCTACCGATTGACCGCGAAGAAAAAGACTGGGCTGATCTGCAGATCATGTTCGCCACATCGGCGGGAGATGTGCGCCAGAACCGCCTGTCTGACTTCACCAATGTCATGCGCAACGGCAAGATCGCGATGAAGCTGCCGGAAGACGGCTCGGTTCACCTCGTCAACGCGCGGATTTGCTCCGATCAGGACGACGTGATGCTAGTCACCAACGGTGGCCGCGCCATTCGCTTCCCGACAACAGATGTGCGGGTGTTCAACTCGCGCAACTCGACAGGTGTGCGCGGTGTGCGTCTTAAAGACGGGCAGACAGTTGTGTCAATGTCGGTGATCCGCCACTTCGAAGCCGACGCCGACGAGCGCGCAGCTTACCTCAAAATGCGCCGCGCCATGGCGGGCCTCGCGGACGACGCCGAAGTCTCCGACGAGGAAGGCGACGCGAACGCAAGCATCAGCCAAGAGCGCTACGCAGAAATGTCTGCCGCCGAGAACCTCATTCTCACGCTCACATCTGGCGGCGCGGGCAAGCTTAGTTCAAGCCACGACTACCCGGTGCGCGGGCGCGGCGGCATGGGCGTCACGGCGATGGACAAAGCCATGCGCGGTGGTGACATCGTCGCGTGCTTCCCCGTCGAGATGGATGATCAGATCATGCTGGCGACATCCAAGGGCCAGTCGATCCGCGTGCCGGTTGAAGGCATCTCCTTCCGCTCACGCAGTGCTGGCGGCGTGAAAGTCTTTGACACTGGCAAAAACGAGGTTGTCGTCTCGGTTGCCTGGATCGCTGATCAGGGTGATGAAGACGATGCTGGCGATGAGGGCGAAGCCTAAGAAGCTACCACATACAAACGGTTAAGGGCGCAGACATTATCTGCGCCCTTTTTCGGTTTAAAAACTGCCGAACTTGCCTTCGAGATAGTTGAGCAACGGCGCTTCGCTTGGGGCCATGCCAGAGGCTTGCTCAATTACATCCCGCGGCTTCATCAGCCCGCCGTGGCGCTGCACGTTGTCCTTGAGCCAGCCTGTCGCAGCGGACAAATCGCCCTTGGCCAAGTCAGTGTTCAACTCGGGCAGCGCTGCGCGCATCGCCTCATTGAGGCAGCCCGCATAGACATTGCCCAAGCTGTATGTCGGGAAATAACCCCAGAGCCCGCAAGACCAGTGAACATCTTGCAGCAGCCCGTTTGACGGCGCCTCAACAGCGTAGCCAAAGTCAGCCTCAAAGCGGGTGTTCCAAGCCTCTTCAAGGTCGCGTGCCTCAAGCTTGCCCATGATCACATCGCGCTCCAAGTCAAAGCGCAGCATGATGTGCAGGTTGTATTGCACCTCGTCAGCCTCAGTTCGGATGAAGCCTTTGTTCATCCGGTTAACCGTCTTGTAGAACGTGTCTTCGTCAGCCACGCCAAAGTCGCCAAAGGCGTCTTTCATCTGGCCAAACAGAAAGCCCGTGAAGGCGCGCGAGCGGCCAAGCTGGTTTTCGTAAATCCGGCTCTGGCTTTCGTGAACACCCAGCGAGGCACCCTGCCCCAATGGCGTCAGCAAATAGTCGGCGTCGATGTTTTGCTCGTAGGAGCCGTGGCCAACTTCGTGGATCGTTGAGTAAATGCAGTTAAACGGGTCGCGCGGGCTTGTCCGCGTGGTGACGCGCACATCAAGCCCCGAGCCAGACGAGAACGGGTGCACAGCCTTGTCAAGCCGCCCGTGGCTCATGTCATACCCAAACAGCTTGGCCGTTTTGCGCGCAAGGCGCATCTGCTTTTGAGCGTCAAACTCGTGATCAAGCGGTGCGGGCTGCGCGCCGCCCATCACCTTGTCACGCAGCGCTACAAGGCGTGGGCGCATGGCGTCAAATATCGTCGCGACTTCGTCACCGCTGGTGTGCGGCTCGTAGTCGTCAAGCAGCGCGTCGTAAGCGTTGCCGCCGTCCGCAAGCGCGGCAGCCTCCTCGCGTTTCAGCACGATCATCTCGCTCAACACGGGCAAAAAGCCTGCAACGTCTTCATTGGCGCGCGCCTCAACCCACTTGCGCTGCGCCGTAGAGCTGGCCGAGGCGAGTTTTTTGGCCAAATCAGCGGGCACTTTGGCGTTGCGCTCAAACGAGCGGCGGATCAGGCGCGTGTTGGCGCGGCCAACGTCGTCAAGCTGGGCGTCGTCAATGCTTGCCAGCCACTCGCCAATGCGCGCATCGGTGCGCCGCGCGTGCAGCACACTTTCCATCGCCGCGACCTCTTCAGCGCGCTGCGGGGCTGCGCCGTCTGGCATCATGGTTTCCTGATCCCAGCTCAAGCGGCCTGCCACTTGGCCAAGCGCTTCGGTGTCGCGCTGGAACGCCATCAGATCATCATAGGCTGACATGGTTTATCCTTCCCGGATTGATTGAACGTGAGGGTATTGCGCATAAAAGCGCGCGCGAATGATCGCAATCCAGACCACAATCGCAGACGCTTGGTGGATGATCGCAACCTGCCAAGGCGCGGCTGTCACAACGGTGTAAACCCCAATCAGGATCTGCGCCGTGATCGCCATTGTCGCCGCCGTAAAGGCTGTGCGCGTGAAAACATGCGCTGACTTGCGGCCACGCAGGAAGATAACGATGGTGAAGGCAAACAACAAGTACCCAGCACAGCGGTGAATAAACTGCACAAGGCCCGGGTTTTCAAAGAAGTTGCGCCACAGTGGCTCGATCATAAACGCATTCGGCGGGAAGACTTGCCCGCCCATCAGCGGCCAGTCGGTGTAGGAGCGGCCCGCGTCGATGCCCGCCACAAGCGCACCAAGCAAGATTTGCAGGAAGGCAAAATGCATCCAGCCAGTGCCGAGCGAAAAGAGTTTTGCCTCACGCTGCCGTCGCGCTTGCATGAGGTCGCGCTCGGGTCGCGCAAGGCTCAGGATATACCACGTGATAAACCCGAGGATAACAAAGGCGAGGCCAAGATGCGTGGCCAGACGGTAGCTCGCGACATCTGTCATCGAGCCAGTCAGCCCCGACGCCACCATCCACCAGCCGATCGCGCCTTGCAGCCCGCCCAGCCCGCCGATCAGCAGCAGTCGCCCCGTCCAACCTGTCGGGATTTGCTTGCGCAAAGCAAACCACGCAAAGCCGAGCGCCCAAACAAGGCCAACAACGCGGCCAAGCTGGCGATGGCCCCACTCCCACCAGTAAATCGCTTTGAAATCAGACAACTCCATCCACTGGTTCTCGATCTTGAACTCGGGGATCTCCTGATACTTGGCAAACTCTGACTGCCAGTCAGCCGCGTTCATCGGCGGCATGGCCCCCGTGATGGGCTTCCATTCGGTAATCGAGAGGCCTGAGTCTGTCAGCCGCGTGAGCCCGCCCACAAGGATCATGCAGACAACCAAAGCGGCGAGCACATAAAGCCAGGCGCGGATAGGCCCGCGCGCGCCTTTGTTGCCCTTGTCGATCATCCCGCCTATAGGCGCTGGTGCAACAGGCCTGTCCTCGCGGCCCACCTCTTCAAATATCGCGCGTTTTTCTGCCATTGCCTCACCTATAGAACGTCTTTGTCGCAAAGTAGGCGTTGGCCCTAGCGGGCGCAAGCGGCGTTAGTCAGTTTTGCTACGTATGAGCTGTTTCAAAGCTCCGTGCAGCATCTGAACATCGGCGCGCGTCAAGGGCATCCGGCTCCACATGTTGCGCAGGTTGGTTTTCATGCCTTGCGCCTTTTCCGGCGGGTAGAAAAAGCCTGAGGTGTCGAGCTTTTCCTCAAAGTGGCCCGCGAGGCTTTCCACGTCTGCGGCTGTCGCGATGTCGCCACCGCGCGCCACTTCCATGCGCTCATGCACAATGTCGCCCTGTTGGCGCCGCCACTCGTAGCCAAGCAAAAGCACACATTGCGCGAGGTTGAGTGAGGCAAACTCAGGGTTCACAGGCACCGAAATAAGCGCATTAGCGCGTGCAACCTCGTCGTTCTCAAGCCCCGTGCGCTCGGGGCCGAACATCACCGCGACTTTCTCGCCCTTGGCAAGTTTTTCAGCCGCCAGCGCCATCGCGCCTTCGGGGCTGAACACGGGTTTCGTGAGCCCGCGCGCCCGCGCTGTTGTGGCAAACGTAAAGGTGCTTTCGTCAAGCGCTCCCGCGAGGTCATCACTCAGGATAGCTTCGTCAAGCAACCGCCCCGCGCCCGAGGCCATGGCAACCGCCCGCTCGCTTGGCCAGCCGTCACGCGGGGCCACGATACGCATGCGATCAAGGCCAAAGTTCCACATCGCGCGCGCGGCGGCACCGATGTTTTCGCCCATTTGCGGGCGTACCAGAACAAAGCTGGGCTGTGGGCCTTCGGTTGGCATGTGGCGGCTCCTTCAGTGTCAGCGCTGTCTTAGTGCAAAGCCCACCACGCGCCAAGCCCCCTTTCCTCAAGCAACTATCCACGTTAGAAGCCCTCAAACTTGTTTCACGGAGCGTTATGATGTCAGATCAAGACCAGCCGCAGATTTACCTCATCACACCTCCAAAACTGGAGCTGAGCCGCTTTCCGGCAATACTTGCCTCTGTGCTGGATGCGCATGAGGTTGCCTGCGTGCGCCTCGCTTTGGCAGGCAATGATGAAGAAGATCTCAGCCGCGCAGTTGACGCCTTGCGCACCATAACCGACGAGCGTGATGTGGCGCTTGTTGTTGAAAAGCACATCCTGCTTGCCGAGCGTATGGGCCTTGATGGCGTACACCTCACCGATGGCGCGCGCTCGGTTTCAAAGGCGCGTACAACGCTGGGCGACGACGCTATCATCGGCGCGTTCTGCGACGACAGCCGCCATGTTGGCATGAGTGCTGGCGAGGCCAGTGCTGACTATGTGAGCTTCGGCCCCATTGGCGCCACCGGCCTTGGCGACGGCACACAAGCCGAGCTTGAGTTGTTTGAATGGTGGTCACAAGTCATCGAAGTGCCCGTGGTGGCCGAAGGCGCGCTTGACGTTGATCTGATCACCAAGCTCGCGCCGCACACCGACTTTTTCGGCATCGGTGATGAGATATGGTCGCAAGATGATCCGAGTGCAGCACTGGCGACATTCAAAGCGGCAATGAACTAAGCCTCAAAGGCTTTTCCAGCTTCGATCAACTCGCGGGGCATGCCAGAGCGCACGGCTTTCTCACAGGCCGCGGCCAAGGGCTTGCGCCCTGCAAAGTCAGCCACCCGCAAAGGCGCATGGTAAACCACTGTGACCGAGCCTTGGCGCGGGGCTGCCAGCGTTTTGAGCAGGTGGCTGCCAAAGTCCATGTCGCCCCACCAACCGTAAAACCTTGGCTCTTCGCCCTCTGGCGCGCGGTAGGCAACCGTGACAGGCTGCACCCACATAATATCGCGCAAATGGTCGGTAAAAAACGCCGCAAAGAGCGTTGATTTAAAAGGTAAAATCCTAAGGCTGTCCGTTGAAGTTCCCTCAGGGAAAAACAACAGCTTGTGGCCAGCTTTCAAGCGCTCTTCAAAAACCTCTTGCTGCTTTTTTGCGTCACTGCGCGCACGCCTGATAAACACTGTGCCCGTGGCCCGCGCGAGCCAGCCGATGCCGGGCCATTTGGCCACCTCGGCCTTGGAAACAAAATAAACCCGCTTGCGCGCATTGAGCGTGAAGATGTCGAGCCACGAGCCGTGGTTCGCAACGATAGCCCCTGCCTGGCTCATCTGGGTGCCGACGGTGCTGTGTTCCATCCGCAAGATAACGAAAGCCGTTCGGCACACAAACTGGGTGATCCAAGGCGTCCAGGGCCTGTGCAAGCCGTGAAGCGGCCATTCAACCAGCCGCACAGCGAGCAACAGAACCAAGCCTGCGCCCACTAATGAAGCAAGCAATATGCCGCGCACCGCGATGCGCAGCCAGCCGAGTGCGCTGATCTTGTGGCTGGCGGGGGCAAGCTCTGCATTCCACGTCATGGGCGGCCCTCATAAATCTTGCGGCGTTTTGCGTTCATCTGCGCCGTGTCCAACATCAAGCAAACATCCGTTGTGTTGAAAGCGTGGTCAACATAAGCACCCTCGCCCACAGTGCCGCCCAAACGCAAGTATGCCTTGATAAGCGCGGGCACAGCCAGCATCGCGGCGCGCCGATCAAGCTTATCTTCCGAGATTATGTCCATGGCTTGAAAGCTCTCTGCACGTGCCCTGACGCGCAAACCACGGCTCGCCAAATGGCGGTGGTGCAAAAGGGACAGTGGCGCAGCGAGCTTGTTGATGTCAGTGCCATGGAAGCTCGCAACCCCGAACAAAACCTCGATCTGTTGATCGGCCACATGCTCGGCCAAAGCGTTCCAAAGGTGGAACACCCCAAGGCCACCACGATAGTCGGCGTGCAAGCACGAACGCCCGAGCTCAAGCAGCTTTCGGCCTGCCGCTTTGAGCGGCGTGATATCATATTCGGTTTCGGAGTAGTACTGCCCCGCCAAAGCTGCCCCCGCTCCATCAAGAAGGCGATAAACACCAACAACGTGATCAAGAGCTGCCGCATCACGGCTGTCGTCAATCAAGACCAGTTGGTCGGCGTGGGCGTCGTAACCGTCGCGCTCAAAACAGTTCGCATGGTCAACCAACCTGCCGTCACCGCCAAGCTCTTGCACGAACACACGGTAACGCAAGCGTTGGGCGGCCAGCACGTCGGCCTCGCTTTGGGCCAGCCTAACTGTGAAATGCGGCGCGCTCATGCTTGGGGGCCTCTTGGGAAGGGAAACAACGGGTTCAAGGCGTTTTAAGCGCGGCTCGCGACCCATGCAAGCACTCGAAACCTTTGGCGGCGTTTACCTTTCAGTAACCTTCATTGGGCATCAAAGACTGGCAGCAAATCAACGCGGCTGCTCTCAATAACCACTTTGCCTGCTTCGGGGAAATTTACCGTGATCTTGCCTGCGATATTTGACTGTACCTGCCCCACACCCCATTCTGGCATTTTCGGGTGGCGCACACGCATGCCGGGTGTAAGAATGGAGTTCATATCGCTCATACCGACAGCCAATACAGGAAAGACAGCCCATGGCACAAGATAGTCTCACCGAAAGTAGCCTCGCCCTTGGCACGCTGATCGCTTCACGCATTTGCCACGACGTTATCAGCCCCATTGGCGCCATAAGCAACGGGCTCGAGCTGGTCGCGCTAACAGGCAACGCAGATACACCGGAGATGGAGCTGATCTCGCAAAGTGTTGACGGAGCCAATGCGCGGATCAGGTTTTACAGGGTGGCGCTTGGGCTTGCCTCAAGCGAGCAAAAGCTTGGTGCTTCAGAGATCAAAAACATCCTGCACGGGTTTTACGCAGACACACGTGTCGTCTGTGCATGGCGCGTGTCTGATGACGTGCGTCGCGACGAGGTGCAGGCGGTGTTTTTGGCGCTTATGTCGGTGAGCAGCGCTCTGCCACTCGGCGGCGAAATGACTGTGCAGCGCCAAGATAATGTCTGGAGCATAACAGGCATTGGCAAACAGATCCGCGCGCCCGAACCACTCTGGGCAGCGCTGACAGGCGGTGGCAACATCCAAGACATGAAGCCCTCGGAAGTTCAGTTTGCTATGCTACCCCGTTGCACACAAGAACTCGAACGCGTTCTGACCTATCAAACGTCCGAGACAGAAGCCGTCATCCGGTTTTAGGCGCGCACGGTTCCGTCACCCTCGACCAGATATTTGAAACTGGTGAGCTGTGCCGCGCCCACAGGGCCGCGCGCATGCAGCTTGCCCGTCGCGATTCCGATCTCGCTGCCCATTCCAAACTCGCCACCATCGGCAAACTGGGTTGACGCATTGCGCATCAGAATGGCACTGTCGAGGCGCTCAAAAAAGCGGGCCGCGGCTGCATCATCCTCAGTGAGGATACAGTCGGTGTGGTTTGAACCATAGCGCTGCACATGGGCTATCGCATCATCAAGGTTGGCGACAGTCTTGGCCGCAATAATCATGTCGAGAAACTCGCGACCCCAGTCGTCTTCGTGCGCAGGCGTCACGCCCTCAATCCCCTGCAGGCTGGCATCGCCGCGCACCTCAACACCAGCGTCAAGCAGCGCTTTGACAACGCCTTGCCCGATGGTTTCGATAAGGCTTTCATGAATGAGCAGGCACTCGGCCGCGCCGCAAATGCCTGTGCGCCGGGTCTTGGCATTGAGAACCACGTTGAGCGCCTTAACAGGATCGGCTGCAGCATCAATATAGATGTGCACGATGCCCTCAAGGTGGGCAAAAACGGGCACGCGCGCCTCGCGCTGCACCAGCCCAACAAGGCCCTTTCCGCCACGCGGCACGATAACGTCGATGCTGTCGATCATGGTGAGCATCTCGCTGACAGCAGCGCGGTCGCGCGTTGGCACGAGTTGTATAGAGGCTGCGGGCAGGTTTGCGGCGCGCAGGCCCGCCACGAGGCAGTCGTGTATCGCGGCTGATGAGTGAAAGCTCTCCGAGCCACCACGCAGGATCACCGCATTGCCGGCCTTAAGGCACAATGCCCCCGCATCAGCCGTCACGTTGGGGCGGCTTTCATAGATCACGCCGATCACGCCCAAGGGTGTGCGCACGCGTTTGATGTGGATGCCCGAAGGCTGATCCCATTCTTGCAGAACTTCTCCGATCGGGTCTTTCTGCTCGGCGACGGCGCGCAGGCCATCAACGATGCCCGCGATGCGGGCCTCATCCAGCATCAACCGATCCATCATCGCGGGGCTGAGGCCTTTGTCGCGCCCATAGGCGAGGTCTTTTACATTGGCGGCAATGATGTCGGCGCGCTTGGCCCAAACGGCTTCCGCCGCGCCAATCAGGGCGGCATGTTTGCGCTCAGCACTGGCATGGGCCAGTTCAGAGGCCGCAGCACGGGCGTTTGCGCCGATCCCGGCCATCATTTCGGGGATGTTTTGCGCGTCGTTCATATCAGATCAACCTCGTGTATGTGGCGGCTGTTGGAGCCTCCAGCGGGAGTATTTTTACAAAGAAAAGCTGCTGAGAGCCATATCGTCTCGGTGGATGAGAGCGGCGCGCCCCGGATAGCCAAGAAGGGCTTCTATCTCGTCGCTCTTGTGGCCTTGGATCGCGCGGGCCTCATCGGCGGTGTAACGCGTGAGGCCCTGCCCCAAGCAGGTTCCGTCTGGCGCGATGATCTCGACAGGGTCGCCGCGCCCAAAGCTGCCATTGACGGATGCAACGCCGGCAGGCAGCAAGCTTTTGCCTTGGCCAAGCGCGCGCGCGGCTCCTGTGTCGAGCGTAATCTGGCCCTGCGGCTTCATCGAGGTGATCCAGCGTTTGCGGGCGGCTTGAGGGTCGTCCTCGGCCAAGAAACGTGTTAGAGACGCGCCTTGCTCAATTGATTTCAGTGGGTTAACGCGAGACCCTAATGTAATTATCATTTCACAGCCCGCAGATGTGGCCGTTTTGGCAGCCATAACCTTGGTTTTCATCCCGCCCTTTGAAAGGCCAGAGCCCGCGTCGCCCGCGACGGCTTCAATTGCCGGCGTGATCCGCTCGATCACGTCATAACGCGTTGCATTGACGTCATACGCAGGGTTGGCAGTGTAAAGCCCGTCAACGTCAGACAGCAGGATCAGCAAGTCTGCCCCGACTGTAACCGCGACTTGGGCTGCCAGCCTGTCGTTATCACCATAGCGGATCTCGTCAGTCGCGACGGTGTCGTTCTCGTTGACGATCGGCACAACTCCCAAGCTCAAGAGTTGCTCCATCGTGGCCCGCGAGTTGAGATAGCGGCGCCTGTCGGCGCTGTCCTCGAGCGTCACCAGAACCTGTGCGGTGGTGATGCCGTGCGGTGCGAGCGCCTCTTCATAAGCGCGCGCCAGCCTAATTTGGCCAACAGCGGCGGCGGCTTGAGATTGCTCCAGCGCCAGTTCGGCCCTCGGCAAGCCGAGCACGCCACGACCAAGGGCAATCGAGCCGGAAGACACCAGCACAACATCTTGACCACGGGCTTTCATCTCGTTGACATCCGCAGCAAGGCCCACGAGCCAACGGCTGTTCAGCCCGCCTTTGACAGGGTCAACCAAGAGGGCTGATCCAATCTTGATAACAACGCGTTTTGCTTGACTTAAGGGCGCCATGGCTCGTCCTCAGCACCCAAAGCAGCCTCCGCAGCGCGCTGGTCCTGGATGGTTTGGCGCAAAGCCCGCAGAACCTCTGTCACGCCCTCGCCTGTCACACCGGACATCAACATAACCGTAGCGCCTGTCGCGGCTTCGATCTCGTCTTTGATAAAGGCGCGCTCTTCGGCATCCAGCGTGTCGATCTTGTTAAGCACTGTCACACGGCGTTTGTCGGCGAGTTCGCCGCCATAGGCCTCAAGCTCTTGAATGATGGTCTGGTAGTCTTTGACAGGGTCGCCCGATGTTCCGTCAATCAGGTGCAGCAAGCTGGCGCTGCGTTCAACGTGGCCCAGAAAGCGCACGCCAAGGCCGATGCCTTCATGCGCACCCGCGATCAGGCCGGGAATGTCTGCGACGACAAACTCCGCACCGTCAACGCCGACAACGCCCAAGTTGGGGTGCAGCGTGGTGAACGGGTAGTCAGCGATCTTAGGCCGTGCATTGGAAGTGGCTGCTAGAAAGGTTGACTTGCCAGCGTTCGGCAAGCCAAGCAAGCCAACATCGGCGATCAGCTTGAGACGCAACCAAATGGTGCGGTCAACGCCCTCTTGGCCAGGGTTGGCGCGGCGCGGCGCTTGGTTGGTTGATGACTTGAAGTGCAGGTTGCCAAAGCCGCCGTTGCCGCCCTTGGCAATGCGAACACGCTGGCCAAGCTCGGTAATGTCGGCAATAACTGTCTCGCCGTCTTCTTCCATGATCTCGGTGCCGACGGGCACGCGCAGAACAATGGTCTCGCCGTCCTTGCCTGTCCGCTGAGCCCCCATGCCGCCTTGGCCGTTCTGGGCGAAGAAGTGTTGCTGATAGCGAAAGTCGATGAGCGTGTTGAGGCCATCAACAGCCTCGACCCAGACGTCGCCGCCGCGTCCGCCGTCGCCCCCATCGGGGCCGCCATATTCGATATACTTCTCACGTCGGAAGCTGATACAGCCGCCGCCGCCCGAGCCTGAGCGAATATAGACCTTTGCGAGATCAAGAAATTTCATGTCGTCTCCTTAGAGCAAAGGCCTGAGTGAGTTCAACTCAGTTTGCATAGGTAAGTCCAAGTGGGCACTGTCGTGTCGCGCGCCACAGAATAGGTTTCTGCATCGCCGATATAGGCAAAACCTTGGTTTGTCAGCACCTTTGCTGAGGCCGGGTTGTCTTGAAAGACGCTGGCAAAAATGGTTTCGGCGGCTTGCGGGTTGGCTAGCAGCAAAGCCGCGACAGCTTTGCTCGCAAGGCCCGTGTTCCAGAACGCAGGCGCAACCCAGTAGTGTATCTCTGACTGGTTGCGATCAAGGCGCTCCAGCGTGATCAGCCCCATCAAGTCGGGGCCGTTGTCAGCGCTGGAATCCATCACCCAGATATCTTCGATATCACTGGCTAGCGCCCGCGCGATCATCGCCTCGGTTGCGCCCGGTGGGGTCGGATGCGGGATTCTGATCGTGTTTTTGGCCACACGCGGATCAGAGCCATAAAGCTCAATCATCGCCTCATCAGCCGCCGTTAGCGGGCGCAAGATAAAGCCGCCGGCGTCGATCACGGGTTGGTCTAGTTTCTCGAGTTTCATCAGCGTGTCTCTCCTCCAAGAAGCACTAACATGACAGACGCAACTGTGAGCGCTGCCAAGGTCCACATCAGGTATTTCTCCGCAGGAGACCCTGCTACCAAATGCGCAATTCTGTCGCCTGCGAATGTCCACATCGGGTGCAAGACAAGTTGCAACGCAAAGAGACAGGCGGCGATTGTGGCGGTGGCTTGCAATGTCGGCGTGCCTTCAGCCACAAAACTGGTGAAGCCCGTGACGATCATTGCCCAAGCTTTCGGGTTGAGCGGATGCACCCAAAGGCCCGCGAAAAAGCCAGGCGCTTCAGACACATCGCCGCCCGCCTTGAGCCGCAGGTTGGCAACTTTCCAAGCCAGCCAGCAGATGTAAGCAATACTTGCCCATTTGAGCACGTCAAAGGCCATCGGCATACGCTCGGCCAGCTCCATAAGCCCAAAGCCTATGGGCCAGATGATAAGCTGTTTGCCAAGCGCCACTCCGGCCACAAACGGCAAAGCCGCGCGAAACCCAAACCGCGCGCCCGTGGCCATTAGGGCCATGTTCGCAGGCCCGGGCGTGCCCACCTGAGACGCTGCAAAAATCAGATATGCCACGACAGCTACGCCCATCAGCCTAGCTCCCCATGTATGGCAAGCAGCTCTGGCGCCTGCGAGGCCTGTGAAGCCTGTGAAGCCTCCCAAACGCCAAAGCTCTTGTTATGTGCGAGCACACTCACGCGTGCTGCTCGCGTGCGGCATATTTGGCCCGCGCTTTGATCCGCCAAGGCGCGTCGCGCTCCCAGTCACCCGCCATGATCGAGCCATAAGGCATGATCCTGTCGGCAACATCAGCAAGCCCATAGCGGCTCATTTGGTCCTGCACACCCCGCGCCGATTTATAGGCTGAGGGCAGCTCGGAAATGTCGACATTTCCTGAGTAGAACCGCACATCAAGCCCATCGGTTTCGCGCGCAAAGATAGCTTCTTCGGTTTCGCCGGCCATGGCGCGTTTATGCGCCGTGCGTGACAGGTTTCGCCCGGCCCCATGCGGGGCAAAGCCAAGGTTGCGCGCGTTTGGCGTGCTACGGATCAGCAGAATTGGCTCTGCCATGTTGAGCGGCACAATCTGCGTGCCGTTGGTGTCGGGCAGCATCTCGTTGTCAATCGGCGTGGCCCCTTTGGCGTGCCAAAAGAGATCACCCTGCTTGAAAACAAAGTTGTGCTCGTTCCAGAAGCGCTCCTTAACGCTTGCTTTGGCCAGCTCCGCCGCACGTTGGTGCAGTGCATTGTGGTTGGCTTTGGTCCACTTGCGGATAAGCTGCAACGCATCCCAATAGGCAATCCCCTCGTCAGACTCTGAGGGAATCCAAGCATTGTGCTTTGACACACCTTCCGAGAGCTTTTTGCGCCATTTCTCAGCCACACGCATCCCGAGCTTATAAAGCCCAGCCCCCGGCCCGCGTGATCCGTGGTGCGTGACAAGACATGTCGTGCCATTGGCCTCGGATGTGCCGACATAGGCAAAGTGGTTGCCGTCGCCTTGGGTTCCCAGTTGCTCCTGCGCGGCTTGCAGGATCTTCTTGTCGCTCAAAAACGCATTATCGCGGAAGCCATCATAAAGCGCTGGCGACATGGTAAACCGTGTGCCATTCGCCCGCCCTCCGGGGCCAAAATGCGTGGCCTTATGCACCGCGTTCAACACGTCTTGCGGCGTCGCATCCGCGAATTCTGTCACCATGACAGAACAGCAAATGTCAGCTGAATGCATCCCGGGGTGAATGGCCTTATGCGCTGCAACCACGCCGCCAACAGGGATCGTTCCCTCAGGGCCAGCGGGGCAAGCATCGGGCATAACGGCACCAGCGCGCAAAGTGGGCGTGCGCATCAGCGCATCCATCGTGGCGCGCACTTTGGCGACGTTACCTTCCTCGGCTTCGCTTTCGGCCTCTAGGTTAAACTGATATCCCGGATTGCTTTGCAAGCGCAGTCGTGGCGCGGGCTTGTTTTCAGCCGCCCAAGCTATCAACGCATCACCGCTCAGGCCAAGGGCATTCACCCTGTCCATAGCGTGCTTCAGATCTGGCCCTTGCTCAAAGCCCAGTGCGATCATCTCTTTTCCAGTAATATCAGTCATTGTCCTAGTCCATGTTAACCTTTCAGGTTTGTTATGCGCATTTGCGCCTTTGGACCGGCCCCCAATAAACAAAGAAAAAGGGACCGGTGTTTACCGATCCCTTGTTTGTCTTAAACTTTAAGGTCGGATTACTCAGCAGCCTCCGCCGCCGGGAGAACCGATATAAAAGTGCGGCCTTTGAGGCCTTTGTGGAACTTTACGTTGCCTTCGGCTGTTGCGAAGATCGTGTGATCTTTGCCCATGCCGACGCCTGCGCCCGGCCAAAACTTCGTGCCGCGCTGACGCACGATGATGTTTCCGCCGATGACAACTTCGCCACCATATTTCTTAACGCCAAGACGGCGACCCGCTGAGTCGCGACCGTTACGGGACGAACCGCCTGCTTTTTTATGTGCCATTGGTGTCTCTCCTTAGCCTTTAGCGAATTCTGCAGCTTGCTTAAGCCACTCATCGCGGTCGATACGACCTTTAAAATTCAGTTTGTCGTCCATATCAGCAATGTCCTCAGGCGTCCATGCTGCGATCTGGGCAAACGTTGTGACGTCAAGCGCGTGAAGCTTCTTAACGATAACCGGACCAACACCGCTGATCTTTGTCAGATCATCAGCGCCGTCTGTTGCCTTTGCAGCGGCCTTCTTGGGCGCGGCTTTCTTTTCGGCAGCAGGCTTGGCAGCTTTTGCAGCAGCAGGCTTCTTAGGAGCAGAAGCGCGCTCAGCATTGGCGGCAGCTTTCTTAGACGTCGGAGCGCCTTTCGTGGCAGCCGCGGCGATTGCCGAGACAAAACCAGCCCCTGCGAGGGCGGCTTTAACGCCAGACTTGTCACCACCAGTGGCGAGAATGTCTGTGATCCGCAAAAGCGTCAGTTGCTGACGGTGGCCTTTGGTGCGCTTTGAAGAGTGCTTACGACGACGCTTTACAAAGTGAATAAGTTTTTCACCTTTGATCTGGTCCATCACTTCGGCTTGAACAGCAGCGCCGTCAACCAAAGGAGCACCAACGACAGGCTTATCGCCGCCGAGCATCAGAATTTCGTTGAATTGGATTTTTTCACCGGCGTCAGCTGCAAGTTTCTCAACACGGAGCACGTCGCCCGATTGAACCTTGTATTGCTTTCCGCCTGTCTTAATGACCGCGAACATGGGTCTTCCTTCATTTCTTTCGCGTCCTGTGGCCCCCCGAATGGGTGTTTGTGACTTAAGCTTTCCAGCCCTTGCCGCCGCGAACAGCGCGCTCATTTGAGCGTCATTACAAAAAACTGAACGGAGAATCCCCGCCCAGATGCGCGCTTATCGGTAAATGTGGCACTCAAGTCAAGCAACAAAGGCGCAAAACTTGCTCCGCTGCGGATGCTGGTTATGCTGTCGGGCAGGAGCACCGCCCATGTCACGCAAAACCCTTTTTCTATTGCCCTGCCTTACGGCCCTTCCCGCCTGTGAAGCGGGCCACCTTGGCAACCCCTTGCTCTTGCCCGTATCGGCTGTCTCAGCGGGGTTTGAGAACGCGGGGTACAACGCGCGCCGCAAGCATGTCAAAGACTATGTGAGCGAGCATCACGCCGAACTCATGCAGGACGTCATGAGAGGCGGAGGACCACACTTAACGCAAGCCTACGCCCTCGCCCGCGTCGCCCCCGCGCGCCACGCCTTGCTCACCAAACGCATCGCCGAAGACGCAGCACTCTACCGCTCAGACGCCGAGGCTTTGACAGTGGCGCTCATGGTGCATGGGGCTTAGAGTAGAGCGAGAACCGCGTCCTCGGGCCCTCCGCGCCCTCGCGAGTGACGAAAAATGCCTCCACCTCAAGGTCGATAACATGTTGCTCATGCGGCGCGCCATCAAGCCACGGTAGAAACACCTCGATTTCATAGGCTTCTTCTCCTTCGAACGGAACAAGCGGAATGCCTTGAAAATACTCATAGGTGTCCTCCCCCTTCACAGCCAAGAACGCGACACCGATGTCTCCTATTTTGGTCTGGAACGTCTCCGGCAACGAAACCATGATGCTCACCGCGCCCATATCTGCACAGGAAGACCCCGCGCTCTGAGTGCCACGTGTGAATTCGATTTTACCGATGGTCGGCGCTGGTATTACGTCAGTTCTCAGATCAGGAACATCCCAGTCAACCTCAAAGAGCTCCACTGTTTGCCGTGGCGAACAGGCATATGCAGGCAACGAAAGCGACGCCAGAGCAACACCGAAACCGAAAGCAACGGCGCCCAGTTTACTCAAAGCTCCTCGCCCGGGGTCAAACCCTTCATCTTCAACGCCAGCTTTTCGTAACGATCTGCCATCAGGGCATATTGCACGCCGTTCATCAGCTCGTAGACTTTCTGCATCACAGGGTCTTCGAGCGCATCGGCGTAGGCTTCCAACTCGTTGTCACTAAACGGCGCGTAGACTGATGCCGCCGACACAAGGGCCGCATGCTCCAGCTCGTCTTTCATCTCGCTGGCCTGCTCTTTCATCAGAGCGCGCAAGGCAGCTTCGTCGATCCTGTCGATCACCTCCGCATCAGACGCCGCCAGAAGGAAGCGGATCTGCACTTCTTGGGCGGCGCGCATGCCGGTGTTTTCGGGGTCGATCGCGTCGTTCATCCGCGACAGTATTGTCAGGCGCTTACTGCTTGTGGCCTTAAGCTCCTCTACGATGGCTTCGCCGTCGGCCTTTTCTGCGCTGTCGTCTTCCGTGCTGTGCGCGGCATTCTCAACGGCCACCAAGCGCTGGCCAAGGCCTGTTGCGTAAAAGCCCGCCGCATGGCCGAGCATTTCGTCGTCCATTGCCGCGCCAAGCACGCGCAGCGCGTCGGCTTTGATAGCCTCTGGCTCAAACACCGCGTCAGCAATGCGCGCCCAGTGCACGCCAAAGTCGCTCGCCTCAAGCCCGAGCATCTGCGGCGCGTCTGATGCGCCAAGGCGCAGGCTTTCTAGCGCCACATCAAAGCCAGTGACGCTCAGGAAAGCTTTGAGCCTGTCGCTGTCTGTCGCGTTAACGCTGCTAGCGAAGCCCGCCACCAGCACGACCAAACCCATAACTCTAACTGCCAACTGCCGCATTGCCTGCCTCATCTCTTTATCTGTTTTAAGTAAGGTAGTGAAAATCCTGCGCAACTCAATGGGTATCCGCAGCTTAGGCGGTTATGAGCGCTCAAACACCGCCAGCATCGCGGCTCTGAGCCGTGCGACGTCCTCATCCACTGTGGCGCTCATGTCGCAGACGAACGGCTCAAGCGCGACAACACGAATGGTGCCTGATTTCGGGACGTGCTTGCCACGCGGCAGCAAAACATCAGAATCAAGGATAACAATCGGGCGAATGCTGCGCCCTGTCTCACGCGCCACCAAAACAGCGCCTGCTTTGAAGGCACCAAGGCTTTCCGTGGCTGTGCGCGTGCCTTCGGGAAACAGCACCACAGAGCGGCGCGCAGGCATTTCACTTACCGCGCGACTAAGAGTGCCCATGGCCACACTGCCACTGTTGCGATCAATCTCAACAAGCCCCGCGCCTTTGAAGCCAGTGCTGAGGAGCTTGGCGTCACAAAGCTCTTTTTTGGCGGCGAAAGTAAACCACTTCTCATCAGGCACCACATCCATCAGAGTAAACCCGTCCAAATGGCTGCGATGGTTGATCACGATCACGCTGTCCGTGTCCTCAGCCAAGGCTTGCTGGTCTGCCTCTGACATTTCAACCCGAACACCCAAGAGCCACAACAGCCGCGAGCAAGCCCGCTTGACCGAACGCCAATACCAACCTCGAAAGCCTTTCTTGCGCGCGCAGATGAGCGGCACAAAGCCGATGTAGAGAAAGTAGAACGGCCCAAGGAGCAACAGAACCGCAAGCTTGATTAACCTCACTGGATATGGAGCAATAGCTTGCCTCGGGTTGTCAGATTGCTGTGTCATAAGGCCCAGTGCTCTATTCTATCAAAGCCGCAGTATTCTATCAAAGCAGCAGTAAGCTGCCACCACGGCAGGCGCAAGCAAACTACCCGCCTTGAGCAGGCCTTAGCGTGGAAGTTTCTGGCGTGGAACATGCCCTATCACGCGGAACACCACGCATTCCCGCAAGGGCCTTTTCACAAGCTCGCTGAGCTCAATGTTGAAATCGCAGACCACATCAGCAACACCTCAGTGGGCTATGCAGCCTTCACCCGCGACTATGTGAAAGGCTTTGAGCGCTAGAACGCCTGCGCTGCGGCAATGGCTCGCTTCCAACGGGCGTATTTGGTGTCGCGTGTGGTTGCATCCATCGCTGGCAGAAAGCTGCGATCAAGCTGCCACATCTCGGCAAACCTGCTTTGATCAGGGTAAAGCCCCGCGCGCTGGCCTGCGAGCCACGCAGCCCCAACCGCCGTGCTTTCAAGGATTGCGGGCCTGTCGACCTGCGCGCCTGTGATGTCGGCCAAGAACTGCATCGTCCAGTCTGACGCCGTCATGCCGCCATCAACCCTGAGCGCTGTCTCGCCCGCGCCTTGCCAGTCAGCGCGCATCGCTTCCAGTAAATCACGCGTCTGATAGCCGACTGCCTCTAACGCAGCGCGCGCCATCTCTTTGGCGCCAGTGTTGCGTGTCAATCCGAAGGCGGCCCCACGGCAGTTGGCGTCCCAGTAAGGCGCGCCAAGCCCCGTAAAGGCGGGCACCAGAACGACGCCCTCTTCGGCTTGCTCAGCCAGGCCCTGCGTTTCGCGCGCGTCAGTGATCAGGTGCAGCCCGTCGCGCAGCCATTGCACGACAGCACCGGCGATGAAGATCGAACCTTCGAGCGCATAGGTGACTTCGCCGTCAAGCTGGTAGGCGATTGTCGTCAGCAAACGGTTGTCTGACAAGACAGGCTCGCTACCCGTGTTGAGCAGCGCAAAACAGCCCGTGCCGTAGGTTGACTTCATCATACCGGGCGCAAAACACCCCTGCCCGATGGTGGCCGCTTGCTGATCACCCGCCATGCCGAGCACCGGAACTGGCGCGCCGAACAACTCGCTGGTGCCAAAATCGGCGGCGCAGTCTTTGACTTCGGGAAGCAAGGATTGTGGGATATCCAGCATCTCGCACATCGTGCCAGACCACTGGCCTTCGCGAATGTCATAAAGCAATGTGCGCGCCGCGTTGGTGGCGTCGGTGGCGTGTACGCCTCCGCCCGTCAACTTCCAGAGCAGCCAACTGTCGACGGTGCCAAAGGCCAGTTCGCCCTTCTCGGCCCGCGCCCGCGCGCCTTCAACACTATCAAGCAGCCACGCGAGCTTGGTGCCGCTGAAATACGGGTCAAGCAAAAGGCCAGTTGTTTCTCGCACCAAGGCTTCGTGCCCTGCGGCTTTGAGCCTTTCGCAGGCCTCACTCGTGCGCCTGTCTTGCCAAACAATGGCATTGTGCAGCGCCTCTCCCGTCGCACGGTCCCACAACAGCGTGGTTTCCCGCTGGTTGGTGATCCCGATACCCGACAAGTCAGCCCCCGTCAGCCGCGCTTTCTTGAGCGCGGCATGACAACTGCGCAGCACCGTCTGCCAGATATCTTCGGCGCGGTGCTCGACCCAGCCAGATGCGGGGAACAACTGCTCGAACTCTTCCTGCGCACTCGCCACAGGGCGCATCTGCGCGTCAAACACGATGGCGCGCGAACTTGTGGTGCCTTGGTCAATCGCGAGAATGTAGCTCATTGAAGTGCCCTCTTTTACAAAAGCTTAACGCGCCGCCAGATATGCCTCAAGCGCGCCGACCTGTGCTGCATCAAAACGCAGCCCAAGCTTGCTGCGTCGCCAGAGGATATCTTCTGAGGTTTGGGCAAACTCGTGCTCACAAAGCCAGTCAACTTCGCGCGCGGTAAGGCCTGCCCCGAAGTGCTCGCCGAGGTCTGAAAACTTACTGGCGCCTGCATACATTGTGAGTGCATCAGTGCCGTAAGCACGCAGCAAACGTTGCGCGAATTGCTTGGTTAGGAACGGATAGGCTGTGGCGAGCTTTTGCAGCTCTCCGTCAAGCGCGCCTTGCGGGAAACCACCGCCGGGCAGAGGCGCTACCTTCGTCCAGGCCGGCTTGGCGTTGGGAAAAAACTCTCCTAACGAGTCACAGGCCGCCTCAGACAGCTTGCGATAGGTTGTGATCTTGCCGCCAAACACCGTCAGCAGCGGCGCTTCGCCCGTCTCCAGGCGCAGCTCATAGTCGCGGGTGGCAGCAGAAGCGCTTACATCGCCCTCGTCCTGCAGCGGGCGCACGCCGGAGTATGTCCAGACGATATCAGCCTTGCTGAGAGGCTCGGCGAAATACTCACTGGCGAAATCTAGCAAATACTGCTGCTCGGCCTCTGTGCAGGTTGCTCGGGTGTCTGGCGCTCCATGCTCGGCATCTGTTGTGCCAATCAACGTGAAGTCTTGCTCATAGGGGATTGCAAAGATGATACGGCCATCACTTCCTTGAAAAAAGTAACTTTTACCATGCTCAAAGAGCTTGCGTGTGACGATGTGAGAGCCCCGCACAAGCCTGATCTGCCCGCGCATATTGGCTTCGATCGTTTCGTCAAGCAACGCGCCCACCCATGGGCCCGCGGCGTTTACCAGAGTGCGCGCTTGAAACACCTCGCCCGACAAGGCCTTGATCTGCCAAAGCCCGTTTTCACGCTGTGCACTGACAATCTTGCAGCGCGTGCGAATGTCAGCCCCCAACTCAGCCGCGTCACGCGCGTTGAGGGCCACAAGGCGCGCATCATCGACCCAGCCGTCGGAATACTCGAAAGCACGCTTGAATTTGGCCTTCAAAGGCGCGCCTTCAAGGGTGTTTTCCAAGCTCAACACACTTGTGGCAGGCAGCAGTTTCCGCCCGCCCATATTGTCGTAGGCGAACAGCCCGAGCCTGATCAGCCAAGCGGGCCTGCGCCCTTTCAGCCAAGGCATAATACGCGCCAGAAGCTTGGAGCTTGGCGTGTCGGCTTCAAACCGCATGTCGCGCGACAGTGGAAGCACAAAGCGCATTGGCCAGCTGATGTGGGGCATGTTCGCGAGCAGCACTTCACGCTCTTTCAACGCCTCGCGCACCAAACGGACTTCAAAATATTCAAGATAACGTAGCCCGCCATGAAACAGCTTGGTGGAGGCCGAAGATGTCCCAGAGGCCAGATCGCCCTGCTCGGCCAAACAAACGCTTAGGCCACGGCCAGCCGCGTCACGCGCAATGCCGCACCCATTGACGCCGCCGCCAATGACAAACACATCATAGCTGTTCTTCGCATCGGGGTTCATGAGACATCTCCTTTCTGCCGTTATGGCGTGTATTGGCGCCGCGAAAAACCATAGTTTGCTGCCCGCATGGCTGACCGCGCGTCACAGAAACCCTCAAAATGCAGCAATTGCGGGCAAGTTTCGCCGCAATCTGGCGCAATATTTACGTTAATCGGCTGAGATGGGGGCGTCAAAGCAGTGAGAGACACCATGTTGAACGCAAATTTTAGCGGCCAAAAAGCCCCAACAGCCCCCCGCCACGCGCGGCTTTTCGAGCTGATCCGCCAGCAAAACCTTGCCAGCGCAAACTGCAGCCAAACTACGCAGTACAAAGCAGAGATGAACGACGCACAAAGCTTTGTTGAAGCCGCCCAAAACAGCCTGCGTATGGCGAGTTAATCACCTGAACTTTCGCCTCTAAAGCCCATTGCTACAACAAATTTTTCCGAACTGTCACTGCGTGAGCTTGGCGGCTTGACGTTCATCACTTTGGTGAACTTGTTCTTGAGCAACTTCTGCAAGTCGCCTTCAGCGCCGCCCGCCAAAACCTTTGCCACAAAGGTGCCGCCCTCCTCAAGCACGTCAAAGGCGAAGTAGGCCGCCGCTTCACAGAGCGAGATAATGCGCAGGTGGTCTGTCTGTTTGTGGCCCGAGCTTGACGCTGCCATGTCAGACATAACCACATCAGCCTTGCCCCCAAGCCACTCTTTAACTTTGTCATCTGCGCCGTCGTCCATGAAATCCAACACATGGATCTCGGTGCCTGAGAGTGAATCAACTTCCTGCAAATCAACGCCCAGAAGCCTGCCGACCGGCTCTTTCGGGTTCTCTCCCAAGGCATTTACACGCGGCACCGCAACTTGCAGCCAACCGCCGGGCGCGCAACCAAGGTCAACCACCCGCGCGCCGGGCACGAGGAAGTGATGCTTGTCATCAATCTCCATGATCTTGAACGCAGCGCGCCCACGATAGCCCTCGGCCTGCGCACGCGCAACGTATGGGTCGTTGAGCTGGCGTTGCAACCAACGCGTCGAAGAGTTGCTCCGCCCACGGGCTGACTTCACTTTCACTTTCAAGTCACGCTGGCCGCGCCCTGATGTGTTCTTACCGTCTGGTTTTTTCGCCATGTTCTCTACCTCGCGTAAATTTCTTCAAAGAAATTTGCCAAGAAAATCCAATTTTCTTGCGCCCTAAAACGCCCCGTCTTCCAAAACGCCATCGGCGCTCATCTGTGCATACAACAGCCCTTCGCGCAGGCCTCGGTCAGCAACGCTCAGCTTGTCGGTCGGCCAAGTGCGCATCAAGGCCTGCAAGATAGCACTGCCTGACATGATAAGCGCCTGCCTGTCCTGGCCAATGCGCGGATCACGCCGCCGCCCTTCGGGGCCCAGGCTCAGATAGTCGCGGATCACCCGGTCTATCTGCTCTGAAGACATGCGCAGCCCGTCAACTTTGGTGCGGTCATAGCGCTTGAGCCCAAGGTGTGACGCCGCGACAGTTGTCACTGTGCCCGATGTGCCGACAATCTGAAAGTGCTCCCGCGACTGCTCGTTCTGGTAGGGCGAAAACTCGGCCAAATTCTCCTCAAAGAACCAGCTCATCAGGGCAAAACGTGCAGCATCATCCTCGACATCCTCAAACTGGTCTTTCAGCGTCACAACGCCAAGCGGCACAGAGATCCAGTCAACCACTTTCGCGCTTGGAAACGGGCTGTCTATCTGGTGAAATCCCGTGTGCAGGCGCATGATAGACTTCGGCCTGTCGTGATGCGGAACACCCGAGAGATCAAGCCAAACAAGCTCTGTTGAGCCACCGCCGATGTCCACGACAAGCAACTGCTCGGTCTTGGTGCTGACAAGGGGCGCGCAGGAAATAACCGCCAAACGCGCCTCTTCTTCCGGGGCGATGATATCAAGCTGTAGCCCTGTCTCGCGCTTGACCTTGGCCATAAAGTCACGCGAATTGCGCGCCCGGCGGCAAGCCTCGGTTGCGACAAGCCGCATCCGCTTCACTTTGTGGCGGCGCAGTTTTTGCTGGCAGGTTTTGAGCGCCTGAATGGTGCGGTGCATTGAGCCACGCGACAGCTTGCCTGTGCTTTCAAGTCCAGTTCCGAGCTGAACAGACTTGGAATAGCTATCAACCACATGAAACTGGTTGCCCTTCGGTTGGGCAATCAGCATGCGGCAGCTATTGGTGCCAAGATCCAACGCCGCATAAAGCTGCTCTGGATTCGGCGGTTTTGGCGCGGGGCTTTCAACCGGTTTCGGGAACGCGCCCGCACCTTCGGGACGCTTGGGCGCCATGATGAACGCCTCCATTTCGAGTTGCTTTCAAACTAGGCTGCGCCGAAGGTTTCCGCAAGGGGGTATGATCTGTCATCACACCGTTACATAGAATTGCCAAGATCGCCTTAGCACTGCCAAATCGGTGCCGCCCTAACTGGGCAGACATTCTCATTCTGGAGTTAGATATGACCGAGCACACCGAAGTAAACTTCGACGATTTTGACGAGATGATCGCCCCGAAGCCAGAAGACAATGACTTCGACGCCGTTGTGGAAGCCGCCCTCTCGCGGCGTGGCTTTCTCGGTGGTGTTCTGGCTGTTGGCGGCTTCACGGCACTTGCGGGCGGCCTGTTGCCAAACACAGCCCGCGCAGAGGGCACGCGCTTCACGTTTGAAGCGATCGGCGCAAGCACAGAAGACAAAATCACTGTGCCCGATGGCTTTAAGTCAGAAGTCGTTGTTCGCTGGGGTGATCCGCTCTTTTCTGACGCGCCCGAGTTTGACCCGACAACGCGCGGCACCGCCGAAACTCAGGCCCGCGCCTTTGGCGACAACACCGATGGTATGGAGATATTCTCCTATCAGGGCAAAACCCTTTTGGCCGTAAACAACGAATACACCAACCGTTCGATCATCTGGGGCAATCGCGGCGATTCTGGCCCAAATGAGGACGACATCCAAAAAGGCATGAACGCCCATGGCGTAACAATTGCCGAGCTCGCCCAAGGCGAAAACGGCTGGCAGCTTGTCAAAGACAGCCCTTTCAACCGTCGCATCACCCCGCAAACTGTGATGAAGATCACTGGCCCCGCCGCTGGCCACGACCTGATGAAAACCGCAGCCGACCCGTCAGGCACCAAAACGCTTGGCACATGGAACAACTGCGGCAATGGCACGACACCTTGGGGCACCTACCTTGCCTGCGAAGAAAACTTTAACGGTTATTTCTCTGCGGCCGATGAGGCCCACAAAGTCTCGCCCGAGCTGGCCCGTTACGGCATTTCGTCAAAGGACTGGGGCTATGCTTGGGCCACAGTAGACCCGCGCTTTGACGTCGCCAAACACCCGAACGAGTCAAACCGCGCTGGCTTTGTTGTCGAGATCGACCCGACTGACCCAACTTCGACACCAAAGAAGCGCACCGCTCTTGGGCGCTTCAAACATGAAAACGCTGAATGCGTCGTCAACAACGACGGCAAGCTTGTCATCTACATGGGCGACGATGAGCGCGGTGAGTTTCTCTACCGCTATGTCTCTGACAACAGCTATTCGCCAGGCGCCGATACCGATGATCTGATGGAAAACGGCAGGCTCTATGCCGCCAAGTTCCATGACACGGGCGCTGGCGAGTGGCTTGAGCTTTCTGAAGGTGCGACAGGCATGTCAAAAGCCCAAATCTGCATCCATACACGCCAAGCCGCTTCAAAAGTCGGCGCCACCACGATGGACCGGCCAGAATGGGTTGCCGCCAACCCCAACAGCGCCGACGTCTATTGCGCGTTGACCAACAACAAGAACCGCGGTGTGAAGCCAAACAAAGGCGGAGACCTCACCCCTGTTGGCGGGCCAAACCCACGCGAAGCCAACAAATACGGCCAGATCGTGCGCTGGACACCAAATGGCGATGACCACACAGCCGACGGCTTTGCATGGGACCTTTACGTTATGGCGGGCAATCCGACAGTTCACGATGACGCGCGCAAAGGCTCGGCCAACATCGACGATGGCAACATGTTCAACTCCCCCGATGGCCTCAGCTTTGACAGCGCCGGCCTGCTTTGGATCCAGACCGACGGCAAATATTCAAACGAAGGCGACTTTGCCGGCCAAGGCAACAACCAGATGCTTGCGGGTGATCCGGTAACAGGCGAAATTCGCCGTTTTCTCACTGGGCCAAACGAGTGTGAAGTGACAGGCCTTAGCTGGTCAGCAGACAAGCGCACCATGTTTGTCGGCATCCAGCACCCCGGTGAGAAAGGCAGCAGCCAGTGGCCCGATGGCAACGACGTGCCGCGCTCGGCCATCGTGGCGGTAACGCGAGAAGACGGCGGCATAATCGGCTAGGCTCAACATCAACATGAAAATTATGGAGGGGCGCAGCGCTGGGAACATCGCTGCGCCCCTGCTAATTTCCCCGCAGAAATGCCGAGGAGTCGCGGATAGGCTCAGTGAAGTCGAAATTGAAACGTGAAAGCCCAGTGGGCTGGCGTAACAATTTTGTAAGAGAAGAAGGAATCAGAGATGCCAGATATGACTATCGTGTATTGGCGCGACATTCCCGCCCAAGTGATCGTGGGCAAAGGCCGCCGTGGCACCAAAGGCCCGCTGCCCGAGCGCTTTGAGCAGGCGATTGACCGTGCCGCTATGAAGATCGGCGCCAAGGATGGCGACGCCTACATGGCCGAATGGCGCAAGGCAGCGCCTGTTTCGCTTGAAGGCGAGCCTGCCGAAATTGCTGCTGCAGAAGTGGCGCGCATCGACCAAGAATTTGACCACGAGCGCCTCAAAACGCTGATCGCAAACGAAGGCTGGGCAACAGCCAAATGAGCATTTGGGAGGCCACGATGGCTCTACTGAACTTCAAACGCAAGACCGACACTAAAGCTCCCGCTGGCAACGCCGCCCAGATGGAGGCTTTCTTGCAGGGCTACTCCATCGAGGTGATGCCGCGCACCGCCACCAAGGTGGAGGATTTTCGCGACATCCTGCCTGCGGGCACGCGGGTCTACATTGCCCACATCGAAGGCACACCGATTGAAGAAATGGTCGAAACAGCCAAGCGCATCAATGCTGAGGGCTTTGACGTTATGCCGCATTTCCCGGCGCGCATCATCAAAGACGAAGCCACGTTGGCAAATTGGATTGCCATGTATCAAGGCGAGGCCAACGTCAGCCAAGCGCTCCTGCTCGCGGGCGGAGTGCAAACGCCGCATGGTGACTTTGACAGCTCGATGCAGTTGTTGGAAAGCGGCCTGTTTGGCAAGGCGGGTTTCAAGCACCTGCACGTCGCGGGCCACCCTGAGGGCAACAAAGACATTGACCCGACAGGCGGCATGAAGAACGTCGAAGAAGCCCTTCAATGGAAACAGAAATTCTCCGAAACCTCTGATGCTAAAATGGCCCTTGCAACCCAGTTCGCCTTTGAAGCAGGCCCGATCATCAAATGGGTCGACAGCCTTGCCGAGGCAGGTGTCGACATCCCCGTGCATATCGGTATCGCGGGCCCAGCTAAGCTGCAAACGCTGATCAAGTTCGCGATTGCCTGTGGCGTTGGCCCCTCGCTCAAAGTCCTGCAAAAGCGCGCGATGGATGTGACCAAACTTCTCTTGCCCTACGAGCCAACAGAAGTTCTCGCTGAACTGGCCGCGCACAAAGCCGCCAACCCCGCGTTTAACATCGAGAAGGTTCACTTCTTCCCACTTGGCGGCATCAAAACCAACGCCAAATGGGCAACAGACAACGGCGGTGCCTCAGGCCAGCCCGCAAGCAACTCATAAGAAAGCGCAGACATGACCAGAACAATCGTCGAATCCAAGACCAAGACAGCCATCATCGGCTTTGATCAGCCCTTCACTGTGATCGGCGAGCGGATCAACCCGACGGGCCGCAAGATCCTCAATGAGGAGCTTGAGAACGGCGACTTCAGCCGCGTTGAGGCCGACGCGCTGGCGCAAGTCGCGGCGGGTGCGACGATCCTTGACATCAACTCAGGCGCAGTCTTTTCGGGCAAAATGGCCGAAGACCCGCGCTATGCCGACAACAACTTTGTTGAGCCGCCACTGATGAAGCAACTCATCGAAGTGGTGCAGGCCGTCACAGACGTGCCGCTGTGCATCGACAGTTCAGTGCCCGGCGCGCTTGAGGCTGGCCTCGCCGCCGCTGAAGGCCGCCCGCTGCTCAACTCGGTGACAGGCGAAGAAGAGCGCCTCGAGCTGGTGCTGCCGCTGGTCAAAAAGTACAACGTGCCAGTCGTGGCGATCAGCAATGATGACACTGGTATCTCGGAAGACCCGGATGTGCGCTTTGCTGTCGCCAAAAAGATCGTCGAGCGCGCGGCTGACTTTGGCATCCCCGCGCATGACATCGTGGTTGATCCGCTGGTAATGCCGATCGGCGCAATGGGCACGGCTGGCCTGCAAGTCTTCACCCTCGTGCGCCGCTTGCGCGAAGAACTGGGCGTCAACACGACTTGCGGCGCATCCAACATCAGCTTTGGCCTGCCCAACCGCCACGGCATCAACAACGCGTTTTTGCCTATGGCGATCACAGCGGGCATGACCTCCGCGATCATGAATCCAGTTGCGCTTCCGATTGGCCCCAAGAAACTGGCCGAGAAAAAAGCCGAAGTTCTGGCGGCTGGTATCGTTATTCCGGAAGACATGACCGACGAGGCCTTTGTGCAAATGTTTGGCATGGGCTCCACCAAACCGTGTGCTGGTAAAGAGATGGAAGCCATCCGCGCGGCCAACTTCCTGACCAACAACGACGAAGGCGGGGCAGACTGGATCCGCACCAACAAAGTCGCGCCAAAAGCGGGCCAGGAAGGCCGTGGCCGCGCGGGCCGCAAAGGCGGACGCCGCCGCGGCTAACCTTGCTGCTTCCAAACAAAGCGCCCAGCACAATTGCGGCTGGGCGTTTTGCGTTTCTGCTAGCGTTTTAACGTGTGTAAAGGCGCCAACAGGGCCACCAGATAGATCAGGTTACCCGCAATGTTCAGCGGCACACCAGCCGCGACCGAAGCCACACTGTCGGTGAGAAACCAAGCCCAACAGGCTTGCTTAACGAGGCTGACTATCGCTTCTGGCGCGGCCTCAAGCACGTCGCCCGACAGCAGCCAGACAAGCCAGCCCAAAGCAAAGAAGCCGCCGCCGCCAATCGCGAGCAACAGCCTAACCTCCTTAGCGTCAAGGCTCTGCGCGCCATCTAGTGGCCAGATCATGAAGTCAGCAAACAGGCGAAACAGCCCATTGGCGAAAGGCAGCGCTGATAGCAGCGAGAAGACGGCATAAAAGAAGATCAACGCCGAGGTGATCCGCAGAGCTTTGCGGGTTTTTTGAATATCCATTGAGAGGGCTCCTAAGCTGATGGATTTGCAGGGGTTGCCCGCCCAAAATGCGTAAGGCACGAGGCAAATCAATTACCCCGCAGGTAAGTGTTTTCTCTCGATAAGCGTGCTAGAGCTTACCTATGGACAGTTTCTCCCAACTTCTCAGGCGCTGGCGCAGCTCACGGCGTTTGAGCCAGAGCAGCCTTGCAAGCGAAGCCGATGTCTCGGCGCGGCATGTCTCGTTTCTGGAGAGCGCACGCGCGCAGCCCTCGCGAGACATGGTGCTTACATTGGCCGAGGCGCTCGATGTGCCTGCGCCGGAGCGCAACCAGATGCTGCTCAGTGCAGGTTTTGCACCTGTCTATCAGCGCGACAAGGCCGACAGCGAGCACCTGTCGCAAGTGAGCGCCGCCGCGCTACGCATCCTTGAGCGGCATGCGCCCTATCCGGCGATCAGCTTTGATCAGGACTGGACGATCAAAGCGTTGAATGCCCCAGCGAAGGCGCTGTTTGAACGTGTTGGTTTGAGCGTTGGCGACAGCCTGCTCAGCCTTTGTACCAACGCCACACTTGCAGCCGAGTTGATCGAAAATTGGGGCGAAGTTGGCCAGCACATACAGCACCGCCTGCGGGCCCAAAGCCGCAATGCAGGCGGGCTGCCCAAGCTTGACCGCGCCGCAAACCTCATGGGCAAAGACCCAGTGATCGCGGGCTTTGCCTCGGCCATCACCGAGGCCCCTATGATCAGTGGAATTTACCGCGTTGGTGAAATGCGTTTGCCGCTGTTTTCAGCCTTGCTCAGCTTTTCGGGGGTTGAAGACAACACACTTTCCGGAGACCAGATCGAGCTATTCTTTCCCGCCACGCTTGAAGCTCAGGCTATGCTTGAAGAACTCGCCCAAAGCCTGCCAGAAAGCGGCAGTTGAGCCGTGCTTTTGGCGTCGTTCAGAGCTAGGGTTGTGACATGAGAGTGAAAACTGATCTTGTTGCAGACATTGGCGGCAGCAACTGCCGCTTTGCACTGGCCTCTGCGGGGCGGCTTGTTGATGGCAGTCTCTGGCAATGCGCCAACACCGGCTTCGCAACTTTCGAAGCGGCGCTGGCTGCCTATTTGTCAGAGCGCGAAACGCCAGAACATGCCTGCATCGCGGCGGCTGGTCCGGTGCAAAACGGCAGCGTTAAGCTCACCAACCACGCTTGGACAATCAGCGCGCGTGCCCTGCCCGACACCAAAGTAACGCTGCTCAACGACTTGCAGGCCATGGGCCACGCGCTCGCGCCGCTTGGCCCGCGTGATCAGCGCAAACTCGTGGTCAACCTAGGCACAGGGCTGAATGCTGCGGTGCTACATGTGGTGAACGGCAAAGGGTTTGTGCCCGAAAGTGAAGCCGGACATATGCGCCTGCCCGCGCTTGAAACAGCGCGCTATCGCGACGCCTTGCAGCATTGCATAAAACAGTATGGCTCAGATGCCTATGAGGCGGCCCTGTCAGGCACGGCTCTGCCGCATTTGCACAAGGCACTGACTGGTGAGAGCAAAACAGCGCCCGAGATATCAGCAAGCTGGCCCGAGCCGACGCGCAGCTTACTGCTCTCGCTTTTGGGCCATTACCTTGGTGATCTGGCACTTATGCACCTGCCCTATGGCGGCATCTGGCTTGCGGGAAGTCTGGGCCGCGCACTGGCCTCTGAGCTGGCCTCAAAGCCCTTTCAAACCAGTTTCAAAGCCCGCGGGCCCTATTCAAACTTGATGGAAGGTTTCAGTTTTTCTACTCTTGCTGACGAGGCCGCCGCCTTAACGGGCGCAGCGCTTTACTTGCAAGGCCACGCAGCAAGCGCCTGATCAAAACCAGCAAAGCGCATTTCGCTGCCAGCGCTGATGCCAAGGGCGCGCGCCAGCCCTGCGTTGACTTCAAGCACGGCCAAAACAGGCGCCTCGCTCTTGATCAGGGTTTCGTCGTGCGGCTTGGCGTTGTGATGCACCTGCTGAACGGTGCCGCGGGCATCAACAAAGACCATATCAAGCGCGATCAGCGTGTTGCGCATCCAGAATGCGACGGGCGCAGGCTTGTCATAGTGAAACAACATGCCGGTGCTCATGGGCAGGCTTTCACGGTGCATCAGGCCTTGTGCGCGCGCATCAGGGGTGTCGACAAGTTCGATGTTAAACCGCGCCTGCCCCCAAGGGCCGCGCAGCTCAACCTGATTTGGCGCGCATCCAGCCAATGTCTGTTCTTGTGCCTGCACCACACTCGCAAAAGCAAGCAGGCTGACAAGCACAAAGCTGCAAAACGCCGCTAGTCTTTGACGGCTGCTTCCCAAGCCAAAACCTCCGTTGCCATGCGCCCGCGCTTGCCGTCGATCACTTTGATCGCGACAGCCTCGCCCGGTTGCAAGTCAGCAAGGCCCGAGCGGTGCAAGACTTCGATATGCACGAACACATCTTCGTTGCTACCATAGACATTGGCAAAGCCAAAGCCCTTGCCCTTGTCAAACCATTTGACGCGCGCAGGCTCAAGCACGGCTTTGGCCATAACTTCAGGATCAATGTCTTCGAAATCCTCCAAAGCAGCCGACTCACTCGCTTCTGGCGGCTCGATGCGCACAACTTCCACAGCCTGTCGGCCACGGTCTGTTGCTTGCACAGTGATCGCGATCAGCGCCCCATCGGCGACTGAACTTTGGCCAAAATTGCGCAACACATTGGCGTGCAACAATATATCCGACCCACCGGATTGCGCGACGACAAAGCCAAACCCTTTGACAGGGTCAAACCACTTCACGCGCCCCGTGACTACTTCATCTTCTTCCACAATAGTTTGGTTCTTTCTTGTCTATTTCACTCCGTCCCCACTTCGCTTCTGCGCTGAAATAGCGCCGGAATTCAAGCAAAAATAACCAGAATACGTCAAGTCTACACGCCGAAATCCATCAGCCGATCCTTGGCTCTGCGCGGGCTAAGGGTTAAGGCGCGTAACACTCCAGTCCGCGCCTCGCGCAGAGCGTGTCCAGCGGAAGCGGTCGTGCAACCTGAAGGGCCCATCAGCCCAGAATTCGATCTCAACAGGGTCGATCCGATAACCGCCCCAAAACGGCGGGCGCGTGGGCGCGGTGCCATGCTCGGCCGTGACGCGCGCGACTTTTGCCATCAAGCTGCTGCGCGAGGCCAGAGGCTGACTTTGCCGCGAGGCCCAGGCCCCAAGGCGGCTTTTGAGCGAGCGTGAACCATAGTAGGCATCGGCGGCTGGCCCGTCTTCGCGGCTGATCAGCCCGCGCACCCGCACCTGTCGGCGCAGGCTCTTGTGGTGCATCACAAAGGCGGCTTTGCCAGCATGGTCAAGCTCTTCAGCTTTGGCGGAACCATAGTTGGTGTAAAAAACAAACGCGTCATCCTCGATGTCTTTGAGCAAGACCATACGCGCATTGGGCAGCCCGTCAGCGTCAACCGTTGAGAGCGCAATCGCGTTCGCATCGTTGACTTCTTGCGCTTCAGCTTCTGCGAGCCATGCTCTGGCGATGACAAATGGATCATCCCCTGCGAATATTCCGCTTCTGTCAGACATATCCTAAAACCTTCTCTTTAGCTTGATGCAGACTAGCCAATCGCCTAAAGACTTCAATCACAAGTTAAAGAAGTATCAACCGGCGAAGAGAGAGAACATGTCAAATCAACTGATGGTGGGCAAACGCGGCCTGATTATGGGCCTTGCCAACGACAAGTCTATTGCATGGGGTATCGCCAAAGCCTGCGCTGACGCGGGGGCCGAGCTTGCGTTCTCATACCAAGGCGATGCTTTGCTCAAGCGTGTTGGCCCGCTGGCTGAAAAACTTGGCAGTGACATGGTTATCCCTTGCGACGTTGCCGATGAGGCCAGCATGGACGCGCTGTTTGCCGAACTTGAGGCCAAATGGGGCAAGCTTGACTTTGTTGTCCACGCCATCGGCTTTTCCGACAAAAACGAGCTGCGCGGACGCTACGTTGAAACCAGCCGTGACAACTTCACCATGACGATGGACATCTCTGTCTACTCTTTCACCGCGATCATGCAACGCGCCGAAAAGCTGATGACAGAGGGCGGCTCAGCCGTCACGCTGACATATTACGGCGCCGAGCAGGTTATGCCGCACTACAACGTCATGGGCGTGGCCAAAGCCGCGCTTGAGGCTTCCGTGAAGTACCTCGCCGAAGACCTCGGCAAAGACGGCATTCGCGTCAACGCGATCTCGGCAGGCCCGATCAAGACACTCGCGGCCTCAGGCATTGGCGACTTTCGCTACATCCTCAAGTGGAACGAACTGAACTCGCCGCTGCGCCGCAATGTGAACATCGACGATGTTGGCAAATCAGCGCTCTACCTGCTGTCTGATCTCGGCTCAGGCGTGACAGGCGAAAACCTGCACGTTGACGCGGGCTACCACGTTGTTGGCATGAAGGCGGTTGATGCGCCTGACATCGACGTTGTGACAGGCAAGAAATAAGATGACGCTTTCGGCCTTCTTCGCAATTTATGTGCTGCACCTCATGGCCGCAGTTAGCCCCGGCCCTGCCGTTATAATGGCGGCGCGCACAGGCATAGCCGAAGGCCTACGCACCGGCATTTTCCTCGCGGCGGGCATCGGCGCTGGCGGTGTGATCTGGGCAAGTGCTGCGTTGTTCGGTCTGGCGCTGGTGTTTGAAGCCGCTCCGGCTCTGCTCTGGGCGCTCAAGCTGCTGGGCGGCGCCTACCTTGTTTACATGGCGTGGGGCATGTGGCGCCAAGCCGACACCCCGCTTGACCTTGACGCCAGCAGCCGCAGCGCACGCACGCCTTGGTCAGCGTTCAAACTCGGCCTGATTACGCAACTTTCAAACCCGAAACCTGCTATCCTGTTTTCGGCTATCTTCGTGGGCACCGTCCCCGCAGGCACGCCCGCATGGGTCTTCGCCGCGATCCTCGCTGTGGTGTTCTTAAACGAAACCCTCTGGAATACGCTGGTTGCACGCATCTTCTCGTTTGACCGCAGCAAAACCGTCTACATCAGCCTCAAGTCTTATATTGACCGTGTTTTCGGTGGCCTTTTGGCGCTCTTGGGTGTCAAAATCATCGCAACATAGGGCAAGAAGGCCGCGCATATGGAACTCGGACACATCATCGCGTTCAACCTGACGCTTCTGGCGTCAATGGCCAGCCCCGGGCCCGCCTTGCTGCTCGCCCTGAAGACCACCCTAACATCGGGCCGCATGACTGGCATCATCACAGGCCTTGGCCTTGGCACAATGGCAACTTGCTGGACTATCCTTGCCCTGCTTGGGCTTGAAGGCGTGTTTGCGCTCTTCCCATGGGCCTATGTCACGTTGAAAATCTGTGGTGCGGCCTACTTGCTCTACCTTGCTTTTAGCATGTGGAGAGACGCGGCCAAGCCCCTGCCACAAACCACAACAGAAGCCCCCAACCTGGGCCGAGCGTTCCTAACGGGGCTGAGTGTCAACATCGCCAACCCGAAGGCCGTTATTTTCGCCTCAGCGGTCTTGCTTGTGATTTTCCCACAAGGGCTGAGCTTGGCCGAAAAAGCCACCATCGTGCTAAACCACCTTGTCGTAGAGTTTGTTGTCTATACGGGCTTCGCTATGGCGCTCTCAACGGCCCCTGCCCGCGCTGGCTATTTGCGCCTCAAGCCCTGGTTTGACCGCACCGCAGCGCTCATTCTCACAGCCCTCGGGCTGCGTCTCATCTTCTCGAAGTAACCGTAAAGGACTAGCTGCCATGACCGAACGTTTGCCCCACGAAAAAGGCTTCCACATCAGCTGGGATCAAATGCACCGCGACAGCCGCGCACTGGCTTGGCGGCTTGACGGCAAAGGCCCTGATGAAGGTGCTTGGAAAGCCGTTGTGGCCATCACTCGTGGCGGCATGGCCCCTGCAATGATCGTGGCGCGCGAGCTCGACATCCGCACGGTTGATACGATCTCGGTCAAATCCTACCACTCCGGTGGCGGTAAAGCAGACCAGCAAAGCGAAGCTCAAGTGCTCAAGTCGCCTGACAAAGAGCTGATGGGCGACGGCACTGGCATTCTCGTTATCGACGATCTTGTCGACAGTGGCAAAACGCTTGAACTGGTGCGCACGCTCTACCCCAAAGCGCATTTCGCGACCGTCTATGCCAAGCCCGCAGGAGAACCGATGGTGGATACCTTCATCACGGGCGTGAGCCAAGACACTTGGATCTTCTTCCCATGGGACATGGCACTGCAATATGTTGAGCCCTACCGCGGTAAAGACTAGGCTTCGCGTAAGTTGACAAGACAGGACGCTCCGCGGGGGATATTTAGAGAAAGAAAAAGGGAGAACTCTTCTGCTTTTTCTTTCCGTAAATATCCCCGCCGGAGGCATACTACAGTGATGACAGGAGCCGACGCATGACACAGCCGCGCACCGCCACAACGTTCCCGCCGCCCGTGCAAGAGGCGCGGCGTTGGCTTGAAGGGGTTGAGTTTGGCGAAGATATGCCGCTGCTCAACGTGTCACAAGCCGCCCCTGTCGCACCGCCCCCCGAAGCCATGCGCGCCGCCATGGCCGAGGCCGTGATGAGTGACGCGGGCACCCATCTGTACGGGCCGACACTTGGTATGCCCGAGCTCTGCGCTGAAGTTGCCAGCCAGTGGCGCGCGGCCTATGGCGGCGAGATTGGTGAGAACCAAGTTGCTATCACCTCAGGCTGCAACCAAGCCTTCGCGGCGGCCATTTCCACGCTTTGTGGAGAGGGTGACGACGTCATCCTGCCGACGCCTTGGTACTTCAACCACAAAATGTGGCTTGATATGTCTGGTGTGAATGCCGTGCCATTGGCCGCGGGCGCGGGCCTTTTGCCCGACCCTGATGCAGCCGAGGCGCTTATCACCTCTCGCACCCGCGCGATAGCCTTGGTGACGCCGAACAACCCCGGTGGTGTAGAGTATCCGGCAGAGCTTGTGCGCGCTTTCTTTGAGCTGGCGCAAAAGCACGGCATTGCCCTGATCATTGATGAGACTTACCGCGACTTTGACAGTCGCACGGGCGCGCCGCATGATCTGTTCTGCGACCCGAGCTGGCCCGACACGCTCATCCAGCTTTACAGCTTCTCCAAGGCCTACCGCCTTACAGGCCACCGCGTTGGCGCGATTGTCGCCTCTGAAGCACGGCTTTCCGAAGTCGAGAAGTTTCTCGACACGGTCACGATCTGCCCCAACCAGCTTGGCCAACGCGCCGCGCTTTGGGGGATGCAGAACCTCAGCCAGTGGCTCGCCGGGGAACGCGCTGAAATTCTGGCGCGCCGCGCTGTTATTGAGGCCGAGTTTGCACCGCTCGCGAGCCTTGGTTGGGAGATCAAAGGCCTCGGCGCGTATTTCGCCTATTTCAAGCATCCGTTTGAGGCAGCGTCAGATGATCTGGCGCGCATGCTGGTGCGCCAATCCGCGGTGCTGACATTGCCCGGAACGATGTTTCGCCCCGACAATGACGCAGAGGCAAAACAAGAATTGCGCATAGCCTTCGCCAATATCGACGCCACGGGCATAAAAGAGCTGATGCGACGCTTGCAAAACACGCATCCTTAGCCTTGCCCCTGCCCGCCCAAACCCTTAGACAAACCGAGCAACTCATGCGTTAGGGAGGCCTCATGGCTGGCGGCGGAAAAACAACAAAAACACTTGTCTGGATTCTCATGGGAATGCTGATCTTCGGGCTTGGCGGCTTCGGGATCACCAACCTTGGCGGCTCTGTTCGCTCGGTTGGGCAAGTTGGCACCAAACCGATCACAACCGACAGCTACCAACGCGCTTTGCAACAAACCCTGCGCAGCCAGCGCGCGGCTGACGGCCGCCCGCTCAGCTTTGCGGAGGCTCAGGCCAACCAGCTTGACAGAGTGACCCTCGCCCAACTGGTTGCCACCCGCGCGCTTGACCACGAGACAAGCGAGCTTGGCCTTTCGGTTGGCGACGCCGTGTTGGCCCAGAACATTGTCGAGACCAGCGCTTTTGCAGGCGTAAACGGCAAGTTTGACCGCGCCGTCTATGCCGACATGCTTGACAGACAGCGGCTCAGCGAGAGCGAGTATGAAGTGATCCTGCGCGAAGAAACCGCCCGCGGCATCCTGCAGCAGGCCGTGTTTACCGACATTCCTGTTTCCAGCACATACACCAATACTGTCATCGACTTCATCGGCGCGCGCCGCAGCTTTAGCTGGGCACTGGTTGGCGCAGACATGCTTGATGAAGCCCTGCCCGCACTTGACCAAGCCGCGCTTGAAGCCTTCCATAGCGAAAACGCAGTTCGTTACATGCGCCCTGCGACCAAGGCGATCACATATGTGCTGCTGACGCCCGAAATGCTGATCGACGAAGTAGTGATCGATGATGACACACTCAGAGCGCTCTATGAGGACCGCACGAGCACTTTCAACCGCCCCGAACGGCGTTTGGTTGAGCGGCTGATTTACGGCTCGGAAGAAGACGCAACGACAGCCATTGTCTCACTGGAAGCAGGTGCCACAACATTTGAAACCCTGGTGCAAGACCGTGGCCTTGAGCTGGGCGACGTTGACATGGGTGATGTCACGCTTGAGGCCTTGGGAACGGCTGGCGCTGAAGTGTTCGCCGCCAAGTCGGGCGAAGTTGTCGGCCCAGTTGCGACAGACCTTGGCGCAGCGCTGTTTCGCGTGAACGGGATTCTGCCAGCAACCGCAACTTCGTTTGAAGACGCCTCAAGCGAGCTTCGCGACGAGCTTGCCCAAGACCGTGTACGCCGTGTGATCGACGGGCGCATCGAGGCGATCGAAGATCTGCTCGCGGGCGGCGCTACATTGGAAGACCTTGATGCTGAAACCGACATGAAGCTGGGCACGATCGAGTGGCATGCTCAGGCCACTGGTGGCCCTACGGGTTATGCGGGTTTTCGGGCCGCCGCCACAGCAGCCACCCCTGAGGATTTCGCGGAACTCGTCACGCTTGCAGACGGCAGCTTGCTGGCCCTGCGCGTTGACAGTGAGGCTGACGCCATGTTGCGCCCCTTTGACGAAGTTGCAGAAGACGTGGGCACAGATGCCGCTGATGCCGAGCTGAACAAAGCACTCGCCGCCAAGGCAGGTGCATTGCAGCTGCAACTGCGCCCCGAGACAGACTTCGCGAGCCTCGGCCTGACCACGCAGCAAGAGACAGCCGTGACACGCTCAGCACTTGTTCCCGGCGCACCCGCGCAGCTGATCATCGAAGCCTTCGCGCTTGAAAATGTCGGCGATGTTGCGGTTGTGAATGGCGGCGGGCAAGTTGCTGTGCTGCGCTTTGACGCGCTGCTGCCGCCTGATGCGAGCGATCCTGATCTTGCTTCAACCCGGCTCTTGCTTGAGCAGCAGATGAAGGCTGATCTTGGCCAGGATATCTTTCAGATGTTCGTGACTGACATTGAGCAGCGCATCCCGGTGGAACTTAACGAAACCGCAATCAACGCTGTTAACGCGCAGTTCCAATAAGCGCTTACATCTCGGGAGAGCAGCATGGAGCTGACACCAACATTCGAGCAGTTTGAGGCTGGCTTCAACGCGGGCAAAAACCAACTGGTCTACACCCGTTTGGCGGCTGATCTGGACACGCCTGTCTCGCTGATGCTCAAGCTCACAGGCGCGGCCAAGAATGCCTTTATGCTCGAGTCAGTCACAGGCGGCGAAGTGCGCGGGCGCTATTCGATCATCGGCATGAAGCCTGATCTGATCTGGGAATGTCACGGCAAAACCAGCCGCCTCAACCGCGAAGCCCGGTTTGACGACGACGCCTTTGTTGAGCAAGAAGGCGATCCGCTCGCCAACCTGCGCGCACTGCTGGCTGAAAGCAAAACCGACATTCCCGCCGACTTGCCAGCCGCCTCTTCAGGCCTGTTTGGCTACCTCGGCTATGACATGATCCGCCTTGTGGAGCACCTCCCCAATGTGCCGGAAGACACGCTTAAGCTGCCCGACGCTGTGATGCTGCGGCCCACTGTGGTGGCGGTGCTTGATGGCGTCAAAGGCGAGGTGGCTGTGGTTGCTCCGGCTTGGGCGGCAGACGGGCAATCAGCCCGCGCGGCCTATGCGCAAGCAGCCGAACGAGTTATGGATGCGGTCCGCGACCTTGAGCGCGCCATGCCTCAGGCGAGCCGTGATTTGGGCGAAGCTCAGGCAGATGCAGAACCTGTCAGCAACTTTACCCGTGATGGCTATAAAGCCGCCGTCGAAACGGCAAAAGACTACATCCGCAAAGGCGACATCTTCCAAGTGGTGCCAAGCCAACGCTGGGCCCAGCCCTTCCGCCAGCCGCCCTTCGCGCTCTACCGCAGCTTGCGGCGCACCAACCCGTCGCCGTTCATGTTCTACTTCAACTTTGGCAGTTTTCAGGTGGTCGGCGCCTCGCCCGAAATCCTCGTGCGGGTCTTCGGCAAGGAAGTCACCATCCGCCCGATCGCAGGCACAAGGCCACGCGGCGCAACGCCCGAAGAAGACAACGCGCTCGAAGCCGATTTGCTGGCCGACCAGAAGGAACTCGCCGAACACCTCATGCTGCTTGATCTGGGGCGCAATGACACAGGAAAAGTCTCCAAAATCGGCACAGTGCGGCCCACAGAAGAGTTTATAATCGAGCGTTACAGCCATGTGATGCATATCGTCTCGAATGTCGTCGGTGAGCTGTCTGACGAACACGACGCGCTCTCAGCCCTGCTCTCGGGCCTGCCCGCTGGCACAGTGTCCGGCGCACCAAAAGTCCGTGCAATGGAGATCATCGACGAGCTGGAACCAGAAAAGCGCGGCGTCTACGGCGGCGGTGTTGGCTACTTCTCCGCAGGCGGCGACATGGATGTCTGTATCGCGCTCAGAACTGCCGTGGTGAAAGACGAGACACTCTACATCCAAGCCGGCGGCGGCGTTGTCTATGACAGTGACCCCGACGCCGAGTACGAGGAAACCGTCCACAAATCGAACGCCATCCGCCGCGCCGCCGCCGACGCGGCCCGCTTCACAGGCAACGGCAATGGCTAATCCCTTGACACATCTCTCGCTTTTTCTTTCCAGAAATATCCCGGGGAGCGCGAGGGGCTGGCCCCTCGCTCCGACACAGGCCAAACCATGCCGCAGCTGATCCTGTTTAACAAACCCTTCGGCGTGCTCTCGCAGTTTACCGACAAGAGCATGGAAGGCAGCGAGCGCGAAACCCTGTCGAGCTACATCACCGACAAGGGCTTCTACCCCGCCGGACGGCTTGACCGCGACAGCGAAGGCCTTTTGCTGCTCACAGACAACGGCAAACTTCAGGCGCAGATATCTGACCCGAAGTTCAAAACTGCCAAGACTTACCTCGCCCAAGTCGAAGGCCGCCCGACGCCTGAGGCCCTCAGTGAGCTCGCCCGCGGCGTGACGCTCAAGGACGGGCCAACCAAGCCTGCGAAAGTGCGCATCGTGCCTGCGCCCGCATGGCTCTGGCCGCGCACCCCGCCTATTCGCGTGCGCCGCGACATTCCCGATACTTGGGTCGAGCTGACAATCTCGGAAGGCAAAAACCGACAGGTACGCCGGATGACAGCCCACATCGGCCACCCGACCCTGCGCCTCATCCGCACCCAGATCGGCGACTGGCGCCTCGGCGAACTCGCCCAAGGCGCAAACCGCAAAATCAGCGTGATGCCGTTTCACACAAGGAATGCACGCTAAATCGAGAATAGCCCCCGACCACCTTGGTCTAACCCGCAGCCTTCGTTTCAGAGGAACCCAAAGTCTTTTATGCGGACATTGTTGTCATTCAGCAATTCCGCGTTAACGACCGGTTTCAGCAAAGATGCAGCGACCAGCACCATGGCTGGTCGCCGAGATTTGTTAGACCTGTGTCAAAATGATGCTTGTAGGTGGCACCGCGAGCATCTGTTCAAGACCAGCCCACTCGCCAGATTCGACCAGACGATTGATGTGAACCGCATGTTTGTCTGAGCTTTCCCAATCCTCAATCAACATGAACACTGACGGGTCGTCTTGGTGTGTCATGACGCGGACGGCTTTGCATCCGTCTACTGAGGGTAACTCGGAACTGACGGTTTTCATGACACCCGTGAATGCTTCGAGATGTTCGGGCTTTGATTTGAAAGTCACTGTGACGATGTGTTCTATAGTCATGTAAGTGGTGTCCTTTTTTATTTTGACATGCTTTTCGTGAAAGCGACCCAACAACCTTATTTAGCTGAATCTTTGCTCAGTTTAGGCTGGTCATCACCCATTTTCGACGGCAATATCCGGAACATGTCTTTCAAAAATAAAATGCCAAATTGGGATGATCTTCGGTTGTTCCTAGCCGTCGCTCAAGAAGGTGGGCTCGTTGGTGCGGCTGTGGTTTCAGGTTCAAGTTCGCCGACGTTAAGCCGCCGCATGCGGCATCTGGAGGAGACAATGGATGTGCAACTCTTTGACCGGAACCCGTCAGGGTATGACCTCACAACCCACGGGCGTGAACTCCTTGGCAGAGTTCAGGAAATGTCAGGGCAGTCTAAATCCATTCAGACGTGGCTGAGCCAACTCGATCATCGCCCCGTGGTGCGTGTCACTGCGGGTTTTTGGACAAGTGTCTTCTTGGCACGGCATCTACAGGACATCTCGGCAGGATCTACCGGCCCCCGAATTGAGTTGTTGACTGGTGCGAACTTTCTGAATCTGTCACGGCGTGAAGCGGACATTGCGGTTCGGAACAAGGTGCCCGATCAGCAGGGGTTAGCGAAAAAACGGATCGGCCGCGTCGGTTTTGCCATTTATGGATCAATCGACTACTGCGCGTCGCATTCAGACGCTTTCACAGAAGACCGCTACACGAGCTGTGATTGGGTGATCTCATCAGTTTCGGGCGGGACCGGCACATCGTCGTTTTGGCTAAGGCAACAAATTGGTGGAGCGGCGGCGCTGACTTGCGATTCACCGCAGGCTGTATTGGAGGCGGCAGCCGCAGGGGGTGGGCTTTGTATTCTTCCGGTTTTCATAGGCGCGACCGATCCACGCTTGCAGCAATGCTCCTCTCCAATAGAAAGCATTGAACACATACAGTGGCTGGTCAAACACCAAGACGACGGAAATCTTTCGCACGTCCGACATGTTTTTCGCAAGATTGATGCACTTTTTGGGCGACATCAGGCATCGTTCCATTAGTTAGGCTCGGTTCTAGATCAGCATGCGCATCTGTAGCCAAATGGTCAGATGACAGCGATGGGCAATCACCTCCTTCCGGTCATTCATGTGTAGCGCAGCATCTGTCTAAGAGAGCTCGCAGCAGCCTTTCGCAAGAAAGACCACGAAGGTCTGGTTTGGGCCGCTTCCAGTAGCTGAGCTTGCACGGTTGAAGGTCGGCAAAACCCGCGGCTTGGCCTTCGGCTCTTTTTGCTCCGAATGACTGCATCCAGCCAAGCGCAAAGGAGATGTGCCTGCCCCACCGCACGCTGCATTGACTAATTTCTGTTAAGAAAGCTCACGCGAAAACTGTGCATACGCGTTATGCATAGATAGCTGCACGCATAGCTGCATAGTGTAGGCACTGGCCCATTTTGCAAAAGTTACAGTGTTGAGCTGTGTTGAGCTGGGTTAAGGCCGGGTTAATTTGGCACTTTCATCAGCTGGCTGACGGGGGCCAGTTCGAGCCTGTCGGAGCGGTCTTGAAGCCCCCAGAGCAGCAGTGCACTGATCGTGTCGGCACGCAAGCGCCCGACCATAACAACCCCGCCTTCGTTGCCCGCTTTGAGCGCGGCATGGCTGAGAAAGCGCTTGATGGTGCTGGCGTTCTGCCCCTTGCTGTCAAAGTCTCGAAACACCGTTGTCGAAGGCACACCCTGCTTGGCAGCCAGCTTTTGCGCGGTGTTCAAACCCTTAGGAAACAGCACCAGCCCATGGCCGGAATTGGCGAGAAAATCAGAGACTTGGCTGATAACTTCGCGGCTGTCCTGCAGGCCTGCGTCGGGTGTTTCTATCACCCCGACAGCCTCAGGAAGCGTCGCCAACATCACCGGCAGCGCCACCTCAACGTCACTGGCGCGCGCTCCGCGTGGAAGGTCTACCATGGCGAGCACTTCAAAGCCCGAGGCGCGGTATGTCGCCATAGCGTCAGGCGCGCCTTTCCAGGAGGTATCCACCGCGAAACTGAGCGGGTACGGGAAGGTTGTGAGCGCCTCGATGCCGATGTTGCTGGTTCCGTCATCTATCAGAACGATGGCCATTTTGGGCTTGTTTGCATCGCCTTTGAAGGGCTGAGCAAAGCGCAGGAACGGTGGGCTGTCTTCTGAAATTTCGGCTTGGTTTTCAGCAGTGTTTTCAGCGGTGTTTTCAGCGTCTTGTGCTGTTTCAACCTTCACAGACGGAAGCCGAGAAGACTGGCTTGAACCAAGCTTTTTTGCGGGGGTTCCGAGACTGGCCCGTTCGGTTTTTGTTGTCGGCTTTGTGGCTGGTGCGGCGGCGGCCTCTGGTTCCTCGGGAGCAACCTCAAGGGTGATCTCTTCGCGCTCGTCGTCAGGCAAAGCTGCTGGCAATTCTGCGGTTGGAGTGTCATCCGCATTCGCTTCAGAAGCCGCCTCTGGCTGCGGCGTTGGCTCTGGCTGCGGCTTTGGCGTCGCTGTCTCCGTAGCTACAGCGACTTCACTTTCGCTCGCGGGAAGGCCCGGTGCGGTCTGTGCAGGACTGGTTTGGCTGGGAGTATCATCTGTCAGGGCGATATCCGGTTGCGATGTCTCTTCCGGCGATACCGCAGCCTCATCTGCCGCGCCGGTTTCAGGCGCGGGTGCTGTCCCATCCAAGGTTGCGGACATATCGGCCGTCGGAGGCACAGCGGAGGGGGCATTGCTACTGGTCGGGGTATTTTGCGAATTTGGCAGGTTTGCCGGAGCGTCAGCCGACACCGGAGCCACTTGACTTTGCGGAGCCTCTGCTGAGCTCGTCTCAGGCGCCTGTGGCGCTGGCCTGACAGCCGGGGGCCCCGCCAGCAAAGACAAAGCGCCCACACCAACAGTGCTCACCAGTGTTCCTACAATCATACCGCTCAGAATTCCGCGCGCCATGCCACTCACCTATCATTTATCTGCCCGTTTACAGCCCCTCGCCCCTTGACGGTGCGCTGGAACCCTGAACATGTATACCGCGACCTTGGGCCGAGCCTCCAGCCCTTTCATAGAGTGAATGGCAAGATGCTGCTACTGATAGATAATTACGACAGTTTCACATACAATTTGGTCCATTATTTGGGCGAACTTGGCGCTGATGTGCTGGTAAAACGCAATGACGCACTGGATGTGCAGGCCGCGATGGCTCTTAAGCCGTCGTCGATCTTGCTGTCTCCGGGCCCTTGTGATCCTGATCAAGCCGGTATTTGCTTGGCGCTCACGCAGGCCGCTGCCGAGACAGGCACGCCGCTGATGGGTGTCTGCCTTGGGCATCAAGCAATCGGTCAGGCTTTTGGCGGCAAAGTCGTGCAGCATTCCGAAATCGTGCACGGGAAAATGGGCCAGATCAGCCATACTGGCAAAGGGCTGTTCGCAGGCCTGCCCTCGCCTTTTGCCGCAACGCGCTATCACTCTCTGGTGGTTGAGCGCGCAAGCTTGCCGGATTGTCTTGAAGTCACGGCAGAGCTTGAAGATGGCACCATCATGGGCCTGCAACACCGCAAGCTCCCGATTCAGGGCGTTCAGTTTCACCCGGAATCGATCCGTTCTGAGCATGGCCATGCCATGTTGCAAAACTTCCTTGATACCGTGAAGGAACCCGCATGAGCGACGCTTTGAAGCCCCTGATTGGCGCAGCCGCTGAGCGCGCTTTGAGTCGAGATGAAGCCAAGCTTGCCTTCACTATGTTGTTTGAAGGCCAGGCAACAGCAGCCCAGACCGGCGGGCTGCTTATGGCGTTGCGCACCCGTGGCGAAACGGTTGAAGAATACGCCGCCGCCGCCGCCGTCATGCGGGCCAAGTGCAACGCTGTGAAAGCTCCAGCGGGCGCGATGGACATCGTCGGCACAGGCGGTGACGGTAAAGGAACGCTTAACATCTCGACCGCGACTGCCTTTGTTGTCGCTGGTGCTGGTGTGCCTGTCGCCAAACACGGCAACCGCAACCTCAGCTCCAAATCAGGAGCAGCCGATGCTTTAGGTGAAATGGGAATCAACGTGATGCTTGGCGCAGAGACCGTTGAAAATGCGCTACAAAACTGCGGTATATGCTTCATGATGGCGCCAATGCACCACCCCGCGATGGCCCATGTCGGCCCTGTACGCGCCGAGCTTGGCACCCGCACGATCTTTAACATTCTCGGCCCGCTGACCAATCCCGCTGGCGTAAAGCGGCAGCTCACCGGCGCTTTCTCTCGAGATCTCATCCGGCCAATGGCCGAAACTCTCGGCGCTCTTGGCTCTGAAAAGGCTTGGCTTGTTCATGGTTCTGACGGAACCGACGAGTTGGCAATCTCGGGTGTAAGCTGGGTCGCCGAGCTCAACGAAGATGGCACGGTTACTGATCGCGAAGTTTATCCTGCCAACGCGGGCCTGCCTGAGCACCCGTTTGAGGCCATTGTTGGCGGCAGCCCCTCTGAGAACGCGCAGGCCTTTCGTGCGCTGCTTGCTGGAGAGGTTTCTGCCTACCGTGACGCTGTTCTGTTAAACGCTGCTGCGGCGCTTTACGTTGCGGGCAAAGTAGATACGCTCACAGAGGGCGCCAAACTGGCCGCCGAAAGTATCGACAGCGGAGCCGCAAAAGCCAAAGTTGATGCCCTTGCAAAATTCACATCGGAGGCCAGCACATGAGCCCGACGATTCTTGACAAAATCAAAGCCTATAAACTTGAAGAAATCGCAGCCGACAAAGCCGCACGCCCGTTAGAGAGCATCGAAGCTGATGCCAAGGCAGCAAGCCCTGTCCGCCCGTTCGCAGGCGCCTTGTTTGATGCCTCTCGCACCGGCTATGGATTGATCGCCGAGATCAAGAAAGCCAGCCCTTCCAAGGGCCTGATCCGAGAAGACTTTGAGCCAGCCAAACTTGCCGCAGCCTATGCGGCGGGTGGAGCAACTTGCCTTTCGGTTCTGACAGACACCCCCAGCTTTCAGGGCAGTAAAGAGTTCCTCGTTGAGGCACGGGCCGCTTGTGATCTGCCGGTTTTGCGTAAGGATTTCATGTATGACCCCTACCAAGTTGCCGAGGCACGTGCGATGGGTGCAGACTGCATTCTGATCATTATGGCGAGCGTGTCTGACGCGCAGGCAAAGGAACTTGAAGACAGCGCTGCTGCTTGGGGCATGGATGCGCTGATCGAAGTGCACAACGAAGAAGAGCTTGAGCGAAGCGAGCAACTGGCGTCACGCCTAGTTGGCATCAACAACCGCAACCTCAACACGTTTGAAACCTCGCTCGACAATACGCGCAAGCTGTCAAAGCTCGTGCCTGTCGACAAGATGATCGTCTCTGAAAGCGGGCTTAACACCTCCGAAGACTTGGCAGACATCGCCCGTTACGGTGCACGGTGCTTCCTCATTGGTGAGAGCCTGATGCGCCAAGACGACGTTGAAACTGCCACGCGAGCTTTGCTATCCAAGCCTTTGAATGCAGGCGGTTTTTAGCATGTCAAATCTCACTCACATTGACGATCTTGGCAACGCTCATATGGTTGATGTTTCTGACAAAGCCGTCACCTCACGCATAGCCACTGCCACGGGATTTGTCCGTATGGCGACCGCGACTTTGGCGATGATCACTGAGAACCGCGCCAAGAAGGGTGATGTTCTGGGCGTGGCTCAACTGGCTGGCATCATGGGAGCAAAGGAGACATCAAGCCTTATCCCGCTTTGTCACCCATTGCCGATCACCAAGGTTGCCGTCGAACTCACGCCTGACGCTGGCTTGCCGGGGGTGCGCATTGAGGCCACGGTCAAGACAACCGGACAGACCGGTGTTGAAATGGAAGCGCTCACAGCCGTCTCGACAGCCGCGCTAACAGTTTATGACATGGTCAAAGCTGTGGACAAAGAGATGGAAATCGGCGGAGTTCATGTGACGCTAAAAGACGGTGGCAAATCAGGCCGTTTTGAAGCCAAATGATCTCGGTTTCTGAAGCTCTCGAGCAGCTATTCGCGCTCGCAAAACCCTGCGAGACCGAGACAGTGCCAATTGCCCAAGCTGCGGGGCGGACACTAGCGCAGCCTGTAGAAGCGCGCCTCACCCAGCCACCGTTTGATGCATCTTCTATGGACGGTTACGCGCTTAAACAAATCGAAACCGACTTGCATGCCCAGTTCAAAGTTATCGGTGAAGCGGCGGCAGGCCATGGCTTTAAAGGCGCTCTAGGGGCTGGACAATGCGTCCGCATTTTCACTGGTGCGCCAGTTCCTGAGGGCGCTGACATGATCGTCATTCAAGAAGATGTCGAGCGTCGTGGTGAGGTGATCACCTTGCTGCAAGAGCAAGATGGGAAAACAAATATTCGCCCCGCGGGCCAAGACTTTGCCAAGGGTGACATCCTGAGCGCGCCCCGTGTGCTCGGCCCGAGCGACATTGCTTTGCTGGCCTCGATGAATATCGCGGAAGTGCCCGTGGCGCGCCGCCCCGTTGTGGCACTTATTTCGACAGGCGACGAACTTGTCATGCCGGGTGAAACGCCAGCCGATGGCCAGATCGTGGCCTCCAACACGTTTGGCCTGAAAGCCTTGCTTGAGGCCAATGGCGCAGAGGCCCGCATTTTGCCGATTGCGCGCGACAACACGGCCAGCCTTAAGACCGTGTTCAACCTCGCGCAAGGCGCTGACTTGACAGTCACAATAGGCGGCGCCTCAGTCGGTGATCATGATTTGGTTGGTGACGTCGCAGCTTCCCTCGGTATGGAGCAAAGTTTTTACAAAGTTGCTATGCGCCCGGGAAAGCCTTTGATGGCTGGGCGGCTAGGCAATGCAGCCATGGTCGGGCTGCCCGGGAACCCCGTGTCAGCCATGGTGTGTGGCCATGTGTTCTTGCTTCCGATGATCCGTGTGATGCTGGGTTATCCTTGCGAAGCGGCAGCGCAACGTGAGGCAACACTGTCTGCCCCGCTCAAAGCCAACGGGCCGCGCGAACACTATATGCGCGCGCAGGTTCTTGACGGCATGATCACACCAGCAGAGCGGCAAGACAGCTCCCTCTTGAGTGTTTTGAGCCAATCAAACGCCCTCCTCGTGCGTCCACCGAATGGCGCTGCCTGCGCAATCGGCGATGCCGTTCTCTATATTCCTCTCGGCTAATAAATCTTCCCGATAGAACGCCACGTCGTAGCCTTCTTCGCAACGCGTTTAGGAAATGTTAAGCGAGAGTTGACACAAAAAGTGAACATGTATAGAACATTGGTGAGAACAACACCAACAGAGGACAGCGTGGATGCTTACGAAAAAACAGCTCGATCTGCTTGAATTTATCAATAAGCGCGTTCAACGCGACGGGGTTCCACCCAGTTTTGACGAGATGAAAGAAGCGCTTAATCTGCGCTCCAAGTCAGGGATCCACCGGCTGATTACGGCTCTGGAAGAACGCGGATTTATCCGCAGGCTTGCACACCGCGCTCGCGCGCTTGAAATTGTAAAACTGCCTGAAAGCCTCGGCGGCGCGCCTTCTGGCTTCACCCCGCAAGTCATTGATGGCGACAGGCCCGATGAACGCCCTGCTGCAGCGCAAAATATTTCCGCGGTTCCGGCCATTGAGTTGCCCGTTATGGGCCGCATCGCGGCGGGTGTTCCGATCGAGGCAATCAGCCAGGTGTCGCATAACGTCGCTGTTCCCAATGCAATGTTGCGCGCTGGTGGAGAGCACTATGCCCTTGAAGTAAAAGGGGATTCGATGATCGAAGCTGGCATTAATTCAGGCGATGTTGTGGTTATCCGCGAAACTTCAACTGCCGAGAATGGTGATATCGTGGTTGCTCTCGTAGATGATCAGGAAGCCACGTTGAAACGGTTTTTCCGCCGCGGCAATGCTATTGCGCTGGAAGCGGCCAACCCCGCTTACGAGACGCGCGTGTTCCCTGATGATCAAGTCAAAGTGCAGGGTCGTCTTGTCGGTTTGATCCGAACTTACTGAGTTTCTTTGGCCTTGAATTGACTGCTCCACAAGCGGCGGCCCGTGACATCGCGGGCCGTTTTCTCCGTGATCTTTCCGTCCTGAAAGTAGAGCGCAATTGATCCTGTCTTCGCGAGGCTTTCTGAGTTGTAGACACGGCAAGGCAACTGCACATCTGGCTTACCAGCGATGACCAGCAGTTCGCCTGAAACACAGGACACCTTTTCCATATCCCGCTTGCGCCAGAGGTGTCGAACTTGAAACTGCTCAGTTCGCGCAGCATCAGCCCACCCCTCAGAGGCCAAGGCCTGACTGCGCGCATCGCCATCATTTTCAAGCCAGTTTGTAGCCACAAAACCACTGCCTTTGGCTTTGCTCAAAGCGCGGCCAGTGTCTTCCAATATTCCAACAAGTCGTCCTGAACCTTCGATCAGAACATTGGGCCGCTCTGTCTGGGACCAGAGGCCAAAAGCAAGCACAACAGGCGCCACCCCCAATATGCGCGCTTGCCCCCGCCAAAGCGAGACGGTCAGCGCACCAAGTGACAGGATCACAAGAACAGCTGGATCAGGGCTAACCACCGTACCGCGCGCGCCTTCAAGCGATGCGACGTAAGCCGCGACGCCCAAGATCCAACGAATGCCGACATCCATCAACCAAAATCCGATTGCCGACAGACCAAGAGGCCAAAGCAACAGTGCCAGAACGGCTGAAGGGATCACCAAGACACCCATCAAGGGAACTGCGAGCAAGTTGGCGACAAGCCCATAGTGAGCAAACTGGTTGAAGTGGGCCGCCGCGATGGGGGCGGTTGCCAACCCCGCCACGAGGGATGAAATGAACACAGTCGCAATTGGTTTAAACCATCGCGGGCCAAGCCCGATTTGCTTGTCGCGCAAATATGCGAAAACGCTCACAAGAGCTGTCGTCGCCGCAAAGGACATCTGGAACCCGGGGCCAAGTAAGGCCTCTGGCCAGAGCGCCAGCACGATAAGTGCGGCAGCCGCAACTGCGCGCAGGCTGAACACCCGGCGTTCAAAAAGGACAGCGCCAAGCGCTACAGTGGCCATAATAAAGGCGCGCTCGGTCGCAACGTTCCCGCCTGACAAAAGCAGATAGAAGAACGAAGCCACAAGCGCGACTCCCGCAGCGACTTTACGGATCGGTACATGCTGGCGGGCCTGCGGCGAGAGCAGCAACACATACCGAGAGAGCGCAAACACGAGCCCCGTTAGCAACCCCATGTGCAGGCCGGAGATCGCCAGTAAATGTGCAAGATTTGTGCGCCTCAAAGACAGGATCGTCTCTTGCGACATACCAGAGCGGTCCCCGGTCAGGATCGCGGCTGCAAACGCGCCACGCTCTCCCTCAATTTGGGTGCGAACAAACTTCGCAAAGCTCAGTCTGATTTGCAGGATTGGCTTGTTCCAACCTTCCGGCTCGACAAGCATGAGCGGTGAGCGAGCAGAGCCAACAGCTCCAAGCTCAAGGAACCAAGCATGGCGACGAAAATCAAACCCGCCTGGTTCTGCTGGGCCTGAGGGGGGAGATAGCAGCGCCGTCAGCATCACCGTGCTCCCCGGGCGCACCCAGGATTCTTCGGAGTACTCGCGCAGTGAAACACGCACCTTTCTGGGCATGCGTGCAGGCTCTGTCCTTTCCAGCACAACTTGGTCAAGCATCAGCCGCATGGCGCCCGAAGAGCCGCGGTCAACCTTCACGATCCGCCCTTGCACAGCGCCGTAGTAGCGAAAACTCAACACAGGCGCATCAAGGATGTTGGCCCGCATCCCCGCCGTGCCAAACCCAGCCAAGGTGAGCAAAACCAGCCACAAAATAGGCGCGAAGACTGAGCGCCAACGCAGCAGCACCAAAAGGCAGGCTAGGCACACTCCCAAGATCGCGACGAACACCCAAAGCGCGGGTTCAAACTTCAGTGAGAAGTAAGTTCCAATGCCCGTAGCAAAGCAAACCGGTGCCCAAGGGAAAAGATGCCCTCGCTGGCCGAGCAATATCGTCTCAGTTGCTCGAGCCAGCAGCATGCCTTGTCCTTAACGCATGAGAAAGTTAGACAGAGCCAAATCCTAGCCAATCCTTGGTTACTGAAAGGTTAACACGCTCATGAACACGCCCGTTGTCACCCGTATCGCACCCTCCCCGACCGGATATATGCACATTGGCACAGCGCGGACTGCGTTGTTCAACTGGCTTTATGCACGCGGACGTGGTGGCAAGTTCTTATTGCGGATCGAAGACACCGACCGCGAGCGCTCAACCCCTGAGGCAACGGCCGCCATCCTGCGTGGCATGGAGTGGCTTGGGCTTGATATTGACGGCGAAGCTGTAAGTCAGTTTGAGCGCGCTGACAGGCACGCTGAGGTGGCGCATAAACTCTTGTCCGAAGGCAAAGCCTACAGGTGTTTCGCCAGCCAAGACGAGATCGCCGCGTTCCGCGAACAGGCGCGTGCCGAAGGTAAGAGCACGCTTTACCACTCGCCATGGCGCGATGCCGATGAGAGCACCTTCCCCGATGCGCCCTATGTTGTCCGCATCAAAGCGCCTCGCGAAGGCACCACTGTAATTCGCGATCAAGTGCAGGGCGACGTGACCATCAAGAACGAAACACTTGATGACATGATCCTGCTGCGCTCGGACGGCACGCCTGTCTACATGCTGGCGGTGGTTGTTGATGACTACGATATGGGCATCACTCACGTCATTCGCGGCGATGATCACCTCAACAATGCAGCCCGCCAGATGCTGATCTACCAAGCAATGGGCTGGCCCCTGCCCGTTTATGCGCACATTCCGCTGATCTTCGGCCCTGATGGCAAAAAACTATCAAAACGCCATGGCGCAACTGGCGTAGAGGAATACCAGCTCATGGGGTACCCTGCCTCTGGTATGCGCAACTATCTTGCCCGCCTTGGCTGGAGCCATGGCGACGACGAATTCTTCACTGACGCGCAAGCACAGGAATGGTTTGATCTTGGCGGCATCGGGCGCTCTCCTTCACGGTTTGATTTTAAGAAGCTCGGCAACATTTGTGGTCAACAGATTGCCGCAACCGAAGATGCTGCGCTGCTGCATGAGTTGCAGGAGTTTCTGGCCGCAGCAGGCCAAGCAACCCTCGACGATATAAAAAAATCACTTTTTACAGACGCGATGCCGCACCTGAAAGAGCGCGCCAAAACATACGGTGAACTTATTGAAAAAGCTCACTTTATCATGTCCTCAAGGCCTATCGTATGTGATGAGAAAGCGGCAAAATCTCTTGACGCGGTATCCCGTGGCATACTGAAAGAATTGACGCCGCACCTGCGAAATGTTAGCTGGGAACGAACCGAGCTTGAGCAGTGCCTGAACACCTTTGCCGAGGAACAGGGCACCAAGTTTGGAAAACTTGCAGCGCCGTTACGTGCAGCCCTTGCCGGGCGCGCAGCAACACCCAGTGTTTTTGACATGATGCTGGTTATCGGTCGGGATGAAAGCATAGCCCGTATTGAAGACGCAGCGGCTTGAGGGCGTTAACCTTCTCTCAAGGCTGATAAACTAGGACTGCGCCAGGCGATCCGCGCCTAAGGCCCTTGGAGGAAGAGAAAAAATGACAGAATCTACGAAAACAGCAACGTTGACGATTGATGGCCAAACTTACGAGTTGCCGGTTCACTCACCAACACTTGGGCCTGACGTTATCGACATACGCAAACTCTATGCGCAAGCAGGCGTTTTTACCTACGATCCGGGCTTTACTTCAACTGCCAGTTGCGACAGCACGATCACTTACATTGACGGCGACAAAGGCGAGCTTTTGCACCGCGGCTACACGATTGATGAACTTGCTGGCAAATCGCACTATCTCGAAGTTTGCTACCTGCTGCTTTATGGCACGCTGCCAACGGCTGCTGAACTTGAGAATTTCGAAGGCACGATCACGCGCCACACGATGATTCATGAACAAATGCACAATTTCTTCCGTGGCTTCCGCCGCGATGCGCACCCGATGGCCACGATGGTTGGTGTTGTCGGCGCAATGTCAGCCTTCTACCAAGACAGCTCTGACATTGCTGATCCGCGCCAGCGCGAAATCGCCTCGCACCGCATGATTGCAAAGATGCCAACGATTGCTGCAATGGCCTACAAATATTCCATCGGACAACCGTTCGTCTATCCGCGCAATGATCTCGACTATGCGTCAAACTTCCTGCACATGTGCTTCTCCGTTCCGGCAGAAGAATATGTGGTTGATCCGATCCTCGCACGCGCGATGGACCGTATCTTTACGCTGCATGCTGATCACGAGCAAAACGCATCAACCTCGACAGTGCGCTTGGCCTCATCCTCGGGCGCCAACCCGTTTGCTTGTATCGCAGCTGGCATAGCTTGCCTTTGGGGCCCGTCGCACGGCGGCGCAAACCAGGCTTGCCTCGAAATGCTCAAAGAAATCGGCACACCTGATCGCATCCCAGAGTTTATTGCCCGCGCGAAAGACAAGGAAGACCCCTTCCGTCTGATGGGCTTCGGCCACCGCGTCTACAAGAACTTCGATCCGCGCGCGACTGTTATGAAGCAATCTGCCGACGAGGTGCTTGACTTGCTCGGCGTTGAAAACAACCCAATCTTGCAAGTCGCGAAAGAGCTGGAAGCGGCGGCCCTCGCCGATCCTTACTTCGCAGACAAGAAACTGTTCCCGAATGTTGACTTCTACTCAGGCATCATTCTTGAAGCGATGGGTCTGCCAACCTCTATGTTCACGCCAATCTTCGCTGTGTCACGCACAGTTGGTTGGATCTCGCAGTGGAAAGAACAATTTGAAGATCCACAGCAAAAGATTGGCCGACCTCGCCAGCTTTACCTCGGCGAAACCGAGCGCGAATATGTGGATGTTGAGAACCGCTGAATTTCGTAGATTGTACCGAAAAGGCCCGCTTATGGCGGGCCTTTTTATGGGTAAGGTATGCACTCGGATAAGCCAGAAAGGCGTGCCTCACAGATTGCGTCCACAATGCCGATCGTGATGCTCACGTGCAAAGTCTTCGCCGGGCATTCCAGGATGAAAGCCTAGCGCCCTTCGAAATGCGGCTTACGCTTCTCAAGAAAGGCTATAACCCCTTCTTTGAAGTCGCGGCTTTTGCCTGCACGGCCTTGCTCACGGGCTTCTAGCGTCAACTGCTCGGTCAAGGTGTTGTCAAAGCTTGCCCGCAAAGCCTTTGCAGTGCGTCGGTAGGCCTCCGTTGGGCCTTGCGCCAGATGTGTCGCTCTTGCACGCCAATGCGCTTCAAATGACTCGTCTTCAACATGTTCCCAGATCAGCCCCCAAGCATCAGCTTGCTCGGCCGTCACCTTGTCTGCAAACAGCGAGGCTCCCATCGCTTTGGCCGAGCCCACAAGCCGTGGCATCCAGTAAGTGCCGCCGGCATCGGGAATAAGGCCAATGCGCGTGAAGGCCTGCATGAAGTATGCGCTTTTGGCAGCAATCACCACATCAGCGGCAAGCGCAAGGTTTGCTCCAGCGCCGGCAGCCGCGCCGTTCACTGCCGAGATCGTCGGCAAAGGGCACTCAACGATGGTCTGGATCATCGGGTTATACTCGTCGCGCAAAACCCGTTCGAGATCAATGCTCGCAGCATTTGCACCATCACCCAGATCTTGGCCTGAGCAGAAAGCCGCGCCCGAGCCCGTTAAAACAACCGCGCGTGCGCCTTCACTGACGGCTTCGCGAAATGCTTCCGGAATTTCTGCGCGCATTTGCGCCGTCATTGCATTCATTTTTTCGGGGCGGTTCATGATGATCACAGCGTAACCCGCTTCGTTCATCTCAAACGTTATTGACTGGTAAACCATTTTATCCCTCGCGCTATGTTCATTCAAAGAAGCCTGTTTCGCCTGCGAATAAAAGAGAAACCAAGCGTCACTCTCGCATGATTTCTTTCAGGCGCACTTTTTCTTCTTCTGAGAGCGCATCGCTGCCCTCAGGTTTGGTTTGTGAACGTGTGCGCAAATAGAGGCCGCCCGCGAGCAAGGCGAACAGGAACATCGCAGGGCCAGCATAGTATAAAATAAGGTTGCTGCCTGCGGCCTTCGGAGTGAGCAAAACATACTCACCATAGCGCGCAACGATAAAATCGACAGTCTCAACGTCACTGTCGCCTTGCACAAGCCGTTCGCGGACAAGCAGGCGCAAATCCCGTGCTAGCTCGGCGTTGCTGTCGTCAATGTTTTCATTACGGCAAACAAGGCAACGCAGGTTTTTTGATATCGCACGAGCGCGCTCTTCCAGCGCAGGATCACTCAGGATTTCGTCAGGCTGCACCGCCAAGGCAGGTGCGGCCCAAAGCATGAGCGTTAGACAAAGCCACCTCATTCTGCGGGCACCCCGGGCACTTTCTCGATCGCCGCCTTCCGCGCACCCGCGGCGACGCGGTAACGTCGGTCTGACAGGCTCAAAGCTCCACCGAGCGCCATCAAGATAGCCCCGCCCCAAATCCAGTTCGCCAGTGGCTTGAAGTAGCTGCGCATCGCCCAACCGCCGTTATCTTGCGGATCGCCAACGACAACATAGATATCGCGCCAGAAGCCAATGTCGATCGCGGCTTCAGTGGTCGGCATGCCCGCCACTGGATAGACCCGTTTTTCAGGGGTGAGAGTCGCGATCTCGCGCGCCCCCTTACTCAGCGTGACATCGCCCATCGTTGAGATATAGTTTGGCCCTTGCACTCGTTTCACCTCATTCAACGTGATCGTGTACCCAGCCAGCTCAAGGCTGTCGCCATATTTCATCACGCGAATATCTTCTTGTTGCCAAGCCAGCATGCCTGAGATGCCCGCAATCGTGACACCGAGGCCCGCGTGGGCAACGGCTTTGCCCCAGTCGGCCCGTGGCAGGCGCAAAAGGCGCGCAAATCGCTCGCCTTTGCGGCCACGGCTGAGCAAGTCAGTCGCAGAACCAGCAACAAGCCAAGCAGCAAGCATCAGCCCGATCGGGCCGAGGGCGCTGCGCTCTTCTTGGATGGCCCAAACCAGTGCACCTACCGAAACCGCCAAAACAAAGGCGCCTGTCAACCGCTTGGCCACGCGGCCAAGCTTGCCACGCTTCCAAGGCAACATGGCCCCTAAAGGTAGCACAAGCCCGAGCAAAACCATCAAGGGCGTGAAGGATGCATTGAACCAAGGCTCACCAACAGACAGCTTGCGATCAAACAAAAGCTCGCTAACCAACGGCCAGATTGTGCCCACAAAGACGATAAAAGCAGAGACCGCCAGCAAGAGATTGTTGAGCACGAGAGCCGACTCACGGCTCACAACTCCGAACACACCTTTGGCCTCCATAACACCCGCGCGAAACGCGAACAGCGTCAAAGCACCGCCAACAAAAACCGCAAGGATGAGCAGCAAAAACACGCCGCGCTCCGGGTCAGTCGCGAAAGCATGCACTGATGTGATGATGCCAGAGCGGGTGATAAATGCGCCGATAAGGGAAAACCCAAAGGCGATGATCGACAACAAGATCGTCCAACTCTTTAGGCTCTCGCGTTTTTCCACAACGACAGCAGAATGCAGCAAAGCAACAGCTATAAGCCAAGGCATGAAACTTGCGTTCTCGACCGGATCCCAAAACCAGAAGCCGCCCCAGCCCAGCTCGTAATAGGCCCACCAAGAGCCAAGGCCAATGCCGATTGTGAGGAATATCCAGGCAGCAAGCGTCCATGGCCGCACCCAGCGGCCCCAAGCCGCATCAACACGCCCTTCAATGAGCGCAGCAACCGCGAAACTGAAGGCCATCGAGAGGCCTACATAGCCAAGGTAGAGAAACGGAGGGTGAAATGCGAGGCCCGGATCTTGCAGCAGCGGGTTCAAGTCTTGCCCGTTCATCGCCGCAGGGTCCATCCGCAAGAAGGGGTTGGATGTGAACAAAACGAAGGCCATGAACGCCGCGGTGATCGAAGCTTGCACCGCCAAAATCCGCGCTTTCAAGGTTGGTGGCAGCCCGTCACCAAACCAAGCTGCCATTGCTCCGAAGAGTGTTAGAATAAGCACCCAAAGCAACATCGAGCCTTCGTGGTTGCCCCAAACGCCGCTGATTTTGTAGAGCATCGGCTTGGCTGTATGGCTGTTCATCCAAACAAGTTTGACCGAGAAGTCAGACACAACAAAAGAGTAGGTCAACGCCGCGAAAGAAAAGCCCGTGAGCAGGAACAATACGTTTGCACCGGGTTCTGAAAACCGCATCCAACCGGGCCAACGCTTGGCCGCGCCAACAAGTGGCACAACCACTTGCAACAGCGATACGATAAAACCTAAAATAAGGGCGAAATGTCCGAGTTCTGCTATCATGGGGTTTGTCTACCCCGTAGCTTTGGCATAGCCAACGGAAAAGCGCACAAAAGGCTGTTCACATTGTCGCGTCTAACGGCCCGCGCTGGCGCCCGTGCGCCAGTCGTTCAGGGCAAGGTTTTCGTCGCGAACTGTGCTGTCCAATGTAAGCGAGGCATCGCTCGCAGCATCGGCTTTACCGGGCGTATACGCGCCCTGCTCAAGTTCCGAAATAGTCACCAAATTGCGAGCAACGACAGGAAGCTGCGCAAGGTTCTGGGATATCTGACGCTGAAATTCCTGGCCCTTCACCTGATGGCGCGCACCGAAATAGAACGAGATAATCGCGCCCAGTATCCACCACAAAGGCTCAGGCACGAGGGCTATCCCCTGCATGCGGGCCGCGAACCACGTCGGATTGCTCATCGCCGAGACGAAAAGCGCAAGCGTTCCAAGCGCCATCAGCGGGCGTGGCAGCCTGTTGACGCCATCCATAAAGCTGTCAAACCAGCCTCGCCGCGGGTTTAGGAACTCGTTGCCAAACTGGGCAAGCGCATCTGTGCGCATGCCGGCTTCCCGCACCGCGCCCGCTTCGGCGTTTTCGCGGAAAACCTCGGCGGTGTCCTTTACAAGGTTGCGTCCGCCGCCAAACAGCGTGGTAAAAATCCGCTCGATCACACCCATGAGGCTGTCCTTTCTGCAAAGTCTTGCGTGCTCATATGAAATCGCGGGCTGATAAACTCTTCCGCACGCCTGATCCATCCGCCCTTGTCGCCAGCACGGGTGCGGGCATATTTGCGGCTGGCTGCACGGCGGTCAGCAATGCGGAAATAGTAGTTGCGGCGCGCGATCCCGTAGGCATCAACAATGTGGGCTGGCGCCTCAGCATAGGCCATTGCCGCGGCTTGCGCCGTGTTCGGGCCGATGACACCATCAAGACTCACGTGCTGCCCCATCTGCACAAGCATGCGTTGCAATATGCGCACTGCGTTGGCCCCCGCGTTGACGTACATGTCAAAAACGCTGGCCTGCAAAGGCTTAGGAAGCCTGTCTATGCGAGGGTTGTGGAAGTAGTGCGTGATGAAAATTTCTACAGCCTGATCACGGCTCAAAAGGCGCACATCAGCGGTATCCACGTCGCCGTCACGGTCAAGATCAAGGCCAAGACGTCGCATGGTGTGAATGGTGACACCAAAGTTTGTCGCGCCGCCGGGGTCATGAGGGTCGTTCGCGTAGCCGCCCTCTCGGGCCACTATCTCGTCGGCAATTGAACGTACTGATGTCATCGAAGCTCTCCACATCCGGTGTGAAGAGCCTCAACAAACTTGGTTAACGAGCGCCTTAGCTACCGTTCGGGTCTTGGTAATAGCCCTGCTCCTTGAGCGCATCAACAACCTCGCGCGGCATGTAGCTTTCGTCGTGTTTGGCCAAAATTTCAGAGGCGATGAACACGCCGTCTTTGAGCTGTCCAGTGCCGATCATGCCTTGGTTTTCTTCAAACAGATCGGGCAAAATGCCGGTGTAGCTAACTTTTACGCTGGCGCCTCCATCTGTGACAACGAAAGTGATCGCCTCTCCCTGCCCACGGATCAAGCTGCCATCCTCAACAAGGCCGCCGATGCGGAACACTTCAGTTGGCGGCGGTGGCATTTCGACCACCTGGCTTGGCGAGCGGAAATAGTTGATCCCGTCTTTCATAGCGAAGCCGATCAGCCCGGTCGCAACGATCAGCGCAACAGCTGCGAGCGCAATAACTTGAATGCGGCGTTTTTTCTTCAAGCCTTTCATGGCGTCTCCTTATGGGAAGATCGGAGCGCCCATCAGCCCCGATGTCTCTTGTTCACCTAACATCAAGTTCGCGTTCTGCAAGGCCTGCCCGCTGCTACCTTTTGTCAGGTTGTCCAAAGCAACGACGACAATTGCGCGCCCGGCGATACGGTCACCCGTCACACCGATGTGGCAAAAGTTGGAGCCGCGTACATGGTGTGTGCTCGGCGTTTGCCCAAACGGCAGCACCTGCAGGAAAGGCTCGCTGGCGTAGGCCTTGCTGAAAGTGTCATGGATGACTTCAGCCTCGCCTTTCACATAGGCGGTCGTCAGGATGCCGCGGTTCATCGGAACAAGATGCGGCGTGAACTGCACCTTCACATCACGCCCCGCAATTGCCGAGAACTCTTGGTCAAATTCGCCCAAATGCCGGTGCGTGCCGCCAACGGCATAGGCGTTCGTGCCCTCTGACAGCTCTGCATGCAGCAGGTTTTCCTTCAAGGCGCGCCCCGCGCCGGAGACACCGCATTTGAGATCAAGGATGATCTCATCAAGGTCAATCACCCCAGCCTCAATGAGCGGGCGCAAGGCAAACTGCCCCGCCGCCGCGTTACAGCCCGTACCGGCCACAAGCCGCGCCTTGGCAATGTCATCGCGGTAAAACTCGGTAAGGCCATAAACAGCCTCACCCTGCATCTCGACAGCGGAGTGCGGGTTGCCATACCACTGCTCGTAAGCCTCCGCGTCCCGCAGCCTGAAATCAGCGCTCAGATCAACGATCTTGAGGTGTTTGGGCAGCTCGCGGATCACCTCTTGGCTGGTTTTATGCGGCAAGGCGCAAAAGCACAGATTGATTGCATCAAAGTCAATTTCGCTGAAGGCCACAAGCTTAGGCAAAGCCAAATGGCGCAGATGCGGGAAGACATCGGCCATGTCCTGCCCGGCTTTTGAGTAAGCGCCAAGCGCGGTGATCTCATAGCTTGGATGTTCCGCCAGAAGCCGGATAAGTTCGGCGCCCGTATAGCCAGACGCGCCCAGAATTGCGATTTTATGGGTCATGGATGACCTCACTTTCATATTTTCGGATATTTTAGCTAGACTGTGTGCGCGGCTCAAGCCGCTTCAAATGTAATCTGTCGTCGCAAAAACTGTGTTGCTCTGTCAGAGACGCGCTTTGCGTCTCCCGTGGTCAGAAAGATATGCGTTTCACCTGCGCCGCGCATTTCGGGGCGGCGCTGCAAGTAGTCTGCAAGGCTCTCGGCGACCAAGTCAGGCTGGCTGTAGACTGTCACGTTAGCGCCGAGTGCGTCTTGGAAGATGTCCTGCATCAGAGGGTAATGCGTGCAGCCCAGAATGGCGGCTTGCGGGTCGGGCATCTTGCGTTTCAGCGCGTCAACATGGCTGCGCACCAGCGCTTCCGCCAAGATCAGATCGCCATCTTCGATCGCATCAACCACGCCACCACAAGCCTGCGCCTCAACATCAACGCCAATCGCGCGGAAGGCCAGCTCGCGTTGGAAGGCGCGGCTTGAAACCGTCGCAGGCGTGGCGAACAGCGCCACGTTTTGCACATCAACCTCTCTGGGTCGCGAGTTGTCGCCCCAGTTGCGCTCGGTGAGGCTTTCGATCAGCGGAACAAACACCCCAAGGACGCGCTTGCCCTCTGGCACGCCCGCCTCCTGCATCCGGCGCAAAGCGGCAGCGCTGGCCGTGTTGCACGCCAGAATAACCAGATCGCAGCCCGACGCCCAGAGCCGCTCAACCGCGGCCTTGGTCAGCTGGTAAATGTCGTCGGCATCGCGCACACCGTAAGGCGCATGCGCACTATCGGCGAGGTAATGGATCGGCAAATCAGGCATGCGTTCGCGCACAGCCGCCCAAACCGTCAGCCCGCCAAGACCAGAATCAAAAATGCCTACTGCCATGTCAGAATGCCCTCAAGCGCGATGTTTCTTTTACAAGGCAAGCTCATACGGAGTTTGCCGCCGAAAAGCCACCTTACATCGGCACGTTATTCTGCCGCCTGCACTTGTGGTCCCCCGCCGCTACGCAACTCCGCCAAAAGCGTTTCACGGGTTTTCGCAGCCTTGGCCTCATTCTCTGCTTTGACAGGCCCAAACCCGCGGACGCTCAAAGGCAGTTCCGCCAAAGCAATCGCCGTTTGAAACGTATGCTCTGAGAGGTTGCTCAACACTTCGCTCATGTCCTGCTCATACTGGCTGATCAGGCGACGTTCCATCTTGCGCTCTGCGGTGCGCCCGAAGACATCAAACGCGCCACCGCGCAGGCCCTTCATCCGCGCCAGAAGTTTCAGCCCGCGCTTCATGCCGGGGCCGAACTGGCGTTTTTGCGGCCGCCCGTCATGGCCCATTTTTGACAAGAGCGGCGGCGCCATATGGTAGGACATGGTGAACGCGCCATCAAAAGCCGCCTCGGCCTTTTCCTGCGTGCTCAACAGCAAACGTGCGACTTCGTATTCGTCCTTATAGGCCAGCAGTTTGTGATAGCCCTTCGCGACGGCCTCTTTGAGAGGCTCATCGTCAAACCGGCCCACGAGTGCGCGGAATTTCCCGGCAAGCTTGCTGTCTTGATAGTCGATCAGTGCATTGGCTCTAAAATCTACCTTCTCTTGCAATGACAGAGGCTTGGATGCCACAGTTGATACAACATATCCACGCGCTTTTTCAGGGTAAAGCGCGGCCCAACGTCCTATCTCGAAAGCGCGCAGGTTGCGCTCCACGGCAGCGCCGTTAAGCGTAACCGCCTGCACGATCGCCTCGCGGCTGATCGGGATCAGCCCGCGCTGCCATGCGGCCCCAAACACCATCATGTTCGAAAAAATACTGTCGCCCAAAAGCACCTTGGCCAGATCAGAGGCGTCAAACAGGCTCAGCCCCTCTTTCAGCCGCGCTTCAAGCTGGAGCTCCAACCTATCAGTCGGGATCTTGAACTCGGTGTCGCGGGTGAAGTCGCCAGTGACTGTTTCGTGCGAGTTAACAACTGCGCCCGTCACGCCCAGCCGCGTCAACCCCAGCGTTTTGGCCCCCGCCGAAACAACCAGCTCACCGCCGATCAGCGCATGGGCTTCCCCCGTGGCCACGCGAATGGCCGAAATGTCCTCTGGTCGCTTAGCGATCCGGCAATGGATGTGCACAGCGCCGCCCTTTTGGGCCAGCCCCGCCATCTCCATCATGCCCGCGCCGAGCCCGTCGATCTGTGCCGCTTGTGCGAGCACCGCGCCGATGGTGACAACGCCTGTGCCGCCGACACCTGTGATGACAACGTTATGCGTGCCGTCGATCTCGGGCAGCTTCGGCTCCGGCATGTCGGGCAACTCCAGCGTCGCCGTCGCCGCCTTCTTGGGCGTAGCACCTTCCAGCGTCACGAAGCTTGGGCAAAAGCCCTTCACGCAGCTGAAGTCTTTGTTGCATGCTGACTGGTCGATCGCGCGTTTGCGGCCAAGCTCTGTCTCGACAGGTGTGATCGCCACGCAGTTTGACTGCACCCCGCAATCGCCGCAGCCTTCACAGACATCCGTGTTGATAAAAACGCGCTTGTCGATGTCGGGGAACGTGCCGCGCTTGCGACGGCGGCGCTTTTCTGCGGCGCAGGTCTGGATGTAGACGATGGCAGAGGTGCCCTCTGTCTTCTCCATCCGCTCCTGCACTTCCATCAAATCATCACGTCCTTTAATTTCAATGCCTTGTGGGAACCTCTTAAAGTCGACGTCTTCCTTGTCGTCATAGACAATGGCGAGGTCTTTCACGCCCATTGCGCGCAACTCCGCGACGATCTTGGGCGCGTCCAAGTCGCCCTCGTTGTCTTGCCCGCCCGTCATCGCTACGGCATCGTTATAGAGCACCTTGTAGGTGATGTTCGTGCCCGCCGCGATGGCGGCGCGGATGGCCTGAACGCCCGAGTGGTTGTAGGTGCCGTCGCCGAGGTTTTGGAAGACATGCGCGCGCTTTGAGAACGGCGCCTCGCCGATCCAGTTTGCGCCTTCGCCGCCCATGTGGGTCGAGCCAAGCGTGTTGCGATCCATCCATTGCACCATGTAGTGACAGCCGATGCCCGCATAGGCGCGGCTGCCCTCTGGCACTTTGGTTGACGAGTTGTGCGGACACCCCGCGCAGAAATACGGCAGGCGCGCGGCGATGTCTTCGGCGTTGTCGGCGCGGCGGGCTTCGGCGATTTGCCGCAATCCGGCTTTGACGCCATCCGTGCCGCGGCCCTCTTCCACCAGAATGTCGCCAAGCTTCTCGGCAATCCAGACCGGATCAAGCGCGCCGCGTGTCGGGAACAGCTCCTCACGCTCCATCCCGCCAGCGCCGCCTTTATACCAGCCATAAACGCGGCGGCCATTGCGACTGTCAAACAGCGCTTCCTTGATCTGCACCTCGATCAGCTTGCGCTTTTCTTCGATGACAACGATCAGGTCGAGCCCATCAGCCCAGTCGTTAAAGCCGCGCATATCAAGCGGGAACGTCTGGCCAACTTTGTAAGTGGTGATGCCAAGGCGCTCGGCTTCGGCCTCGTCAATGCCCAGCAATGCCAGCGAGTGCGCCAGATCAAGCCAGTTCTTGCCTGCCGCCACAAAGCCGATCTTCGCACCGGGCTTGCCCCACATGCGCTTGTCCATCTTGTTGGCGTGGCTGAAAGCCTCCGCTGCAAAGCGCTTATAGTCGATCATCCGCGCTTCTTGCTCGTGCGGCGTGTCGATAAGGCGGATATTCAGACCACCTTCAGGCATGTTAAAATCGGGTGTAACAAACTGCATGCGGTTTGGATCACCATCCACAACAGATGTCGCCTCGATCGTGTCTTTCATCGTCTTGAGGCCAACCCAGAGGCCCGCAAAACGGCTCAGCGCCCAACCGTAGAGGCCATAGTCGATAATCTCTTGAACACCAGCAGGCGAGACGACTGGCATGTAAGCATCAATCAGCGCCCATTCGCTTTGGTGCAGCACGGTCGAGCTTTCGCCAGTGTGGTCATCGCCCATAGCGACAAGCACACCGCCATTCTTAGACGTGCCCGCCATGTTGGCGTGGCGAAAGACGTCGCCTGTGCGGTCGACGCCCGGCCCTTTGCCGTACCAAAGGCCAAAGACACCGTCGAACTTGCCTTCGCCGCGCAACTCAGCCTGCTGTGCGCCCCAAAGGGCTGTCGCGGCCAAGTCTTCGTTGAGGCCAGGTTGGAACGTTACGTCATGTTCGGTGAGAACCTTCTCGGCGCGCGCCATTTGCGTGTCTACGGCGCCCAATGGCGAGCCACGATACCCAGTACAGAGGCCAGCTGTGTTCAGGCCAAGCGCACGGTCGCGCTCTTTTTGCGTCAACATCATCCGCACCAGTGCCTGCGTGCCATTCAGCAATACAGGTGACTTTGTTAAGTCAAACCTGTCATTGAGTGATACCTTCTGATTGCTCATATCGTTCCTCCCTACGAATGATGGTAAACGCTGCTTGGGCGTTTTGTCTCATTATAATAGGTCACAATTCCTGACTTACTAGGCCAAAATGACCGGCCAAGGTTTAGTTTTTTTCACCAACATGGTGCACATACACAAAGTTTCGTGCAACAACACAGATAGTATTAGAAAGTGATCGGTATGGACTGGGACAAGCTAAGAATATTTCACGCAGTGGCCGACGCGGGCAGCCTCACCCATGCGGGTGAAACGCTGAATTTGTCGCAATCGGCGGTTTCTCGGCAGGTGCGTGCCCTCGAAGAGAGCTTCAACACCACCTTGTTTCACCGACACGCACGCGGACTGATTCTCACGGAACAGGGAGAACTCCTGTTTGACGCCACCCGCGCGATGATGAAACGCCTCGAAACAGCGACGGCGCGCATTCACGACAGCGAAGAAGAGGTGTTTGGCGAGCTTCGCGTCACAACAACAACCGGGTTTGGCACGCTGTGGCTGGCGCCACGTCTCGCGGCGCTTTATGAAAAATACCCTGATCTCAAGATTGACCTGATGCTTGAAGAACGCGTGCTTGATCTGCCAATGCGCGAGGCAGATGTCGCGATACGCATGAAAGAGCCCAGCCAAGCTGACCTCATTCGCAAGCGGCTGATGAACGTGCGGATGCGCCTGTTTGCCTCGCAAGATTACATTGAGAGATACGGCAAGCCTGAGCGCTTTGAAGATATGTCCGAGCACCGGCTGATCAGCCAAAATGTTGGCTCACAGCAAGTCGGCGCGGCGGCAACTATGGTCAATATGCTAATGACCCATCACATCGCCTCAAGACTGACCGTCAACAACTACTTCGGCGTTTTGCAGGGCGTGCTCCACAACCTCGGCATCGGGGTGTTGCCCGACTATGTGAAACATGATTTCCCGAATCTTGTACCTGTTTTGTCGGAAGCTGATTCCGGCGATATCCCCGTTTTTCTCGCCTACCCTGAAGAGCTGCGGCACTCTAAGCGCATTCACGCTTTTCGCGACTTTGTTCAAAACGAAATCATCAATTATCGTAAACAGGTTAAGAATCAGATACTTGACTAGGGCTTACTGGTAGGCGCCACGGAGCCATGCGCGCAACGCATAGCGGCCATGCTGCACTTGCAGCATTTTTTTCTTGATTGGAAGATAATGACTCCCTAATTCAACTTCTGAAGGCGATGTTTTCATCGCTCTCAACCTCCCTGTTGGACTTCGGCCGAGCTTAGTGCTCGGCCTTTTTTTTGGCTTGATGCATCTGAACCGTTAGATTGCGCTATCAGCCTACAAAACCGGCAGAGGCCCACTTGCCCAAGGCGACAATATTTGTGCACCGCCGTCGCGGATAACTATGTTTTCCTCATGCACCATCACCATGCCTGCATCTGTTTCGATGCTTGGCTCAAGCGTGATAACCATTCCCGCTTCCAGAACTGTGTGGTCTCGTTTGGTCAGCGACAGCCCCTCAGTGAGCTGCATGCCAAGCCCGTGGCCGAGCCTCCCGGCCCCATCGCCATCCCCCACAATAGCGGCCATGGCGCGCCAGACATCTGAGGCTTCGGCACCTGGCTTGGCGGCTTCAAAACCCGCGATCGCGGCATCTTGCAGTTTGCCCCACGCGCTCTGGGTCTGCCGGCTGGGCACTCCGATCGCAAAATTGCGGTCAAAGTCACAAAAGTAGCCATCCCAGACAGCCCCCGTGTCGAGCATCAAGACATCGCCGGTCTTAAGCGCCTGTGGTCCTGCTGGCGAGATAACATCTGCATAGCCCTTGGGCCCCGCTCCGCCTGCAAGGTAAGGCACCCAATCAGCGCCTTCCTCCAGCAGCAGCCGCTGAAAGCCGCGAAAGACATCCTCAAGCTTCACGCCGTGACGCGCCACCTCATTCACCCGCCCGAAAGCGCGCCCTGCGATCTTGCAGGCCTGTGTGATCTTATCAATTTCAGCTTCGGTCTTGATGGCTCTTAGCGTCGCGATGATGCCAGCGTCGTCGCCAAACTCAAGACCCTGTGCCTGTAGGCGGCCAAAGTCGGCCAGCGGCATACGCAAGTGGCTCTCCATGCCCGAGGGCACGCCGATCTTCCCCTCACCGGCCACCTCGCGCAGCGCTTCTGCCAGTAGCGTCACGCCGTCGTCAATCGGATCAGGCGCGCTCCATGTTCTTACGTCGCTCACCCACGTCGTGCGCATCAGCGCTTCGCCAATCGAGGGGATCACAGCCACAGGCCCACCGCTGGCTGGCAAGATCAGAAACCAAGGCCGGCTCGGACTCTCCCAAAACCGTGTTTGAAAGCCGCTGAAGTATCGCACTTCAGGCTCGGTCGTCAGAAGGATCGCACTCAGCTCGTGGCGCACCATCGCCATTTGCGCGGCTTTCAGTCGCGCGCGATACTCCGATGCCTCAAACCCACGTCCACTCATTCCGGTCCCTCACTCAAAATCGTCAACACAATCGCATCTGGCCCAAGGGCTGGCAAGCTCATCAATGCCGCAAGGCCTGCGCCGCCCGAAGGCGTGGTTTCAAGCCCCTCAGCGACCAAGGCAGGCATTGCCTGCGACGCCGCGTCTTCTGAGAGCAACATGAAAGCGTCTGCATCTCGTGCCAAGCCTTTGAGCGCAATCAATGACGCTTCCTTGCAGTCAAGCCTCCCCATGTTTGAGACGGGGCCCTCTGTGCTGACAAAGGCTCCGGCCTTGATGCTCTCAAAGAGCGCAGGGGCAGCCTCTGGCTCAACCACGACAATGTCAGGCGTGTCGCCCCAGACTTTGCGAAAATAGGCTGCGCAAGCTCCGGCCAACCCGCCAACACCCGCCTGCAAAAAGATATGCGTCGGCATATGCGGCATTTGTTCAAACGCCTCAGCGGCCATCGCCAGATACCCCTCCATCAAACGGTGCGGAATGTCGGTGTAGCCCGGCCACGAGCTGTCAGACAGCAGCGTCCAGCCGTTGTCATCGGCGGCTTTGGCGGCCGCTTGCATACTGTCCTCATAGCTCCCCTTGGTGCGGACAACCTCGGCTCCGCGCGCGCGCAAACGCTCGGCAAATGCTTCAGGCACCGCCTCACTGAGGGTAATCACGGCCTGAGCGTGAAACGCCTCAGCCCCCGCCGCCACAGACAAGCCGTGGTTACCAGCACTCGCGCATACAAAGGTCTGGCCTTCCGCGCGGCCCTCTTCGGCCTCACAAGCTATCACATAGGCCGCACCCAAGGCCTTAAAGCTGCCAAGCCCCATGCGCGCCCGCTCGTCCTTAACGAAGACCTGCGCGGCCCCTGCGAAGCCGCTCAACTCGAGAAGTGGTGTAACTGCGCCTTCCGGACAACGCCCGAGCAAGGCGCGTGGGGTCGCTGCATTTGTACTCGGCTCAGGGATGTCGGAGAAATATCCGCCTCCCAAGCCCTTGCCAACCCAAGGATTTTTAAGCAATTAATGTCCCCCAATTTATTCTTCCTACCCAATGCGAAAATACCCTAAACGTCAAGCTACACGCGCAGGTCAGCCATTTGCCGCAATCTGGCGAAAAAACGCAAACCACCCTTCCAGTTCTGGCGCAGTTGGCCTAAGACATGCCCAAGTTTCAAACGCTCAAAGGGACGCTGCCATGACCGAGCCTGCCATCACGCCTGACCTGATCTCATCGCACGGGCTTTCGCCTGAAGAATATGAGCGCATCCTTGAAATCATGGGCCGCGAACCTTCCTTCACAGAACTCGGCATTTTCTCGGCGATGTGGAATGAGCACTGCTCTTACAAGTCTTCCAAAAAGTGGCTGCGCACCTTGCCAACCGAAGGCCCGCAAGTGATCTGCGGCCCCGGCGAAAACGCGGGCGTTGTCGACATCGGCGATGGCCAAGCCGTGATCTTCAAAATGGAGAGCCACAACCACCCCAGCTACATCGAGCCCTACCAAGGCGCAGCCACGGGCGTTGGCGGCATCTTGCGTGACGTCTTCACCATGGGCGCGCGCCCCATTGCGGCGATGAACTCACTCAGCTTTGGCGAAAAAGACCACCCCAAAACACGTCAGCTCGTGCACGGCGTTGTTGAAGGCGTCGGCGGCTATGGCAACTGTTTTGGCGTGCCCACAGTGGGCGGCGAAGTGCGCTTTGATCCGGCTTATAACGGCAACTGCCTCGTCAACGCTTTCGCGGCAGGCTTGGCAGATACCGACAAGATCTTCTACTCGGCCGCGTCTGGCGTTGGCATGCCCGTGGTTTACCTCGGGGCCAAAACGGGCCGCGACGGTGTTGGCGGCGCCACGATGGCCTCGGCCGAGTTTGACGACACGATTGAAGAGAAGCGCCCGACCGTACAAGTCGGCGACCCGTTCACAGAAAAGCGCCTGATGGAGGCCACGCTTGAGCTGATGGCGACAGGCGCGGTTATCTCGATCCAAGACATGGGGGCTGCTGGCCTCACTTGTTCCGCCGTAGAGATGGGCGACAAAGGCGGGCTTGGCGTGAAGCTTCAGCTTGATGATGTCCCGCAGCGTGAGCCCAACATGACAGCCTACGAGATGATGCTCTCAGAAAGCCAAGAGCGTATGCTTATGGTGCTCAAGCCCGAGCTAGAAGCCGAAGCGCGTGCTGTCTTTGAGAAATGGGATCTCGACTTCGCCATCGTCGGCGAAACCATCGCGGAAGACCGCTTTCTCGTCATGCACGGCAACGAGCTTAAGGCCGACTTGCCGCTGGCAACCCTGTCAGGCTCCGCCCCCGAATATGACCGCCCGTGGGTTGAAACACCTGCCGCGACGCCACTGGCTGACGAAGACGTGCCACAGATCGACGCGATTGATGGCCTCAAGGCCCTGCTCGCCACGCCAAACTACGCGGGCAAACAGTGGGTCTATGAGCAATACGACACCATGGTTATGGCCGACACTGTGCGCACACCGGGCTTTGGCGCTGGCGTCACCCGCGTGCACGGCACCGAAAAGCTGCTCGCGTTCACCTCTGATGTAACCCCGCGCTACGTCATGGCCAACCCTGAGATGGGCGGCAAACAAGCCGTCGCAGAAGCCTACCGCAACCTGACAGCCGTGGGCGCAACGCCTTTGGCCTCAACCGACAACCTCAACTTCGGCAACCCCGAAAAACCCGAGATCATGGGGCAGTTTGTCGGCGCGATCAAAGGCATCGGCGAGGCGGTTTTGGCGCTCGACATGCCCATCGTCTCTGGCAACGTGTCGCTCTACAACGAAACCGACGGCACAGGCATCTTGCCAACCCCCACAATCGCCGCCGTCGGGCTGATCTCCGACGAAAGCCGCGCCATCCTTGGCACCGCCCGCGAAGGCCATGTTGCACTTCTCATTGGCACAACCGAAGGCCACCTCGGCCAGTCTGCCCTGCTCGCCGAGGTCTTCAACCGCGTCGAGGGCGACGCACCGCAAGTTGATCTGGCCGCCGAAAAGCTGCACGGCGACTTTATCCGCGACAACCACGCGTGGATCACAGCCTGCCTTGACCTCTCCGATGGCGGCCTCGCCATGGCCGCCTTCGAAATGGCCGAAGCCTCAGGCGTTGGTGTCCAGATCGAAGCCTCAGACACCCAAACACTGTTTGGCGAAGATCAGGCGCGCTATCTTGTGGCCTGTAACTTTGATCAGGCTGAAGCGCTTATGTCCGCCGCAATAGAAGCTGGCGTGCCGCTCGCTTCCGTTGGCAAGTTCACGGGGACTGACGTTTGGTTCGGCAACTCCAGCGCGCCCTTGGAAGAACTGCAATCACTTTACCGCAGCAGCTTTGCAGAAACTTTCGCCTGATCTTGCGCCAAAGCGGCATCGGGCTTACATCTTTCAAAAGACAGATTGGAGAGAGACATGGCCATCCACACAGAGGAACTCGAAGCCATCCTGCGTGAAAGCTTCCCAGACGCCCAAATCGAAGTCGCAGGCGCTGACGGTGTGCATATGTCAGCCATGGTTATTGATGAAAGCTTTCGCGGCAAAAACCGCGTGCAACAGCAACGCGCCGTCTATGCCGCTCTCAAAGGCAAGATGGACGGCCCAAGCGGCGAGCTGCACGCGCTGGCCCTAACAACGCGAGCGCCCGAGTAAGATGCGCCTCTGGGCTCTCCTCTCGGCACCCTTTCGGCGCGGCCCCCGCCGCCCGCTTTCAGCTCGACAGCCCGAACGCGCGGACAGAAGTACCCCACTGGGCATGGAGGCGCTTGACCTTGACACTGTTGAGCGCGTCAATCGACGAAACAACGCGCTCGAACGGGTCACAGGCGTAAGAGCCTCCGCGCGGCGTTCCGGCAGGTTTACCCATGTCGCAGATTTAACCGTTCCGCCGATGGTGGACGATGAAACCTATGCAGCCCGCTACTCTCAGGCGTTTCAAAACAAGGATGTCAAAAATGACTGATACAAAAACCCAAATCGACGAAACAGTAAAAGCCAACGACGTGGTGCTCTACATGAAAGGCACCAAAGAAATGCCGCAGTGCGGCTTCTCCTCGCGCGTGGCTGGCGTGCTCAACTTCATGAATGTCGACTACCAAGACGTGAACGTCCTCGCCGACGAAGCCGTGCGCCAAGGCATCAAAGACTATTCCGACTGGCCAACCGTCCCGCAGCTCTACGTCAAAGGCGAGTTCGTCGGCGGCTGTGACATCATCACCGAAATGATGCTCTCAGGCGAGATCGACACACTGTTCACAGACAACGGCGTCACCTTCAACAAAGACGCCGCCGACAAGATCCGCGAAGCCAACGCTTAAGGCTTTTTCTTTCCCTAAATATCCCGGGGGTGTGGGGGCTGGCCCCCACTTAACCCTGTGTTTGGCGGCAATGCTCCCATCTATCCAGTGTCTGAGGGGCAGCGCCCCTCATTCAACCAAACTGCACGCGGCCCCCTCGGGCCGCGTTCCGCTTTGTTAAAGCACTTCGGTGCGTTGCTTGCCCAAGCCTTCGATCTCAAGCTCCATAACATCGCCCGACCGCAAAAACCGCTGTGGCTTATGCCCCATGCCCACGCCCTCTGGCGTGCCCGTCGCGATAACATCGCCCGGCACCAGTGCCATAAACTCTGACATATGCGAGATGATCTCAGCCACCGAGAAAATCATATCCGCCGTTGAACTGCTCTGCATCACTTCGCCATTCAGGCTCATCGAAAGCTTCAGCACTTGCGGGTCAGGCACCTCGTCAGCCGTCACAAAGTAAGGCCCGCAGGGTCCAAACCCGGGCGCTGACTTGCCCTTCGTCCACTGCCCTCCGCGCTCGGTCTGATACGCGCGCTCTGAAATGTCGTTGATCACGCAATAGCCTGCCACATGTTTCAACGCTTTCTCAACGCTCACATTCTGCGCCCGCTTGCCAATCACCACGCCGAGTTCAACTTCCCAGTCGCTCTTCTCACTGCCTTTTGGCAGCGTCAGCGCATCAAACGGTCCCGCCAGTGACGACGCTGATTTGTTGAAAACAATCGGCTCACCCGGCGCATCCATGCCTGCTTCGGCGGCATGTTTGGCATAGTTAAGCCCGATGCCGTAAAACGTCTCCACATGGCTCACACAGGCGCCAATTCTCGGCTCCCCCGACACAAGCGGCAATACTTTCGGGTCAATGCTCTTAAGCCGCTCCAGAGCCTTAGGCTCCATCATTTCGCCGCCCAGGTCTCCAATCACACCAGACAAGTCACGGATGGCACCCATTGCATCCAGCAAGCCCGGTTTCTCTGCCCCTTGAGGGCCATAGCGCAAAAATTTCATGTTTTTTCTCCCTTGATCGGTGCGAGCTTACCTCGCTCACGACAAACGGCAATGCGGCATTATCATCCTCCCGCTGCCACGCTTTCGGCAACGGGAGGGGTTTGTCATGCCGCTTGGGTCTGCGCGTCCAGTCCTGATGCGTAGAGCGTGCTGAGTTGGGCAGCGGCCTCTGCCGCCTCGCGCCCCTTCTTGAGGAAATGCTCAAAGTAGAAAGCCTCATGCTCAAGGCTCGGCTGGAAATGGTGCGGCGTCAGAGACACCGACAGCACAGGCACGCCCGTCTTAAGCCCTGCTTTCATCAGCCCATCCACCACCGCGCTGGCGACAAAGTCATGCCGGTAAATGCCACCGTCGACAACCAGCGCAGCCGCGATCACAGCGTCATAACGGCCCGTCTCAGCCAGCTTCTGCGCCAGCAGCGGCATCTCGAATGCGCCGGGCACGTTATATGCCTCAACCGCCGCATTCGAACCAAGCTCAGCAAGCTTTTCTTCAAACCCCACAAAGGCTTGGTCGACAATCTTCGCGTGCCACTGTGCTTTGATAAAGGCGTATTTTGGGGATTTTGTCATAGCATAAGATCCTTTCATCGCTGACAAGATCCCAGAGCGTCAGAGGTGCGTCGCCCATGAAAGACCACGCATCCCATTCTCTACCATCCGGACTATACCGTCGGCTTTGGAATTCCACCAAATCTGCTGACCAGTGCGTTTGTGTAAACGCACCGCGCTCGCGGGCTGTCACCGCCGGTGGGGAATTGCACCCCGCCCTGAGAATACTCAAGCGGTAACGCCGTTCTACAGAGCTGTCAAATCAAAGCGCAGAAGCCGCTTTCGCCAATTCTTCGATCTCGCTCCAAGCGCCTGATGCCACCAAATCTTTCGGAGCAACCCACGAGCCGCCAATGCAGGCCACGTTTGAAAGCCTCAGATAGTCGCGCGCTGTGCTCATCGAAATGCCGCCTGTCGGGCAGAACATGATCTGCGGCAGCGGCGCGCCGATGGCCTTCACAGCCGCTGTGCCACCAGAGGCCTCAGCGGGGAAAAACTTTAGCATATCATAGCCGCGCTCAAGCAAAGCCATGGCCTCACTGGCCGTGGCAGCCCCCGCCAGAAGCGGCAGCTCTTCGACTTCACATGCCTCGAGAAGCGTATCTGTCGCGCCCGGCGAGACCGCAAACTGCGCCCCAGCCTCTTTGACGGCTCGTACGTCTTGCGGCGTCAGCACCGTGCCAGCGCCAACAATCCCGCCTTTGACCTGCGCCATTTCGCGGATCACATCCAAAGCAGCGCCAGTGCGCAGGGTGACTTCCAACACAGGTAAGCCCCCCGCAACAAGCGCCTCGGCCAGTGGCCGCGCCGCCTTGGCATCGTCCAACACCAGCACAGGCACAACCGGCGCCAGTGCACAAATTTCGCGTGTGCGTTTGCTCGCGTCTTTAGGGTTAAGTCCCATCAAAACCTCCGAAAATGGATGCGCCCTCGCCTGCGCCGCCAACAGCGCCGCGCATAACGGCGAAAAGCTCGCGGCCTGTTCCGGCCATGTTGCCGCTCAAGTCAGCTGTCGCAGGCCTGCGCGCCTCAAGCCCCTCGCCCAAAAACGCCAGCGTGCCCGCCACAGCGTCAACGCGGATCAGATCCCCATCTTTCAGCTTGGCCATTGGCCCACCGTCAAGCGCCTCAGGTGTGACGTGAATGGCCGAAGGCACCTTGCCCGACGCGCCCGACATGCGCCCGTCAGTGACGAACGCCACCTTCTGGCCGCGCCCTTGCAAGATCGACAAGATCGGCGTCAGCGAGTGCAGCTCGGGCATCCCGTTGGCGCGCGGCCCCTGAAAGCGCAGCACGACAACGACATCCTCGGTAAGCTCTTTGGCCTTAAACGCTGCCTTCACGGCCTCTTGGCTCTCAAACACCCGTGCAGGCGCTTGCACAATGCGGTGTTCGTCCGCCACGGCCGAGACTTTCATCACCCCTGTGCCAAGGTTGCCCTGCAAGCGTGTCAGCCCGCCTGTGGCCTGAAACGGCTCTGCCACAGTTGCCAAAACCTTGTCATTCAGGCTTTTTCCCGCCCCCGCGCGCCACGTCACTTTGCCGTCGGCCAGCTTGGGCTCATACGTGTAGTTTTCAAGCCCGACACCCGCGACAGTCTGCGTGTCAGGGTGCAAAAGGCCCGACGAAAGCAACTCACCTATCATGTAGCCAAGCCCCCCTGCCGCGTGGAAATGGTTCACGTCGGCAAGGCCGTTGGGGTAAACCCGCGCGATCAGTGGCGTGACTTCCGAGAGATCAGCAAAATCCTCCCAGTCAAGGATAATGCCGCCCGCTCGCGCCATGGCGACGAGGTGAATAAGCAGATTGGTTGAGCCGCCCGTCGCGCCAAGCCCGATGATGCCGTTCACAAAGGCCTTCTCGTCCAATATCTGGCAAACAGGCGTATAATTGTCGTCCAAAGCACTCAGGCTCAAAGCACGCTTGGCGCCCTCATGTGTCAGAGCATCGCGCAGGCCCGTGTTTGGCGTCACAAAGCTTGCTCCGGGCAAGTGCAGCCCCATGAACTCCATCAACATCTGGTTGGTGTTGGCCGTGCCATAAAAGGTGCAGGTGCCCGGGCCATGATAGGCGGCCATTTCGGCGGCCATAAGCTCTTCGCGGCTCACGTCACCGTTGGCAAACTTCTGCCGCACTTTAGATTTTTCGTCGTTCGCCAAGCCGCTGGTCATCGGGCCTGCTGGCAGGAAGACGGCTGGCAAGTGCCCAAAAACTTGCGCGGCAATCACCAGCCCCGGCACGATCTTATCGCACACACCCAAGAAAACAGCCGCGTCAAAAGTGTTGTGGCTCAGCGCTATGCCAGCCGCCATCGCGATCACATCGCGCGAGAACAGGCTCAGCTCCATGCCCGCCTCGCCCTGTGTAACACCATCACACATCGCCGGAACACCGCCCGCCACCTGCGCTGTGCCGCCCGCTTCACGGGCCGCCGCGCGGACGATCTCGGGGTAGCGCTCAAACGGCTGATGCGCCGAGAGCATGTCGTTGTAGGCCGTCACCACGCCAAGGTTGCCCGCGTGCCTCGTTGCCAGCGCGTCTTGGTCTTCCCCCGCCCCCGCATAGGCATGTGCCGCGCCTGAGCAGCTCAAATGCCCGCGCATCGGCCCTTTGCGCTCAGCGGCCTGCATGCGGGCAAGATAGGCTGTACGGCTTGGCTGGCTGCGTTTGACAATCCGCTCTGTGACGGCCCTGACCTTTGGATGTATCGACATTTCGCAATGCTCTTTCAACTCTGGGTACAACGCAAGCCCACAACGCACGTTAGCGCTATCATCGCCGCTAAATCTCAGACCCAAGCCATTCTGTCAAGGCAGTCGGAAAATACCACTGAGGCAAGATGGCGGAGCGACAGGGATTCGAACCCTGGAGACGGTCACCCGCCTACACACTTTCCAGGCGTGCGCCTTCGACCACTCGGCCACCGCTCCGTCAGGTTGATCTATCGAAAAACCACATGGGCCTGCAAGCCCAAAAAAATCTGCCGCAATCCCGGATGTTGGGGCAGCATCGCCGCCTACTCGAGATGCAAGCTCACTCGGCGGTTCTGTTTGCCTTTGTTTTCGATCTTTCCAAGGCGGACAGCCCCGATCTCGGAGGTGCGCGCCACATGGGTGCCGCCACAGGGTTGCAAATCCACTTGGTCAATCCCCTCGCCGATCCGCACCAGCCGGATCGCGCCTTTGCCGCGCGGAGGCTGGACTGACATTGTTTTGACAAGGCCTGGGTTGGCATCAAGCTCGGCTTCGGTGATCCAGCTTTCCGTGACGGGCAAATCGCGGTCTATCAACTCGTTCAACGCGACCTCAACAGCTTCTTTGTTGTCAGGCGGCTCGGGCATCAGAAAGTCCAGCCGGCCCTTCTCCGAGCCAATCTGCCCTCCGGTCACGGGCAAAGGCATCACCACAGACAGCAAGTGAAGCGCCGTGTGCACGCGCATATGGCGGTGGCGCCTCTCCCAACCAAGGTGCTGCGTGAGCTTCACGCCCACTTCAGGCAGGGCCACAGGCGCCGCTGGCACCAGCACGATCTGGTCACCCTCGCCTTTCACAGCGGTCGCGATGTCCAGCTCTTTGCCATCCCACACGACATAGCCGCTATCGCCCGGTTGGCCGCCGCCCGTTGGGTAAAAGATCGTTCGGTTCAGCACCAAACCGCCTTCAGGCGTATGCGCTATAACTTCGGCTGGCAATTCGCGCAAATAGGGATCGCTGCGGAAAACGTCTTCACTCATCTATCGCCTCCATCGCCCCCTTCGGGGCCGTCAAAATCTTTTTCGTCTAAATGGGACAAGACCGGCTTGCTCTTAGCAGGCTTGGCACGCTTAGGCTTTGGCACAGGCTTCTCAGGATTCTCAGGCGCTCTCAAAGCCTCAGGATTTCTGATCCAAAGATCACGCTGAGCAAACGGTATCTCGATGCCTTCCGCAGCAAAGCGCGCTGCGATCTCGTGGTTCATATCCGAGCGCACAGAGAGCACAAAGTTCACATCGCGCAGAATGGCTCTGATTTCAAAGTCCAAGCTATCAGCACCAAAACCTTGAAACACAACATATGGTGCAGGCTTTGCAAGCACCATCGGGTGCGCTTCCGCGATCTCTTGCAAGATGCCTTCGATCCTGCGGGTGTCGTTGCCATAGGCCACACCAACCGGCACGATAACCCGCCCGACTGTCTTGCCGCGGGTGTAGTTGGTGACTTTGCCGCTGATCAAGTCAGCATTGGGCAAAATGACGTCCGAGCGATCAAAAGTTTCGATCCTAGTTGAGCGCACAGATATGTCGCGCACCGTGCCGTGAGTGCCGCTCACCTCGATCCAGTCCCCCTCGGAGATGGGCCGCTCGATCAGCAAGATAATGCCCGACACGAAGTTAGACACGATGTTTTGCAAGCCAAACCCAATACCGACTGACAGCGCACCTGCAACAATCGCCAGCGAGCTCAGATCAATGCCCGCGCTGGTGATCGCGACCAGCGCCGCGAGGAAAATGCCGACATAGCCAATGCCAGACACAAGCGCATTCTGCCCGCCTCTGTCCATGTTTGTCTTGGGCAAAACCGTATTTTTCAGCGCGCCCTGCACGAGCCGCGTCACCATGTAGCCGATCACAAATACGATCGCGAAAGTCACGAAAGCGCCCGCTGATATCGTCGTGTCGCCGACGGTAAAGCCTTCGCCCGCGCGGGTCCAAAACTCGTTGATACGGGCCTCAGACACGCCCCATATCGAAGCAAGCTCTGGCACGGCGGCCAGCATGACAGCAAAGCCTACGAGCGTCGGCACCAGGCCATCGCGCGCCTCGACATTGCCACGGCGCACCACGACCCAAACTTCGGCGATAACGCGTTGCGCCACGATCACCAAAGCAAACAACATCAGCGTCGCGATGCTTTGAAAGGTGATCATCTTGGCTGCGAGATGGTACCCCAGAGCAGCAAGTGCTGGCCCAAACAGAGCCACAGCAATAAGCCCACGCCCGAGCAACCCATACATCCTGTCGCTATAACGCGGCAAATCGGCGTGCTCGTCATTGCTCGCAACTTGCTTGGCATGCAGGCGCAAAGCCCGCCCAAGCCGCCACAGCATAAGCCCGGCAAAGACGATCAGAGGAAAGTACACAACGCCCGTGGCACCTTCTGACCAATTGTCAAAGTTGGCCAAAGCATCCAGCACATAGCTGACAGCCACGGACAGCCCCAAAAAGCCAACGACATGGCGTGTGTGCCCCAACTGCCCGTCGGGAAGCTCAAAGCGGCGCAGGGTTTCGTATTTGCCCGAAAACACAAAACCGGCGATCCAAAGCGTCGCGATCAGGAAGGCCCCGCCATCCAGCAGGGCTTCAACAACCGGATCAAGCCGTAGGCCTATCAGCTCGGTGCTGTGGCTTGCCAAAGCAAGAGCCAACAGGCCGATAAGCGGCAAGATAAGTTGCCCCAAGGACAGTACGAAAGCCAGTAGCCAGCTGCGCGCTGTGCTGCGGTTTTTGATAAACCTGTCACCAATCGCAAGCACAAAGCGGCGCCCGAAAACAAGCAGCACAAGCCCGACGCCCAGCAAAGCCAGGATTTCGGGAAGGTTCTTTCGCATCGCTTCGTTTTGCCGTGGGTTGGCCAATCCGGTGACAACTTCGTTGCGCGTGTTCGTCAACGAGCTGGTCAACGCTGTCCATCCACGCAGCCAAAGCGTGGGGTTTAAAGGGCTTTGGCCGCGCTCAAGCAGCGCACTGGTCTGGCGTTCACGCAATATGCTGTCAATCTCGCCGATCAAAACATCCGCACGGCTTTGCGCAATTTCTGCACGCTTTCCCGGCGCGCCGAGTTCGGCCAAACGCACGCTCAACTCGGTGCGTTGCGTCGCGATCTCTTCCGGCTCGACCCCGCCTTCGGGAACGGCGCCTAGGGCATTTATTTGCGCTTGCACGGTCGCGATCGTGCGCACATTCGCGTCCTTTGCCGCGACAAACTGCTTTCTCCACTCTGCCAGATCACTGCGCAGGGTTTGCAGCACAGTGTCAGAGGCTCGCCCAGCCTCAACCGCAGTCTCAATACGCGTCGCCAGCAGGCTCCAGCTGTCATAATCAGGGCCAGTTGATGTCTGCGCCGACGCAGGACTGGCCAGAGTGCCGACCAGAGTGCAGGCCAGAATAAAGGCGGCCAAAAAAGCCGCCAAGCAAAGCTCGGCCAGCCTAGAAAGATAAGTCATTCAACATCCTCAAAAACAGCCGGAATATCCTGTGGCGCGCGGTCAAGCCACGTCGGCACAGGCAGTTCTTTTTCCTTCAGGAAAGCCGGGTTGAACAGCTTGCTCTGATAGCGCGTGCCATAGTCGGCCAGCACAGTAACGATCGTGTGGCCCGGGCCCATTTCGCGCGCCATGCGCACAGCCCCTGCCACGTTGATCCCCGATGAGCCGCCAAGGCAGAGCCCCTCCTCGCTCAACAAGTCAAACACATAAGGAAGCGCTTCCTCATCTGGCACCTGATAGGCCATATCCGGCTTAAAACCTTCAAGGTTTTTGGTAATCCGCACCTGCCCGATGCCTTCCGCAATCGAGCCGCCTTCTGTGGCGATCTCGCCAGTGGTGTAATAGCTGAACAGCCCCGCGCCCATCGGGTCGGCAATGCCGATCTTCACGCCCTTGGGCTGCAAAGCCATGGCCGTGCCAACCAGCGTGCCGCCCGAGCCGACAGCACATATAAAGCCATCAACGCGGCCACCGGTCTGCGCCCAGATCTCGGGGCCAGTGGTTTCGATATGCGCCTGACGGTTGGCAACATTGTCAAACTGGTTGGCCCAGATCGCGCCATTCGGCTCGGTTTTGGCCAGCTCCCGCGCCAGCCGCTCGGAGTAGCGGATAAAGTTGTTTGGGTCGCGATAGGGCTTGGCGGGCACTTGCACAAGCTCGGCGCCCGCAAGGCGCAACATGTCTTTCTTTTCTTCCGACTGCGTTTCAGGAATGACGATCACAGTCTTAAAGCCCATCGACGCGCCAACAAGCGCAAGCCCGATACCAGTGTTGCCAGCCGTGCCTTCCACAATCGTGCCGCCAGGCTTCAAGTCGCCCCGCGCGATGGCGTCTTTGATGATATAGAGCGCAGCACGGTCTTTCACCGATTGCCCGGGGTTCAAAAACTCCGCCTTGCCATAAATCTCGCAACCCGTGTCTTTGCTCGCCTTTTGCAGCTTGATAAGAGGCGTATTGCCAACCGCTTGTTCCAGGTTCTGTGCCACGTTCATCTGCGCGCTCCTTGGCGATGTTTCGCAGTCAACTTAGGGCCTTGCGAAGGGCTCCACAAGCCAAGCCACACTCAAAAATTCATTCGTTTTCGTCTGAAGGCCAGAAAGCAAACGAGCCTAGCAAAAACAAGACGCGCGCAGAACATTTTCCCTGAGGCTTCTTCTTGGCCTAAATATCCAAAATCCCGCAGCTCAAACCAGCGCATCAATCCGTTGTTTGTTCAACGCCAGCCACTGAACCATCTGGATAAGCGGCCCGATGTTGATCTCTTCTGTTTGCACAAGCTCCAAGGCCCGCTCAAAACTCACAACATGACTTTTGATGTCTTCCTGCTCGCCTTCAAGCCCGCCCAGCCCTGCGCTTTCGTCGGGCAGATCGGCCAGCCCGAGGAACATGTGGAAATATGTGCTCACTTCGCCAGGCGAGGCATAGCACCGAGCGATTGGCAGCAGCTTGCTCAAGCTCAGCCCCGCCTCTTCCATACATTCGCGTTCAGCGGCGTCTTCGGGGCTTTCCCCCGCATCAATCCGCCCGGCGATCGGCTCAAGTATCCATGGGTGCGCATCACCGCGGGCCAAGGGCCCCATGCGAAATTGCTCGATCAAAAGCACCTTGCCGCGCACGGGGTCATAGGGCAGCACCAGCGCTGCATCAGCCGCCAGAAACACCTCGCGCTGCATGGGCTCGCTTGTTGTGCCGTCATAGCGCGGGTGCCGCAGCTCGTAAGTATCGGTTCGAAAAAAGCCAAGATGACTGACCTTCTGGCTCAGTATTTCAACAGCATCAGCGCGCATATCTGTGCGCAAAGTGGCTGGGTGCGGATTGCGTTCAGCCATCTCGCGCGAATGGGCGCGCGCGCCGATCATGGCAAAACGCCAGGCAAGGTCAGCGGCATGGGCGCCGCCCAAGTAGCTCATGATCTCTGCCGCCGAATACTGCACATGCGGCCAGTCCGTCTCGGCCCAGCGTTCAAGGCTCCAAGCCTCGCCAGCTTGCCACAGGCCCGCTTCCGGCAGATAAACAAGAGAGGCCTGCCCCTCCACCTCTACGCTGTGCAGATGATACCCAAAGCCAAGCTCATAGTGGTCAAGCCGCGCGCGCTCATCCTCTGTTACACCTGACAGCAAAAGCCCCTCTGCGGTGGCTCCTGCGCGCGCTTCAATCAGCGGAAAGCCATGGCCTTTTGCGCAAGAAACAGCGTGGCCCTCAAGCGTGGCAGCACGCAAACGCGCCTCAGGTACGTGCCCAAGCACGATGTCGAGAAGCCCTGCATGGCGCAGGGTGCCGTAGAGAAAAACATTTGCCATGAGATCAGCTCCAGCGACGGCTCACAAATTCGGTGAGTAGCCCCGCGACGATACCGCCGCCAACAAGCATCAGCGCTATGTCAGCGCGTGCCAGTTCGCCGGCATACTCAACACCAAACTCAACAGCCCCCATGACAGCCTCCATAGGCCCGTCATAGCGGCGGTCCATCGACTGTTTGAGCATCTCGATGACTGAATGCGCAAACAGGCACCAGAAAACCAGTGCCGCGACGGCCGTTAGCCCGATGCCGAGCGCCACGGAGTAGACGTTGCCAATACGGCTGCCCAGAATGCGCCAGCCAACAAGTGCCGCGATGCCCAGATTGATCAGCTTGAAGTTACCGAAGTTCAGGTATTCGTTTTCTTCGAGCATGGCCGCCATGACCATGTCACTCACGAACCACGCAAGGCCGATGAGAAAGATCGAAGAGATAAGGCGAGCGGCTGTTGGCATAGGTCGGGCTTTACAGTTGTGGCAAGTGCTTGCACTCAGTTATCGCCATGCAAGCCCGTGGCGCAAGGCCCGAGATATATTTTCCGCGTTTTGGTGTGGGCTCCGCGGGCGTTTGAAAACCGGTTTGCCTGTTGCCATACGCAGCACCGCCGCGCGCCGTGTGAAACAAATCCACGGCGCACAGAGGCTTCAGATCACAGAGGCTTCAAATCACAGAGGCTTCAGATCACAAAACCTCGTCTAGAGCTGTGATCAGTTTACTGACTTCGTCCTCATGGGTGTAATGCGTGAACGATAGCCTTAACACGCCTTTGTCAGGATCAACGCCCATGCCCTTAAGCGCGCGTATGGCGTAGAAGTCGCCGCCCCCCGCCATGATCCCGTGTTCGGCCAGAGCAGCAGCCGCCGCTTCGCCGCTTCCGGCAAGCTCAACAGCAACAGTCGGCGCGCGGTTAGCGGCTGTGCTTGGCCCGAGCAAGCGCGCCGAGTTCTTGGCGCTCAGGTAGTCAAGCAAGGGCTGCAACAGCTTAACTTCGTGAGCGCGCATCAAGTCGTGCACCCCTGCGGCCTTCTCGGCCACACTTCCGCTTAACCCATGGTGGGTTGCGAGCAGTTCCATATAGTCGGCCATGCCCGCCGAGGCCGCGACTTGCGCGTGATCAGGCCCTGCAGGCGTGAAGCGCTTATAAAGCGCGCCTTCGTTAAAGTAGTGGCCTTGGTTGGGAAGTGTCATCCCCAGACCACGGCGCATCACCATGATGCCTTGGTGCGGCCCATAGGTTTTGTAGGCCGAGAACAGGTAGATATCCGGCCCCAGCATGTCGATATTGGGGATGCCGTGCGGCGCATAGGACACGCCATCAACACAGACAAACGCTCCAGCAGCATGGGCAGCGGCGGTGATCTCTGTCACCGGGTTGATCTCGCCCACCACGTTTGAGCAATGCGGAAAACACACAAGGCGCACGTTCTCATCCAGAAGGTCTTCCAAAGCGGCGAGCTCTAAGTGCCCTGTTTCAGCGTCAACTTGCCACTCGCGCACCTCGATGCCTTCGTCAGCCAAGCGCCGCCACGGGCCTGTGTTGGCCTCGTGGTCTTGGTTGGTCACAATGATCGCCTCGCCGGGCGTCATGAACTGGCGGAAAGCCTGCGCAAGCACATATGTGTTTTGCGTGGTCGAGGGGCCAAATGACACCTCGTCAGTGTCCACGCCCATCATCTGCGCCAAGCGCTCGCGCGCTTCGTCCATCTCTTCGCCACCAAGGCGCGAGGCCTCGTAAGGCGCATAGGGCTGCACTTTGCGCTCGGTGTAAAACCGCGTCAGCCGCTCGATGACGGGTCGGCAAGTGTAAGAGCCGCCAGCATTTTCAAAAAACGCCTGGCCCTGCAACGCATCCGCATCAAACGCCGGAAACTGGGCGCGCACAAAATCAATATCAAGCATGGAAGCCTCTCTTCTTATCTGATTTCAGCGAGGTGGCTCATGACAGACACCCCAAGTCATGGCAGGTCCTCCAGCCGAGCTGCCCTATTGAGTTCTCGCAAACTCTAAAAAGGCAGCAGCCGCATGGCCTGGTGGTGTCAGGCCAAACGACAGGCAATTGATAAACCGCAGCAATCTGGCCCGTCAAGCAGGGGCTGCGCGCCACTGCACCTGCGCCGGAATGTCGCAGATTATGCTTTGAGGAGTCGTGTTTGGCGGGTAACGTCCAGAGAATCTCATGTGAGATCATCTAAAATAAGAGCGCGATGCTTAAACCTTACGCAATCAAGCCAAAAATTTTCAGAAACTGAAAAGGACGACAGGGACATGCAAGTCAAACAACCCTTCACTGATCTCGATATCAAAACGCAAGAAGGAGGCTTCTACCACGACAACAGCCTGCCGATTGCACTGATCAGCAAAGGCATCATCGTCGCGCTGGTGCTCTGGGCTCTGGTCTTTCCGGCCAACGCCAACGACACACTTGGCAGCCTCAACGGCAGCCTGCTGAAAATCTTCAACCAGTTTTACATCTATATCGTCGGCTTCTTTGCCTTCTTCCTGCTCGTGGTGGCCCTGCTGCCCAAGACAGGCGCGCGCGTTATGGGCACACCGGGGGAAGCGCCCGAGTTCTCCAACTTCTCGTGGTTCTCGATGATGTTTGGCGCCGGTCTCGGTGTGGGCCTCATGGTGTTCGCAACCGCCGAGCCGCTCAGCCTCTGGGGCTCAAACCCTGTGGTTGTCGCCGGTGACGTTGCCGGCAACACAGAAGCCTCGATCAAGTCAGCCTACCGCTATACATTCGCGCACTACGGCTTTCACGCTTGGGCAATTTATGTGGTGACAGGCCTTAGCCTCGCCTATTACGCCTACACACGCGACATGCCCCTCACGATCCGCTCTGCCCTGACGCCACTCTTTGGCTCGGCGATGAACGGCTTCTTGGGCCATGTCGTTGACGTGCTCGGCGTTGTCGCCACCATCCTCGGTGTCTCCGTCACCATCGGCTATGGCGTCAGCCAGTTCATTGATGGCGTCTATGCGATCACCGGCATGGAGTGGATCATGAACATGGGCGGCGACGTGCCGACACCGTCAAAAGCGGGCCTCATCGCGGGCTTGCTCTGCATCATGACACTGTCGATCATCTCGGCTGTCTCGGGCGTTGGCAAAGGCGTGAAATACCTCTCAAACCTCAACTTGGTGCTCTCGCTGATCCTCTTGTTCACATTCGTGCTGTTCGGCTCGTTCAGCTTTGCGATGTCAACATACGGCGCAGCCTTCGTTGACTATATCACCAACTTCGTCTCGCTCAGCTTTGGCGCATACGGCCCGCAATCAGCAGCCGAGTTTGCCGCAGCTATCCCTGAAGCCGCCAAACCACTGGCTGACGAACTCTACGCAGGGGCCACCAACGCCTACGGCGCATGGGCCGGCTCTGACGGGTTCACAAGCTTCACGTCAGGCCTCACAGGCGCAGCAGCCGAGCTTGATGAAGCAACGCTGAAGGCCGTCTACGCAGCAGGCAACGATGGCCGCCAGTTTGGCTGGCAGTCAAGCTGGACAACGTTCTACTGGGCATGGTGGATCGCCTTCTCGCCTTTCGTTGGCTTGTTCTTGGCGCGTATCTCAAAGGGCCGCACAGTGCGCGAGTTCATCCTTGGTTGCGTTGTCGCCCCGGCCCTCGTCTGCTTCGCCTGGATGACAATCCTCGGCGCAACCGCGATCGACCTTGAGCTCACAGGCGGCGCGAACGGTGCCATCACTGGTGCCTCGCAAACCAACCAGCTCTTCGCCACTCTCGGCCAGATGATCAACGGCGGCGCGCTCTCAGCCCTCACCATCATGTGCGTGGTGCTGATCATGACGTTCCTTGTCACATCAGCTGACTCAGGCATCTTAGTGATGAACACCATCATGTCAGGCGGCGCTCAGGAAACCGGCATCAAACACCGTATCGTTTGGGGCCTGATCCTGACAGCCGTGATCGGCACGCTGATCTTGGCGGCGGGCGACACCAACCCGATGGATGCGCTGAAAAACGCGATGATCATCGGCGCACTGCCGTTCACCTTCATCATGGGCCTGATGTGCATCGCGCTCATCAAAGCGCTCTACCGTGACGGCCTGCGCGAAAAGCACGGCACCAACACACCAGCTGAGTAAGCTCAGAGCAAAACAAACCAAAGCGGCGCCCGAGCAATCCGGCGCCGCTTTTTTGTTGGCCACTTGCCAGTTTTCTCTTCGCAAAAATACTCACGCCAGCCAGCCAGCAGCCTTGCCATGTGGCTTTGCCCCGACGCCGCGGGCTTCTTCCCCCCCACTCGGCAAGGCGTCACACAACACTGGCCAAACCGTCATGCATTTCCGGCCCAAACCAGACCTTCATCGCGGAATGAGCCGAGGGCGGCAATGCGGGGCGAAGCGGGCTTTCGCTACGGCTGTTCGAATGACAAGCTTTCCGGATTGACCGAGAACGCAAAGGCTAAATTATGTTAAAACCTGCACGACACCATTACTTTTTGCAGCGATGCCTTAACCATTGAACCGAAAACGTTTTATTTGCTGGTGGGGTAAGAAGATAATCAGCGTTTCCCGGATATACAGCAACTGGAGCGCCATAGAAATGGCCATTAATAGAATTTGAGGTTCCACCATCGTAGTAGGCTGCATAGCTCTCACCTGAGAATGCGTAATGAACCGTACAAAGAACTCTGTAGCTATTTGGGTTGTAAAAGCTCACGCGAACTTTACCGTTACTGCCGTAAAGATCAGCCGTAACATTATTAACACTTTGTGCTGACGCTGCTTGTCCAGTTGAAACCATACCAATCAGCAAGGCTAAAACAACGCTTTTCTTTTTGCTGTAGTCATGAAAGTATTTCATACTTGTAGTACCCTATTAATTTCGTGGACGCCCGTTTTCTATACGGGAACTGCTTAGTCATTGACTGTCGTTAACCACCTTAAATCAGTTATAGACGTCATAAATAAACTGATCCCCAGCATAGGAACCGTCACCAAATTCATTCAGAAGAGCCGCACCTGCCCCGACAACATAGGGGTTTTCACATCCTGCGGTGAAAAGCGTTAGCGATAAAGTCAATATCGCTGATTTCTTGAAGGTCATCGTGATGTCTCCGTTGTATTTCCCCTATTATTAGAGTGGCTTCCCTAAACCCAATCACCCATTTGGGTGATTACCGCATGATTTAAGTTTTGGGTGAACTTGGCGATATATTAAACGGTGGTGTTTTCTACTCTAGTGGTATCCGAGTTGCCGCTGCCATCCGAATGATGTCACTTTGGGTCGAACAACGCAGTTTCTGGGTGATCACCTGAAGTTGCGTCTTGACTGTATTGAGGCTAACGCCACGCTGCTCGGCCACTTTTGCGGGGCGAAAACCTTGGACAAGTAGACTGACAATCTCGCTTTCAGCGTTAGAAAGCTGACCAAGGGTTGAAATACCATCTGCTGAAAGTGCGTTTTTTCGTGCAGGATCAATCACCGTTACGAAAGCGCACTTCAGACCCATCTCTAGCTCTGCTCGGCAATCAGAAAGTGAACGAACCGAAAAAAGATAATCATACGCTCTAGAAGGCCGTACAGAGGAGATGAGGGAATGTCCGTCGCCCATCTCGCCACGCAACAAGCCATTAGCTACATTTATCATTGCTTCAAGCTCACTCGTTTTGTCGGGTGAGTGCAACTTAAGGCGTTTGCCCATATTCATTGAAAGTCCATCGCTGGCGTCGAGAATGCGCTGTGCTTCTTTGTTGTGTTGGATCACACATCCAGTAGCATCCACAAGGAACACCCCAAGCCCGAGTGCATCAAGAATTGAGAGTGAAGCTTTGTAGCGGGTGCGAAGAGCTTGCAGAGTCCGACCCAGAGCCACGCTATTCGCCATGATGGGAAGAATGATGTCGGGCCTCTTATCCCCAACAAAGCTTCTCCATTCGGTATCTTGTCTGTGCTGGAAAAAGATACCGTCGATCCATGGCCCCGTCTTATTCAAGGCTGAGGCAACACGCATACAAAAACCCCAGTCGTCAGTAAGGTCTCTAACATTAGAGTGGGGCAGGTCTTTGTGACGGTTCACCCCAAACATTGTCAGTTCATCGTAAAGGGTCTGTGCGGGTTTTTGGCATAGAAATCGATAGCCCGGTTGGTCCCCGACATCCCCGCCGCTTTGCATCATTTCAGAAATTTCAGGAGTAAGGTTCTGACGAAAAAAGTCACTCCACGCAAAATTCATACGAAATTCACGAAATTCATGAACGGAGAACATACAAGATGCAGATATCTCGAATGTGTCGTTAAATGTATCGAGTGTTTTATCCCAGCTTTCGGGGGACGTGCTGCACGACAAAATACTTTGAACTAGGTCTTTCATGCTTCCGCCCCTCCCCGCTCATCTTGGCAGCGGCTCTTTTTCGATACTTTAACAATATGATTGCAGGCTTGGAAACCTCAGCCAAAAAAATTTAGACTTTGGTAACTTTTTGACCGCGCGTGCTTAAAGCGTATCAAGAAAACATCCGTTTACTTGATACACCAAGATTACCCAAAGCCGACATTCATGCACATTGCAGGCATCGGTCGATCTGGGCTCACTGCGGCCATTCGCCACACCCCTCACGAACATCCAGTTCTCGATGTTTGGGATCGTTCCTGACGCAAAGGCCAAAGTCGTGTGGCGTTCAACATCAGCAAGGCTCAAAACACCCGCCGCGCGCGCCGCGTTAACCAGTTCACGCGGCGCAAAACTGTACATACGCGTTATGCACACCTAGCTGCATACAGTGCTGCATACCGTAGGCACGGCTGTTTTGGCCGTTAACCCGAGGTTCGCAAAGCCTTAAAATCAGCCCAAAGCGGCGGCGATTTTGGCGCAGTTGGCTTTGATTTCACCCATGTCGCCCATCACACCGTGCGGCCCGACTTTTTGGCCCTCATGGCGTGGCAGAATGTGGAAATGCAGGTGGAAAACCTCCTGCCCGCCTGCCTCTTCCGAGAACTGTTGTAGCGTAATTCCATCCGCCCCAAACGCGCTCATCGCGGCGTTAGCAACCGTGCTCACCGTCGCCATACAGGCGTTCAACTGCTCTGGTGTTGCATCCAAGATATTGCGGCATGGCGTCTTCGGAATGACAAGGCAATGCCCCGGCACTCGCGGCATAATATCCATGAAACACAAGGTGTTATCATCTTCATATGCCTTAAAAGCCGGAATTTCACCGCGCAGGATTTTGGCGAAAATATTGTCGTTATCATAGCTCATTTGTCTGTCTTTCTGAGTTGGCAATCAAGCATTCACATCAACAACAACGCGGCCTTTTACTTGACCGTTGAGGATGTCTTTACCAAGTTGCGGTAGATCAGCCAGCGTCGCGGATTGAACCATCGCCTCAAGCTTGTCCATCGGCAGGTCTTTGGCGATCCTCTCCCAAGCGCGCACACGGTTTTCATAGGGCTGCATCACGCTGTCGATGCCCAGCAAGTTCACGCCGCGCAGAAGGAAGGGGATAACTGTCGCAGGCAAACCAGCCCCACCAGCCAAACCAACCGAAGCAACACTCGCGCCATACTCCATCTGCCCCAGAACACGCGCCAACATCGCGCCGCCAACCGCGTCGATACAGCCGCCCCATGTCTCGCCTTCAAGCGGGCGTTTGACAGTTTCAGCAAGTTCCTCACGGGCAACAATTTGCTTTGCACCCAATGACTTAAGGTAGCTTTCAGTTTCTGGCCGCCCCGTCACACCAGCCACGTCATAGCCGAGGTTTGCCAAAATGGCCGTCGCGACCGAGCCAACACCGCCAGCGGCCCCCGTAACAAGCACTGGCCCGCTTTTGATCCCGTGATCTTCCAGCGCCATAACCGAGAGCATCGCTGTCAGGCCCGCCGTTCCCACGGCCATGGCTTGGCGCGCGTCAAGCCCTGCGGGCAGCGGCACCAACCAGTCGGCCTTTACGCGTACCTTCTGTGCATAGCCGCCCCAATGCGCCTCGCCCACGCGCCAGCCTGTCAGCACGACTTTGTCGCCCGCTTTGTAGCGCGCATCTGACGAGGCCTCGACAGTGCCCGCAAAGTCGATCCCCGGAACATGCGGATACTTGCGCACAAGCCCGCCACCAGAACTCAGGCAAAGCCCGTCTTTGTAGTTAACCGTCGTATACTCAACCGCGACGGTAACTTCAGCTTCTGGCAAATCCGCCAATGTGAGCGTTTCAACTGCGGCGCTTGTCTCGCCGCTTTCCTCGTCTTTACTTACTACCAGTGCGTTGAATTCGCTCATTTATTTCGTCCTCTTGGTTATAGCCAGAATGTCTCTTTTACGGTCGCAGGCTGGATGCCCTGCGGGGTCAGCACGTCAACTTCGCTGCCCTCGTCCCAATGCATCATGCGGATCATCCCGATGGCGACATTGGTGCTAAAATCAGGCGAATAGGCCGCGCTGCTGATGCTACCTACCTGTCTATCGCCGACCATCACTGGCCACAACCTGTCACAGGGTGGGACGGCATCACCGTGGATTTCGACAGCACGAATTTGCCGCACTGGCCCTTCTTGTGCAACCCGCAGCAAAGCATCACGCCCAACACAGCCGATCGCTGACTGCGTGTTGCAAAACCGCCCGAGCCCGCATTCGTGCGGTGTGTTGTCGTCGGTCATGTCATTGCCATAACTCAGCAAACCGCCTTCGATACGCTCGATCAGGTTGGGGCAGCCTGCGTGCACATCAAACTTCTTGCCCGCCTCCATCAGCGTGCTCCAAAGCGGCATGCCGATGTCACTGCCTTCAACGTAAACCTCAAAACCGCCCTGCTTTGAATAGCCCGAGCGCGCCACCACAAGGCTGCGGCCCTGAAAGCCGAACACACCAAAACGGAAGAACTTTATCTCGCGCACAGCATCGCCGAAGACCTCAGCCATCAAGTCCTCCGCGCGCGGGCCTTGCACGGCCAGCGGGCTCACGTCTGGCTCGTCAACCAACACATCAAGCCGGTAGCCATAGGCTATGCCCTTGACCCAGAACAACAAGTCACTGTCCGCAATCGAGATCCACCAGCGGTCTTCTGCCAGCTTAACCGCGACAGGGTCGTTGAGCATCCCGCCTGTCTCGTCAACGATCGGCACATAGTAGCACTGGCCAGCGTTCATCCCGCGTAAGTCACGCGGCGTGAGCATCTGCATGAGGCGCCCCGCATCCGGCCCGCGCAGCTCAACCTGGCGCTCACAGGAGACATCCCACAGCTGAACCGCTTCCTTTAAGTGGCGGTAATCTTCCTGCACCGAGCGGAAAACCGTGGGCAAAAGCATGCGGTTATACACCGTAAAGCCTTTAGCCCCGGCAGCTTCGACACCCTCGCTAAAAGGCGTGCGGCGCAGGCGGCGTGATAGTGCTATTTGTGGCATCAAAGCCCTCCTTCTGAACTGTCATTTACACTTCATTGGAGGTTTGTCGGTCTGTGAACACGTAACGACACCACACTGAAGGCATCAAAACTTTCGCACAGGATTTTTGCTTCAATACTTCTATCCGCGACACGGTTTGCGACAAAGAAACTGTTTGCGACAAAAAAGATTATTAACTCTATCGCAGCGGCGTTGCCCGCGCGCCTGCGGCGACACTATCGAGTTAGGATTCGCGCTGCTCATCCACCTCGCGCGCAAGCTCATCATGCGGCACGGAGCGGCGGAAAACCTCGTTAAGAACGGCTGCACCAAGAAGAACAGTCACGCCATATCCGATATTTTCTGTGATGGTTTGGGCGGGTGTTGGCACAGCTACGAATATTCCTGATCCCTCAAAAAAGAGCTCAGGAACATAAGCAACTAAAACGGTAATCCCCGCAATCAGCGCAGATGTCACAGCCAGCGCGCCGGCTATCGGTTTGGTTAAAACACGTGAGGCGTCAAGCCCTATGCTTTTGCCAAAGGCAGCCCTTGCCGGCAGGCGCATGCCCAGTCGAAAAAGCGCATAGGTAAGCGCCCAAACACCCGTAAACACAAAGAAAAACGCCCCGACAAGTATGCTTTCGGGAACCATCGTCGAAAAATCAACAAACCTGTCAAAGATCCCCGTTTTCTCAAGCAGCTTGTAGCCGAAAAACAGCACGGCCCCGATGGCAGTTAAAGACAATGCGATAATTATCGTAACTGCAAACCATGAAATGAAGTATGCGAACATTGCCTTAACGGGAAGGCGCGGCGTCAATGCACCGGGGTTTTCTTCAAGCAAGATAAAGCGATGCCAGCCAACAGCAACGACAGTTAGGAAGAAAAAGTCTACGAGCACTGCGATGAGGCCAACCCATATTTGAAATGAATGTGCAGTTTGGTTGGCCCAAACACTCACCGCAATCAACACAGCCAGAGGCGCAATCAGGATGCGCAAGGCTTGCCGCCAGTTTGCAAATACATCTGTGATTGCTGCAATAAGTATCTCAAAGCCAATTGTCAAAACGCCACCCCTAATAAAACCTTCAATGCGCTGGTATCAGCTCAGCGATAGCCCTGCAAACACCGGCGCAAAACCCCGCCCGCATATTCCCCCTTCAAATCACGGCAAAGACCCACTATATGTAAGCTGTCTCCTCGGAGACTATGGACATAAACGCGCTCGTAATAAGCGGATCGGACCCGGGGGCGGTACCCGGCGTCTCCACCAAACATCCTTCATTTGAGGATCATGGGGACGAAATAGGATCGACGAACGTCTAAAGGGGTTAGCTTTGTTTCGGCTGGGTGCCACCGTATCGGCCCAAAATGTACAATTGCAAATGACAATAGTGCTCCAATGGCGATGGCCGCGTAAGCGACCGGAACTGTTGAAATCTAAGTCCTTACGTTTAGCGACCTAAGGCGGGGCCCGCCGGAGCCTGGCAACAGAATCCGGCACCTTCCCCTTCAGCTCGACAGACGGCAACAGAAGCCAGCATTTTCATACACTTCCTTACCATTCCTTCAGACTTTCTATTTACTGATTGTTGAACAGGCAGGAGAATGAAGATGGGCCACAAAACTGATATCCTACAGCGATGGTATGATCAGGTTTGGACATTGGGCCGCCTCGAAGTTGTCGACGAGTTATTTGCCGCCGAAACGCGGGCCTCAGGCATTATGCCCGATTTTGCCGTCGACCCTGACGACTTCAAAAAACTCGTCACTGCCGTCTGTGCCCTGTGCACCCCGCCAAGCGCAACAATCCTGCGCGCCCATGAAGACGGCGATTGGCTTTCAGCACATATTGAAGTGCGCACAACAAACCTCGCCGAAACGCGGGATGTGAAAGTCACTGGCATGGCTTTTGTTAGGTTCCAAGGTGACAAGATGGTCGAAACTTATAACAATTTCGACTTTCTCAATTTCTTTGAACAACTCGGGCAATTGCCTGATGGCTCGCTCGGCCTCTTGCTCGCGGGGTCTCGGTTAGACTAGGGTGTGGACTCAATTCAGCCAACATCTGATTGCGAAGATTTGAACCATTGATAGGAAGTTGCGTTTCAGCTTTTCGTATCTTGTCGTCAATCG